>JBGCCY010000055.1:0-56078 GCA_045104975.1 Saprospiraceae bacterium
TCTTTACTTTTGATACCTCGATAGATTAAAGGCGTTTCGATATTTTCATATACAGTCAAATCGTCAATCAAATGATAGGCTTGAAAAACAAAACCGATGTAGTGTTTATAAAGCTCGGTTCGCTTTTTTTCATTGAAGCGATGGACTTCTTCATCGAAGAAATTATACTCTCCTTTGTTGGCTGCATCGAGCATTCCGATGATTTGAAGAAGAGTAGATTTACCAGCTCCACTGTCACCCATGATAGTGATAAATTCTCCTTGTTTGACATCAAGATTAATTCCTTTGAGTACCCAACTTTTTTGGAAACCACTTTTATAATATCGTTCTATATTTTTTAATTGAATCATGTCTTTGATTTTTTTTTAACGCAGAGATGCTGAGTCGCAGAGTTTTAAAAGTCTCTGCGACTTTGCATCTCTACGTTTAAAAATTTTATAAAAATTGTCTCACTACATTCTCCGTCACCACTTGTCCATCTAACAATCGAATTATTCTATTGCCAAATTCTGCACAATATTGCGAGTGAGTTACCATGACGATTGTCGTTCCTTTTGAATTTAAGTCTGCCAAAATTTTCATCACATCATCTCCGTTCGCACTATCCAAATTTCCAGTAGGCTCATCTGCCAAAATTAATTTTGGATTATTGACGATAGCTCTTGCAACTGCAACTCTTTGTTGTTGCCCACCTGAAAGTTGTTGAGGAAAATGATTTCGACGATGCATCATATTCATTTCTTCGAGGAGTGCTTCTGTTCTTTTCTTACGTTCAGCCGAAGGAACCTTAGTGTACATCATCGGGAGTTCCACATTTTCAAAAACTGTCAACTCATCAATCAAATTGAAACTTTGAAAAACGAATCCCAAGTTGTTTTTTCTGACGTCGGATCGCTTTCGTTCGGAAAGGCCACCCACTTCATTTTCCATGAAAAAATACTCGCCTGAAGATGGGCTATCAATCATTCCCAAAATATTCATCAAAGTAGATTTCCCACAACCGGACGGCCCCATAATGGAAACAAATTCGCCTTGGTTAATTTCGATTGAAAGATCATTAAGTGCAGTCGTTTGCACTTCGTCAGTTCGGTAAACTTTGTTTAAATTGTTAGTACGTATTATCATTGTTAGAATTGTTTTGCCCCTAGCCCCTGATAGGGAATTTTTTGGTTGAAAAAATTAAGAGGTGTCTTAAAATTTATTTCTGTAAAACTAAAAATGTTACAATTATGATTTTCACAAGCAAGTGTAATTCATCAATCCTTCAAGATCAACTCATCCTTCTCCCCAAAATTTTCATAGCTTGATGTAATGACGATATCTCCTGGTTGCAATCCATCTACAACTTCATAGTAATTAGGATTTAGTCTTCCTATTCTGATTTCTCTTTTGATCGCTTTCGATCCATCTTGACTTAAAATATAAACCCAGTTGCCACCTGTCGATTGATAGAATCCTCCTCTCTTAACTAAAAGAGCTTCTTGTTCTGCCGATAGTTGTAATTTAACCGTTACTGATTGTCCTCTTCGAATCCCTTCTGGAACTTTATTGATAAATCTCATATCTACCTCGAAACCTCCATTGACTACTTGTGGATAAATTTTAGTGATCCGCAATTGATAATCTTCATTCGCAAAAGTGAATGAGCCTTCTTGTTCTGGAAATACTCTTGAAATATAAAATTCATCAATCCGAACCCGAATTTTAAAATTACTTAAGTCATCGATTTGTGCAATTTGTGAACCTTCTGGAATTAATTCTCCCACCTCAATATTTAGTCCTGACAGTTGCCCTTTGATTGGTGCCTTGACGACAAGGTTTTCTAAATTCTTTTTTGAAATTTCTAAATTTCGTTCCATCAAATCCAAAGAGTTTTTCATTTGCTCTTTTTGAATATCTCCCGAAAGAGAATCTTTTTCAATACTTCTTTTCAGCAGGGCATTTCTTCTCACCAAACTTTTGTACTCTGATTCAGTATCTTCATATTGTACTTTTGCAATCGCACTTCCTTCATACAATTCTTTTTCTCTAGCCAATCTTCTACCCAAAATATCCAATCGATATTCCGCATCCAAAAACGTCTCTTGCAAGTTCAATCGTTGTTGTTCTTGCAGTAAATTCATATTTCTAATCTGATTAATTTGAGCGATAAGGTTACCTTCCTGATTCAAGTAACTTAATTGTAAATCTGAATTACTCAATCTTAAAATCGGAGTTCCTGCCGCAACGGCTGCACCATCTTCTACCAATTTTTCTTCTACTCTACCACCTTCGACAGCAGCGATGATGACTGATTTGATAGGTTGCACATTTCCAGTTACGGGAATAAATTCTTGGAAAACACCTTGGTGAATCGTATCAACCAAGATTCGACTTTGGTTGACATTGAGCTTGCTGGCTCCTGAAGACTTGTAAAAGGAGAAGGATATCCATGAAATAAAACCTAGAGCCAAAACGCCGATAATTGCTTTTTGCCAGATTCTATTCTTTTTTTCAATTTTTACATCCATAGTTAAATCCTAGTTTTGATTGGTTATGTTCGATTTTGATAATATATGTGCCAAGTAGGTGCCAATAACTTAAACACTTGATTAATAGCTAGTTATGAATTTATTTTTAAAAATATAAAAAAATTATGTTCACGAGTGTACAATGGGTGTTCATTTATGGACAGTTATCTCGTAGTCTGCTTTAGCTGACCTAAAAAATTGAGCCTACAATCTTACTTTTCTTTTGAGAAAAATTTGCTTCGCTCTTTTTTCAGGTCAGCTAAAGCAAACCACCATGTGCGAAAACTATCCTCTTGAAAATCTCGTAAGTTTTCTGAAATCAATTTTACTCACTCTTAAAAAATAAATTATGAAAAAAATATTAATCTGTTCCATCACATTCTGGATCTCCAGTTTTTCTTCTTTCTCCCAAATTGATACCACCAACCAAGAAATGGTTTCCATGGCGGATACTTATCAAGTGCGAAAAGATGGCGCTTATCGTTACTTCAAAAAAGGAGAAGAAAAACCATACGAAGGAGTTTTGTTTGGAAAATATGACAACGGAAATTATGCGAGTATTCAAGAGTTTCAAAATGGGTTAGGCGATGGCACTTGGATTAATTATTATGAAAATGGAAACTTAAAAGAAGTTGGGACTTATCAACAAAATAAAGTTGCTGGTCCAATTCAAAAATTTCACCCTTCTGGAAAAATCAAAGCAAAAGGCAATTATCGAGAATGGCGAATCCGAGTTGGCGAGTGGATTTATTATGATGAAAAAGGGAAGATTATCAAGAAAGAAAATTATGGTAAAAAAGGAGATTTTAGAGATGTGGAAGATTATTATAAACGTGGTGAGATTTCAAAATCATGGTATGATCAAATTATAAAAAACTAACCTTTTCTGTTTTTTTTCTTGCCAAATAAGAACTGTCCAAAAGTTGTCGATGTACATTTTTGGACAGTTTGATTTTTGTTTTCTATATTGCGATAATAAATTCTGATCAACATCAGTTTCTAAATTCATAGAAATCTCCCTCTATTATTTTTGCAAAAAAAATTGAAAGCATAAATCATATTTTTAAGTTTATGAAAAAAGACGCCACCATTCTTATCATCGATGACGAAGAGGACATTTTGTTTTCATTAAAAATGTTATTGAAACAACATTTCACACATGTCTATTCAGAAAGTAATCCTTACCATATTCCTAGACTTTTAAGTCAGTACAATCCTGAAATTGTATTGCTTGATATGAATTTTAAAGTCAGTCAAACCAAAGGCGAAGAAGGAATTTTATGGTTAAAAAAAATCAAAGAACTCAAACCTGATTTACCTGTAATTATGATGACCGCCTTTAGCGATTTAGAGGTGGCAATTGGTTCGATTAAAACTGGCGCAACTGATTTTATCGAAAAACCATGGCGCAACGAAAAGCTTTTGGCAACTGTCAATGCAGCACTCGAATTGAGTCAATCTAATCTTGCTTTGAAAAAAGCCGCTTCGCAAAAAAGTTTTTTACAACAGGATATTAATCAATCTTTTGGAGAAATCTTAGGAGAGTCGCAAACGATTTTAGATTTAAAAAAGATGATTCAAAAAGTTGCACCTACTGATGCAAATGTATTGTTATTAGGAGAGAATGGAGTCGGAAAAGAATTGATTGCTCGAACGATTCACAAACTTTCGAGGCGTGAAAATCAAATTTTTATGGGTGTAGACTTGGGTGCGATTACGGAGACGCTTTTTGAAAGTGAATTATTTGGTCATGTCAAAGGAGCATTTACTGGAGCGGATAAAGATAAAACAGGTAGGTTTCCAGCAGCTTCAGGTGGAACCTTATTTTTGGATGAAATAGGAAACTTGCCCATTAGTTCGCAACCAAAATTATTGCAAGCTTTAGAAAACAAACAAGTTTTTCCAGTTGGTTCTGCTTCACCGATTTCAGTCGATGTCAGAATTATTTCTGCGACCAATATGCCTTTGGCAAAAATGATTCAAGAAAATACTTTCCGTCAAGATTTATTGTATAGAATTAATACTGTCGAAATTTCAATTCCACCTTTACGAGAACGAGGAGAAGATATTATCATTTTGGCCGAACATTTTTTACAGCTTTATCGGAAAAAATATTTTAAAGAGTCCCTCAATTTCCACAAGGACACTTTGAAAAAAATGCTCAGTTATCCTTGGCCCGGAAATATTCGAGAGTTGCGACATAGCGTCGAGCGAGCAATTATTTTATCCGAGAATTCAAAACTGATGCCTGCCGATTTTAATTTAAAAAGTAACAAGTCCGCAGAGGAACAAGAATTGGAAACGTTAAATCTAGATGAAATGGAATCTATCTTAGTGCGCAAAGCTTTGGTCAAACATCAAGGAAATATTTCGAAAGCGGCCGAAGAGTTAGGATTGACCCGACCAGCACTTTATCGCCGAATGGATAAATATGGGTTATAGATTATGGATTAAAAATTAATGATTATGAATGACACGCACTTGCGAAAATTCATAACCCTGTATCCTTAATCTTAAATCAAAACAGCATGAATTTTTTTAAAACATTCCAGACAAAAGTATTATTGAACTTAGTCATCATCACATTATTGTTGATGGGGATTGCATCCGTTTCTATAAATCGGGAATATATTTTTGCCTTAGTAATTTTAATTCCTTCGTTGATTGTGATCCTTTGGCGTGTCTTTAATTTGATAAATAAAACCAATGCAGATTTATCTCAATTCTTACTAGGGATTCAGTTTAATGATTTTGAACAAGGGTTTGCGACAGAGCAAATGGGCGATTCCCACAAAGAATTGTATAGTGCATTTAATTTGATTACTGATAAATTTCGTCACTTACGTTCAGAACAAGAAGCGCAAAATCAATTGATGCAAACGATCATCAGTAATGTGGACACAGGCATTTTTTGTACCGATAAAGATGGAAAATGCTTGATGATAAATGCAGCACTCAAACAACTTTTACATAAATCATATATCCCGACCTTTGAATCACTCCAACAAATTACGCCCAACGTTTTTGAAGTTTTGGAAAAAATAAAACCAGGTGAACGAACGATGGTCAAGGAAACTATTCAAAATGAAATTTCCCAAATTGCGGTTCAAGTTTATATTTTAAAAATAAAAAACGAAGAAATTAAGGTTTATACTTTTTACAATATTCATAATGAATTATCGGATCAAGAGGTAAAATCTTGGCAGAAATTAATTCGATTTTTAGCGCATGAAATTATGAATTCGATTGCACCAATTGCTTCTTTGAGTTCGTCAGCTGTCGAATTAATTCCTACTGATGGAAAAATTGATGATGATGATGCGGAACAATTACGAGGTGCATTTCGCATCATCCAAAAACGAAGTGAGAGTTTGATGACCTTCACGGAGACCTATCGAAAGTTGACTCGAATTCCGCCGCCACAATTAAAGTCGATCAATATGAATGAGTTTTTTGAAGAGGCAAAAGATTTATTTGAGCAAGACTTAAAACAAAAAGGAATTAAATGGAATATGAAATTTCTATATCATGAAATCCATTTGATGGCTGATTCGATTTTGTTGGAACAAGTTTTTATCAATATTTTTAAGAATGCTATCGAAGCTTTGGAAGGTGTGGAAAATCCTGAAATTTCAGTCTTGGTAGACAAAACTCCACAGGGAAAAGTAACTATTCAAGTGGTCGATAATGGTCAAGGAATTCCGCAAGATGTGGTGGATCAGATTTTTGTTCCATTCTTTACTACGAAGGAAAAAGGATCAGGAATTGGATTAAGTTTGTCGCAACAAATTATTCGATTGCATGGTGGGAATATTTATTTGCAAAGTAAGGAAGGGGAAGGAACTGTGGTGACGTTGAGTATTTAATTAATCGTCGCTGCTCGAATACAACTAATTACCTTTTCAGCATTGCAAAAATTTAGACCTGCTCCCCAACTCGAATTAAACTCAATCACAAACCATCCTAATTTTTCATTAAATCCAACATCTAATACAAATGTACTCGGGAAATCAACATCACATTCCTTCAAAAAAAATTTAATAAATCTTAGAGGTGTCTCTAGATTTCCTTCTCCTTCATAAAATGCTAAATCTTTAATTTCTCGATTTAGAATAAAAGAACGTACTTCTTTTTCCACTTTAATAATATCAGAACAAATTAAAATTTCAGTTTCTTCAATGTGTTCAATTTTTGATTTTAATTCATCTGCTGAATCAAATACTTGAGCTTTAAAAAGTTTTGGAGTAACAGGTTTGATAAATTTCGGAAAATATATTTTTCCAATTTCTCCAACTTTAAAAAGTTCTATTTTTCTTTTTAAATATTTAAAATCTAAACTCGCAATCATCTCGTCCTTAGGCATCAACATTTCAATTTCTAGAATTTGTGCTAAGACTAAACAGAAACTATCATATCCATAAATGGAAACACGTTTATTTTTAGTTGCTGGTTTTATCCAAAATTTTCCTATCCTCATCACTTCTCCCCCTAATTGTTCCCACACTTTAGCTAAGTTGTCTCTTTCCAAATCTGGTTTTTCAGGAATAAGAAGAATTTCGTTTTTCATCGTTCGTATTTTTCTATAAAGATAGTACTTTCCTCAAAACCGATAATTCAAATTCAAACTCACATTCACTCCATTCTCATCCGCAAAATATCGTAACCGATTCAAATAATCTCGATAAGTTGTATTCAATAAATTTTCCGCACGAAGCGAAATTTTCAAACTAGATTCCTGCCATTCATAATTCGTCCCAACTTGCAAACCCAATAAAAAATAATCATCTGGCGGGAATAAGAAATCTTGTGATGGAACAATGATTCTTTTTTGCTGAAAAACATATCGTCCATTGATCGTAAAAAAATTATTCTTCCATTTCTCTTGATCCTTAAAAGTATAAGTCATCGAAGAAAAAATATTGTCTGAAGGAATATTGACCAAGCCAATATCATCCGTCAAATCATAGCCACGAACCAAAGCATACTTTACAATAAAATTTAAATTCTGTTGTGGTTCGTATTTTAACAACAAATCTACACCTGCAATATTTGCATCTGTTTGCTTATATATAAAAACAGGAAATGCTCCTCGAATTGTCAAACGAAATTCTTCTTGCGGCTCAAGAAAAATATAATCTTGAATGTTTTGAAAATACCCCAAAGCTTGCACAAAGAATTTATTTTGAATTCTAAAATCTAATGACCACAGGGCTTTTAAGGATTTCTCGACATCCATATTTTGATTTCCTTCTTCAATTCCACTCACCCCTTGATGTAATCCAAAACTATATAATTCATTCACTTCAGGTGCTCGCAACAAATATCCGATGTTAAAATTCGTTTTAAAAAAATCATTTTTCTTCCATCGAAAACCTGTAGATAAAGCATAATTTTGAAATAGATGATCTAATACTTCGACTTCTCTTGGTATGGTTTGAGTTAATCTTTTTACTGTCAATTGTTTTAAACTAAATCTTCCTCCGAACTCAAACAACCACTCTTCCGCTTGGTCATTTTGAACTATCCAATAAGTAGAAGTTTGGTAGCTTCGATAGTTTGGAATCAGAGGCGAAACTCCTGTTCCTGGAATATTTCCATTGTCGATCATATCGAATTGAACCCCTGCTTTTAAAAATATTTTTTCACCAACTAATCCATTATAAGCTACTTCACCATGATGAGAAAAAAGAGATAAATTTAAGGAAGGTCGATCACTACTACTTCCTCTTCGTATATCAAATTCTTTTCGGTTATTGAGTTGTCCGCCATATTTAAATTTGATAATTTTTTCATCATCCATCAAATATTTAGTTTCCGCTTTCACCAAATGATGCGTCACTTCTTGTCTTGGAGATCCGATATCATAAGAAAAATTATCTTCTATTGAGAAAGGCTCACTCCTTCCAATTGCTTCTTGTAGATCTGTCAAATTACCAATATGCGAACCTCGTAAAATTCCAATTTTTGTATTAAACAGACTATAGTAAAAGTCAGTCTTCCATTTCGGGTGAAATTGTTTTTCTATCTGTAAGGCTATATTATTTTCTTGCTTACCTGTATTTGTCAAGAAATAATTGGGCGTACGATTATCACCTTGTCGCTTGAGTGTTCCGGTGAGTCGCCATGCAGCTAACTTTCCATTTTTTTCTACAGTTGTGTTTAGAGTATGCCCCCAGCCATTAGATTGCAAGGTGTAATTAACCTCTCCATGTAGATGTGGATCTTCTTGAATATTATCCGTTTCGACTAGTACCACACTTCCTAATGAATTACCTCCATAAGCTAAAGCACTTGCTCCTTTCACTACTGAAAGATGGTCTGCTACGAAAGGGTCTATTTCGGGAGCGTGATCATTTCCCCATTGTTGCCCAGTCTGAGTAATTCCATTATTTAATATCGCAACTCGATTTCCAAAAAGTCCATGAACCACAGGTTTTGAAATACCTGACCCATTTTTTAAAACACTTACTCCTGATATGTTTTCTAAAATATCCGAAAGGTTCTTATTGCTTTCACTTGCAATATCCGCTCGACTAACCGTTTGACTTGATTCAGTAGAGTTATCTTCATGGCTTCCATGAATCACTACTTCGTCCAATAATTCAGAATGATGGCTTAAGTAAATTTTTAGTAGTGTATCTTTTTCTATTTTGATAAAATACTCTTCACTATGACAACCAATATGACTTATTTTGACATGATATTCAGCAGGACATATGTTTTTTATTTCGAAAAAACCGCGCTCATCAGAGACGGTTCCTTCTCCTATATTCTCTAAATAAATAGTCGAATACTCCAATGGAATATTCGTCCCTTTATCTAAAACCAACCCCGTAAATGTAATGTTACAATCTTGTGCGAGAATAATTTTTGGAAAAAATAAAATCGATAGAAATAAGAATATTATTTTCTTCATCGAATCCTGGTTTATCTTTTTAATCGAACGCAAAGGCAGAGAAGCATAGAGAACCCCATACCTCTCTACCTTTACATTCTAAATTAAAAACTATTGAATATCAATATCAAAGGTAACTTCGATATCAGTTTCTCCTCCTGCATTGGTAATGTCTCCTGAAGAAACACCACTCTCTGTTTTTTCAGGTTTGTGTCGAAGAATTACTTTTAAAGTTCCAGTAGAAGTTGCACCTGCTACCAAGTTTGTTGCTAGACCTAGAGGATTTCCTTGAGAATCCTGATCATTATATGCAACAGTTAAATCGATTCCTCCAGCAGTTGAAAAAAAGAATTGATGATCTAAATCTTCTTCTTCAATTTCTTCCGTAATGCTTTCAGGAGGAGTTTCAGATTCATTTTTTAAATCAAGTACTCCAGTATAATCCATATTAGCTTGAAGTGTCCCTCCAGTAACAATTGGATCGTCCCCTCCATCGCCATCTATATCCGAAAATGAAAGAGTAACTACATCTCCTGAAGTCGGAGTAAGAGTATAAGTAACCGTTGTAATTAATTCTTCAACATCATCATCGATGACATCATCATCTTTACAAGAGTTTAAAAATAGAACTGAGAATAAGATATTTATGATGAAAATATATTTAAGATTTTTCATGATTTAATTTTTTTTAATTGAAATATAAAGTGATTAATATACACGAACAATCATCTTTCGCTTCGTTGGAAAGATGATATTTTCGTTATACCGTAATTAAAATTTTGATTGGAAAAATTAAATCAAACGTGGTGGTGCCCGAAGCATTGGGTAAGGGTCTCCTGTCTGGAATGCAATATTTCCATGATAAAAATATTGCATCTCCGTTGTCGGAAGTACAAGTGAGTTCGAGAGAACAGCAACTACTTTTTCCGAAGGAGAGAAATGAAAATCACAAATAGAACAATCCAATGCTACATGTTCAATCTCATGCATGTGAGTTGAATGATTGCAAATATCATTATGCTCCACTTCATGCTCATGATGGTGGTCATGTAAAAAGAAAGTATGTATTTCTTTCAACACAGACGCATTCAATAGCAAGGCAGCTATAAATATTGATGCAATAGTACGATATGTGATTGAAGTATTAATCTTGTTTTTCTTCTTTTAACAAATGAATGCACAAAATTAACGAAAAAATTAGGAATGATGGTGTCGGATAGAAGTTGTTTTTAAAATTAATTTGAAGCAGGCAGGATAAAAAGATAAGGCAAAAAAAAGGGGTGAAAATAAATTTCACCCTTTTTTTAATTCACAGTTTATAATGCGTTACAGGAACTTGCATTCTTCCAATAACTAGTAACTGCAGTTTGGTCATTTCGCCTTTTTTTAATTTCAGTTTTCCAGCGATTATGCTCCTTTCTTAGTGTTTCTGAGTTGCACGTTCCGCAAGGAATACATGATTCATTGGGCATCAATTCATTAATTTCTTCTTGTGTTTCAAAACTATTATTCATACTTAAATATATGTTTGATTAAAAAAATGCGATTTTAGTTTTCGTAAGAGTACTGTTATATATTTTTGACTTTAAACAACTTTATAAAATCCGTCTCTAATTTTCGATTGGACAATTGAATCAGCAACCATCATTACGACGTTAGATTCTAAAAATTTAATGCGCCAATTTTGCGCATCCTGTTCAAGGATTTTGATTTTATGACAATTCAGGTTCATAATTTTAAGTTTTTGAATTAAAAAATAATGTGAAGGAAAAACTCATTTTGTAGTTCCAATGAATTTAAGAAGCTAACTTATATTCCGTTTCAATGAATTTTTTGCCATCCCATTTCCCTAGCCATTCTGCGTCTTTTTTTTGACCTAAATATTGAGAAAAAGCATACTGGGCTGCTTCCTTTGTTTTTCGAGAAATCATAATAGTATTATTATATCCCATTTTGATATTAAAAAAATACTTCCCGATTGTTTTCGTAAAATGCTTCTTTCTAGCCATGATTTAATTTTTTTTATTTGTGAAAAAATATAGGTTCAAGGGAAAAAAATGATTAAATACTCACCACTTGTGCATTAGTTAAATTGTGCTTTTGCACTATTCGTTCAGCAAAACTTTTATGTCCTCTTCCTGCGAGTAAGTATAATTTACCACCTTTCCGAGCTGCTAATGTTCCGAATAATTTCCATTTAGAAACCATTGCTTTTTTGTTATCTGTTTTTAAGGCAATTTCAAAATATGATTTTGCGCCCATTTTCACACCTGTTGCATCTGGAATGACAGTAGAATCAGTTGAAGATTTATAAAAAGATTGAGGATCTTCATAATCATCAACTTTAGCTCTAATTTTTTTAAAGCCTTTTTTTTCTGCCCATTGGACTGCTTTGGAATACAACTTATCTTTCATAATTGAGATATTTTAGAGGTGAAAAAATGAGTTCAAGCAATATTATTCATTGCTAAAGGGGTAAAATCAGTAAAAATTCTAACGCTAAAAAAAGCTAATAGAAAAGGAGTAGGTTGATATTTGGTGAGATAGTTTTATCCATAAATAATGTCTTACGATGAATATAACGCTTCAATTTGCAAAATAGTTTCTATGGAAACTATTTTTTTCAAAAAAAGATAATTTTATTCAAAAAACAGGTAAAAATATACGATATCGTAAGAATCAAGCCACTTTCAATAAAAGTGGTTTCTAAAGAAAGCAATATTATTCAGTTACTATTAAGATTCTTTCTTAGGTAGATTAGACTCTGCGGTGATGATTGGTGCAGCTTTGACATTTTCTATATTTAGAAAATCAATAATTGTTTCGAAAGAGTTTTGTAGCTTAATTAGGGCCTCTGGAGAAAGTTGTTTTAATTTAGAAGAAAGTTGTTGGTGAAGTGGTTCGGGGGTATTCTCGAGCATTTTTACGCCATTTGCTGTGATCGCTATCAAACCTACTCTTTTGTCATTTCTTTTAGGCAAACGAGCCACAAGGCCTTTAGATTCAAGGCGTGAAATAATTCCAGTAACTGTGCTTGCATTTAATTTTAAAAAATCTTTGATCTCTTTATGACTAGCTTGAAAGGTCTCTTTTTTACTTAAAAAATTCAAACAGAGAAGTTGTGGAATACTGATTCCATATTCTTTTTCGATACGTTTGCTTTCAAGATTTATGGAGCGAACGATTTGGCGAATTTGAACTAAAATGTCAGTATATTTCATATTCTAATTTTTCTAACAAAGAAAAAATTTGATTTTGCAAGAAATGATTTCTATAGAAAGTAATTTGATGTTTTACTTTCTATAGAACAGATAATTGAACGATCACTTTAAGTCAAAATTCACTTGTAAAGAACGAATCATAACTTCCATGAATATTTGACAAAAAAAGGGGTGAAAATAAATTTCCACCCTTTTTTGATTGACCTTATTTATATATCCTAGACAGGAATTTGTACTCTCCTAATTTAGGAAGCTATTTTCCATTCTGTTTCAACGAATTTTTTCCCGTCCCATTTTCCTAACCATTCAGCATCTTTCTTTTGACTTAAATAATTAGAAAATGCATATTCAGCTGCTTCTTTTGTTTTTCGAGAATTTGTAATGGTATTATTATGTCCCATTTTGATATTAAAAAAATATAGCCCTGGTGTTTTAGTAAAATGCTTTTTTCTAGACATGATTAATTTTATTTATGTGAAAAAATGAACTTCAAGCAACAAAATGATGGGTTGCTGAAGGGGATTAAACCATTAATGATTTAAGTATTAAAAGCTAATAAAAATGGTATAGATTGTTACTTGGTGAGGATTTTTTCAAAATATTTTTTTGAATTATAATAATTATAACGTTGTAAGATACAAAATAGTTCTTACTCAAACTATTTTTTCCTCAATAAAATCCATCTAAAATCTACTTTTTCAGCAATCTCATGCTAACTAGTTTGCCACTTTATTCTAATTCTTCCCTTTTTTTGAAAAAGCCACTTACCTTAAAAAGGATAAGTAGCTTCTAAAATTTATCTTTTATAAAAATTTACTAGTACTTGACAACCTTTTTTATCACTTGACGCTTTCCATTTTGTACCTCAATCAAATAAGTACCTTTTCCATATCCGTCCAAAGAAACCTCTTCAACAAAATTTCCCTCAGGCAATTCTTTATTTTCAAAAACAGTTTCTATATACTGTCCATAAATCGAAAATATTTTCACAGAATACATATCAGCAAATTCCAAATCTATTGATAAAGATATTTTGTCATTGGTCGGATTTGGGAAAACATTAATTCTATTTTGTTCTTGAGAATGAATAGATTTAATATCAGTTATCACTTCTTCGAGAGTTAATGAATCAGTATGCATTGTAACTTTGACATTTAAATTATCCGTCAATTCAATTAATGGAGGCATTGAATTATCGATTGGAGAGTTAATCAAATCTGCGTAAAGCTGATAAGTTCCAGCGGGTAGATTTTCAAATTTAAAGTTTCCATCACCATCTGTTGTTCGAGCTTGGATGACCTCTCCATTTTCATTTCCTAATAATAAATTTAATCCAACCAAAGGAGCATTATTAGTTCCATTTTGGACAGCTAATCCATTCAAAACAAAACCACCAGTTAAACTATCCAAATGAATCAAATGAATATCTCGATATAATTGAGAGGTATCACATTGACTAATTGGATTGGCATTATACCAAAATTCATCAGATTGATAATAGGTAGGTAAGTAATTATTATAAAATATAGAAGCAGGATCTACAATCGCTTTGATATAAAAAACTCCCGCAGGTAAACCTTCAAAGGCATATTCTCCATCTGCACTTATTGCTTGTTCTTCATATAGAAACAAAGAATCCGTATTAATATCTCTTTCGATAATTTGAACTGTCCCTTGATCTAAAGGAAGATTATCATTGATTAGAATTGAACCACTTACATCATAATTTTGATTATTAATTGGAGCAATTACAATAAAAGTAAATTCTCGATATGTCGTTCCAATTTGAATCCCATTTCGAAATTCCTTAACTAAATAGGCAATTTGGAATGTTCCTAAAGCAGGAGGAATGGCATTCATTTCACCAGATTCAGCATCTATGGTTAATGGATGGTTGCCACTTAACATATTAAAAACATGGAATGTCGGAAGAATAAAAGAAACGATAGGAAAAGGTGGTGGACTAGGAACTTCCGGCATCGGGAAAGTCGGATCCGCTCCGCTCAAAGGAGATGTTAATTCATAAACTAAAGAGTCTCCATCTACATCTGTAGCAGATGCATTATAAACGAAGGGAGTGTTCACGAAAACAGCAAAAGGAAAATCTGAATTAAATTGGGGAGACGAATTTTGATGCACAGGATCTAAATGTATGTGAAATGTCATTCCCAAATCCGCAGGACTAACTAAATTTGAGATCGATTGCGATCTACAACATCGTTGATGTACAAGTGTGTATCCTCCTGTTATCATTGGAAGCGTGATGATCGTATCGTAAATAGTACTTTCCACACATACACTTGGAGGAAAAACACAAATACTATTTGGAACAAGTAAAGAAAGCGTATCACTACTCCCGCTATATGGCACAAAAAGAGTATCTACCAAATTCCCATCAATATCAAATATTCCAATGGACGCTGGATCATCAAACAATGGAACTCCATTAAAACAATCTCGAAGAACTTCTAATTTTATTTTGTATTGATCCCCTCCAAGGTATTCGTAAGAAATGGAACCGCCAATTATATGTGTTGCGAAAACAGATTGGATGGTAAAAAGCAGGATAAAAAAAATGTAGATTTTTTTCATGTTTTATACTTTGAGTTTAGAAATTAGATACGAATACAAAACTAAGGAGTAAATTAAAATTAATTTTGCTGCTTAGTAAATATAAACACTTTACTATTCTCTACATATTTTTTTGATAGGGGAAAATCACACCCCAACCTCAACCACTTCCTTCATCTTATCCAAAACCATCCGCGCCTGCTTCAAAGTCTTTACTCCGTCTCTTACCACAATCATATGTTTCTGTGATTTTTTCATATGCAAACCATATTTCACTCCATCCTTGGCTAAGAAATTCATCAATTGGTTAAACAAATCTGACTCATAAAATCGTGACTGCGGATCTTCGATAAAATAGCAACGCAATTTTCTATTCTTTAAAATTACTCTTTCAAATCCCAATTTTTTACAAGCCCAACGTAAACGCAAACCATCTGACAATTCCCGCACTTGTCGAGGGATTTTTCCAAAACGATCTTTTAATTCTCGACCGAATTTTTGCAACTCTAATTCATTTTTCAACGAATCCATTTGGGTGTATAGACTTAATCGTTCTTGTGTATTTTTGACATAGCCATCTGGAATCAACATTTCAATATCAGTGTCTATTTGCACATCTCGAACATATATTTTTTCTTTTTCTAAATCTTCTTTGAATAAATCTTTAAAGTCTGTTTCTTTCAATTCCTGAATCGCTTCTTCCAAAATTTTCTGATATGTCTCGTAACCAATGTCAGTAATAAAACCACTTTGTTCTCCACCCAATAAATTTCCAGCTCCTCGAATATCCAAGTCCTTCATCGCAATATTAAATCCACTTCCCAAGTCTGAAAATTCTTCAATCGTTCGCAATCGTTTCCGAGCATCAGGCGTCAAAGTTGACATCGGAGGACTGAACAAATAACAAAATGCTCGCTTATTACTTCGTCCAACTCGTCCCCGCAATTGATGCAAATCACTCATTCCAAATTGATTCGCATTGTTGATGATGATAGTATTTGCGTTTGGAATATCGAGTCCTGTTTCGATAATATTGGTAGAAACTAATACATCATATTGTCGATCGATAAAATCTAACAAAGTCTTTTCGAGTTGCTTAGATTCCATCTGACCATGTGCAGAAGCGATGTCTATGTCTGGCAAAACTTTGCGCAACATCGCTGTAATTTCAGGAAGCGATTTCACTCGATTATGCACAAAGAAAACTTGTCCTCCCCGATTGATTTCATATTCAATTGCATCTCGAATCAATTCCAAATTAAAAACTCGAATCTCTGTGTGGATAGGTTGACGATTCAGCGGCGCAGTTCTGATGACACTCAAATCACGAGCTGCCATCAATGAAAATTGCATCGTTCGAGGAATTGGAGTTGCAGTCAAAGTCAAAGTATCTACATTCACTTTTAGGTTTCGTAATCTTTCTTTTGCGGCTACGCCAAATTTTTGTTCCTCATCAATGACGAGTAAACCTAAATCTTTGAAGCCAATATCTTTACTCAAAATTCCATGTGTCCCAATGACGATGTCAATTTTCCCTTCTTTTAATCTTTCAAAAATTGCTTTCTTTTCTTTCGTGGTTCGGAAGCGATTGATATAATCTACGGTCACTCCAAACTCTTTCAATCTTCCACCAAAAGTTTTAAAATGTTGCAATGCCAAAATGGTAGTCGGCACCAAAATCGCCACTTGTCTCCCTCCCAAAACACATTTGAAGGCAGCTCGAACAGCCACCTCCGTTTTCCCAAAACCAACATCTCCACAAATCAATCGATCCATCGGATAAGCTTTTTGCATATCTTCTTTTACCGCTTGAACTGCCTTCGCTTGGTCAGGTGTATCCTCAAACATAAAATTAGACTCTAATTCAATTTGCAAATAATCATCTTCAGGATGTTCAATCCCTTTAGCAGCTTTTCGTTTTGCATAAAGTTTGATCAATTCTTTGGCGATGTCTTTGACTTTTCGTTTGGTCGTATTTTTTAATCGCTTCCAAGTATCGGAACCGATCTTGCTCAACTTTGGCGGTTTCCCTTCCTTACCGACGAATTTGGTAATTTTGTGCAGCGAATTAATACTCACATAAAGTACATCATCATTTTTATAAAATAACCGAACAGATTCTTGCGTCTGTCCATTAATATTTAATTTTTCCAAACCTGAATATCGTCCAACGCCATGATCGATGTGCGTGACAAAATCGCCTGGCACCAACTCACGAAGCATTCGTAGATTGATTGCTTTGTCTTTGGTAAAACCTCGTCGTAAACGATATTTATGAAAACGATGAAAAATTTGATGATCGGTATAGCAAGCAATTTTTAAATCCAAATCTAAAAATCCTGCGCTCAAAGCTTTCGTCACCGGATGAAACTGAACGTCTGCTTTGAGGTCTTCAAAGATCGCGTAGAACCGATCAATCTGTTTTGGGTTTTCTGTAAAAATATAATTCTCCAATTTCGCAGCTTGATTCTCATGGAGATTTTCGATCAGCAATTTGAAATTTTTATTGAAGTTGGGTTGAGGTTTACTATTGAAAATTATTTTTTCGTTCGGCTTGAAATGCAAATTTTTATTGAGAAAAAACAAAGCATATTTTTCTACATCTTGAATGACTTCTTCTGGTTTGATAAAAGCTCTATCTCTAAAAATTTCTGCTAAATCTCCTTCGTCTAAAGAGGAAACTGTTTTGCCAAATTTCTCTGCTTCCTCCAAACACATTTCTAACCTACCGATCAACATGTCTAAATCTTTTATCCAAATCACCGTGTTCTCTGGCAAGACATTAAACAAAGAAGTTTTTTGTTTTTGAGTAAATTTTGTGTTGATATTTGGAATGATCGAAACCCGTGCAATTTTCTTTACACTCAATTGTGTTAGTGGATCAAAGGTTCGAATACTTTCAATTTCATCATCAAATAATTCTACCCGATAAGGATATTCATTTCCATAAGAAAAAATATCCACGATGCCTCCACGAATAGAAAACTGTCCTGGTTCATATACAAAATCTACTCGCTCAAAACCATATTCAACAAATAGCTCTACTAAAAAATCGACATCTAATTTTTCATCTTTGACAATCGAAATTTGCTTTTCGTTCAAGACCTTTGGGGAAACGACTTTTTCAAAAAGTGCTTCGGGGTAAGTCACAATAATTTCTCCAATGGATTTTACATTGGAAATTTTATTAATCGTTTCTGTTCGCTGCAAAACGTTGGCTGAATTGAGATGCTCAAAATCCATCGGACGTTTGAAGGAATCGGGAAAGAAATGGATACCCTTTTTCTCTAACAATGCGGCAACATTGTTTTGCAAATAAGCAGCTTCTTCTTTGTCGGCCGCAATGTAAAGATGATGTTGAGGATTGGCGAGATACATTCCAGACAGGACAAAGGAATCCTGTGCTCCAGTCATACCTACGATTTGTAGACGTGTCGGAGTCGGAGTTTGCAGCGCATTCACAATTTGTTGTGTCCGCGCACTATCTCGATACAAGTCTAATAGACGCTGCAAGTTGGACATGTGGCAAAAGTAATGAAAAATGAATAATTAAGTTGGAATAATTTTCTTTGTTTTTGAGTAACAACTTAAGGACCGAAAGGTTCTGTTTTATTTATCACGTAGACACATATAAACCATCAATTTAAAATAAAAATTGTAGCCTTTTTTCTATGTTCCTATGTGATAAATAATTAGAACGTACCAAAATGCCACAACACTCCGGTTGGATCAATTACATGGAATTCTCTTCCCCAACCTTCTGTTTTGGGTTCCCGTAATTTTATTGTTGGAAAATCATTTATCAAATTCAATGACAATAAATATTTCCAAAACTCATCTACATTTTCGACTTCCATGAACATCATGAAATTTTCTGACCATTCTTTTTGATAAAAATTTTGGAGATAAAAACTGAATTCATCTACTTTAAAAACAGCTAAACCTTCGGAGTAAAACGTTTCTTCAAATCCTATTTTTTTATACAAATTACGACTGAGTTCATAATCTTTGGCTGGAACAAAAGTGCGGAGAGTTTTGATGTTAAATTTTTCTAGGCTCATCTTTTTCTTGTTTTTTTGTAAAAAAAAAGCGACTAGAATAATTTCTAGTCGCTTTTGGTTTATTTTTTACTGTACTCGGAAGAGTCCAGCTACATTAATTTAAGGAGAATCGAACGGTGACTCCACCGGCAGTATTCGTAATTGGATATGCTGCTGAAGTTTTTGGAACTGTTTTTCTGTAATCAAAAAACAGTCGAAGGTTCAATCTTTTATTGACTTGATAATCTACTGATGGGTTGATCGAAATATCTCGAGTACCTCTAGTAGGTTCTGCTAAATCTTGATCCAAGTAATGATTGATCGTGATATTATCTCGGAAAGAGAAATCAAATTTTATATTCAAATCATTTCCTTTTGGAACATTGGAATTAGCACCTCGTCCACCTGGAGTAGCAGGGGCATTTGTCTTCTTTTTAGACCCTTTCTTTTTCTTCTTTTTACCTGTCAAGAATGGAATGATTACATCTTTTAATCTATAACCAAAACCAGCTACGTATTCTGTCGTTCTATTTTCGGTCAATACATTCGTTTGGAAATCAGCATCCAAGTTTCTTGATTTCTTGAAATCAACTCGGAAGGTCATATCATTGATAGTTTTGATATCTATTCCGATAAGTGGTGAAAACTGTTCGGTAATCGTCAAGGCTGGAATATCAAATCGAGTATAATAATTTCCAAAATTATTTAAGTTTTGACTTCCAAAAGGGTCTTCATCTACAAACTGTTGATTGGTTTCAAATGAATTAACGGTCAAGGTAGATTTGTATCCATGAGTGATACTTACACTTTTGAAAATATCTTTGAACCAAGGTAATTTTGATAAACCATTATAAGTAAGTCGCCAGTTTGGTCGAGGAATAGTTTTAAAAATATTTCCCTCTCTACTATTCAAAAACTCTATTGGATCTCGATTCGTATAAGCAGAAAGAAATGCAGGTACAAGTACTTCTCTTTGTGCCTCTCCAAAACCGTTGGTATATTCAGAACCATCTTCGGTGTGAACCCCCGTTCCTAATTCTTGAGAGATGACAGAACGATTATCTTCGTACCGATCAAACAATGCGACCATATTATTAAAACCATCTTGAAAAAGAGTTTGCATCGCAAAATAAGAAACAGTATACGATCCTATTTGCCGCTGATTGGCTAGACCATAATTGATATGATTATCTATATCCAGAGGATCAGCTGTTGCATAAAGCGTATCTAAGTTTTTGAACAATGCAGATTCATTTTCAGTAAATGAATAGTTAGCTTCCACATCAATTTTGAAATCAGCAAAAGGTTCTAATGTCAAACGTGCATCATAATTTCTAGTAAACGTTCTACTGGTCTCTTGATTTAAAAAGAAACTTTTAGTAATCCAACGATCATTGGGGTCAGCTACGGCTTTATCAAACCAAGCATCATTAGGTTGCAAACCTGCTACAAAATCCCAACCAGGTCGTGTAAAATTAGAGGATTGGCCAAAGAAATCTACGGTAGGCGTATATCCCGGAATTACAGTAGAAAAGTCTTCGGAATAATCAAACCTAGCCTTTCTCACCAACATCAGCGGTCGGATCAATGCTTTAGTTATTTTACTTGGTTCTTTATCCTTTTTATCTTTTTTCTTCTTTTTATCTTTAGAATCATCTTTAGTCGGAGGCTTCTTTTTATTACTTCTAGAGTTTGCTCTATTTCTTCTCGATGTAGCTTTCTTCTTATTTATTTTTTTCAAAAACTTAGACTTGTCATAGAGTTTATCGAAATTCAAAACTCCTTTGATCGAACGAGATTGTCCATTCTGAATAATATTCCCTAGATGAACAGAATCTTTAAGATTAAAATTATTTAATGCACCGGCATCCCAATTAAATGTACCACGATATTTCACATCTGCACTCACCCAATCTAATACTGGAATGGATTTGAACGGTACCTTATACGTTACATTAATTGCTTGCAAGAATCTTTTGTCACGCCCTAAGTTTCTGACATTATCTTTAATAAAAGCGTTCAACTCCGCATCACTTCTTCGCTGTCTAGTAACATCATCAAACTCGGCTAACTCATCAATTACAGAATGCGCTGATGCAGAATAATCTATTTTTAATCCTTTTGTTAGATCCCATCTCATGTCATAATTTCGCAACCAAACAAATTGCTTATTGACGTAGGTATTGAAATATGGATCTTCGCTAGCAAATCGATATTTTGTTTCTGCTCTCTGCCGATTAGCTATAGTATTAAATGAAAAAGTATTTGGAATCGGATTAAAATTAAAATCAGTAATTAACCCCAGATGCTTTTTCAATTTCGGTTTCTTAGTCACCTTTTTAAATGGAGTAATGTAATTTGCTTTCCGAGAAAAAGTATAATCAATTTGCCCTTTCTTCTGATCAATGACATCTGACTCAATGATTGGGTCACTATGAATGGTTTGAGTTTGGGCATACGTAAACGTGAAATTTGAAATATCCCAAGGCATTGGGGTCTTATCTTTATTCGTTCGTTCTTTTCTGACATTCGTAAAGTTGAAACCTCGAATGGAAGTTTTATCAATAGCTTGACTTCGGATGGAATCTCTATCCGCTTGAGAAGCTTGGTTATCCAATTTTTCCTCAAGTGTAATATCTAAGTCATAAGGATCAAACTCTGGAATCCGATCCATATTAGAATATTGAGCAAAGGCTGGAATTTTGATTCCCCATTTTTCTGGAAAAAACTTACCTAATTCAAAATCTACATCAACCGCATATTCTTGAATTTTTTCTCTTTGACGATCCGCAACTCTTTGGTCTAATGCTCCCCAACCAATTGAACTAAAAGCTCCTGAAGCAGCAACATTACCAAAGTCTGCTAGCTGTACATCTAATCTTGCTAATCCTGCCACACCTCCTCGCTCATCAAATCCACTAACTCGTAACTCATTTACCCAGACCTCTCCACAAATAGCTCCTTCATCTCCTCCGTCAGGATTTCGAACTCCAATCATGATACCTTTGATCTCTCCTAAGTTAGGATTACCCACTACTCTTACAATATTATTAGGTTTATCAGGATCTTGTATTGCGAATGGTTTCACAATATTACTGGCAGAATTACCTCCTTCGTTTCGGAGTACTTTGGCTTCTTTGAATAACTCTAATGGAAAGTCAAAATCATTTTCTTCTCTCCAAACCTCCAATTTATATTCATTTTGTGTACTATTCAGTCCAGCGATTACGCTCTCATTGGAGTTGGTTAAAGGGATCTCATATTCATAGTAATTTTTCTCAAAATCACTTCCCATCCGCATAAAAATACTCATCGTTCCATTGTCAACAGGTTCGGGGGCTTCGGCATGAACAAACATCTGCATCCGTTCATAAACCCTCAAATCTAAATTGACATTTTTGAAAACCGCTTTCGATTCTTCCTCCCTCAAGCCACATACATTGATAGCCAATGACTGCTCATTCTGTAATGCATTGGGAAATGCTCCTAGCGATTGCTCTCTTTCGATACCCAATGGCAATACATAATTAAATGGTAGACGACTACTATTTTCTTCTACGTTAACAGCATTCACATCAAAAAGCGCATCCTCCGGAACACCTGAGCTTATAAAATTAGGCGCTACAATATCTCTTCGATATCTTCTCCATTGATTTCTCACTAACTGTAATCTCGCAAAACGCAAAACAGTTTTTTGATCAAAGCCTTGCATATACATTCTAATAAATCGAATCGATCTAAAATCTTGAATACTACCTACTTTGCTCGTAAATTGATCTATTGGAATTTTAAAACGATACCAAGTTCTTCCTGAAGCATCATCTGTAATTTGATCTGTAACAAATGGTGTATTAGGCGTAATATCTTCTCCTTGTGGTACCAATGGAATTTTATATTGGAAATATGCTTCTGTCTCACTTAAGGTATTATCATTATTAAGATCTTCTGAATCAGGAAGGTTAGTTCCGATGATCTCTTGTACACTTCCTATCGTTCGTGCATTTCCTTGAGACTTATTAAACCTTGCATATCGTTCTGGTACACTAACGCTCGGATCGGCTAAAGAAGGATCACTTGGCGTGACAAAATCATCATTCGATACATCATCTAAATTAATTCCAATAGCATTAATCGAAGCAAAATAATCATCAAAAAGTTCTTTCTCTCCTTGATTATCTAATCCATCATATCCTAAATCTTGTTTCTCTCTATTATCAGGATCATTATCAAAAGCAGTCGTTACCAATGGACCTAAAGGAACTCTTGCAACCTTGGTTTCTGTTGTTGGTCGGTTACTATTATTAGTTGCGCCTGGAAGTCCATTTTCAAAAAACAATCGAGAATCTCGTAAGATATCCTCTGAAATATTTCCTAAATTAATGTATAAATTTCCAGCTCCAGAAGTAGCAGATCCATCTGCTTTATCCATAAAAGGATTCAACATCCAAAACTCTATAAATTCAATATTGGCCGCTTGAAAATCATTAGTATTCAATGATCTCATAATTCCTGCCCATCGTGTTTCGGGACTATTCAATTTCAACCTACCTCCAACATTAGATACTCCTTCTGAATATATGGTTCCATTCGGGTCATCAAAATTATAAGGTCCTCTTTCATCTGGACAATAAGCCAAATCAAAAGTAAAAATAGTAGGATTGTCAGAAGGCGTTAATTGTCGATTAGTAAAAACTTCCTCCTGTGGAATCGCTGCAGCATAATTATCCGCATTATCATTTTCATCTCTTACACTTGGGTCAATTCGGTACCAACTCAATGCTGCTCTATTTACACCAGAAAGTGGATCGTCAATTAATGCAGACTCTGGAAAAAGTGGATTATTATTATCCGCATCATTTTGAGGCACACTTGCAGGCACCCATTCTGTATACGGTGTTCTTAAATCAAAACTACTTGTACTTCCTTCAAAGTCATCTAAATAAGATACTCCTCCATTATCCTTGTTTCCCTCTGCGTCTTGTTGATTAACTGCCTTAGAGTGACCAGGTCGAAGTGCCGCCATCTCAGCTACCATACTTATCTTAGAAGGAGCTTTGGTGTCAATCAAAGGAATACGATCTACGGCCTTAGTTAACCAAGCAGACTCAGCACTATAATTAAAATCTAATCCATAAATTTTATTATTGATCGGATCATCTCCGATATTTACTTTTTGGGTAAAAGGTCTTTCAAATAAATTTAAGAAAGTACCTCCAATCGAAAGATTATCATTCACTTCATAATCTGCTCGCAGCCCAACTAATGTTTTGGTCTGGAAACCAAAAAGTGTATTATCCTCAAAAGAAACTTTAATCGGACTTCCTGATGCTAAAATGGCATCATTCAAAATTTTGATTCGACCAATATTATAATCAATTTCATAATCTTGTCCTTCGATCAAAACTTGTGCTCCTGAAGTCACCGTCACCGATCCTTGAGGTAAGTTAAATGAACCTAAAGAAATTTCATTGGAAATTGCTGACTTGTATGAACCTTTAATAGTAAATCGATTAAATTCAGGAAACTCTTGCGCTCGTATAATTGTCGAATCATACAACATTTGAAAAGAGAATTTTTCTTTATCTGCAGCTCCATCAATTTGATTCACTAGCGATGATCCAAATGGTTCTAAAACTGGAAACATGATTCGACCATTCCGAGTATTAATAGTTACATTTTCTACAAAATCAAAAACTCCATCTGGTACTGGATCCCCTTGAACATTTAAATTATCTAAATTGAAAATTCGGAGTAAAGGAATATTGACCAAATTTGTTTCTGGTAAAAAACGCTTCAAACCCGCTCCTGGATCATCATAAAAAACATCCAATCTAAAGTCGTCTTGATTCACTTGATATGCTCCAATCGAATAAACATTCTTCATCATCAAGTCCCACGTTGGAAGGTCAGTTCGTTGAGTTGTACTTTTCAACATCTTTGTGAAAATTACATTCTGCGTAATAGAATCTTCTGTAGCTGGAACATCCTCGGCAAGTTCTCCTACTTTGAATACTTTATCTTTTCCGGCATAATTATATTCATAAGAAACCGCCAATACTTGATCTGGTCTAAGATTTACATTAACCGAAATAAATCCTAATTCTGCATTATAGGTGTATTCACTTCTGTTCAATAATCGAGCTCTTACTTTCTCAAAATCTTTGGTTTGCTCAAAATTAAATGGACCAGTTATTATCCCAACTGATTTATCCGCAAAACGTGCTAAAGGATTCTCTGTCAAATCTCTATAAATATCATTTGAACTATTTTCAGGTAACTCATCTTCTCCAAATACATCTAAGTTTCGAGGAGTTGCTGGCTGACCATAAAACATATTATTATTGGTGATTTGGTCATACTCTCCTAAATCGGCCAATGCTACGATATCACGAATTCCTTCAGTTTCATTTCGATCATTAGTCACCCAAACTTCCAGTCTAGTAATTCTCGTCAAACTATTGATGGTTGGCATATTTTCCAATGCTTCTTCAAAATGATCTCGATGATAGTGCGAAAGAAAGAAGTGTCGATTCTCATCATATTCTTCTGCCGTCACCTCAAATTGTTGCACCTGTGCGCCTCCCTCAATGGAAATTTCTTCTCGTCTCGATTTTTGTTGTGAAGCAATCGCGGTTAATCTCAAATGCCCAAATTGTAATTCTGTTTTTAATCCAAACAAACTTTGCGCGCCTTGAATCAAATTACTTCGAAGTGGCAAACTCACATTCCCTGCTTCAATTTTTTTAATTATTTCATCCTCACTAAATGCGTCTGCATCGTATTCTAATTTCAATTGATTATCAAAATCAAAAGTCGCTTGAGTATTATAATTGGTAGATAGTTTTAATTTTTCTCCGATCGATCCCTGCACGTTCAATTGAATATTCATATCGAAATCAAACCCACCTTGCTTCTGTTGTCTTTTGGTCAAAATTGGGTTTTCGATATTTTGAAAATCTACCCCAAAGGTCAAATCAATGTTTCCTTGAGGTTGGATATTCACATCTGTTCCACCAAACAATCGATTCAATAAATCTTTGTCCAAATCCATTTTAGATAATGGATCTACTTTACCATTGACACTAGTATTGCTACTCAGCCCCGAGAGTTGCCTAAAATATTCTTGTTCTTCTTTTTTCGCTCGCCAATCCATATACTCATTGAAAGTCATGTAGGAAGGCATTCTGAAATATTCATCTCCAATTTTTTCGGAAATAATATACATTCCAGTAGCTGGATCATACTCAACAGTCTGTTCGATGACACTTGGGTCGGCAAGATCAAAAGGGTTGGAATTTGGATTATTAATGAAGTCATCATATCGCCCGTTGCACGGAATGGTATCATTATTAATTATTATCTCTGGAGCAAATGGATCGTCCAAATTAGCACTTCCTCCAAAATTAGCAAGGGAGGCAGAAAAGAATCCAAGTACAAATAAAAAACTAAGTAGTAAGTTTACGTTTTTCATAATTTCTTCATGGGAGATTTTTGGCCTATTCCAAAGTGCTGCCCATGTGCAGCTAAAATGGAAGGAAAGGAAAAAATTGAAAATGTAAATGTTTCGATTACTTTAAAATGGCGATTCAATTACAAAGGGACAATAATTACCTTGTTAGGTTGTCAGAATATATTTTCGAATTGATAACGCAACTTTATTGCGTTGCTGTTTTATTAAAGTTTTTTTAACAAAAAGTAGATTCAACTTGTTACTCTCTAAGAGAACTCCTTTTTTAGTACAAAATTTTACCATTGTTTCTAAAAAAAGAGAATACTCAAATAAACATTTCTTCAATGATAACAAGTCTATTTTAAATCCTTTTTGGTTTTTGCTGCTTTAGAGTATAAAAATTTTACGTTGTGACAACGACTAAGTTTACTTTTTTTTAATATGTTTTTTAGGAAAAAGAAACTCATAGCGTATCAATTCAATAGCAATTATAACACTCCATTAAAATTTTTGCCCGAAATTGAAATTGCTATTTGATTGACATTGATATTGTCAGGATAGGTTTTTTAATGCTAGTTTAATCATCTCTTCTACGCTACTAATATTAGGTTGTTGCTGTAGAACTTTATTAAGCACTTTTTGAACCTTGATTTTTGGGAATTGTAAAGCTACCAATGCAGATAACGCTTCTTCTCTTATTGTATTGTTGACTGGAGAAATTGACATTGGTGTATCGCCCGATTCTTTAATCACTTTATCTTTCAAATCTAAAATAATTCGTTTCGCAGTCTTTGGCCCGATACCTTTCACTTTATTAAATGCTGCAACATTTTCGCTCACAATCGCCATTCTTGCTTCTTCTACTTTCATAGATGATAGTAAGACTCTAGCAGTATTAGTACCGATGCCCGAGACAGAAATCAATAGTACAAACATACTTCGCTCTGCTTCTTCAGCAAAACCATAAAGTGTATGACTATCTTCTTTGACTTGTAAATGAGTCAGAATTTGGACTTTCTCCAGTTTTTCAATTTGAGCATAAGTATTCAAACTAATGTTCACATGGTAACCGATTCCGCCAGTTTCTACGAGTATGTAAGTTGGACTTTTGTAGGTGATTTCACCTTTGATATATGCAATCATTTCTTTATTTAAAAATTGGTGGCGAAGGTACAAAATTTTGGGAAAAAGGAGTCAGGTCATAGGTCGTTCGCCTGTGGCGAATTGTCAGGAGTCAAGGGCTTCGTGTTCTTCCCATATTTTTGAAAAGAAGATTGGAAAAATACTATGGGTAAAACACGAAGCCCCTGACTCCTGACCGAGAATGAAACGACCAGTCTGATACTTGACTCCTTTTTGAAAAAGCCCTTGACTCCTGACAGTTCGCTACAGGCGAACGACCTGCAATCTGACACCTTTTTTTTCCTATCTTTGCGGAAAATTTTAATAAAAAATGAAAGTAAAAGTTATCAATCGTTCCGTCAATGCCTTGCCTCAATATGAAACTTCAGGAAGCGCAGGAATGGACTTAAGAGCAAATATCGAAACTCCAATTCAATTAGAATCACTCGAAAGAAAAATTATTCCAACAGGCCTTTTTATTGAATTGCCAGAAGGTTACGAAGCGCAGATTCGTCCTCGTAGTGGATTGTCTATCAAAAAAGGATTAAGTTTGGTTAATTCTCCAGGAACTATCGATAGTGACTATCGAGGTGAAATTGGGGTCATAATGATTAACTTATCCAAAGAAACCCAAACCATTGAACCCTCTGAACGCGTTGCTCAAATGGTAATCGCTCGTTACGAACAAGCCACTTGGGATGAAGTTGTTGAATTGTCAGATTCAGAAAGAGGGGCTGGAGGATTCGGTAGCACAGGCAAAAAATAATCGTGAATGAATGGTTAACTATTACGGTGAATGGTTAATTAAACATTACTCTAAAATACTCGTTTGATAAGGTTAATCGTTAGGTCGTTTACAAACTCCTAAATTACGAAATCGGATTAACCGTTAAAATTTTTGATATGAAATTGTTTTTTAAAACATACACTATTCTCTTTTTGCTATTTGGCGGAATGTTTTTTTCATTCGATACTCAAGCACAAAAAACTTATACAGAGGAAGAAGTAAATACTGAAAAAATATTCATCGAAGCTAGTCGAGAGAAGATTTTGGGGAATTACGAAAATGCAGTCGTCCTCTACAAAGAAGTTCTAAAAAGAGATAAAAACAACCATGCTGCTGCCTACGAATTGGCAAGAATGTACGATGTACTCGACAAGGATGACAAAGCTGAAAAAGCCATCAAAATGGCGATCAAGTTGGATAAGTCCAATGAATGGTACCAATCTTTTCTTGCTGACCATTATCAAAAAATGAGCAAAGATGAAGAGGCGGCAAAAGTTTTCGGCAACTTAATCAAGCAATATCCTAACAATGAATACTTTTATCAAAAGCAAGCTTATTTTTTAGTGCGTTCTAAGAATAATGCTGATGCGATTAAAGTCTATGATAAAATTGAATCTAAATTTGGATTGACGGAAGAATTGATTGGAAAGAAACATAGCCTCTATTTGGGTCTGGGAAAACAGAAAAAAGCAACTCAAGAATTACAAAAATTGACTAATGCTTTTCCTTCTAACCTCGAATACCAACATATGTTAGCTAGTCATTTTCAAAGAATAGGCGAAAGCAAAGAAGCTACAGAAATTTACCAAAAAATATTACAATTAGACCCTTCGGATGCTCAGGCAAATATCGCATTAGCCAATTCTAACAAAGGTGGAGGTGAAGGTGGAGGAAACGAAGCGAATTTTTTAAGTGTCTTAAAACCTATTTTCCAACAAGAAGATGTGGACATCGATTTAAAAATAAAAGAGATGATTCCTCACATTCAAAAAGTGGCGAATACTGGCGACAAAGAATTAGCAAATGCGGCCATTGAGTTAGCTCAAATATTAACAGAGGTTCATCCAAATGATGCCAAAAGTTTTTCCGTTTATGGTGATTTACTCAATCACTCCGAACGACCAAAAGAGGCTTTGGAAAAATATATGCAAACTCTAAAATTAGATAATTCTGTGTTTACCGTTTGGGAACAAGTGATGTATTTGAATTTTGAACTGCGCGATTTTGATGCGCTTCTCAAAACTTCTAACGATGCGCTTGATCT
Organism: Saprospiraceae bacterium; assembly: GCA_045104975.1. Lineage (GTDB taxonomy): Bacteria > Bacteroidota > Bacteroidia > Chitinophagales > Saprospiraceae > CAJQQY01. Next base: position 29,861 of record JBGCCY010000055.1, read on the forward strand.
TTTCCCCAACAAAGCAAAAGCATATTATCTCAATGGAATTGCTAATTCTGAAAAAGCAAATTATGCAGATGCTATTGATGGTTTTCAACAGGCATTAATGATGAGTGCAAAAAATGAAAGAATGCAAGCCGATATTCATGGACGGCTTGGAGAAGTTTACCACAACTCTAAAAACTATGCAAAATCGGATAAAAGTTTTGAGAAAGCATTGAAGTTAAATCCTGATGCCTTCACTATTTTAGATAGCTATAGTTTTCATTTAGCATTGCGAGGAGAGAAATTAGACAAAGCCAAAAAAATGTCTAAACGCTCTATCGAACTCCAACCAAATGAACCTAGGTTACAAGATACTTATGGTTGGATTTTATATAAAATGAAAAATTATAGTGGTGCTAAAGAGTGGTTAGAAAAAGCATTACAAAATGGCGGCGAGGCAATGCCTACACTTTTGGAGCATTATGGAGATGTGCTATTTCAATTGAATGACAAAGAACAAGCATTGTTATATTGGCAAAAAGCACAGGAGAAAGGTTCTACTTCCGAATTGTTGGAGAAAAAAATAGCTGACAAAAAGTTGTATGAATAATATATCTGCTCCAGCAGACCTTAAAAAAATAACACATCAAAGAAACGGATTAAGAATGAAAAATTCTTAATCCATTTTTTTTTGTCTGCTAAAACAGACTGCGACGTTACTATAAACAATCAAAACTAAAATCGCCGCCCAAGTCATCAGTCGAATATCAATGTAGAAAGTCCGAAACTCTCCCAAAAACAACTCTGCACTCATCATCAAGTAACTCACTCCAAGTACTCCCAATAAAAATTTATCCTTGAAAGTTAACAACCAAAAACTTCCCCTTGCTTTTATTTTTCCATAAAAAACATACATCAAATAAACCACCGCAGGATAAATAAAAAAGTAAGCATAATTTTGTTGATGAGGAAAAAGAAAAGGAATCACTAAGAAAAGATAACCCACTTCCCAAAGTCGATGCAAATTAGATTTCGCTTTTTGAAAAGGAAGTGTTCGCAAAAAATACAAAGTAAAAACAGCCAAAAACAACCGTAAGCCATTGGTGATAAAAATGATAATTTCTTCTGTCAATTGAGTGATAAAAATCGGACGTATTTCTCCTGGCTGACTATGAAAAAGTGCAGTCACCAATGAACCAAAACCTGCTCTTGCAAAATCCAATACATTTTCTTTTTGACTAGGATTAATTCCACTCCACCACTCGCTCAATAAAAATGAATTGTATTCCCAACCAATAAATGCCGCAGGTAAAAACAATAAAAGTATCCAAACCAAAACCACACTCAACGCTCCTTTCCAATATCCTCGATAAAGCAAATATGGAAAAAAAACAATGGGCAAAATTTTAATATTAATTCCTAAAGCAATCAAAGCACCACCTTGCCATTCCTTTTTTTTCAAAATCAAATCCACCCCTTGCAAAGTCAAATAAATCATCATTATCGTAATCTGATGATAATGAATATTATCTCGAATTCCTTGCACACACATAATCACACTTCCCCAAAAAAACCATCGCTGAGTAGAGATTGACAACAAATTCAACTCCAACCAATCACTCAATATTTTCCAAATTCGATAGAAAAAATAAACATTCAATACTAACCATAACAATGTAATTACATACTCTGAAAAAAATGTAAAAGGGGAAAGTAGCAAAGCAAAAAACGGACTATAGTAATAATGTAACCAACCTTGATAAATTTTGGTGTACAAATTTTCACCTGCCAATATATCTTTCCCTGCTGTAAAAAATATATTAAAATCACATTGTCGAAAAGCCTCAATAATCAAAAAAACAGAAAGTGCAATCAAGGCAACAATCTGAAAATGACGATAAGTTATGCGCTTAAAAAATTCCATAAAAATCCGAGCTTTTTTGCAAAGCTAAAATAAAGTTTAGATTTTATATTTTTGTGTAGAAAATATCATTTTATCACTTCGTTAAAATTCCCTTTTAGGGATTAGGAGTTATGTTAATTAAAACCAAAGGCATTATTTTTCGTTCTATCAAATACTCCGAGACGAGTATCATCACCGATATTTTTACTGAGAAAAAAGGTTTGCGAACTTACATTATCAGTGGAGTTCGTAAAAAAAATGCTCGAGTAAGTGCTAGTCTTTTGCAAGTAATGTCATTGGTGGACTTGGTGGTCTATCATCGAGATGATAAAGACATGACTCGAATTAAAGAAATCAAAGCTGCTCACATTTATCAATCTTTACCTTTTGAAATTACAAAAAGCTCGGTTGGACAATTCATGTTAGAATTGACTCGAAAAGCCGTTCGTGAGCCTGAAGAGAATTTACCGATGTTCGAATTTGTCTATGAAATTTTTCAATTCTTAGATGAGACGCAACAATCGTTTTCCAATTTGCATCTATATTTTATGCTGCGACTGTCGGGTTATTTAGGGTTTATGCCCGAAGATAATTTCTCCAAAAATTATCCTTTTTTTGATTTGCGAGAAGGAATTTTTGTGGTGGAAAAAGAATTGCATGGATATTTCTTGCAAGAAGAACAAAGCCAATTGGTACATGAATTTTTAACGACTAACTTGCAAGAGATTCATAAAATAAAAATGTCTCGAGATACTCGAAAAGAACTTCTTCGCCAGTTAATTATTTTCTATCGATTACACATTGAAAACTTTCCAGATTTGAATTCTCATCAAATTCTGGAAGAAGTTTTAGAGTAAAAATCTTAAATTGCGAATAATCACCCAACTCTTGCAAATACTCAAATCAAATAGCTAAACTCACTCAATTCTACTATTTTTGATAAAAAAACGAAACGGATTTTACAAAATAATGAATTTGCAAAACCGGTCGTTCAACGTGTAACGTAAAACGTCCACCGAATAAAATTTATTTATACTTTATCAAGATTCAAATTCGTTTCACCTTTTGGTAATTTTAGATTATAAAAAAGAAAACCCTTAATGGATAACGAAAATCAAGATACCAACACTTCAAATACATCGTCAGAACCAAATCAGCCGTCTAAATTTCAGCAATTTTTTCAAAAATATTTTGTGAAAAATGCGCTAATTATACGAGATCGATTTATGGCTTGGGTGGCTGCAAATCCTCGTGGACGTTGGGCTTTCAAATTAGCAGGTGGCTTTTTTGCCACAGGTGTTTCCCTTATCCTCTTATTAGTTTTTCTTGTTTGGGTAGGTGCTTTTGGTCAATTACCTACCACTAAGGATTTAAGAAATATTGAAAATGCAACCGCTTCTGAAGTCTATTCTTCTGACAAAGTTTTATTGGGGAAATACTTTAAAGAAAATCGAGTTAATGTCGGATTGAATGAAATTTCTGTTCATTTTAAAAATGCTTTGGTGGCAACAGAAGATGCTCGTTTTTTTGAACATCGAGGAATTGACATTCGAGCATGGGTTCGAGTTTTTTTTAAAACAATACTCTTACAAGATCAATCAGGAGGAGGTGGAAGTACGATTAGTCAACAGTTAGCAAAGAATCTTTTTAAACGAGAACGGCATCGTTTTCTCGAAATTCCAATTAATAAAATTCGAGAAATGATGATTGCTCGCCGCTTGGAAAATGTATATTCCAAAGATGAGTTGCTCGCTCTTTATTTGAATACTGTTCCTTTTTCAAGAAATATTTATGGCGTTCAAGTTGCTTCCCAACAGTTTTTCAACAATACTCCTACGGATATAAAAATCGAGCAAGCTGCAACCATCATCGGAACGCTCAAAGCTAATACTTACTACGATCCAGTTAGAAACCCTGAAAATGCATTGACTCGTAGAAATACCGTTTTAGCGCAAATGAAAAAATATAAATACATTTCTTCGACTGAATTTGACTCACTCAAAGTGCTTCCGCTTGAGGTAGATTATCATAGTGAAAATCAAAATCAAGGACTCGCTACTCACTTCCGAGAATATGTGCGAAGAGTTGCAGAAAAGGATTTAGATTTTTATCAAAAGAAAGATGGCAGTAAATATAATTTGTACACCGATGGCTTGAAGATTTTTACAACCATAGATTCTCGCATGCAAAAATATGCCGAAGAGTCTATGACTTCGCATCTCGCCAAATTGCAAAAAGATTTTGATAAACATTGGAAGGGGAAAAAGCCATGGGGTGATGATAAAACTTTGGAAACCGAAATGAAAAAAAGTCGGCGCTACCAACGACTTGAAAAAAGTGGAAAAACGGAAGAAGAGATCAAAACTAATTTTGACGAAAAAGTCAACATGACTATTTTTTCATGGGATGGAGAAAAGGATACGAAGATGACTCCATTGGATTCTATCAAATATTATTTCTGTATGCTCAATGCAGGATTTATGGCAATGGAACCTCAATCTGGAAATATCAAAGCTTGGATTGGTGGAACTAATTTTAAATATTTCCAGTACGATCACGTCATCCAAGCGAAGCGTCAAGTTGGCTCAACTTTCAAACCAATTGTTTATTCCGCAGCTTTACGAAGCGGAATTCATCCTTGCGATTATGTCAATAATCGATTGGTCGTTTACTCCGATTATGAAGATTGGAAACCTGAAAATTCAGATGGAAAATATGGTGGAGCTTATTCTTTGAGAGGTGCCTTGACCAATTCTGTCAACTCAGTTGCTGTCGATTTAATTATGCGAACAGGCATTGATACGGTTCGACAATTGGCCAAAGATATGGGCATTACAAGTGACATCCCGAAAGCTCCTGCGATTGCTTTAGGAACAGTTGATGTATCTCTTTATGATATGATAAAAGTTTATGGAACTCTAGCGAATAAAGGTTTGCGACCTGATCCACAATTTTTATTGCGCATTGAAGACAGCAAAGGAAATGTAATTATTGATTATGAACATGAGGAAAAGAAACCCTTCGAAAGAGTTTTGGATCAAGATTATGCCACCGTTATGACTAATATGATGCAGTCCGTTGTGGATAGTGGAACGGCTAGACGACTGCGGAGCGTTTACAATTTGAATAATGATATTGCAGGAAAAACAGGAACAACTCAATCTCATGCAGATGGTTGGTTTCTCGGTTTTACACCAAACTTAGTAGCTGGTGCTTGGGTCGGTGGAGAATCTCCCAAAGTGCGTTTTAGAAGTATTAGTTTAGGACAAGGAGCAAATACTGCTTTACCTATTTTTGGAAAATTCATGCAAAAAACATATAAAGATCCAGCATTTAAAAACATGAAGAATGCAAAATTTGATGACTTGGATTTTGGAAAAATGTTAGAAATGGATTGTCCTCCCTACCTCGAGGAAGAACCTGAAATTGTAGAAATCCTTGAGGGTGAATTCGAGGAAGGAGCAAATGAGGATGAACCGCTTGACCGGATTTTAGATATTTTTAGAAATAGAAAAAAGAAAGAGAACGACGAAATTAACCAAAAAGGAGGCTCTCAAGATCGGCAACGGGAAGAAGCCAAACGGAAACGAGAAAATTCTGAACGTATCCAAAAACGGAATGAAGAAATTCGAAGAAAGCGAGAACGAGATCAGAAAAAAGCAGAGCGAAAAAAGAAACGACAGAAAAAATGGAAAGATATATTTGGAAATAAAAATTAAATGTTTCTACAAAAAATGCAACTCAAATGGGTTGCATTTTTTGTAGAAGGAAAGAACTTCTTTTAAAATATTTTGTTGATTAATAAAAATATTTATTACTACACTCATCTTTGAAATCTACATAAAAAGTAACCAGTCAAAGATCTTTACGTTCAAATACTTACTTTTGCAATTTTAACCGTAAAATGACTCTCCGAGTTGTTAATAAATAACTCTTATGTTGAACTGGCTAAAAAACCTATTCGATTTTTCACAAAAAAAAGAAGAACCTGATCCGATGAAATATTTGATTGTAGGCCTAGGAAATATGGGCGCAGATTATGACAATACTCGACACAATATTGGCTTTGATGTAGTCGATGCTTTAGCAAAAGAATTTGATGTAAATTTCAAGAATGATTCTTTGGGCGACATAGCAGAGTTTAAACACAAGGGAAGAACCTTCGTTTTACTCAAACCTTCCACCTATATGAATTTAAGTGGAAAAGCAGTTCGAGCCTGGTTGACAAAAAAGAAAATTGAAAAGAAAAATTTACTCGTCATCGTTGATGATATGAATTTAGACTTAGGCGTTTTACGATTGCGGGGAAAAGGATCTGACGGAGGCCACAATGGTTTAAAAAGTATCGATCAAATGACTGGTGGAAATAATTATGCACGCATTCGTTTTGGCATCGGGAATGATTTTTCAAAAGGAAGACAAGTTGATTTTGTATTAGGAAATTGGACTTCAGAGGAGCAAAACATGTTGCCTGAAATTATCAAAAGAGCCGCCGATGGTGTCAAAAAATTCGGTACAATTGGCTTGTCTCACACGATGACAGAATTGAATAAAAAAGCGAAAAAGGAATAGAACAAATCTGTCATAAATTATCTTTTCCTTAAGAAATACAACTCACTAGAAAAACGTTTTTTATAAAAAAAATAAATGCAAGTTTTTTTCAAAATCTCCTTTTATCTTTTTCTATTGGGATTACTAACGGCAAGTTGTAAAAGCAAAAAAGTAATTCCAACCGAACAAGATATTTCAGAAAAGTCAACTACTTTTTTACTCAAAGCCTTAGGCAAAAATAAAATCGAAGCAGAATGGTTGACCGCCAAAGCGAAAATCAAATATAAAGATGATAATGAAAAAATAAATTTCATATCATACATCCGAATGCGAAAAGATAGTGTCATTTGGTTTGTAGCAAAAAAGGCAGGAGTGGAGGCTGTTCGAGTTCAAATCACAACGGATTCCGTTTACATCATCAACCGTCAGGCAAAAGAATATGTGATCAAAGATTTAATTTTTTTTGAGGAAAAATATAATATGCCTTCGAGCTTTGAGGCCATTCAAACGATACTCTTAGGCAATGTACTTTATCTTTCTAATTTAAAACCAGACTCAGAAATTAAAAACAATCAACACCATCTTTACGTAGAAAAGGATAATGTACGAGCAGAATATTGGATGGACGGAACAAACTACCTATTGAATGAAATGCAATTTTCAGATGTCCGAAATGATCAGACATTTCGAATGACTTTTGATGATTATGAAGAACTGGAAGATGAACAGATTTTTTCGTATTTTCGTAATCTTAATGTATCTGGAAAAAACACGAACAATATCGACATGGACATAAAAATGTCTGATGTAAAAATTAATGAACCCAAGAGCATCAAATTTGAGATTCCAAAAAGATATAAAAAAGTGGATTAGTCATCCTTCGAACCTCAGCGGTTTTTGGAGTAAACGTTTTTTTGTAATTATATTGTTAGGGATCTTTTGCATTAATTTTTCAAACGCTCAAATTAGAAAAGACTTAGAAGATCGTCGTCGAAAATTAATTAAGGATATTCAACTCACTTCCAAACTTTTAAATAAAACCACCAAGACCAAAGCGGCTGCACTCGACCGCTACATTGCTCTTCGAAAACAAGTTCAGCAACGAGAATTATTAGTTTCAACGCTTCAGAAAGAAATCGAAATTACTGACTTAAGTATGAATCGAGCTTCTGATGTGGTAGAATCGCTAACCGGTGATATTGATCGATTAGAAAAAGAATATGGCGATCTTTTGAGGCAAGCATATCGGCGAAAAAAAAATAGCAGCGATCTCGGATTTATTTTTTCATCAGAAAGTATCAATCAAGGTTTTCAACGTTGGCAATATTTAAAACAATATGATGAATACCGAAAAAAACAAGCGCAACTCATTCTTGAAACTAAAGAAACCCTAACCATAAAAAAAACACAACTTCAAGAAACTAAAATAGAGAAACAAGGGTTAATTGCTTCAGTTGAAAAACAAGCTAATATCTTGAGTGCAGAATTGGGAGACAAATCTAAATTGCTCCGAACACTTCGTAAAGATGAAAAACGACTCAAAAGTGAGTTACGAAAGAAACGAACTGATCATGAGGGTCTCAACAAAGCCATCGAAAAGGCCATCAGAAAAGATATGGCTTCTCGCAGAAAAAATGAACGAGATAATAAAGCCAACAAAAAAGATGTCAATAAAAAAGATGTCAATAAAAAACCTCAAAAAAATGATGCCATAGCATTAGATAGACTGACTGGCGATTTTAGAAATAATCGAGGCCGATTACCTCAGCCTGTAAAAAATGGAGTGGTCACCAGGCGATTTGGAAAGCAACAACATCCAACGCTTCCTAGAGTACAAATCACTAATAATGGAATCGATATTCGGACAGAACGCAACGCAAAAGTCTTCGCTGTTTTTGAAGGAAAAGTGGTAAGCAAACAATTCATTCCTGGTTATCAAAATATGTTGATTGTTCAGCATGGAGATTATTACACCGTTTATTCTAACTTGGGAGAAGTATTTGTCAAAAAAGGAGATCAAGTCGGAACAATGGAAAATATCGGAACGGTAGCGATGGATAGAAAATCAAATGTTTCGGAAGTACATTTTGAAGTGTGGCGGGATAAGGCTAGATTGAACCCTGAGGATTGGGTGCGGTAAAACAACTTTCCTTGTTGCTTGCATTTTCCGTCAAATAAAACATATAGCTAATGAAAAAAATATGTGTTCTATTATTGGTTTTGGGATTCTCCTTAAATGAACTTTATGGATCTAGATGTGAAAGACCTTATGGGAAAAAAGTAAAGAAAGCTGCAGAAGGAGCTGATGAAATTTTTTTAGGAAAAGTGAAAATGATCAGCGACTCGTCAATACATAAAGAATATATTTTTGAGATTTCAGAAAAATGGAAAGGGAGCAAAAGCGAGAGTATAAAACTAAAATATTATTATACAATGGCTGGTAGTTTCACTCCAGGAGAAAAGGAATGGATAATATTGACCAGCAAAGATTCAGAAGGAATGTATTCTGCTGCCGGATGCAGTCCAATTTATGCTAAAAATGATGGGAAAATTTTTAAAGACATAGAAAAAAATCTAAATGAACTATTTCCAAATAAAGTATTTTCTGAAACGGATGAACAATCTTACTCACAACGTTTTTTAATTATACTAGTCATCACTACTGCCTTAATTTTAGGTTTTATTTTTGGAAAAAATCAAATCAAGAAAAGTAAAAAAGTAAAAAAAAATAGATGAGAAATAAAAGTAACCTACCAAGAAAAGGCAACACCAACCAAACTAACAATGAATGGAACTTAGGTGAAAAACCTAAAACGGGTCTAAAAAAAGAAACCGAATACGCTGTCATTGTAGGAGTTATTACTCAAGACCAAACAGAAGATCAAGTCAAAGAATATTTGGATGAGCTAGAATTTTTAGCACTCACGGCAGGAGCTGTGACTAAAAAAAGATTTACCCAAAAATTACAAACACCTGATCGTAGATACTTTGTTGGTTCTGGAAAAATTGAAGAAATCCGACAGTACGTTGAAGACAATGAAGATGTCGGACTAGTCATTTTTGATGATGATTTGAGTGGAAAGCAAGCAAGTATTTTGGAAGAATTGCTCAAAGTTAAACTGGTTGATCGAAGTACCTTGATCCTTGACATATTCGCCAGCAGAGCACAAACCGCTCAGGCAAAAACACAAGTTGAACTTGCACAAATGCAATACATGCTTCCACGACTTCGAGGACTTTGGACTCACCTGGAACGACAACGTGGAGGTATCGGAATGCGTGGACCAGGAGAAAAAGAGATTGAGACAGATAGACGAATCGTACGAGATAAGATTTCTTTGTTGAAAAAACAATTAGAGAAAATCGATCAACAAAACACCACTCAACGTAAGCAACGAAGTCGACAAGTTCGTGTCTCTTTGGTAGGCTATACTAATGTTGGAAAATCCACCTTGATGAATGTGTTGAGTAAATCTGACGTATTCGCAGAAGATAAATTATTTGCAACATTAGATACAACCGTTCGAAAAGTGGTTTTGAATCGAATGCCATTTTTACTGTCCGATACCGTTGGATTTATTCGAAAATTACCACATCATTTAGTTGAGAGTTTTAAATCAACTTTGGATGAAGTTCGAGAAAGTGATGTTTTGATTCATGTGGTGGACATTGCACATCCATATTTTGAAGATCAATTACGTACGGTAAATAATACGCTAAAAGAATTAGGTGCTTTGGAAAAACCAACCATTCTAGTTTTTAATAAAATAGATTTGTATCGTGAGCGGTATTTTGATGACCTCGTAGATGAAGCCACCAAAGTTGAAATTGTTACAGAATTAAAATCTCGTTTGAAAAATGAATTCGATCATGTGAACGTTTTTATCTCTGCCAAGACAAAAGAAAACATTGATGATTTTCGAGATTTATTGGAGAAAAAAGTGAAGGAATTTTATGCAGTTCGTTATCCACACCAAGTGAAACATTGGTAAGTAAAATTTCGTCTAACTAAAGTTCATTTTACATTTTGTTTTTTATACTTTAGCAAAGAATTCAAACCCCAAGAGAGAAGGAAAACGATAAACGGATCATTCTTTTAAAATTTAGATGAATCGTTTTTTCTTCATTAATAACATATACATTTTCTATGGACACTATCCTTAGCAAATATGCTAACTTGTTAGTCAAGTATTGCCTAGAATTAAAAAGAGGAGATCAACTCTTTGTGCAAACTACCACACTAGCCGAACCTTTGGTTCGAGAAGTATACAGAGCTGCCACTCGTGCAGGTGCTCACATGGAAGTCAATATGGAATTCCGAGAGCAAAGTCGAATTTTTTTCGAAGAAGCTAAAGGAGAACAACTCAAACGAGTTTCGCCTTTTTATAAAAGAGCTGTAGAAAAATTTGATGCTTACCTTTATATCCGCGCTCCATTTAATTTGATGGAAAATCAAAATGTGGATTCCAAAAAAGTCAAGATTAAAAAAGATGCTCACGCAAGAGTTTCCAAAACTTATTTTAAAAGAACGGGAACTCGTGACCTTCGACGCAATTTGTGTCAATATCCTACCATGGCTGCTGCTCAAAATGCTGGCATGTCTTTAGAAGAATATGAAATTTTTGTCTTTGGCGCTTGTCATTTATTTAAAGATGATCCAAGAGCAGAATGGTTGAAAGTTCGAAAATTTCAAAAAAAGATTGTCGACGTTTTAAACAAGAGAGAAAAAGTACAATACAAAGGAGATGGAATAGATATTAGTTTTTCTACGAAAGGAAGAACTTGGATCAATTCAGATGGACAAACCAATATGCCATCAGGCGAAGTATATACCTCACCTGTAGAAAATTCAGTTAATGGAGTAGTTAATTTTTCTTACCCCGCAGTTTACATGGGACATGAAGTAGAAGGAGTAACACTCTGGGTAAAAGATGGACTCATCGAAAAATGGGAAGCCAAACGAGGTCAAGCATTTTTAAATAAAATATTTAAAATGAAAGGGACTCGGAACTTTGGCGAAGCAGCCATCGGGACAAATTATAACATCAATAAATTCACTAAGAATATATTATTTGATGAAAAAATAGGAGGCACTATTCACATGGCTATTGGCCAATCTTATAGTCAATGTGGTGGGAAAAATGTTTCCCCAATTCATTGGGACATGATAGGAAATATGATGAATGGAGGAGAAATTTTTGCCGATGATGAAAAAATTTATGATAGTGGAAAATTTTTATTTGTGTGAAAATTGATTTAAAATGCTTAATAAGCATAAAACAGGTATACTTAAATCAACAAATACTTATTTTACTCATATTATTTTGATACATTTCCATGTATAAACCGAATAAAACCAAAAGAAAAAAGAAAAAACCACTTGAAAGTATTATTTTTGCACCACTTATTATTAAATAGAAAACCGTGAATCAGAACATCGCATTTTTAGAATTGAAATTTGGAAATATCTACGGAGGACCTCCAAATTTTTATGCCATCCATGAAGTGGCATTGTTGGTATTTGAACCACAAACAAAAAGAATCTTTTTAGAAAGTATGACTGTTGCTGTCGATGTAGACATAGTAACAGTTACTGCCAAAACGAACGAATTGGGTAATACCATTGACCGTGTCAAAGAAGTGGTCAATATGAAAACCAAAAGAATTCGAGAGTTTGACGAAACTTACCAAATCTATGATCGGCAATTAGACGATGTATTTGGTCAATTACGTCCTGCTCAACGATGGATTAGAGCGTTCTTTGGTAAATGCTTCCAAAAATATAGAATAACCGATATCGTTACTTTTGATGGTCGAAGAGATTTATTCCTTTGTGAAAAATCACGTGTACGATTTGATCGAATTAACATTATCGATTTGCAAAAAGACATCATCAAAGAAACTAACTATTTATTCTCATTGAATAAATTAGCAGTTGTGATTGGATTTGATATCGCGAGCAGTATGCTTCGTTCCAATAATGAAGAATATTGGATGCACCCGATTGCAGCTCGACAAGTTATACCTCGATCAGCTTCATTTGATGCAGCAAGATTGTTGATGGTATTCCAAGAGTTCCACAATCACAGAGATGACTTTTTGATGAAAGCAGCATTGTTGTTGAACAAAATTGAAATGCAAAAAGCAAAAGAAGCAGAATCAAAAGAAAGCTAATTTTGTTTTTGAAAAAATAATAAAAAGACTTGTTGGTTAAAACTGACAAGTCTTTTTTTGCTTGTATCTATTCATAATTTCCAATTCAAAGCGAATATTCACCAAAAACTTATTTGTATAAAAAGAAAATTAGTCATAAATGGAGGAAATTGAAACAACTAGAGGAGACAATACAGCGTTTGTCGAGTTTTAATAATGATAATTTGTATACTCTAAATAAAAATCTCATCTTCGTTTTATAAAACATGTTTAATAGATGAAAAAAATTGAATTCTTTAAAGAGAGTATAAAAAATATTAAATCTATTGGAACCATTACTAGAAGTTCCAAATATCTCTGTAAAGGGATGATAAAACCTGTAGATTTTGATCAAGCAGATGTTATCGTAGAACTTGGAGCAGGCGATGGAGTAATCACAGAACACATTCTCAGGCATATGAAGAAGGATGCTAAGTTGCTTTCTTTTGAGGTAAATGAAAAATTTTGTGAGCAGATGCGAAAAATTAAGGATGATCGCTTAATTATAGTGGAAGACTCTGCTGAAAAATTGGGCGAATATTTAGCAAAAAATAATTTGGGTAAAGCAGATTATATTATTTCTGCGTTACCTTATGTTACTTTTCCAGAGGAATTAGCGTTGAGTATTATTCGAACAAGTAAAGAACATATGAAAGATAAAGCGCTTTATATTCAGGTGCATTATTCTTTGTTAGCAAAGAAGTTCTATCAAAATATTTTTGGAAATGTTGACGTAAGTTTTGTTCCATTGAATATTCCACCAGCATTTGTCTTGGTGAGTGAGAAAGTGTCTTGAAGATAACTTACCTCTTTTAAAAGCAAACGTTTAATTGTTTTCACTTCAAAAATGAGGTACATTAATAATATTATTAATGTACCTCATTTTTATTTTATGACTAATACAGCACCTCTTCTCCGGATACTTTCCTTATTCATTTTTACTTTTTTAATGGGAAATGCCTATGCTCAAGTTGAGGATAAGCAATCTGAAAATACTTCACCTGATGGAATGAATAATAAAAAAATGGAAGCCATCTTTAAATCAGAAGTTGAAGAACTGGAAGGCGAATTAGGAAATTGGCAAATGAATTATGGTGGTTCGCTTATTTTAGTTTTAACTGACGAGAAAAATAATCGGATGAGAATTTTCACACCAGTAGTCGAAAAGCAAAAACTAAAAGAAGGACAATTAGAAAAAATGTTGGAAGCAAATTTTCATTCAGCTTTAGATTCAAAATATAGTTTGTACAATCGTTATGTGGTTAGTGTTTTTACTCATCCGCTGAAAGAGTTAGGGAAAGATCAATTAATTGATGCGATGCGTCAGGTGGTCATTTTGTCTCGGACTTTTGGAGATACTTATTCGAGTACAGGATTAATTTTTGGAGGTGGAACTACAGAGGAAGGTGAGAAAAAAGAAAATCCAAAGAAGAAATTAAAAAAGATGTGAGATCAATTATTTGTTCAAATTAAACTCATAACTTCCAGCTAGTCCAATAATCTTGGTAGATTTCTTTTCCAAATGATTTAAAATTTGGTTGACAAAATTATTGTTGATCTCTTTGTTGTTTATATTACAACAAATGCCAAGATTAAAAATCAGTTGATTGAAATTCAGAAATTTCGGTTCTATATTTTCAATAGTAAAATCATCAATCATTTCGTCTAAATCTGCTTTCTTGATACTAACTGTAAATGGTGTCTCATTAAAATATACTTCCCAATGATTTCCTTTTCTAGTTCGAGTTAAATTTCCATTCGTAATCTCATCAAGAATTAAATCAACATCTACTGACAATGAAAGATTATTTTCCTTAGAAATATAGCAAGTTAAACAAGGTCCCATAAATTTCAATTTTAAAACGCCACTAACCTCCCCTCACTTTCCGCACTCAAAGGAATAAAAATATCTCCCGTCCATTCTCCAAAAATCTTAATTGGATATCCGCCGCTCATCGCTAATAATTTCCATCCATTTTGATCTTGGTTTAAAACTTCGAGATGGCGATTATTTTTATCCAAAATAAATAATTGATTTTTCTTTTTGACTGGAGTGACATTTTCAAAACAAGCAGGAAAATCTAAAAGCCAAGGATTAGCAAAAAGTGCCTCCGAATAAGCTGCGCTAAATTTTTTAAAATCAGAAAAACCACTCAACGGCTGCGGTTCATTAATGATATCAAATGGTAATCGCACAATTGCTCTAATAGGAAAGGAAGAAGGATAAAAATAAAGAGAAGCTTTTAAAATACTTCCTGTTGGGAAGTGATTTGGAAATCCTCCTTCACCAAATACATAATCTAAAATTAATGCATGTTGGTTCGTCTTTTGTCCTTGCAGCCAAACTCGTCGAAAATTTAATCGATCTTCCACCCCTTCGATTTGTCCCATAACCATCCATTCATCAGCAATACCTTCTTGCTCTAAAACTTCATCTTTTTTAATATTGACCCCAGCAACTGAAAGTAATTCTTGCTGGAGCAAAGGAGGTAATTTTTCTAATTTTTTAAAACCTTTAGCAACCAAATATAAATCCGTCATCTGCGAAAGCATCTTGTCCACCCAATTGATATTACCTCCTTGAAGAAGTTGCATCGCTTCGATCTTTTTACCTAAACCACTTAACTTTGCATCCACCATTCGAGCTGAGATATCATGCCAAAAATCATAACCTTGTCGTTCTGTCGAAGCTAATCCTTGCCGAATCGTATCAGTCAACCAAACTTCCAATTCCACTAAACCAGTTTCCATTAGAACTAATCTTTTGTTTCGATTCTTTTGTTTAGCAATCTCTCGCTCATGTTGAATAATTTCTTCTTCTTCAGAAGTTACTTCTTTAGTCTTATTTGAAACTTTGTTATTTAACCATTCATCGACCCACTCTGGATATTCAGTTGTGATGTGGGTAGCATCTGAATTGTTAGCTACGAGTAACATCAAACCAATGGCATGTTTGCAAGGTTTTTTACTTGGACAATTACACTTAAAGCGAGGTCCTTTCACATCAATCGCCACCAAATAGTAAGAAGCACCGCTGCTTTTACATTCTCCCCAAACAGCGTTTTCATTGCCTTGGAGGTTCCGCCATTTTCGAATAGTTGCCAATTCCTGCCCACGTTGAGCAATGCCAGCATCCGGTGAAAAAGAAAGTATTTGTTGAGTTGTCCACATATTTTTTATGAGGAGTCAGGTAACCAACCTGACCATCTGACTCCTTTTTCTTGTAAAAATAAAAAGAGCGCAACGAATTTAATCCATTGCGCTCTTTTTATTTGAAATAAAATTCAAAGCATATTGCTATGCATTCGCATTTTCAGGTTTGACTACTTTAATCAACCCAAGCGTTAACATTGCTTTTTCAGAAGCCGTTTGTTCCGCACTTTTTTTATTAAAATCATCAGCAGTAGCTAATTTTTTCCCATCGATCATTACCGCTACTTTGAAGCGATCTCGTTTATCGAATTTGTACTTCGCCAACATTTTGTAAGTAACTACTTGCCCATTTTTTTGACAATGTTCCAACAATTGGCTTTTGTAATTATCATCGTATTCTTCTAATTCGTGAATATCAAGATATGATCTCAAAATTTTATTGATCACATATCTTTTCGTTCCATTGTAACCACATTCGAGGTATACTGCACCTACCAATGCTTCGAGTGCATTTCCCAACATGGAGCGTCTCAAGCGGGTTTGGTTGTATTCATTAAGAATAACATCCAATCCCATTTTGTCCGCAATTTTGTTGAGAGACTGACGCTTCACAATTTTGGAGCGCATTTTAGTAAGAAAGCCTTCGTTTTTGTTCGGGTACTTTTTAAAAAGATACTCCGCCACAATTGTTCCCAAAACAGCATCTCCCAAATACTCTAGCCGTTCATTGCTAGTAATTGCATTCATTTTATCATTGGAAGCAGACTTATGGTAAAAGGCTAATTTAAAGATGGAGAGTTTGGCCGGCGTAAAGCCGATCAAGCTTCTCATTTTCCTGGCTAAACCTTTATCATCAGATAGATAAAAGTTGTAAAACCTAAATAAGAAATTCAAAGGTTAATTAATTTTTGAAGTACTAAATATTCCATAGTACTTATTTACAAATGTCTGATTATCAGGTTGCTACGTAGATCGTCAGATTGTAGACAAAAGAATCTGACTATATATTAAACAGTTTTTTTTGAAAAGGAAAACTTGTAAACCTATTAAAAATAAACACTTCGTGCAGCTAAAATAAGATGTCAAAAAATAACAACCTAATAACCAAAATTTAATTAGACTTTGCTCCAAAGGATTTTGCAAGACAAAGAAATATGCTTGTAATATATCTAAGGAAAAGTCTTTTGCACATCAAAAAATAAATACCTGAACGAAGTGCTATTGTAAATTATATATCTTGTTTGAATTGATAAGATTTTTCTCAAAAATTCAAATTGGTTTCTTTTTGTGTTTTTTCTTTCTGTAAAAATACAAATAAGAAAAAACAATCAGATAAACTTCTAGTCTTTTAACTTCTTAAAAATGACAGAAGAATTATGTCCTCCAAATCCAAACGTATTACTTAAAACGGCATTCACTTCTCGCTCTTGGGCTTGATTGAATGTCAAATTTAATTTATTGTCAAGCTCTGGATCATCTGTAAAATGATTAATCGTAGGCGGTACAAAATTATGATTAATCGCTAAAATTCCAGCAATTGACTCAATGGCTCCTGCTGCACCTAACAAATGACCAGTCATCGACTTCGTAGAACTGATATTCATGTTGTATGCATGCGCTCCAAAAACTTGTCGGATTGCTTTCGTTTCAGCAATATCACCCAACGGAGTTGAAGTTCCATGTACGTTTACGTAATCTATATCTTCAGGGTTCATATTTGCATCATTTAATGCCATCTTCATCACATTTCTTGCACCCAATCCTTCCGGATGTGGAGCGGTGATATGATGTGCATCAGCAGTTGCACCTGCACCGACTATTTCAGCATATATTTTTGCTCCACGCTTTTTAGCATGTTCGTATTCTTCTAAAACTAAACCACCTGCACCTTCTCCTAAAACAAATCCATCTCGATCTAAGTCGAAAGGGCGAGAGGCTGTTTTAAAGTCATCATTTCGAGTCGAAAGTGCTTTCATGGAATTAAATCCACCAATGCAAAGTTTAGCAACAGTTGCTTCCGAACCTCCTGTAATCACCACATCTGCTCTACCCAATCGGATATAATCCATCGCATTACTGATGGCATGTGAAGAAGAAGAACAAGCAGAAACTGTCGAATAATTTACTCCACGGAATCCAAATTTGATAGAAATATGCCCTGCGGCAATGTCTCCTATAATTTTTGGAATAATAAAAGGATTATATCGAGGTGTTCCGTCTCCGTTCAAAAACGATTCAACTTCTTCTTCTAATGAATGTAATCCTCCAATTCCAGATGCCCAAATAACACCTGCTTTATCCAGATCAATCTTTTCTAAATCTAATCCCGAATCTTTCATCGCTTCATCTGCTACGACTAATGCAAATTGTGAAAAACGATCAATTCGTCGAGCCTCTCTTCGATGCATAAAATCTTCCGCATTAAATCCTTTCACCTCACAAGCAAATTGAGTTTTAAACAAACTCGCATCGAATTGAGTAATCAATCCAGCGCCGCTAACACCATTTTGCAATCCTTCCAAGTACTCTTGAATGGTATTTCCAATTGGGGTCATTGCCCCTAAACCAGTTACAACAACCCTTCTCATATTTTAAGTATTATTGGTTTCAACATGTAGATTAATAAATTTAAAAAACTTATCAATGAAATGTTTTAGGAATAAAATTTGACTTTTTTCGAAAAAACGAGAGTCGTTTTTATCATTTTCCTAAGAAAATATGGTCGAAAAAATATTTTGGGAAAAGAATAATTTGTAGAAAAAACCACAAACCAGAAAGTTATCCTTCTGATTTGTGGAATGGTTAAATAACTCAATCGTTATTTTAATTTTGGAAAAAAAGAGAAATTAAGCTTCTACTTTTCCTTCCAAATAAGAAACAGCATCTCCTACTGTTGCAATATTCTCAGCTTGTTCGTCTGGGATATTTACATTGAATTCCTTTTCGAATTCCATGATTAATTCAACAGTATCTAGTGAATCTGCACCTAAATCATTGGTGAAACTAGCAGAAGTTACAACTTCTGATTCATCAACACCTAATTTGTCGACGATAATTTTGTTTACTCTTTCTGCAATACTTGACATATTTAATACGCTTTTGAGCTTATTTTTTTTTACTTGGAAAAATTCCCTCTTATTTTTGTTTCTTTTGCTTAACAGCAACTTTGATTTGAGAAAATTCAAAATCAAAAAAGTAAAAAAGAACAAGCATTGTTAATAAAATGCTGTGCAAAATAAACTATAAGTCTAGTGATAACCAAAGTTTTTATGTATTTTTTTACATTTCAACTTTTGATAAAACAATTAGTAAATGTACATTTACAGTCTCTAATTGTAGAACTTACACTAAGTTTAATCTTACACACATTTATTTGACTGCTAGCTTTTTTAAAAGTAACAATTCAAATCACCTTCTAAAAATTCCAAAAATATGGATATAGTCAATCATCAAAATACGAAAATTGTTGCAACCGTTGGTCCAGCATGTAACTCTTATGAAAAATTATTAGAACTAGTTCAAGCAGGGGTTAATGTTTTTCGATTGAATTTTTCACATGGTACTCACGAAGATCATTTAAAAGTAATTAATCACATTAATTATATTAACGAGAAATATAATCTGCATGTGAGCACATTAGCTGATTTGCAAGGGCCAAAATTAAGAGTTGGAAAAATTAAAGATAATGCCCTCATTCTCAAACCTGGAGATAAAATTACTTTTGTCAATGAAGAATGTATCGGAACGATGGAGAGCATTTATATGTCTTATCCTCAATTTGCAAGTGATGTAAAAGTAGGTGAAAAAGTTTTAGTTGATGATGGGAAGCTAATGTTTGAAGTGATTAAAACAAATGGAACAAATAAAGTTGATATGAAAGTTTTGTTCGGAGGAACTTTGTCTTCCAACAAAGGGGTCAATCTTCCAAACACAAAAATATCCTTACCTTCTTTGACTGAAAAAGATCGAAAAGATTTAGCGTACATGTTGACGATTCCTTCTATCAATTGGATTGCACTTTCTTTTGTTCGGTCTGCCAAAGATGTAAAGGAATTAGAAGCAATTATTCAAGCTGCTGGACATAAAGCAAAAGTTATGTCCAAAATTGAAAAACCTGAAGCCATCGAACGAATTGATAAAATCATCAAAGCATCGAATGGAATTATGGTAGCTCGTGGTGATTTAGGAATTGAAGTGCCAATTGAGCAACTTCCAAATTTGCAAAAAAATATCATCATGAAATGCCGTCAGCGAGCTAGACCAGTTATTGTTGCGACCCATATGATGGACAGTATGATTACTAATCCAATTCCAAGTCGAGCAGAAGTAACAGATGTAGCCAACGCAGTTTTAGACGGTGCTGATGCGGTGATGTTGAGTGGTGAAACTTCCGTCGGTTTACATCCTGAAAAAGTAGTCGAAGCAATGAATAAAATTATTGCTGAAGCAGAAAAAGGATATAAATTAACTAGAGATAGACGACCAAAACTTTCTCCCAATTCTAGAACATTTTTGTCAGATGCTATTTGTAGACATGCAGCAAAAACGGCTGAAGAAGTTAATGCAAAAGCAATTTTAGGAGTAACGAGTTCTGGATATACTGCGTTCAAAGTTTCAAGTTACAGACCTGAAGCAAAGATGTATGTTTTCTCGGATAGTAATCATATGTTGAATACCTTGAGTTTAGTTTGGGGAGTCAATTGCTTTTATTATGATAAATTTACTACGACAGATGAAACGATTTATGACCTTGCGGAGATTTTGAAAAAAAGTAAAGTAGTAGAAGAAGGAGATGTTATTATCAATACAGGAAGCATGCCCCTCCAGGCAAGGCATCGAACGAATATGATGAAAATTACTGTAGTCGATTAAACTCCAACCTAGATTTAGCTTTTTTTTAATCCGTATGGAAATCGAATAAAAATAAAAGGTGTTCGCCAAAAAAGTGGCGAACACCTTTTTTATTTTTTCCAAAAAAAAAATATCATGTGAGTCGACTAAAGTCAGTCGCAACATTATCTTTGCAAAAAATTCAAAATACAAACATATGAATATTTTACTACTCGGAAGCGGAGGAAGAGAACATGCATTTTCTTGGAAATTTTCTCAAAGTCCTCTTTGTGAAAATTTATTTATTGCTCCTGGAAATGCAGGAACCGCAACTTGTGGAACCAACGTTGCACTCAATATCAAAGACTTCGAACAGATCAAATCATTCGTTTTGAAAAATGAGATCAACATCGTAGTTGTTGGCCCAGAACAACCACTTGTCGACGGAATTTATGATTTTTTCAAAAACGATGAAGAGTTAAAAAATGTTCCTGTCATTGGACCTTCAGAGGAAGGAGCAAAGCTCGAAGGAAGTAAAGCTTTTGGAAAAGTATTCATGGCAGAGCAAAATATTCCTACCGCAGGTTACCGAGAATTTGATGGAACAAAAGTTGAAGAAGGCTTAAAATATATCGCTACACAAACTCCTCCCATTGTTTTGAAAGCAGATGGGTTAGCAGCGGGGAAAGGTGTTTTGATTTTACCAACCATCGAAGAAGCGCAAAAAGAATTTAAAGAAATGCTCGGAGGAAAATTTGGAAATGCAGGCTCACGAGTCGTCATCGAAGAATTTTTAGATGGTATCGAATTCTCTGTTTTTGTTTTGACTGATGGAAAAAATTATAAAATTTTGCCCATTGCAAAAGACTACAAACGCATCGGCGAAAATGATGAAGGATTAAATACTGGTGGAATGGGAGCCGTTTCTCCAGTCCCATTTGTAGATAAAGTGTTGATGGATAAAGTCGAGGAAAGAGTCATCAAACCAACTATCAAAGGAATTCAAGAAAGAGGTTTTGACTACAAAGGTTTTATTTTTATCGGACTCATTCGGGTGAACAATGAACCTTATGTGATCGAATATAATTGCCGAATGGGCGACCCTGAAACAGAAGTTGTTTTCCCTAGATTAAAAAATGATTTAGCGCAATTGATGAAAGCAGTTGGAGAGGGAACTTTGGAAAAAGAGCAAATCGAAATTGATGAACGAGCTGCGACAACCATGTTTTTAGTTTCTGGTGGTTATCCCGAAGCTTATGAAAAAGGAAAAGAAATTAAAGGAATAGAATCAATCAATGATAGCATCATTTTCCATGGAGGAACTAAAAGTGTTGACGGAAAAATTTTGACTAATGGAGGTCGAGTCTTGGCGGTAACTTCATTTGGTGAAGATTTTAAAGCTGCACTAGAAATTTCCAAAAGGAATGCAGAACAGATTGATTTTGAGGGGAAGTATTTCCGAAGAGATATTGGATTTGATTTGTAAGTCAGCTTTCCAAAATTGATTAGAACCAATCATACTCTTTTTTAATTTAGAAACTAGAAATTACACCACACTCATGATTACTTGAGTGTGGTGTAATATTTAAGTTTGGGTTTTTAAAAAACTATTTCTCCAAAATGTATTTTTCTCCTATCTTCGGAAAAAAAACATTTCATTATGAGAACCAATTTTATCCTCATTCTAATCCTATCATTTTTAGGAAGCATCGAATCTTTTGCTCAAACCAATTTTGACATTTTCCAATATCGCTATGTCGGACCAACTCGCGGAGGCAGAGTCACCGCTGTCACAGGTGTTGCTACTCAGCCCAATACTTTTTATATGGGTGCAACTGGTGGAGGTGTTTGGAAAACAGAAGACTATGGAACGTCTTGGCAAAATGTCTCTGACGGATTTTTCGAAACACCTTCCATTGGCGCCATTCAAGTTGCTCAAAATGATCCAAATATAGTTTACGTCGGAACAGGTTCTGATGGTTTGCGAAGCAATGTCATTACTGGAAAAGGCGTCTATAAATCAATCAACGCAGGTAAAACGTGGAAGCACATCGGACTCAAAAAAGTAGGTCAAATCGGTGCAGTAGAAATTCATCCACGAGATCATAATACCGTTTTTGTCGCGGCAATCGGACAAGCATTTTCCCCTAATAAAGAACGAGGTGTATATCGAACTAAAGATGGTGGAGTAACTTGGGAAAATGTACTTCACATCTCTGACACCACAGGAATTGTCGATGTGGAATTTATGCCATCCAATCCAAATATCATTTACGCAGCTGCTTGGCGAGGCGAACGAAAACCTTGGACAATCATTAGTGGTGGAAAACAAAGTGGAATTTATCGATCTATTGATGGAGGTGATACTTGGAATAAAATGGGAAAAGGTTTACCTGAGTTGATGGGGAAGATTGACCTCGCAGTTTCAGCTACCGACTCCAAAGTTTTATATGCATTGGTGGAAGCTTCTCCTTTCAAAGTTGCAGGACTTTATCGAAGTGATGATCAAGGGGAAAACTTTGTTCATGTTTCTGATGAATTTGGTTTGACTGATCGACCATTTTATTATTGCAATGTGGAAGCTGATCCGAATGATGTGGAAACAGTTTATGTCAATTCAACTGGTTTTTATAAATCAACTAATGGTGGAAAAAAATGGTCTAGAATGCGAACACCGCATGGCGATAATCATGACATGTGGATCAATCCAAATAATTCAAAACTCTTCGTGCAAGGTAATGACGGTGGCGCAAATGTAACGCACAACGGAGGCAAAACTTGGAGTACTCAATTCAATCAACCGACTGCTGAACTCTACCAAGTTGAAGTTGACAATCAAACGCCTTATTGGTTATACGCAGGGCAACAAGATAATTATTCGACCGTCTCCGTTCCAAGTGTTCCACCAACTTCGCATCAAGCAGGTGGCATCGGTTATGTGATGAACACCGGTGGTTGCGAGACTGGTCCAGCAGTTCCGAATCCTGATAATTCAAATATTGTTTATTCGAATTGTAAAGGTCGGTTTAGTGTTTTTAATAAAAAATCAGGACAAGAAAAACGCTATGATGTGGGTGCTCGAAATATGTATGGACACAACCCAAAAGATTTGAAATTCCGATTTCAAAGAGTATCTCCGATTCATGTTTCGCCGCATGATTCAAAAGTGATTTATCATACTTCTCAGTTTGTTCACAAAACAACTGATGAAGGAAAAACTTGGGAAATCATCTCTCCAGACTTGACTGCTTTTGAAGCCGATAAACAAATGCGTTCAGGTTCACCAATTACAAATGACATCACGGGCGAAGAATTTTATAGTACTATTTATTCGATTCAAGAATCAAAAACTAAGCAAGGTGTAATTTGGGTAGGCGCAAATGATGGCCCAGTTCATGTCACTCAAGATGGAGGAAAAAACTGGAAAAAGGTAACCCCTAAAAATTTGGGCAAAGGAGGTCGAGTAGATTCCGTAGAGCCATCTAAACATGATCCTGCCAAAGCATACTTCTCCGTTCTTCGTTATCAATTGGGAGATTGGAAACCATACATTTTCAAAACAGATAATTATGGAAAAAGCTGGAAACTTTTGACCGATGGAAAAAATGGTATTCCAAATGACTATCCTGTTCGTGTAGTTCGAGAAGATCCCAAGCAAGCGGGATTATTATACGCAGGAACAGAATTTGGAATGTATATTTCTTTTGATGATGGAAAAAACTGGGAGTCATTTCAACAAAATCTTCCAGTCACTCCAATCACAGATATTAAAATTCACCGAGGTGATTTAGTTCTCTCGACAATGGGAAGAGGTTTTCAAATTGTGGATGATATCAGTTCGCTTCGCCAAAATTTTGACAGAATAGATCAAAAAACAGCTCACCTATTTCAACCTAAAAATACTTATCGTTATCGCTACCGACCTTCAGGAGTTGGTTCGGAGATCGATCATAATTATCCAGCACCTTCAGTTAGCATTGATTATTTTTTACCTGAAACAATTGACTCAACATTCTTGCTTCTTATTGAAAATGCGGAAGGAAAAATCATCCGTACTTTTTCTCCAAAAGATTTGGCAAAAAAAGAAGAGACCAAACGAAATATGTCTACCGAAGAATTTACGTATTCAATCAATACTAAATTGAAAAATGAAAAAGGGGCACATCGCTTCCGTTGGGATATGAAACATGCTGGTGCATGGGACAAAGATAAAAAACGAGCCTATCGAAATGGGCCACTCGTTTCTCAAGGGAAATATACAGTCGTTTTGCAAATGGGAAAAGAGGAACTTCGTCAGTCATTTGAGTTGATGGCAGATCCTAGAACTTTAGAAGAAGGGGTAACCTATGCTGACATGAAAACGCAAGAAGCTTTAGCACTTCAAATTGTCGATTTATATTCTAAAGCAAAAAAAGAAGCGAACGAAGTGGAGAAAAAAATTAAAAAATTAAAAGAAGATTCCGAGGAGAAAAAGGCATTGAAAAAATTAGAAGATGCTTTGGTTCAATCGGAAGGTAGATACACACAACCGAAATTATTATCACAAATTGGATATTTGTACGGCGTGGTAAATCGAGCAGATCAGATGCCGGGGAAGAATGTTTTTGAAAGGTATGAGGAATTGATGAAGGAGTTGAGTGAGTTGGTGGATTAATAACACTTTAGGCTAACAAAATATAGAATGAGAATTTTATCATGGAATTGCAATATGGCATTTCGAAGTAAAATAGAGATTACTAAGCAATGGAATCCAGATTTATTAATCATTCAGGAATGTGAATCATTGGAAAAGTTTAGGAAATCAAATTTAGATTTTGATGAAGATAATTTTTTATGGTTCGGAGATAACCCAAATAAGGGACTTGCTATAATTTCTACTAACAAAAATATTCAATTGAAAACATCTTCAATTGAAGTTGAAAACAATCGTTGGTTTATTCCTATTGAAACAAGTAATAACCTAAAATTTGTTGCAGTTTGGTCTATGAACAAAAGGAAAAATAAAGTGATTGATTATATCGCTCCAACTTATAGAACTATTGAAGATAATTTAGATGTTTTTAAAAATTCAGATTTTATAATTGGTGATTTTAATAATAATAAAACTTTTGACAAAAGACATAGTAAACGATATGAAAAAGGAACCTTTGTTCATATTCTAAAGCTTTTAAATGAATTAAATTTCGCAAGTGTTTATCATACTAAAAAGAAAGAAGCTTTAGGAGAAGAATCTATTCCTACTTTGATTTGGAGAAAGAATTTTGAAACTGTATACCATGTTGATTATTGTTTTTTAAAAAAGGAACTTTTTCAGAAACTAGATGAATTTAAAATTATTGATGACAAGAAATTAATTTCTTCAAGTGACCACTATCCAATATTGTTTTCACTTAAAATCACATAATTCCAATATCTCCAATTAATGTCGGAAAATATTCTTTTAGCAAATTAACTCGCGTTCTTTTTAATCAATCATAATTTAGGTAGCGCTATAAGATAAATACTTATAGCGCTACTTTTTTTTTGTTAACCAAAATTCCACAGCTCTCTTTTCATTTTTTTATCTTTTAGATATTAAGTACTTTTAGTAAAATCTATCAAACTAAAATTCCA
>JBGCCY010000056.1:0-23173 GCA_045104975.1 Saprospiraceae bacterium
AATGCAACGGTTTCAAATATCGTTTGTGATGACAATGGAACAGGCAATGATGATACCGACGATACTTTTACTTTTGATCTTTTAGTAAGTGGTCAAAATATTGGTGCGAGTTGGCAATCAACTGACGGAACACTTTCTGGAAGTTATGAAACTGCTCAAAACTTTGGGCCATTTAATATTGCCAATGGTGATTTGAATTTTGATTTACAAGACTTGACGACTTTGACTTGTATCACTTCTGTTTTGGTAAATGCTCCTATGGCTTGCTCCTCTTGTCCTCAATCCGTTGACGCAGGACCTGGAAGTACTTTAACTTGTAACAATACAATCGCAACTTTAAACGGTTCTTCCTCTGAGGTGGGAAATTACCTTTGGTCTGGGCCGAATGCTTTTTCTTCCATGGACTTGGTCACGACTACAACTACTGCTGGTTGGTATTTTTTAACCGCAACTTATGCAGATAATTGCAACGCAACAGATAGTGTTTTTATCGAAACCGAAAATGGTACCTCTTCCGCAAATGCTGGTTTGGATCAATTTATCAATTGTGATATTTCAGAAGTAACTTTAGATGGTTCAGCAAGTACTGGTTCGAATTTGGAATTTGAATGGACGACTTCTGGAGGGACATTCATTTCTAATCTAAATCAAATTACTACTACGACAGCAGGGATTTATATTTTACAAGTAACTGATGTAATTAGTGGATGTACTTCAATAGATCAAGTTGAAGTTTTCGAAAATACCGATCTTCCTTCTGCGGTAATCTATGCTGACCCTGACAATATTTTAGATTGTGTCGTCAGTAGTATTACCTTGACTTCGGACAATGAACCGAATGTAATTTATAGTTGGAATTCCATCATTGCACCAGAGTATGTAGTGACAGAAGGAAGTATTGTTGACTTGATTGCCATCGATACCATTACTGGTTGTCAGAATTTTAATCAGATAACTATCTCAGATATTCAAGATTATCCTTTTGTAAATTTAGATCCACCTTCCCCAATTAGTTGCTATGAACCGAGTTCATTAATAGATGGTTCTACTTCTCAACAAGGGGTCAATATTATTTACAATTGGTACGATGCCAACAATAATTTAATCATTGGCGAAAATGGAAATACATTGTTAGTTGACAATGGTGGCTTTTATTATTTGCAATTAATTGATACGTTGAATGGTTGCGAAAATACGGACTCTGTATTTATAGAAAGTTTATTGAATGTTCCCTTAGCACAGGCGGTGGAAGATGTGACTTTATTTTGTGGAGACACAGAGACTAATCTAAATGTCAACATTTTAGGCTCAACTGATGATTTGGAAATCACTTGGACTACTCCAAATGGAAATATCGTATCAGGTGCTA
The DNA here is from genome assembly GCA_045104975.1 of Saprospiraceae bacterium. Classification (GTDB taxonomy): domain Bacteria; phylum Bacteroidota; class Bacteroidia; order Chitinophagales; family Saprospiraceae; genus CAJQQY01. The sequence goes on from JBGCCY010000056.1 coordinate 1,370, forward strand.
ACACTCAAAATCCTTTAGTCAATCAATCTGGAATTTATTCGGTTTCCATCCAAGATTTAATTAGTGGATGTATCACAACCGATAATTTAGAAGTTATCATCAACACCAATGTTCCACAATTGATGACTGCGAATATTTACGATGAAACTTGTTTTGATGCAAATGATGGTTTGATTGTGATTTCTAATATTTCTGGAGGTGAACCTCCGTTCACTTATACCTTAAATGGAAACCCTACTGATAATTCAGGTCAATTTCAAAACCTTCCTCCTGGCTTTTATAACATTATACTTACGGATGCCAACGGTTGTACACTAGAAGATAATTTCACGATTAATCCAGGTATCAATCTTGAAATAAACCTTCCTGAAATCATCGAAATTCTCGAAGGAAATACCGGAACCATTCAAGCCATCATCAATGTTCCGATTGATAGTTTAGATTATATTCAGTGGGCTCCTCCTGAATTGTTGTCTTGCGATACTTGTCTGACCACAACTATCGAAGCACTTGACGATCAAACTTTTCAGCTTACAATTATCGATAATAATGGGTGTATTGCGATTGCAGTCATCAATATCATTGTGCTTCCAAGAGTTAACATATATATACCAAATGTGTTTTCTCCCAACTTCGATGGATACAATGATTACTTTACATTATTTGCAAATGATCAAGTAGCAGAAATTTTAGAAATGTCAATTTTTGATCGATGGGGCGAGCATGTATACAAAAAAAAAAACTTCCAACCCAATGATCCAACGATAGGTTGGGATGGTCGATTAAATGGAGAGGAAATGAATCCTGCCGTTTTTGTTTATATTTTTAAAGTAAAATTAAAGGATGGATCTACTAGAGTATTTTCAGGAGATGTAACTTTGCAAAAGTAAAATTGAATAACCAATATTGACCGTAGAGACAAGGCATGCCTTGTCTCTACCTATATTCGACTATTCGACAGGTCATCGATTCCCACTAAACAAATCGTCCATTCGGATCATGCGCATACGCCGAATCAATCGCTACCAGACGCTCCAAAGTAAAAGCAAAAAGATCAAATAAATCTTTAATTCGAGTTTGATCTTTTAATACCCCCACACATTGGAAATATAATTCATCGACACCTTCTGGATATTTTTTGGTAAAAATTCCTTCGTCGTCTCTTATCTCAAAATGAATTTTAGGATGTCTTTCTATCAACGCTTTGATATCATCTCCCACCAAAAGTCTAGCAATCTGCAATTGATCACTTCCTTTGATGACAAAATTTTTATCAAAAAATTCATCTCCAATCTCGATGTCTTGCATACCAAAATATTTTCCCATATTGGAAAAAAATCCAGCTCGATAAATTTTAAAATATAAACTATCTCGATTCACAAATGGGGCTCGCATTCGAGTATAGGTTACGGAAGACTTTCCAGTACTTTGAGTATAAGTATCCAAAATAATTTCCCACTCCCCATGTAAATAAGAAATATAATCTCTTTCCCAAAATCCACCATCTCCATAGTCTGCTCCAAGATCGTAAGCAATTTGAGCCCAAATTTCATCTCTTGATGGGCCGAATAATTTTCTTAATACACTCATGTTTTTTATTTTTATTAAAATAAATAAGAATATGAATTTACGAAAAATAAAGAAAGTAAATAATCAAGATTTCTTTTATTCATCTGGAAATTTAAATGTCCAAAATTTTTCAACCATATCATTATATTCAGGATATTCTATATATTCAAATATGCTGTGTGCTTTATGACTCATAAAATCCTTATTGTAAAAAAAGTATCCCCCATTGGAACAGGCAAAATATAAACAATGTGTAATAAGTGCATCATTATCTTTATTTATACCAAGAGAAGTTACTCCTAATTTATAGACTACTCCAATAAATTTATTTAGCATTACATCCTTCTTATTAACTGTGGAAAAAAAACTAATCCGCGATTTCAGCTCATCTTCCATATCAACAAAAGTATTTAATCCGCCGATAGCAGGAGCACTTAGAAAAATTCGAATCTTTGATTTCGGGAAAGGTGTTGATTTAAATTTTTGAATGAGTTTATAATTTACATTTTCAGATTTTTCCAAATCATCTTTGATCCCCTGGTCAATGGCAACCTTATTTTTTTTATTTTCTGAAATTTGTTCAGAATACTTCGTTTGTAATTTTGAAGTGGTATTGATTACAAGTGTTGTTGCAGTCTTCGCTCCCAGACTATGTGAGAATAAATAAAGTTCAGGTAATTTTTTGGATGCCTTTTCCATTTCAACGATTAAACTTCTCAACCCTAACCCTGCAAAATATGCACGATTACTATAGTAAGTAAATTTAACTGCGTTGCTTATTTTTTTTTCATTATTAATGTTGATATCATCTAAATTATCAAATTTATGTTTCTTCTGAGCATTAGAACTCCAGTAAATAGGAACTAGCAAAATCTTAGTTTTCTTCCCTGACTCATCTTGAATTTTAGAGATAAGTTTAGTGATCTCAATAGATTGAACCACAGCTAAACTATATGGAACATTATATCCATGAACAAAGAAAAGAATTCGGTCAGGTTGCTCCGCTTCTATTTTATCCCACAAGTTTCTAGTTGTTTTTGATAAATGATAAGCATCCCATTTCACATAGAAACTATCGATATATTGATTGTACTTTACTTTTTGCTTTTTTCGCTTTCTCCCCTTTCTTGCATAAGCAAATGAATAATCCTTTAATGTTTTTGAGTAAAAATCTCGATCAAATTTATTCTTTATTTTTGAAATGGCAGTTTCTAACTTATTAGCATTCTTGCTCCATTCAAAGATTTGGAACATAGAATATTTTTTAAGGTTATTATCACTTACACTCCCTCTTAAAAAAGCTCTTCTCTTTTCTTTCTTCGATGGAATTCCTCCTGCAAAATTTGGTGAATCAAACTCCGCAAAAAGAGAATCATTAGGATAGATTCCTCCAAAACTGTCAAAACCAATGGGGAACACAGCGATAGAATCATTTAGCTTTGTAAAAATATCTTCCTTAAAATATTGCTCCCAGTGCTCATTTATCAAACTTATTTGAGAAGGGTTATAATTTTTAAAATACTTCTCATGGTGTGATTTTTTTTGAGAAAGAGCAAAAACATTGGTCAAGAGTACCAGTAAAAATGTATAGATAAAAATAGTGTAGTAGTTACTTTTCATTGGTTTTGTGATATTAGTACTTTTTTAAATATTTGAATCAATAAAACCGATAAGTCAATTTCGCTAGGAAAATATTATCCGCTCGGTTTCCAAATAAATCATCTCTCAACGATGGAAACAAATCATTCTGTGGATCACCAAAACTAGTCGTCGATTGCGTCCAAACTAAAAAGAATTCAGAGCCCGGTTTGTACTCCCATCGAATCACCATATTGGATCGAAATTCTATAAAATTAAAATCTGGTTGGTCAAAAGTATAATCTGTAATTCCATCCAAATCTTCATCTACAGAAAAAATTTCATTTGCTTCCGAATAACTCAATTCATCACTACTATACAATTTATATCTACTTTCAAAATCTCGATTGACAGGATCGGTGATATATTTAAAATCCGAATAATTACCTTTTGAAATAAAAGGTTGCCCCCAATATTGTAAGGATAGATTCGGGGTTAAACTATAATTGACTCGAAGAGAAGTAGAAAAAGTTTTTTGAAAAATAGTTCCTGTGATGTACCGATCTTCATCCTCAAAAGCATCATAACTTACATTTTGAATTACTCTATCTTGTTGAAAGTAAGAAACATTTAGAGAAAGTCGAAGTGCATTAATTGGTTGATAACTTAAATTCCCGCTCAAACTTCTTACCGTCACCGAACCTTTGTCTTTACCTATTCCATTAAACATTCCTGCATTCAAAAACAGCTGAGCTTTCTTTCTAGAATCTGATCCGATGTTGACAAAATTATAAATCCCACTAGACTGCCGAAGCTTTGGTCCTCCGAAAAGTGCTTTAGCACTAATGTCTTTAAACTCATAAGTTCCTCCTGCGCCAAAACTCCAATAGTTTTTTAAAGAGGAAAAAAAATTAGCATTAAGACCTTGATAAATATTTGCTCCATCAAAATTCCAACGAGAATACGTATTGAAATTTGCTCCCAATTGTCTAAAAATAGAAAATGGTTTTGGCCATCGGTAACCGACCCAATTGACAAAATCAATTTGGTCTGCTGTATTTAAAAATCCAATATCATTCAATTCCAATTCAGGCGAACGCCAAGTGACTCCCGTTTGAAAACTCAAATTATCTTTCCCTCCATAATTCCCGAAAGAAAGTGTTCCTCCTTGTCCTGTCAAACTCGTTTTGGTATCATCGACCGAAAGGTGAGTCGCATCTGGTCGCTGAAAATAATGACCAAAAGATTCTTGAGTTTCTTTTATTTTGAGTGCCGTTCCAGTTACATGACTAAAAATAAAATTGGCATTGATACGCCACTCTCTTTCTTTCCAAGTATGCATTAAATTAATCCCTCCCGAATAGGCTTGATCGTGAAACTGATCCACTAAATCTGTATCATCAATGAACCTTTTTACATGAGTCAGAGAAATTCCTATTTGCGAAGCACCTTCTTTAAAATCTTTGGACACTCGCCCTACAAAATAATTAGAAAGTGGCTCAACCAACTTTTGGGTTTCCTCTCCATCCAATGAAATTTTTACATGTTCTTTTGATGTAACACTTTCTAACAATCCGATGGACCATCCATCTTGAGTTTTCCCACTCAACTTTGCAGCTCCCAAAATATTAGTAAATCGGGGCCGTTGAGAATAAGCTCCATCAGCAATCGAAACACTTCCCGATGGCGACGAACCAATTCTTCTAGAATAAAAAAGATTATCATTTCCGAAAGGACCTCCTGCATCTAGATTGGCTACATCGAAACTAAAAATATTTGCATTTTCAATAAAGAAGGGCCGTTGTTCATTAAAGAAAATTTGAAAACCATCCAATGCCAATGCTGAAGGATCTGCCTCTACTTGACCAAAATCTGGATTGATGGTAAAGTCTAAAGTCAGGTCATTGGTCACTCCAATTTTTCCATCCAATCCTGCATTTACATCAGATTGTGTTCCTTTGGCAAAAGGGTTTCCTTCTTCTTTTTCAGCAAACTTAAAACTACTCACAACATACGGTTGTAATTCCATTTGACGCTTTGGCTCAATATCTCTGATACCTTTCAGCTCTGCAAAATTGCTGACCCAACCCGAAACATTTCGAGGAATAAACTGAAAGGTGCTCCTTTCATCTGCTCCAAAATCTCGACGCATAATGCTGAATCCCCAAGTATGAACAGCCTTGTCCGCAAAGCGAAGTTGACTCAATGGAATTTTCACCTCAGCCGTCCAACCATCAGCAACGATCTTCGTTTCACCATACCAAATTGGATTCCAGTTGCTATCCCAATTATCTCCATTTCCAGAAATAAACTCATCTCCTTTTACCCCCGAAGCAGAAAGTGTAAAAGAGAAAGCCGTATTTTTATCGAAGTAACTATCAATATTGATCTCTAACCAATCACCTGGGAAATTATCTCTTCTACTTAATCTACTTTCTATTTTTGATGGATCTTCGTGAAAAGCATAATAAGCTACATAGATATTATCGTCGTCGTATTTTATCTTAAATTTTGTTTGTCGTTTTGGTTGGTCTCCATTATTTGGTTCCAGAACCGTAAAGTTTTCTCCCCATTCTACATCATTCCATTCCTGATCATTTAGGACACCATCAATAACTGGAGTTTCTGACTGAACTCGCGCAGTCATATATGATTTTCTTTTAAAATCTTGGCTTAACAAAGTGGTAAAACAAATAATAAAGATGCAGAGTGTAATGATTGGCTTTTTCAATGTTGTTCGTTTTTCGTAAAAAATAGGATTTTATCTCGTTCTAATAAATAGACTAAATAGTTTGATTTTTTGCACGCAAAAAAAAAATAGTAATACTCTAAAAGAATATTTTTGAAGTAATTAAAATGTAGTTTGGAGTTGAATGGAAATTGTCTTTAGGTCTAAAGACAATTTTAAAAATAGAAAGGATGCAATTGTACTATTTTTATTTAGAAATAAAAGATGTTTAGAAATGGATTTTATTTATTTTTTTAACAACCAAAATCTTTTCCCTTCTTTCGCATTTCTAAAATCTTTTCAATAAATTCATCAATGCGAGTCTCCTCAATATTGATTGATTTTTTAAAACGAACACAACCTTTTCCAAGATTTATACCTTCGAGCATTTTTCCTTCATGGTCAACTTTTTTAATATCTCCAACATAAAAACTCACATAATTCATCTGAGCATTTAAATGAAAAAGAACACCTTCCTCATCACCGTAACAGAGCATTTTATAATCGATACCTTCAACTAAGTGTGGCGCTTTGATTTGAATAATTTTTCGAAGTTGTTGCACTTTTTCATATCGCCAATCTTTTTCTAATTGGTCAAGATATTCGGTTGGTGTTTTTACGTCGTAGAGCATAATTTTATTTTATTTAAAAAAATCATATTCCTAATGGTATTTCCTTCTTACGAAAAATCACCAACTACGTAGCTTTGACCTTCCTCGAAGGCAGTAAGTAAGAACACAAAATCCATTCGGCTAAAGCCAAATCTACGTTACAATTTACCGCTAGCTAAATTCTAAGTCATCATTAAACTTCATCATCTATATTCGATTGCAACGCATTTGGAGTCCAAGTTTTTTCCAAACCTTCCTTAATATTTTTAAAATGAGTCACACCTTGATGAATATTTAAAAAATATTTTTGCTCTCCCATTTTTTCAATGAATCCACTTTTGGTAGCAAAATCCCTCACCGGTCCAATCATTCCAGAAATATAAAAAGTGATATTTTTATTATCCAGATACTTTTGCATCTCTTCCAAAGTATGCAATCCAGTACTATCCATATCATGCATACTGCTCGCATCCAATAAAACCATTTTAGGTTTAGTCTCTCTTTCATTAACTATCTCTTGAATCGTTTCTTGAAAATAAGAAGCATTTCCAAAGTAAAGTTGATCGTCAAATCTAATCACCAAAGTATCCTCTGGTTCTTTCGCTGACTCAAATCGATCAATATTTCGATAATTAATCGACATTGGTAATTTTCCCAAAATAGCAATATGAGGTTTGGAACTCCGAAATAAAACCATGCATATCGACAACACCACTCCTGCCAAAACACCTTCCTCTATTCCAAAAGACAATGTTGCGATAAAGGTCGTCAACATCATATAAAAATCCGAGCGATGCGTCTGCCAAAGATGTTTTGCCTCCTGCCAATCAAATAAACTTTTAACAGATAACAAGATAATTGCAGCTAAGATTGCCTTCGGCAAATAATAAAAAAGTGGAGTCAAAAAGACTAAAGTCAATCCAATTAATAACGCTGTAAAAATAGATGCAAATCCTGATCGTGCTCCCGACTCATTATTAACTGCCGAACGAGTAAAACTTCCAGAGGTCGGAATGGATTGGAAAAATGCACCACCGATTTTTGAAATACCGAGTGCTATTAATTCTTGATTTGCCCGAATTTGGTAATCACCATGTTTGGCTTGAAGTACTTTTGCAATGGCTATACTTTCGACGATACAAATAATAGTTACTGTAAAAATGGTTGGATATAAAATTTTTATTTTTTCCCAAGTCATCTCTGGCATTTGAAAAATTGGTAATCCTTGTGGCACATCACTTACTATTGCTACATCCATTTTCTCTTCCCCTAAAAAATAAACTAATAAGGTTCCGACGATCACAACTAACAATGCACCGGGGATAGCTTTATTTATTTTCTTTAAAATTAACATGGTAATAATACTTCCAAAACATAAGGTTACCGTCAACCAATTGGTTTCGGAAAAATGATCTACTGCATATCCAATCGTTTCGAAAGCATGTGGAAATCGAGGAATGGAAATTCCTAACAAATCTTTTAATTGACTGACCGCAATGATAATTGCCGCCGCAGAAGTAAATCCAACAATCACAGGATGTGAGATAAAATTAACCAAAAAACCTAATCGAAATACTCCTAATAACATTTGAGCAATCCCTACCAATAGTCCTGTCAAAATCACGAGTGAAATATATTCAGCAGACATTGGTTCAGCAATTTGACTGACTCCTGCCAAAACCAAAAGTGCTGAAATTGCTACCGGACCAATCGACATTTGGCGAGACGTTCCTAATATCGCATATAAAAAAAGTGGAATCAATCCTCCATACAATCCATAAATCGGGGGCATTCCTGCGAGCATCGCATAGGCCATTCCTTGAGGAACTAACATTACTGCAACGGTTATTCCTGCTATAATATCTTTTCTCCAATCTTGAGAAGAGTGAGTTGAAAAATTTTCGACAATTGGAAAAAGCGACTTTAAATTCATTTTGCAAAAATAAGCGATTCAAAATAAACTTCTGTAATATCAATCACATAAGTTTTATTTTTGAAAATAAAAATGTAATTACATTGTTACAAAGTTTCCATGATTTCTTTCCATAATTCTTCATTGATAATTTTTACGGAAAATTTCTCTGCCGCAGCAAGTTTCACTTTCCCTGGTTTATCACCTACAATTAAGTAATCTGTTTTTCCAGAAATATCATCGGTTGGTTTTGCACCAATTGATTTGACTAATTTTTCCAATTCCTTTCGAGGTGCATTTAATTTGCCAGTAAAAACAACTCGCTTGTTGATAAATGTTCGACGATAAGTTTCGTTCAACATTTTAAGCCATGTCTTTTCCGTTATTTTTTTGACCTCATGTTTTTTTGCTGCTGCCAACTTGGATGCTCCTGGTTCTTTTCCAACAACTAGGTAATCTGTTCTTCCAGAAATAGCGCTTACATAATTTGCGCCTACCGCTTTTACTTTTTCTGCATGTGCTTTTCTACTTTCTGAAAGTGCTCCGGTGAAAACTATATTTTTCCCATCCAATCCTCCTGAAAAAGTTCTAATGATTTTCGTTTTGGATTTAGGTTTTGATTTGGTTGCCTTGATTGGTTTTTCCTTTGGAGGTTTTGATGCGCCAGGTTTTCCTGAAATCCTTTTCTTTTCTGGAGCTGCAAATGGTTCGATGGCAGCCAATAATTTTTTAATCGCAACATCACCAGCCACTCCTTTCCATTTACTCAAATCAATATACTGTGTTCTTCGATAACCAAATGGCAATCGAGTATCTTTAATCAAGGCAGGTGCCAAAATTTCTCGGTTCAACCCTTCGTAGGCTTCTTCCAAAACCCAATTGGATTCCACAGAATTTGGCGACCAAAGTACGACGATACAATTGGCTGCATCTAATGCTTTACTAATCGCGGTATCAAATGATTTACCTGGCTTAAGATTTTTGTCCCACCAAACTTTCCATCCTTGTTTTTCAAAAACGGTAGCAAGTTTTTTAGTGGTTGATCTGTCTTTACTGGAATAACTTATAAAAATATGGCTCATTGACTGGAATTATTTTTTTGTAAAAATAAGGAAAAAATATAATATCAATTTTACTCAGAATTAATTTAAAATGCAGCGTTATCAATATTTATGGCTACGTAGCTCTAACTTTAGTCGAAGGCAACAAGTAAGAACAAAACAAAATATATCTAAAATCTAATCCAACCGCTCCGTCAAAATCGAGTACATCGTTTTGATTCCATCTATATAATTTCCTACTCGAATATTTTCATTTGGACTATGCTGATTATTATCTCGATTTACCGTCGGAACAGCAACCGCAGGAACTCCCAACTGATTGACAAATGGAGAAATCGGAATACTTCCTCCCGCTGTTCTAATTCGAATCGGTGATTTTCCAAAAGCTTTAATCATTGCTTTGTTCAGCCATTGTCCTACCTCTGAATCAAAATCAGTTCGAAAAGCCAAGTAAGAATTTTTATACGTGAATTGACAAATACGTGGATGCTTCGCTCGCTCTTGCGAGGTAGGTTTTCGATCAAGCACAAGATAACCTTGTGTAACAATGTGTTCACGGGTCAAATTAATCAATCGATCAGGATCACTTTCAAGAACTAGTCGCACATCAATTTCTGCCACAGCTGAAGAAGGAATGATAGTTCTTTTTTCTGAGCCAACCCAACCTGACGACATTCCTCTCACATTTAAAGAAGGATACTGTAAAGACTCTTGATAAGTTGGCGCGACTTCATCACCTGAGGCAATTCCAATTTTTGCATTGAGATAGGCTTCATCATCTGGAATAGATTTTAGAATTTTTTTCACTTCGTCGCTGATGGTAATTCCATCATAATATCCAGGAATCGTCACTCGTCCATCTACATCTTTCATACTCGCAATGAGTTGCGATAATCGTACGGCTGGGTTTGGAACCCAATTTCCATAGTGTCCACTATGCTGGGGAAATACTGGCCCAAAAACTTTTAAGGTAATCGTAGAAATTCCCCTTGCGCCAAAAGTCAACGTAGGTTGATTGGTGATATGCATTGGCCCATCGAAAATGATAAACATATCTGATGCCAATTGCTTTTTATATTTCGTTACTGCTTTTGGTAATTGAGGAGAACCTAATTCTTCTTCAAAATCAAGAATCACTTTCATATGAAAATTAGGTTCTTCTTTTTTATCCATCATCAAATCTATTGCAGTCAAAAACATATTAACGGGTCCCTTAGCATCTGAAGTTGATCGGGCAAAAATCCGCCAATCTCGATTCATTTTTTTTCCAAAAAGTGAACTCCATGCTATCGTTTTCCAACCACCTTCAGGATCAATTTCTTTTAAGGTAGCGTTGTAAGGACTTTTTTGAAACCAATGATTTGGATCTACTGGTTGTCCATCGACTTGCAAATAAATCAAGACAGTTTTTGCATTTTTATTGTTACATTTTTTTTCTGCAAGTAAAAGTGGAATTGTTTCCGTTTCCAATCGGGTAGTTGTAAATCCTCTTCTTAAGAAATGTTTTTCACTCCATTTTATATTGGGTTCGAGTTCATCAGGATTATTCGCATCGTTGGGCATGGCCAATAATTCTTTGAGTTGAGGGAAGGATGCTTTTGCATATTTTTCAAAAACTTGATCACTTGGAAGTTGCGCGAAAAGAGTTGTCGTGAAGAGTAGAAAACAGAAATTAAGGAGTAAAAATTTGGATTTCATTTTGAATTGGTTTTGTTAAATCATTTTAAAACTGAATGTATTCTTCAAGACGAAAAATACAAAAAGAAAAATAATCCAATGCAAAATCAATACTTAATTAATTCAAGTTACCTATGATTGGTTTTGGGATTTTGAGTATTAGGTATTGGGACTACGACCACTTCTCAATACCCAATACTCATCATCTATATATTTTTTATTGAAAACAACATCACACTTAAACTCCTGAAAACCAACATCTTATAACCTTCATCCCTATTCTTCCTTTTTTTTATTTTAAAAAATACTTGCAAAAGAGTTTTAAATAATTTTACTTTGTAATTCAAAGTACTTTTAAAAACATCAAAAATGAATCAACAGAAAATAACCACAGGTTTTGTTTTGATCGGAACGATCCTCTTCCACACTTTTTTTTGGAAAGAAAAATTGGGCGTAAATGTTTTGTTCTTTACTGCCTACATTTTAGGGACTTACTTTTTTATTTTCAACAAAAAAGAGTTGTCGAAGGAAGCAGTTCTGACCTCCATCCTTACCTTGCTCATGGCAAGCATGGTGCTCCTCAATAATTCAATTTTGAGCATATTTATGTTTGCCATTTCATTTATGTCAATGGTTGGATTTGTTCATCAAAAAGAATTGAAATTTTTCCTTTATGGCCCATTTCAAAGTTTACTTCATCTCGAAACTATTCCAAAAAATCTATTCGGAAAAAAAGATGAACTCGAACAAACGATGAGCAATTGGAAACGTGGATTGGTCTATGCTCGAATCACCGTTTTGCCATTAATTGTCTTAGGAGTTTTTTATGGTTTATATTATTCTGCCAATCCAAAGTTTGCTAATCTTTCGGATCAAACTTGGGATTTATTTTTCAAGTATTTTAATTGGAATATTTCTTTCGAAAGTATTTTATTTTTCCTTTTTGGATTATTAATTGTGGGAGGTGCGATTTGGAAAACAGCTATTCCTCATTTGGTTAGATTAAATAATTCACACTCGGAAACACTTTTTCGAAAAAGAAAAAGGAGAGAAATTCCAACTAAAAATCCAAAAATGCTTTTGCTAAAAAAAGAATTTCAAACGGCCGTTTTGATGATGGGTATGTTAAATATCTTGCTGCTCTTGGTCAATGTGATTGATGTTCGATTTGTCTGGTTTGACTTTGAAGAGCAGCCAGCCTATAGTTTAAAAAATTATGTTCATGAAGGAACCTATCTTTTAATTGCAAGCATCATGTTCGCAATGAGTATCATTATTTATTACTTCAGAGGTAACTTAAATTTTTATTCCAAAAACAAAACACTGCAATATTTCACTTACGCTTGGATTTTTCAAAATGCCATTTTAGCGTACTCTGTAGGCATGAGAAACTTTAGATATATCGAGTATCATGGTTTGGCGTACAAACGAATTGGTGTCGTGATTTTCTTGATTGCAGTCATTTTTGGGCTGATGACGATGTTTAAAAAAGTACAGGAGCAACGTAGTTTTTATTACCTCGTCAATCGAAATGCTTGGGCCGTGTACATCTTATTATGCATAGCGAGTTTGGTGAATTGGGATGTAGCCATTACTCGTTATAATATTTTGGCGGAAACAAAAAGACCACTCGATATTGAATTTTTAACTCAAGATATTTCGGACAAAAATCTTTTTTTACTAAAAAAGTATAATGATGAAATTATCAAAAAGTTACCTCCAGGTTACACGCAAGCCACTTTAAATAAGTTGTGTGATAAAAAAAAGAAAAGAATCGAAGAGAAAAAAGATAAGTACACTTGGCTATCCTGGAATTATGCAGACTTTAGGAATCAACAGATGTTGGAGAGATATTAGAATATGAAAACGACCAAATTTGCTTCAGTTGCTTTTGCACTTCTTTTAAGTTTTGGAATCCATTTTTTGATTTCATGTGATTTTTATAGCAACCCAATTTTTTTCAAAAGATATTTTTTCAAAAGTGTATTCACGACAGGTTTTTATTTTATTATTTCTCTCGTCGCATTTGGGTTTTTCATTTTAGAACCTTATAAAAAACAAGAGGAAGAAATTTCAAATACTAAAATCCTTATTAATTGGCCGTGGCATATTTATTTATCTATTTGGTTATTACTATTTATCAGTTTAATTGAACTTAGTTTGTGGCAATTTATCCCCGATAAAATTACACAAACAAACATTTTATATTCATCTGTAATTTTTACCTGTAAGGGGATACTTTTGATTCCTACACATTTTAAAAATCAGAAACGCGAAAATCCATTTGACCAACTTTGGCTTGCTCCGTTATTTTTATTAGAACTAATTTTGTTTTTAGCATCCGTTTGTTTCTTCTATATGCTATCGGATGTTGCGCCAGAATTTGGAGAATAAGAAATAAAAAGCCACTTCTGAAATTTCGGAAGTGGCTTTTTCAAATATAGATTTATCAAAAAATTACTCTTTCATGAAATGGTTTGAAAATTACTCTTTGATGATTTTTTTAGAAATAATTTTATCCTTGCCTTCTATTTTCAAAACATAAAACCCTTTGGACAAGTCTCTCAAATTAATGTTTATTTTTTCTATAACAATACTTTTCCAAGTTTTTGCAACTCGTCCATCAAGTGAAATAATTTCAAAATTAAGATGATCCCCACCAAGCTGTTCGCCAATTTCTATGGTTAAAAAATCACTTACTGGATTCGGAATTAAAGTCACTTTGGAAGAAGAAATAATTTCCTTTGTACTGGTACTAATCAAGTCACTTCCTTTCCATTTTAGCATTACACTCTGACCATTTACTGCTTGCCGTCCTCTTGAACTCCAACCAACTTCTTGAGACAAAAATTGAGTCGGACCATATTCAATATTAGTATCATCTATTTCAGTCCATGTCTCCCCAAAATTATTTGAGTAAACTGTTTTTTTACTCCCTCCGATATTTTGAGAAGTTGTTCCTATAAATAATCCATCAGACCCCGGTACATAACTTATCAAATCTACACCGAGTGAAAAATTAGGTGTGAGGTCAACCCAGGTTTCCCCTCCATCCATCGTTCTTGCATAAGTGTAGGAAGGTGAAGCTCCTTCTCTTCCAGCCATCAATCCGTTCATGGTATCTTTAAAAGCGATAGATGAAATATTTCCAAAACTAGAAAGATTGGTATTCATGACTTCCCAATCTTTTCCTTTATTAATACTTTTAAAAATACGTCCATTGCTTGTTCCAAACCAAATGTGATTATCAATCACATTACAAGAACTTGTTCCATTAATGACGATAGTAAATTCATCATTCTCAAAAGATGGAATACTTGAATTGGGTACTGTTTCCCAAGTTGCCCCTCCATCATCAGTTGTAGAAATCAACTCCCTATTAATAATTACTCCATCATTTTCATTAAAAAATCTTATCCACACTCCTCCACTTGATTGACTATAAATTTCAGTCCAAGTGCTACCTCCATCAGTAGTTTTGAAAACACCTCTACCACTTCCATTATTATAATCTTGAGTAGTAATAAATGCGGTACTATCATTCGTAGCAACAATATCAAAACTGATTCTTCCTTCTGCTTCCTGCACGTCAATGACTTCCCAGTTTACTCCTCCATCGGTTGTTCTCAAAATTTTAGTTATATGATCGGTTGGAACATCATTTCCCAAACTTCGATCAAAAGCCACCGCCCAAACAACATTTTCGTCAACAACTGAAATCCCAAAAACGCCATAACTAGTTGGTAAACTACTGGGTGCTTGAAACTCCCAAGCTTGCGCAAATATTTGATAGGAAAATGTAAAAATTAAAAAAATAATTAGATAAGATTTTAGTACTAAATTTTTCATGCTTTAATTTTTTTAAGGTAAATAAATTTAGGACAAGAAGAGTCCCTAAAATAAACAGACCTTCTCACCGCGTAAAAGTTGCACGACTTTTATGGAATGAAAGAAATTATTTACTTATAAAATTCTAAATACTCTGTAACAATATTTGTTACAGAGTATTTAGTTTACATGAAAATTTTTACAAAAAAAAACTACGTGAGCATAAATAAGATCAGGTATTAATCTCTAGTTTTGCTTTTCTAGTTTTGCATAATATTGTTTTTCGCCATAGTTTAATTCTAAGAAGTAAACACCCACAGGCAAATCATTTGGAATAATTAATTCCTGCTGGACTGAAAATACTTGAACTAATTTTCCTTCCACGTTTAACATTCTAAGACTCTTAATTCCTTCAATGTTCGATAGATGAACTCGATCTATAAATGGGTTAGGATAAACGTCTATTCCCAATTTTTCAAAGTCTTCGACTGCTACGGCGAATGGACTTTCGAATGCTCCAATGTCAATCTGATCGCCTTGGACTCGATCCATACCTGCTAAGTCAAGTGGATTGGTAATGCCATCAGGGTTGCCTCCGTCAATAGCAATACTTGTGGAAGCAGGAACAAAATCCATATCCAATTGCGGGTCGGTTTCATTATAATCTGCATAAGTTCCAAACCCAATTAATACATCTTCCAAAGTGGCATCTGAACTTAAATTCCCTCCACGTGTAATCACTTCCGCATTCCCCGCCTCCACATAATTTTCATCACTATTTGCAAATATATTGTTTTGTAAAGTAGCTATCCCACCATCAGACTGAAACAATCCACCCTCATTATTTATCATCGTTGTATTGGTCATACTTAAATTTCTACTATTTGAAATTGTTGAAAAGCCTAAATTATCATTCATTAAAACGGTTTCCATTATAGTCTCATTTAGATTGACATTATCTAGAGCTGCCCCAGATTGAAAAGCTTCATTTTCCAAAAAGGTAGTTTGATGGATACTTAGTTTCATAAATGCCCCTATAATAGCTTTTTCAGCAAACAATCCTGCTCCTGAAGCCGACGCTACATTTTTAATAAACCTATTATTTGCAGTAAAAATTTCCAAGACATCTGATTCAGAATAAAAATATCCTCCAGCACCTGTCTCTGTTTCATTTTCTTCAAAATTGGAATTCATCACGCTCGCCGATAAGCTTGGAATACCTCCACCAAAGTTGTCTACAAGGTTTTGTAACGATAAACCTGCCCCTCTCAAAGTAGCTGTATTTTGAAAAAAGGTAACGCTATCAATTTCAATATTTGAATTTGGGAAAAAATTATTAAAACAAATTCCACCACCGACTAGAGCATTGTTTTCTTGAAAGTCACTACGCTTGATTACAGTACTGGGATTAGGATATACTCTATTAGGATTTTGAAAAATAAATAAACCACCTCCTATTGAGGTAGATGATTCGTTTTTTTGAAAAGTACAATCTTCAATAACCCCATCAATATTTCCAAAAACTAAACCTCCTCCCCATACGTCAGCTGAATTTTCAATAAAATCACAATTAGAAACTATAAAATTCGATTGATATCGATTCGAAAGTAGATAAACTCCTCCTGCAAAATAACCCGTGTTTTTCATAAAAATACAATTGGAAATCGTTGCATCTATTGTTGATGGATCTGGTGATGAATCATCGAAATAATTTTGAATGAGTAATCCACCACCACTACCTTGTAGTCCCGCAGGGCTGATATTTTCATTAAAATTACAACTATCAATAATAATTTGACTATTGGGATATGCATTAAGAAAACACATTCCACCTCCATAGGTAGAAGTATTATTAGTAAAATCACAACGTCTGACGACCACTAAAGGATTATCAAATGTGGTTAGTTGATTTTGGAATATATAAATTCCTCCTCCTGCAAAAGTTCCTATATTATTTTCAAAAGTACAATCCTCTACTAAGGCATTGGTCAGACCTATACTTAGACCTGCACCACGTTCTAGCGTGAAATTATTTTCAAAATGGCAATTCCTGATAACAGGGTTGCCCATCCACCTGAAGCCAGCAGCTCCTTGCAACGTTTTGTTGTTTTCAAAAGTACAATTTTCTACAAGTAACTCATCTGCGAAATCAGCTTCAAATGCAGATCCATAAGTTCCATTGCATTGTCGGAAAGTACAATTTCGAATCGTAGCGTTAGCCGTCACATAGCATCCACCACCACTCCAAGGAGCAACCTCCGCACTCGTAATATTCATAGGAACAATATCCAAGCTAGTTTGTCCACCAGAAATAACTAATCCATCTAGAATGTTTTGATTGCCTCCCGAAATCCATAACACATGAATTGCATTATCCATTCTAAAATTATCAAAATCATCCTCCACATCATCACCATTCACATCGCCGCTAAGTATCGTAATATTGGTTTCCCAATCTCGCTCCGAAAGCATCGTTTCTGTCCCAACAAAACCTCCATAAATTTCTAATCCTTGATTGACCGCAAACCAATTCTCGGTGGATAAAGCATTATTCATCGGTAAGTAAGTACCTGCGGTTATCCAAATTTGATCACCTGCATTGGCATTGTCGAATGCGTCTTGTAAGTTCGGGTAAGCATCATTCCAAGAGGTGCCATCATTATTACCGGTGGCATCAGTTTTTACAAATACTTGGGAATGTATTGTTATAGAAATAAGTAAAAAAGTGAAGAGTGTGGAAATTGTTTTCATTTTAGTAAAGTTTTTTATGATGGAAAAATTTTAAGTTTTAGAATTAGTTTAGTTTGAATTTTAGTTGTGAATTATTTTTTTTGAAAAATGATGACCTGTTTTATCTGAAATGCTTTTAATGAAATATATTCCAGGGTCATAAGGAGTCATATCTATTTGGATATCTTGGTCTTCATTGTCAAATTCCAATAAGACACTTCCAAATAAATTCAATAGTTGAAAATGTGTATATACCTGAGTGTGATTGCTCAGATTAAGAATCTCTCTGGTAGGATTTGGATAAACTTTTATATGCTTGATTAACTCATCAAGATGATTGGTTGAAGTAATTTCCTCTGTGAAAACTTCAATGGAATTGAGGATATTGAAAAAATTGTATCCACCAAGAATAAAGACTTGATTTCCAGAAGATACAGTAGTATGATTTATTCGACTATCAGTCATGAAATGAACATCCCATTCTCCAGTTGCGATATTATAGATATCGACGATATTGGAGGCATTCGTATAAAAAAATTGTTCTGAATCGCCATCTCCACCACCTGCAAAGACAATGAATCCATCTGTTGCCGCTGCTACCACACCCATTCTAGGAATCGAGAGTTGATCAACAGACCAAGTGTCTGTTGCAGGGTCGTAAATATCAATTTGATTACTTGAGTTATTGTTAGCATCCAATCCTCCAGCGAAGTAAACTTTACCATCTGCTTCAACTCCTCCTCCATAAAATGCTCTTGCCTCACTAAGTTCGGCAGTAGTCCAAGTATCAGTTGAGGCATCATAAATATCTACTCTACTTGATGCTTCGCCATTTCCTTTATATCCTCCTGCGAAGTATGCTTTGTTTCCCAAAACGGCATGAGCCATTCCTCCTCTTGGTTCTGATAATTCGACAGTAATCCAAGTATCAGTATCGACATCATAAATATCTACTCTCGAAAAAGCAATAAGTTCGGAAAGCGTAAAATCAATGTATGTAATATCAAATCCTCCTGCAAAAAGCACTTTATTTCCTACGGAAACTGCAGAGGATAATATTCTAGGAATACTTAATGAATCAACTTGTATTATTTCTTTACTTACAATATCTATGATTTCAACTTGGGGATATTCTAAGGACGTCTCCCAAACAATTCCTCCAGCACAAAACAATTTATTACCATGAATGGTAGTGACAACATTTGCTCTTGCTTCTTCCAAAAGAATGGATTGATCCCAAGTGTCGGTAGCTATATCATAAATCAAAATATTGGGTAAATATCCAGTATTTGAACTCCCCCCAGCTATATACAACTTTCCGTCAGCTGAAGTACTGATTATCTGTCCCCTTGCGTTTGGCATTGTTGAAGAAGTCCATTGTGCAAATAATAAAATGGGAATAAAAAAAGTAACGATAAGGGAATAAATTTTTTTCATAATTTGGTGTATTTTAATAAATTAATAAAAAATGTAATTGCATTGTTATTTCCTGTGAGAATCTAGTCAGCAAACTGACCATCTAAAGATCACTTGATGTAAAGAAGAATCTGAGAATATTTTAATCACTTAAGCTTTGTTTCTTATTATCCATTGTAGACCTAATTCTAATAAAAAAAAATTTAATTATTGCTGGCAAACGAATCAATATCAATGGGTCTTAAAAAATGGGACATACCTAGTTTCAAATAACATCTAAAAGCTGTTTTTTAGTAAATCATAGTGATGATGGGTTACCTCTATTTATGGGGATGTTAAAAAAAAAGCATTTACGATACTGTTTTTTTTAAAAATAATTTGGTGTTTTGTAATTGAAAAAAATTGTTTTAATTCGGTGAAGTGCCGATGATTCCTAACTCATGTATTTTTTGAAAAAAGTAAAATCCGATTTGGAGAATCAAAAAACACACGACTAGGAAAATCAGAAAAGTGTAAATCATTTTAGTAGTAATTTTCATTTATCATATTTTACTTTCGAATTCTAAGAAATAGATTTACGCCTTCGGGTTCCATCTCGATGCTGATTTTGGAATAGTCGGTGATGCCTGCTTGGTTGGCGAGGTTGACGAGATTGGTTTCTGTTCTGTGATGAAGGTGCCAATTGGTGAATTCCATGATCTCAAAAGTTGGATTTCTCGGATGAAAATTTCCAATGACCAACTCTCCGCCTTTCTTTACATTACTTAAAAATCGAGTAAGCAGACGAGTGAAAACTTTATGATCAAAGTAGTCGAACAATCCTGCTGACCATACGAGATCATATTTTTTATCCGTTTGGAATTTAAAAATATTCTGCTCGATAAAATGGACCTTATCTTTAGACTCACCCAGAAGTTGAGTGGCATAATCAATTGCATTGCGATCTAATTCAATACAATCTATCTGCAAAAAAGTCGATGGATTTTCTTCAAAAAACTCTAAAAGATCACGGCATGGACCTGAGGCAAGATTTAATATTTGTAAAGGTTTTCCTGATTTCACTTTTTCTTTTAATAAATTTTTAAAATACGTTTTCCGATTACGAACGGCATGGCAAGCTGCAAACCCTTGGTAAAAACTATCCCATTTTTGAAATAAAAAATTTGGAGAAATTTGATTGACATACACCATTTCTATAATTTCAAAATCACCTGCATAACCATGTGGTTGATTACTCACATGCCCCAAAAGTGATTTCGGTGAAGCATACACTTCACCGAAAAGGTTTTTTAATTCCAAGTATTCTTCTTTGGAAATTTGATTGGTTTGAAGAAGTTGGTAAGCCTTCCGATACCAATTTTTGAGTGTTTCATAGTCCTCGGGGTCGGGACCATTTTTAGCTAAAAGGTCATCAATAAATTGAGTGTTTAAAAGTGTGGTTGTTGTTTCGTTTTGAAGCATGAGTTTTTTTTTGATTAAAAAATATCATTTGGTATTTTGAATAAACCAAAGGTAGATGGTCACCACTTTGACCTCATGGAATCATGTTGCAAAAACTTTGAATCATGTTACATTTCATGAAGAAACCCTTTAAAAATGGGCGCTTCTAAAGGGTTTATCAAAAATATATTTTTTCTTAAATCATTATTGTTCTTCCCTCGGCGCATATCCAAATTCCTCAGAATAACTCTTGGAAAAATAACTCGGATCGCTAAAACCAACTTGATAAGCCACTTCCGAAACATTCAAATCTGTCGTTTGTAACAATAGTTTTCCATGATGTAACCGAATCAATCGAACATAACTCGCTACCGATTTTCCAGTCAAGGATTTGGTTTTTCGGTAAAGTTGTTGGCGACTGAGATTCATATCTTTAGCTAGATTTTCAACACTATAATTTGAGTCATCCAAATGCAGTTCAATATGAGTTTTAATTTTATCCAGAAAAATATTCTTCACTTTATCCTTATTCGATGGAGTCGTTTTGGGAGTGGTATCAGAAGCTGGTGATGCCTTTCCATTTCCTTTAGAGTTCTGTTGCGCTGCAATGAGTTGCTCCAATCTTTCTGATTCCGATTTGGCTAATTGACGATAATAATCATATCGATAAATTAAATAGAAAAACCATAATAATAAACACACGTAAATCAACTTTGACCACCAAGTCCAATACCACGGCTCCAATATTTTGAAATTTAGCGTAGCGGGAGTTTCATTCCAAATGCCATCAGGATTGGCAGCCTTGACCAAAAAAGTATATTTGCCTGGCGAAAGATTATTGAATCGGGCAGTTCGTTCTGTTCCTACTTTTTGCCACTCCTCATGGAAGCCTTCCATTTTATATTGATACTGAACCATTTTTGGTGCATCAAAATGGATACCTACATATTTGATTACAAAATCATTTTTATCATGATCCAAAACGATGGTTTCGCCTTGCATTTGATTTAAATCAATTACTCGTTCTTGCGCATTGGCAGCAAAAGAAAATAGAGATAAAAACAAGAGGGTATGAAAAATGACTTTCACTTTTAAAAACATTTAATTATGTTACTGAACTAATACAGAATGGGTAGTTCCCCATGGTTCTACTTTTTTTTCCTTGATGAAAAAATAAGTAGCAAAAAAAAAATCAAGGCTGTATTCTTTTTTTAACGGAAAATTGAATTCAAAAAGGCTAAACAGTTTAAACTC
>JBGCCY010000057.1:0-44828 GCA_045104975.1 Saprospiraceae bacterium
TCCCAAAGCCTAACTAAACTCCTTATCCTACACCAAAAAACAATAGAATATTTTCTCAAATTAACTTTTGGGATCTTGTTTATTTTTTAATTGTTCCTTTCTGTTTGCCCCTTGAATCACCTAATCTGTTTTGAAAATTATCTACATAAAATTTAAAGAACCAATTTGAGAGAATCCAAATTAGGATATATTTTATTTAAAAATATATCAAACGGATGCACCATTTGAAACTATCAGTTGGTAAAAAATATTAATTTTATTGTCTTCAAGACCAAAAACGATGAGCAGTCATAAAAAGAGTTTTATCATAAAAATGTTAGTTATCCTCTTGATCTTTTTCTTTCATGGAAAAGAATCAATTGGGCAAGATATTCACTTTTCTCAAATTGGAAATTCACCTTTAAATATTAGTCCTGCGTTAACTGCTGTATTTAGTGGTGACGCTAGATTTGTTGGAAATTTTAGAAGTCAATGGCAATCTGTTCCAGTCAATTTTTTGACTTTTGCTGGTGCTTATGAAATGAAATTTTTACATAAAAATATGCCCAATAGTCAATTTGGAGGAGGACTAATTTTTAATTACGATCAAGCGGGAGATGGAGATTTGAGTTTGTCAGAATTAGGTTTAAATATTGGTTACACTCATCGATTAACTGAAAGGAATTTTTTATCTGGTGGATTTCAAGTAAGTGCAAATCAAAGAATGTTTAAACCGGGACAATTGACTTTTGATGATCAATTTGATGGCGAAAGATTTAATGCTGATATCGTTTCTCAAGAAGTTTTTGATGACCCTAGTTTTTTATATATGAATTTCTCAGTTGGGTTAAATTGGCATTATCAAAATCCAGCCAAACGAACTCGACTAGATATAGGAGGTTCTGTTTTTAATTTGAATGGAGCACGTCAAAGTTTTTTTAATGAAAATGAGAGTGAGTTGAGTAAACGAATTCATCTTCATGGTATAGGAAGTTTTTTGGTGGGTGACAAAGTGGATATGACTTTTCAGGGATTGATGTCTTGGCAAACACCTTATACTGAATCAATCGTAGGACTTGGATTTAAATATCACTTGAGTCAAACTATGACAAAAGAATTGTCGATTCAATTTGGATTAAATTATAGAATTGGGGATGCGTTGATTCCTACCTTTGAATTAGACATAAAAAAATCGATTCGAGTTGGGGTTAGTTATGATGTAAATACTTCGGGATTTACTGAGGCGACAGCAGGAAAGGGAAGTCCTGAATTTTCGATTATTTATACTTTCAATAAAGTGAAACCAGTAAGTGAAAGGAAATTATGTCCGTTATATTAATAAGTAAAACTTACAAACACTCAAACTCAAAAAGATACAGTAAAGCTTGATCATGATAAATACATTGAGAAAAACACTATTATTATTTTTATTTTCATTTATAGTTTTCAATTCTATTAATGCACAATCCTTGCGTGCATATATCAATGCTGCTGACCAGGCGTTTGCTACAAATGATTATTTTACTGCACTAGTTTATTATAAAAAAGTACTTGAAGTAGAACCAGATCGAAATGATATTCATTTCAAATATGCTGAATCAGCACGTCTATTTCAAGCCTACCGAATTGCAGAAGATGCTTACCATAAAATTACTTTGAGCAAGGATAGTATGAGATTTCCCTTAGCCACTTTTTGGTTAGGAGCGGTTAAAAAGAATCTGGCAAAGTATGATGAAGCTGAAGTAGCTTTTAATGATTATTTAGAAAAGTATAAAAGAGTCAATCCTAGATATTCTAGAAGAGCTGAAAAAAACATAATTGATTGTCGATGGGCAAAAAGAATGATGCGAAGTCAAAATAAAAATTTGACGGTGGAACATATTAAGGATGGTATTAATACTCCTTATTCAGAATTTGGAGCGGTTGAAGTAGATAGTTCAGTTTATTTTTCGAGTATGAGATTTAAGGATAAGACGGAAATGTTTTATTCCAAATTAATGAAAAGAAAAAAGGATGGAATAATCGAAGTCCTAGAATTTAATACAGATGACAAATTTGCGGCTAATCCTTCGATCAGTTTTGATGGAAATAGATTGTACTATACTTTGTGTAAATATAATGTTGTAGGAGAAATTAATTGTGAAATTGTTTATCGAGATCGAAAATATAATGATGTGTGGGGAGAAGCTCAGGAACTTCCTGCTTTTATCAATTTCCCTGGATTTACTGCGACACATCCGACTATAGGTTTTGATAAAATAAACAATAGAGAAGTATTATTTTTCTCTTCCAATCGTCCTGGCGGAAAAGGTAAATTAGATATTTGGTACTCAACAGTTGCCCCTAATGGAAAATTTACCCGACCTGTAAATCACTCGATAATTAATTCGCGTGAAAATGATGTGACTCCTTTTTTCCATTCTCCATCGCAAGTTTTATATTTTAGTTCTGATGGTTACCCTGGAATGGGAGGTTATGATATATATAAAGTAAAAAGGATAGGACGAAGTTGGCAGACTCCAATACATTTAGTTTATCCGGTGAATTCAAGTTATAATGATTTTTATTTTTCATTAAATGATGAAGGGAAAAAATCTTACTTCGCATCTAACAGAATTGAGGCGATGGAAATTGATGAGGAAAATGAAGCGTGTTGTAATGATCTGTTTGTAGCTAATGTACAACCTGAAAAAGTTGAATTGACCAAAGAAGAATTTTTGGCATTGACTAAAGATAATGGCTCTAATTATTTAGTGGAAGAATTGGATGAACCTAAGGTAATCATCCTTTCAGAACCAGAACCTGAAGGAGAAGCAAAGACAGGATTAGATATAGAATCAGAAAAAGTAACAACCACGGAAATTGCCACAGAAACAGAACTAGAGACAAAACCAGAAAAAGTGACCAATACAATTACAGAAACTACAACAAATCCTGCAATAGGTTTGGACATTCCAGAAACAATTTTAGGTGAATCAAAACCTGATGAATCTTCAACTATTGTTGCTAACGACCCAAAGAATGATTCAAGTAATTCGGAACAGTTAAATACGAAAGGCGAAAGTCAAGAAGTAATCGTCAAGGAAGAACCTAAAATAAATACTTCACCTTCCATTGAAAATTTAGATGCAAATTTGTCAAGAGATGTTTTTTCCTTAGTTTTTGAAGTGGAGGTTTTAGATATGAATTTGGAGCCATTGTCAGATGTTAATGTTGAGTTTGAGGAACACAGTAAAGAAAGTAATTCTCGAAATTTTTCCAAACAAATAAAATCTGGTAATAAGGTAAAATTTAGGATTAAGAATCATGTTGATTATTCCGTAATTCTTTCCAAGTCAGGTTTTGAAACAGATACATTTACTTTGGATCGTGAAAACTTATTGGATGCGACAGAATTGACTTTACCATTTTTCATGAATGAAATATCAGACAGGACTGATGTTGTGGAGTCTCCACTTAAAGATCAATTGGAAGAAGAATTGGTAACTCAAGAAATGTTGAATGAGTATATTCCTTTGGCATTATATTTTAATAATAATGAACCTGATCCTACCAGTTGGAGTTTTTCGACTAACCTAAATTATGAGCAAACCTTCTTGAGTTATTACAGCAAGCAAGAAAGATTTAAAGATCGATATGTTAGAAAATTTGCTCCCTCTCAAAGAGAAGATGCTTTGATACAAGTGGAAGGGTTTTTTGAAAATGATTTGAAAAAGAATTATGAAGTATTGATGGAATTTTCAGATCAACTGGCCAAGTATCTAGAAAAAGGAAATAAGATTACTATTGGGTTTCAAGGACTTTTAGTGGTGCATCCTACCAATTTTAAAAGTACTGCCTTAGTTGAACGAAGAATCAGTAGTTTGAGAAATCACTTTAGAACTCATTTAGGTGGAAAATTAATTAGTTACATAAATGAAGGATTATTAAAATTTGAAATACTCGATCCAATTATAGTTAAGTCCTCAGATACTCCAAATGAATTATATAGCCCAGAAGCCTCTAAATTAAGAAAAGTAGATATTAAAATATTTTTTGAATAGGTGTTAAGCGACCAACTTAAAAACTGACACCTAACGTAAGTGCCATTTACCGATTAAGTGATTGAGGAATCAATTACAAGTTATAACTCAAGGAATAATGATGAATTATCCAAAAGGATTATGTGCCATTTTTAGAAAAAGAATTAAACAAAAACAGATGGGATTTTTAATCCTACTGTTTGCTTTTTTTCTAAATCCATTTTTATCGAATGCTTCACATATTGTGGGAGGTGAAATTTCCTATAATTGTTTAGGAGGTAACACATTTGAAGTAAAGCTAACGGTTTATCGAGACTGTTTTTATGGAGCACCAAATGCTGAATTTGATCCTGAAGCATCAATTGGAATATTTGATGCAAATAATGATTTAGTGCTAAGTTTACTAGGAGCACCTGGCGGCCAATTATTAATTCCAGCTACAGTTGATGATACACTTGATATTATTCTTTCTGATCCTTGCCTTTTTGCACCTGAAGATATTTGTGTTCATTCGATGACTTATACTGATACCATTGTATTGCCACCAATTTCGGGAGGTTACCAATTGGTTTATCAACGATGTTGTCGAAATTCTTCTATTTCAAATATTGTAAGCTCTTTTGATACAGGAGCCTCATTTGTTATTGATATTTCTGAAACGGCATTGTTGGAATGTAATAGTAGTCCACAGTTTATTGCAATGCCTCCAGTATTTTTATGTATCAATGAGCCTTTTGAATTCGATCAATCAGTCATTGATATTGATGGAGATTCTTTAGTGTATAGTTTATGCACACCGTTTGATGGAGCATCGTTTGATGATCCTCGACCTCAACCACCTTTACCTCCTCCGTACGATCTAATTAATTGGCAAAATCCGCCATATAGTTTAACTAACTTATTGGGGGGAGTTCCTTTAGCAATTGATCCCATAACAGGAATAGTATCGGCAACTCCTAATACTCAAGGGATATTTTTGGTAGGGATGTGTATTGAAGAATATCGAAATGGAGAATTGATTTCAAAGACAAGAAGAGAGTTTCAATATAATGTAGGAGTCTGTTCTGAATTGGTAGCAAATTTTGAAATACCTGAATTCCAATGTGAAAATGTGCAGGTTGATTTTGTAAACACAAGTACTAATGCAAGTAGTTTTTTGTGGTATTTTAATGATTCTGGAAATCCAAATGCTACTTCAACATTGACAAACCCTACTTACACTTATTCTGATACGGGAACATATACCATTATGTTGATAGCTGATCCAGATGGAATTTGTGCAGATACCACCTATGGTACTATAACTTTGACAAGAAGTACTTTAGAACCAAACTTTTCCTACATAACTTTAGATTGTACAGATAGTGTAAACTTGGCTTTGATTGACCAAAGTATTGACTTAGAAAATACTATCATTGGTTGGGAATGGACGTTAAGTGATGGACAAACTTCTAATTTACAATTTCCAATGTTTACGATTGATTCTTCGCAAATATTGGAAGTTATATTGGAAGTGACCTCTGATAACGGATGCCAAGAAATAAAACAAAATTTTATTCAAGTAAATCTTATCCCTAGTAATTTATTACCAGCAGAAAATATTATTTGTATTGGAGATACCATACAATTGAATCCAAACCCTCCAGTAGGACTTCCATTTACTTATCAATGGTCTCCGATTGAAGGATTGAGTGATCCAAATATTGCTTCTCCGCTAGCATTTCCAGAAGAAGATATTACCTATACATTGGTGATAAATGATTTTTTAAATAATTGCATGGCGGAATTAGAAACTGAATTTATCGTTTTTGAAGATCCAAATCTTTCGATAAATATAATTTCTATTCCCTGTGGAGCAGAGACGATTCTAACTGCTAGTACAAGCCTTAATGTGGGAGAATATTTATGGGCAACTGATGAGAATTTTAATAATATTATTTCTGATTCTTCAAGTGTAGCAGTTTCCAATTTTGGGGAAACGACTTATTATGTTCAATTTTCTAATCAAGGATCTTGTGAAGTTAAGGAGAGTGTAACTGTTACGGAAGAGTCAGTCAATGTTGATTTGGTAAATTTTCAGTTTGTATGTGTAGGAGATTTGGCTACGTTTTCAGCTTCTAATTTAGATCCAACTGATACCTTAACTTACACTTGGTTTAATTTGTCTGTTTTATCTACTGATTCTGTTTTCGAAATATTATCAACTCAGGCAGGAAGTTCTGTATTTTATTTTCAAGCTGAAAACCAATTTGGATGTACTTACCTTGATTCAGTATTTTTGAATGTCATAGATGATTCAGCACCAATATTGATTGAAACTGTGCAGTCATGTGATGATAATTTTGTGCAATTTTCTAATCTAGGATCTAATGCAAATTATTATCAATGGATCATAGAATTACCTACTGGAAATGATACAATGATAGGACAAAATATCAATTATGAATTTCCGAGTCATGGGATTTATACCATTTTGGTAGTTCCAATTTCAGGCCTTCCATGTATCCTTCCTTCTGAAAGTTTTGAAATAAATATACTGGAGGAAAATGTAGTAGCAGATTTTGATTGGAGTTATTTGCAATGTGAAGATGAATTGGAAATTCAGTTTATAGATCTTTCAACTATAGTTCAAGGAAATATTATTTCTTGGGTTTGGAGTTTTGGAAATGGAGCAAATGTCCTACAGCAAAATCCAGTTTTAGCATTAAGTTCAGATCAAGAAATAGAGGTACAATTGATAGTGACTTCTGATGAAGGATGCTCTGATACAATAAATGAAACGATTGCTTTTTCTTTGATAGATGTAAGTTTCCTGGAACAAGAGACTGTAATTTGTGATGGAAATTCTGTGGTACTTAATCCATTAGGAAATCCTAATTTGAATTATGAATGGTCACCTGCAACTTTTTTAAATGATCCAAACGCAGTTTCTCCTGTGGCAAGTCCACCAATAACAACTACCTATACTGTAGTTATTTCAGATCCTAATAATAATGATTGTAAAGTTGAAAAAACTGTACTCGTTATTGTTCCTGATGAACCTGTTGAAGCTGACTTTACTTATGAAGTGATTAATTGTGATGGGAATAATATCACGTTTTTATTTACTGATAATTCCACTCCTGCAAATAATATTAATAATTGGTTCTATTCATTTTCGGATGGACAATTTTCCAACAATCCGAACCCAATTATTGTAGTTCAAGCAGGGGATGATTTGATTGTTCAGTTTCAAGTTCAAACAGTAGAAGGATGTACTGATATTTTTATTGATACGATTGAAGTAGAACAACTTTCATTTGTATTACCACAAAATGAAATAATTAAATGTACTGGAGTTCCAGTTAATTTAAATCCAGGAGGTAATCCAAATTATACTTATTCTTGGTCGCCTTCTTCTACTTTGAATAATTCGGAAATAGCCAACCCGATTGCAAATCCAATTGAGACAACAGAATATTGTGTAACGGTAACAAATGGAACGTGTACGGAAGAGGCATGTGTGACAGTATTGGTTCCAGATATTCCATTGATAGCTGATTTCTCTTATAATGTTAGTGATTGCATAGATGAAGCCGTGATTCAATTTAGTGATGAGTCCCAATATTCTCTGGGAAATATTATAGAATGGAATTGGACCTTTAGCAATGGAATGATTTCTAACTTAGAGGAACCAATATTGACTATTGATGAAAGTATGATGTTGGTAGTAACTTTAGAAGTAGTGACGGAAGATGGTTGTGAAGGATCAATAACAAATGAAATAGAAATCAATTTATTGGAAGTAAATATTCCAACACAATTGATTTTATGTGATGGAAACCCAATCCAACTGAATCAAGGAGGTAATCCTAATCATACTTATTTATGGTCTCCAAGTGCAGGATTGACAAATGATGATATTGCAAGTCCATTTGTATTTCCTTCAAGTACGACTATCTATACCGTTGAAATAAGTGATGGAGATTGTGAAGTAATTCAAACAGTTGAAGTTGTGGTTCCAATCATACCATTAACTCCTGATTTTTCATTTATAATTGATGATTGTACGGATGTAGCGGTGATAGATTTTGAGGATCAGTCTAATTATTCTCCAGGACAAATCGTTGCTTGGAATTGGCAATTTAGTACTGGAGACTCAGCTGATGTTTCTAATCCAAGTATCACTTTTGATCAAAGTCAAACCTTAGTAGTTAGTTTGGAAGTGATGACCAATGATGGTTGTATAGGAACTACTTCTCAATCAATTGAAATTAACTTAATTGACATTAATATTCAAGATACCATTGTTGATTGTAATGCCAATGGAGTACCACTAAATCCAGGAGGAAATCTTTCTTATAATTATGAATGGTCACCTGGGACAGGACTAAATAATCCAACTGCTCCTAATCCTTTTGCAAACCCTTCCTCAACTACAATTTATTCTGTTACTGTCTCAGATGGAGCTTGCGAAATTATGCGAACGGTAGAGGTGATTGTTCCAGATGAACCTTTAGATCCTGGATTTACTTTTGTTTTTGATGATTGTACCGACAATGCGGTGATTGAATTTACGGATACTACTTTGAATTCTAACAATACAATTACAAATTGGAATTGGTCTTTTATAGGGAATAATACTGTTATTTCAGATTTACAAAATCCTGTAATAACGTTAAATGAAAGTGAAACAATTATCGCTGAATTGATTGTTACAAGTGAAGATGGATGTATTGCCTCGACAAGTCAAGAAATAGAAATAAATTTAATTGATATTAATGTACCGGGATCTATAATTTACTGTAATACGGAAGAGATTATTTTGAACCCAGGAGGAAATCCAGATTATGATTATAATTGGTCTCCTTCAAATGGATTAAATTCAACAAATGTAGCAAGTCCAACTATTTCAAATTTAACACAAACGACTAATTATTCAGTCACGGTAACCAATGGAAATTGTACTTTAACTAGAACGGTCGAAATATTAGTTCCAGATATTCCTTTGCAAGCAGATTTTGAAGTGGAGTATTTAAATTGTATTGATAGTGCCGTTTTGCAATTTAATGACTTATCAGTTTTTTCTGGAAATATTGTCGCTTGGGATTGGATAGTTAACACTCAGGTTTCAGATTTGCAAAATCCAATTTTTACTTTTTATACTGGTCAAGTAGTCAACGCTCAATTAATTGTAACCACCGCTCATGGTTGTGCCGATACGCTGAATAATAGTTTTGACATTAGTATTATGGATGATGTATTTATCCAATCAGCAGTTGCTTCCTGTAATGGCAATGGCGTATTTTTAAATCCCGATAGTAATCCAAATTATTCCTATCATTGGTTTCCTGCAACTGGATTAGCTGGTGATACCTTGAGTGCTAATCCATTCGCCAATCCTGATTCCTCTATCGTATATAATGTTACGATTACTAATGTTGGAAATGGTTGTGTAGAAGAAAGATCAATAGCTTTTAATGTTCCAACCAATCCATTGACAGCTGGTTTTGAATGGGAACTTATATCCTGTTCCGATAGTGCGGTTGTTGAATTTACGGATACTTCTTCCTATTCCGGAAATATTTCTAATTGGGAATGGACGATTGACAATGGATATACAAGTGTTGATCAAAATCCAATTTTTAATTTTCCAGATGCAGATACGGTGGAGGTACAACTTATTGTTACTTCAGATGATGGATGTATAGATTCTATCACTAATATTGTGATCATTGATATTATTGAAATTGAAACTATTCAAGATACGATTCAACTTTGTGGATTTGATTCAGTCTATTTGAACCCTAATGGAAATCCAAATTTATTTTATACTTGGAGTCCAGCTATAAGTTTGGATTCAGCAAATTATTATAATCCATTAGCAACTCCATTAGTATCGACAGAATATTTTGTGACCATCACTAGTCCAAATAATATTGCCTGTAATGAAGTTAGAAATGTTAACGTTTTAATTCCAACTCAACTCATTGATTTGGATTGGGATTATCCAGAGGATACGATTATTTGTAACCTTTCATTGGATTTAATTGCACAAAGTAATAACGCAATTCAATATATTTGGTCGGATCAATCTGACTTCCAAAATGTTTTAGGTGACCAATCCAGTTTTACTGCTAGTCCAAATAACAATGCCATTTATTATCTACAAGTGAGTGACGATGCTGGTTGTATCTTAAGTGATAGTATTGAAATAACAAGTTATGCTATTTTAGCTGATTTGGAAGAAGAAGTTACCCTATGTTATGGAGATTCCATTCAAGTAGAAGTTAATCTAAGTCCATTGAGTACAACCGTCGATTTGCAATTTACTTGGTCTCCGCAAGATGGAATTGTAATAGATAATAATACCTCTACGCCAGTTTTTAGTCCATTTGATTCTACAGAATATGCATTGTTGATTGAAAATCAATATGGTTGTGAATATGCTGATACATTGCAAGTCAATGTGGTAGATTTGGGAATGGTAGTTGAAATTACTGCAGAATCAGATTCAATTAATAGAGGAGAAATAACGCAGGTTTATGTAACTGAAAATTCAGATTGGGAATATACTTGGACAGCCTGCAATGAAACAATTAATGATTGCCTAATTGCAAATCCATTAGTAGCTCCAGAGGTAACCACAACATATTATGTTGAAATAGAAGATGCAATGTCAGGATGTATTTACAAAGATAGTATTACGATATTCGTTTTTGATGTATCGAGATGTGAAGAGCCGTATGTTTTTGTTCCTAAAGGATTTACTCCGAATGATGATGGATTAAATGATCAACTTTTTGTTCGAGGAAATTATATTGAAGAAGTACATTTTGTCATCTTTAATCGATGGGGAGAAAAGGTATTTGAGACAAAAGATTTAAGCGAAGGTTGGGATGGGAGAGTTAATGGAAAGATAGTTCCACCTGATGTTTTTGGCTATTATGTAGAGCTCAAATGTTTTGGTGGTGAGGAATTTATATTGAAAGGGAATGTTACATTAATTCGGTAAGATTAATTCCCTATAACAATACAATTACAAAAGGTGCTAACATTGAAAAATGTCAGCACCTTTATTATTTTTATCAAAAAGAAATTTCTGAAAAGTCTTAGCTCAAAAATTCCTCTACATCATGTAACTTTAAATCGAATGCTTCTGCAACACCTTTATAAACCACTTTTCCTTTAATTACATTCAATCCTAATTTCAAACTATTATCATCATTACAGGCCTTCTTCCAACCTTTCTCAGCTAATTGAATAGCATAAGGAAGCGTAGCATTAGTTAAAGCAACAGTTGAAGTATAAGGAACCGCTCCTGGCATATTAGCAACAGAATAATGAACTACATCATCAATAATAAAAATTGGTCTTTGGTGAGTCGTAGGTTTCGTAGTTTCCATACAACCACCTTGATCAACAGCTACATCTACTAATACAGTACCTGGACGCATCAATTTAAGCATATCTCGAGTAATCAAATTAGGTGCTTTAGCACCTGGGATAAGTACTGCTCCAACGATCAAATCATGCGTTTGGATTAACTGACGGATATTATATTCGTTAGAGTACATGGTGGTAACATTTGGAGGCATCACATCATTCAAGTATCTTAGTCTGGATAAATTCACATCTAAAATTGTAACACTTGCTCCTAGACCTGCAGCCATTTTTGCTGCTTGAGTTCCTACAATTCCTCCTCCAATCACTAACACTTTTCCTGGAGGTACACCTGGAACACCACCAAGTAAAACACCTCTTCCTTTTGCTGGTTTTTCCAAATATTTTGCTCCTTGTTGAATGGCCATTCGACCAGCTACTTCAGACATAGGAATTAATAAAGGTAAAGATCGATCTGTTAATTCAACAGTCTCATACGCCAAACAAACTGCTTTACTTTTAATCATCGCAGTCGTCAATGGCTTATGTGAAGCAAAATGAAAATAGGTGAATACCAATTGATCTTCTTTTATCAATTTATATTCTGACTTAATTGGCTCTTTGACCTTAATGATCATTTCGGCAACAGCATAAGTTTCTTCGATGGTTTTTTTAATCTTTGCTCCTGCATCTTTGTAGATTTGGTCAGAAAAACCACTTCCCAAACCGGCTGTCGATTGAATATAAACCGTGTGACCTCGTTTAGTTAATTCCAGAACTCCTCCTGGTGTAAGAGCAACTCTGTTTTCGTTATTTTTAATTTCCTTTGGTACTCCAATAATCATGATTGGTTGTATTTTATTTTGGTTAAAAAACTTGGTTTTAAATTGGTTCAAAATCTTACTTAGAAAAATCGAGCAAATATAATGGAAATGAAGGAATGGAAAAATAAAAGATGGGGAAAGTTTCAGAACTTATTTTTGGATGGGAAGGAGAAATATTGAACTGAATAAATCTGAGACTTTGATTGAAGCAGTAATGCAAGATAGGAAAGATCAAATTCAATTAATTTCAATTTTGGGCAAAAAAATAGCCCGTAAAAAATTACGGGCTGAAACGAATCTTACAATTCTTTAACCAAAACTTACACATTAAAAATTATTGCAATGTTTGTGCCAAAAGTCATATATAAACTATTTTAATGCATTTATTTTTTATTTAATATGAAAATTGTGGTTTTGATGTTGTTTTTTGCCAAAACCCCATCTGATTTTCATACTTTTTTTATAACTAGTTTTATCTAACTCTAATAAATGAATGAGCGAAAAAATGTTTTTTATCATTATAACAGCTATTTTTGCGTGATTTTTAGAAATGGAAAAACTAGCTTGTGATTTTTGGTTAAAATAACTTCGACCACAAGCTTTGAAAATAAATATAAAATGGCATTAGATATTACTGGGTTACAAATAATATATGAGGATAATCATTTGATTGCAGTAAATAAACCTGCACGGATGTTAGTACATGGAGATGCTTCTGGAGATACTCCATTGGTGGACTATGTGAAGCAATATATCAAAATGAGATACGGAAAACCTGGAGATGTTTTTCTTGGAGTGATTCATCGTTTGGATCGCCCGGTGAGTGGAGCAATAGTTTTTGCTAGAACTTCCAAAGCCTTGTCTCGAATGCCTAAATTATTTGCCAACCGTGAAGTAAAAAAAACTTATTGGGCTATTTCCAAAAAAAGACCCAAACCTCTAGAGGGACATTTAGAACATTATCTGATTAAAGATAATGCTAAAAATATGGCGAAGGCTTTGGAGAAACAAAGTCGTAGAAACCCTGATGCAAAATTCGCTGAGTTGGATTATAAAATGATAGGAGAGGTGAGTGGCAATCATTTAATTGAAGTAAACCCTTTGACTGGACGACCACATCAAATTAGAGTTCAATTAGCTAGTATGGGATGTACGATTGTCGGAGATGTAAAATATGGTTTTCCAAGAATGCAATGGAAAGGGAATATTAATTTGCACAGCCGAAGTTTGGAATTTGTTCATCCTGTAAAAAAAGAACCTGTAAAAATTGTAGCTGACCCTCCAAAAGATGATCAAATTTGGAGAATGTTTAATGAAGGTGGATTTTGGTAGAAGACTAATCAGTAAGCAGTTGCAAACTGTATACTGAAAACTGCTTACTGATTAGTCCTGCAACTGCCACAACCAAATCGCATCATTGGCGAAATACCCAATCTTACTTCCTTGTTCCACTCTAAATATACTTTGTCTTTGTTCCAGTTTTATAAAATCAAAAACTGGTTCCAAAACCATATTTCCATTCTCATCATACAATCCAAAAAGTTCCGCTGCAATAGCTGAGAACATGTTATCTTGAAGTGGGAAAATTTGATGAAACTTATTTGGAATAATTTCATAACCATGATTGGTCAACGTTCCCCATTTTCGATTATCATGTTGAACTAAACCAATATTATTTTTGAAAGGCTTTACCTTATTAAATTGTTTTCGATTAAAAAGATGTTGCCCCAAAGAATCTGTATAATAACAATAGCTACTCTGAATATTGCCATCATTATCTCGAATAAATCTTCTAAAGCCATATTTATTTTCTGCAAAATGAAGCACCATTCCGTTTCTTTTTATTTCCACTTCATTTCCACTCTTGTCAATAACCAGATTCGCATTTTGGTCTGAACGACGAAGAGCCACGATTGCTTTTCCATTTTTAAAAGGTTCTGCCCTGGAGAATTTTCCTTCGAAGGCAATTTCATTTTCCATATTGATATATTGCCACAGGTACGAAAATCCATGTTGGACAGCAACTAAACCTTCAGACAATTCTCCCACCGCTCGATATTGAGGAGGTATAATTTCATTGCCTAAAGTATCTACAAAACCGATACCTTTTGGAGTAACTACTTTGGCAAAACCATTATTGAAGGGAAAAATCTTTTTATAAATACAGGAAGTCAAGGTTTCTCCCCTGCGATTAATTAGGCCAAAGTCGCCCATATAATTTACTCGAACTTGAGCAATTCCATTTTCTTCAAAAGGAAAAACTAAATCATATTTTTTGGGAAACATGACGAAAGTACCTGTCTTATCAATCAATCCAGTTTTTCTATTTCTGACCACTCTTGCTCTACCTTGTTGAAAATCAAAAGCTTTGGTATAAATAGAACTTATCTTGGAATCTCCATTTTTATCCATAAAACCATAATAGAATTTATCATCCCGCTTGATTTTATACCAACAAAGTCCTTCTGAAAAATTACCCACCGCTAAATATTCTGTATCCCTTAAATCTAATTTTATTTCTAACGTTGAGTCAACAAAGTACCAACCCATCTCATCCTGAACTGCAGCCCAACCTTCACTAAAAGAATTTATAACAATATATTCACATGGCATGACCTCTTTTCCTTTTTGATTGACCAAGCCCCATTTGTCGTTTTGTTTAACTGCACAAAAACCTTCTGAGAATTCTTTGAATCTATCATATCCCCAGTCGACAACAGAATTTCCAAGAGCATTATAAAATACTGGTCGCTTATTTTTTACCCCGACTTTCAAATAATTATCTTCCCATTCAATGCTTCGATAAATAAAATCCAGAACTGGTTTATTGTCTTTATCCACCGCTCCCCAATGTTCGTCATTTTTACAAATGGCTGATTTATTTTCAAAATCTCTAACATATTCATAAGTAGGGGAGATGGTAATATTTCCGAGTGTATCAATAAATCCCCATTTACCTCCAATCAAAAATAAGTCACTAGTTGGCATCGTATTGAATCGATTAAATCGAACTTGATAGTTGGATTGGAATGCTGAAGTAGAAGATACTTTATATCCAGTTTCATTACCACTTTTTAATTTTTTTGGGATGCCCCCTTGACAAAATCGAGCTTTACCCTCATAGAATTTTCCTATATAATTGAAGGTGTTACTTTTTTGATGGACTTTTCCTTTTTGATCGATCAAAACGCATTTACCATTTTTATCCAAAACACTTGCTAAGGGTAAATCATAAAAAAAGTCCTCTATGCGTACTCCTAAATATTCAAAATCACTTACAAATTTTTCCTGC
Organism: Saprospiraceae bacterium; assembly: GCA_045104975.1. Lineage (GTDB taxonomy): Bacteria > Bacteroidota > Bacteroidia > Chitinophagales > Saprospiraceae > CAJQQY01. The sequence goes on from JBGCCY010000057.1 coordinate 15,480, forward strand.
TGATGACTGTAAAATGCAATGCCAAATGAACCCGCTTTGGGACGAATAGACAATAATTTCAAAATTTCATTCTCGGCTATTTTTTTATCATAATTATAGACAATCGTCAAATCAGTAAATGGTAAATTTCGAATAAATTCATATTGTGGTTTGATCAAAATTTCCTTTGTACTTTTTCGTCGCAATCCCCAAAGTCCCCAATCGATAAACCATTCCACATCACTATTTTTAATCAAACTATAATCAGGTTTTTTTTTTCTTCCACGTCCTCGATTGATTCGAGTTCGTCTAATTGCTGGCTGATTAAAATTGGTAATATTTGGCATCGCATCCATTGCTTCTCCATAGCCAATTCGAAGGGTATAAACTTCTGGATAGATTTCTAATAATTCTAATTGATCCAAAGAGTCTGCTTGGAAATAATGCATTTCAGTTCCCACAAAAGCTTTGACAAATTGATCTTGAAATTGAAAGTATTCAAATTTAACTTTAGTGACTTCTTGACCTTTCCGATTAATTAATCCTGATATTCCTCTAAGTTTTACCTCTGCAAATTTTTCTTGAAAAGGATTGACCTGATCATAAATAAGATTAGCAACTAATCCTTGATTAATATTGTAAACTCCCCAAAGAAATTTTTTCACTTTGAACAACGTATCACCTTCCAGGTGCATAATTTGACTATAATTAGGAGGGATCACTTCATTTCCTAAAGTGTCGATCAAACCAAATTTTCCATCTTTTTTTCCTAGAAGAAAATTACTTCGGAATCTAGCGAACTCATCAAAATCCGTTTTTATGTCAATGAATGCTTGACTTTTTAAGGAATAAATTTTGGTTTGTTTTTCTAAGTTACTTGAAAAAGAAATAAATGAACTAGATAGAATATTGACCTCAGACCATTTATCTTTTTTAGAAATTAGAATTTTATTAGCTGAATTGCGGAGTTCAAAAAAATCGTTTTTGGTTAAAAATACATTTTGATTAACCATTCTGATGGAATCAAATTTAGCAGGAAGAATAATCTCATTTTCAAAATTAATTATTCCGAATTGATTTTTTTTGGTAGAATTTTTTGTTTGGAATTGAAGGAAAGGTTGTCTCAATTGATGAACCTTTAAAAATGGATATTTGGTAGGAATGATATAACCTTCTCCTTTTTTGAGTAAACCATATTTTCCATTTTCGCGAATAATATAGAAATTTCTAATTCCTGCTATTGGAATTACTTCCTCATATTTCCCGTCAAAAATAGTTTCTCCTTGTCCATTTACCACAAGCAATTTTCCCTCATTTTTTACAGTAAAAATTGAATCAGGAAAACTCTCAATCACCTCATCAAAAAGAGGAGCTAATACTTCTTGCCCTCGAATATTAATTAACCCAATTTTATCATTCAACTGAACAGTTACATAGGCCGCTGATAATCTGGTATTTATAAGTTGTTGGCCTCCAAATCTGTTTCCAATCAGATCATATTTTGGTTCCATCACAATACTTCCATTGTCATCCATCAATCCCCATTTTTGCTCAATTTTGATGGGCAACAAGTTGGTTGCTTCAAATTGCGAAAAAGAAATAAAAGATAAAATGGAAAAAAGAAAGGTGAGATGGTAACGCATTTGTTTTTCTTTAGTTTTGGGTGAGTTTGGAATGTTGTTTAGTTATTTAGTCACTAGATTATTGAGCTATTTCAAGTAGATGAATAACTCAATAACCTAGTAACTAATAACAAAATTACAAAGCAGCCATCGCCTTATTCAAGTCTTCGACACTTTCAATTGGCTCAGTTTCAACATTCATTTTGAACGTAAAAACTTTGCCTTTAGCATTTTTCATTGCTTCCAAATTTGCATCAAAATCTGCTTGAGAAAAAGTCGCATATTTATTATTAGGTAATATCGCAATCAATTGATTATCCATACTTGAATCGACTAAGAAATTTTTTCTCCGGCCAAAAGGATAAGCAATTACCGAACGAGCATCATTTGTAATTAAATAAACATTCACCTTATTATGGGCTACCGGTACATCTGGACCAAAGTCAAATTTAGCTTCGAATGCTAAAGCTCCAGCATTATTGATCAATGCATCACAATTATAAATTCCCATATTTTGAATTTGGAAACTTCTTACAAAATCTGCTTGTCTTTTCATAAAATCCATTCGATCCTGCTTAGTAGTTGAATGAGATTTATATTCTCTCAAAGCAGTTTCATAATCGGATAATGCTTCATCAAAATCTTTACCTTTTTGGCTTGGACAAACTGTGGTAGAGAAATTTTTCTTATCACTTTTTAAAACCATGATATATTCATTTCCACGAGTTCCTTTTTTGATATCAGCAGAAGTCCATTGTTCTTTAAAAACCCAAGGGTTATTTTTTGGATTTTCTCCGTTTCCAGTAAATTGCCAAAAGATATTTTTCATAGATTTTAAATCAGGGTAATTATCCAAATTCAAATCGAAATTTAAAACTGGTTTTGCTTTGTCAAATTTGGCAGGTGGAGTAGGAGTCTTCATTTGTGAAAGGCTAGCAATCTTTTTTTGAGCTGCTTGCTTTTTTATATTAACTTGAGCAGTAGAACCGCCAAGATTTTCCCAAGCACCATTTTCCTGATTTAATTCCCAAAAGTCATAATTGTCTCCGTCAACATTAGTTGCCATATTGACTCCTATATTTTTTCCTTCTGCCACAAAAACTTCTTGATTATTACTTGAAGCATTTATTTCGAACATCCCAGCAGTTTGCATATCTCCATCAATACCATTGTGAGATGCTTTCATTGGAATACCACTTGTCAAAATATCTGCAGCGGTGTGGAATTCTCGGTAAGTAATATTTACCTCAGAATTGATTGCGTTTCCATTGGCATCCACAAATGCATTGACAGGAATTTCTAAGGTGGTTCCATTTTCTAAACTTAGTGTTTGAGCAGTAGAATTTGTGACAACAAAATCTTGGAAAGGAACATCAATAGAATTTAGTGGTGGAGTGATGTTTTGTTTTTCTGAATTAATTGAAATTCCATCAATTGAATTCTCAGTATTTATTTCTGAATCTTCATTGCTTGTATTTTCGGTTGCACAATTTTGAAATAGCATCGAAAATGAAATTAGTGTAGAGAGGAAAAGTAGAAAACGAATTTTCATATCTTGGATTTTATTGAAATTAGAAAATATGGTGAAAATAATTTTGAATAAAAATGGCTATTATTTCTTAATGTACTATTTACAGAAAGAATTTAGCGATTCTAACACAAAGTCTTAATGATAAAAAATGAAAAAGTAACGGTGAGAGATTAGAAGTGGAGGGATTGGGTGGAGAATATGCAAAAAAAAGAAGGTAACAACGAAATGTTGCTACCTCTCTCATACAGAAAACTTATTATATAAAACAACACCCTTTTCTTTATCAATAAAGGATTATTGATGAAATTTCTTTTTAATCTAGGTTTTTGGGAAAATTATTTCGGTGATTATCTTAATTGATTTTGTATTTATTAAGATAATGTAAACATAGGACAAATAAATTTTAAGTCATAAAAATTTAAAACTTTTTTTACATTTTTTTTAAAATTATTGATCTTAATTCATTCATTTTGTAAAATATAGTAGAAGTGAAAACCAATTTTTACATTTTTTATAATGGTTAAAGCAGATTACTGTGACAGAGTATTTGGTGTGCTTATTAGAATTATTATAATGCATTAAATTTGTAACCTACTCCACGTATGGATAAGAAATGTTTTGGTTCTCTAGGATTTTCCTCAAAATATTTTCGGAACGAAAGGATAAAATTATCAATCGTTCGGGTGGAAGGGTAGACATCATAGCCCCAAACTGATTGGAGGATTTGCTGCCTGGAAACAACTTCATTTTTTCTATCAATCAATAGTTTCAATAATTTAACTTCCTTTTTAGTCAAATTAAAACTTCCATTATTAGTTTGAGCTTCGAAGGTGATAAAATTGATTTTGTTATTTCCAAATGTGTAGATCTTCGGAGTGTTCTCTGGAGATTTGCTACTTCGCTTGATTAAATTATTAACTCTTAATAACAATTCTTCTAGGTGAAAAGGCTTAGTTAAATAATCGTCAGCTCCTTTTTTTAATCCATTAATCCTATCCAATGAAGTATCTTTGGCCGTCAAAAATATGATCGGAACTTCCATATTAGATAATCGAACTTGTTCACATATTTGAAATCCATCGACATCAGGAAGCATGACATCTAAGATTAATAAATCAAAATGTTGCTCTTCGATTTTTTTCAAAGCATCTTTTCCATTGCCAGAAGTTATTACTTCATACTCTTCTAATTCCAAATTTAGTTTGACAACTTCTCGGATATTTTCTTCATCTTCAACAAGTAGAATTCTCATTTCTCGACGTTTTTAAATTTTTTTAAAAAATACTATTTTTTAGGAAACACAATTTTAAAGATGGTTCCTTTAGGATCATTATCTGCAACTGTAATTTTACCTTGATGAGCTTTTACAATTTGGGATACAATATACAAACCTAAGCCAGTTCATTTTGTTGTTCGAGTATCTTCATTTCCTACTCGATAAAAACGTTCAAAGATTTTGCTTTTTTCTTTATCAGAGATTCCGATTCCATTATCAGAAATTTCTAATATTATTTTTCCATTTTTTTCTTCTAGGTTTACTTCAATTTTAGGTTGCTCGGTGAAATTATATTTTACTGCATTTTCGATTAAGTTAGTGATAATAGAAACCATTCCATTTTGATCACCTTCAATGCTTGAAATTTCATTTTGAATATTTTTGGCAAAAATAACTTTTGGAAATTTTTCGCTCAAAGAATCAACCAAGTCATTAGTTAATTCATCCAAATGGATGGATTCTAAATGAGGCTGATAAGCAGTTTCCAGTTTGGCGGCGAAAAGTAAATTATTGACTAATTCATTTAACCTTTCAGAATCTTTGATCGCATTTTTTCCAAAACGTTGGATTTGCTCTGGTTTTAATTGTCGCTTTAGAAAAGTTTCTAGAACCAATCGAATACTGGCAATTGGAGATTTTAATTCATGTGTTATGGATAAGAGAAAATTTCTCCGTTGATGTGCAATTTCAATTTCTTTATTATAACCACGATTAATTAACCATATTCCAATGACCAAACTAATAATGAAAACACTTGCCTCCCCGAAGATCATCCACTCTTGACGTTGATACTTTTTTGTTAATTCTAAATAGTCCTTAGTATGCAAAAAGTGTTCGTTAGAATGATAAATGCCTTCGGCGGACATGCCCATTTTTAACAACTCTACTTTAGCATAATAAGCATCCTTATTTTTTGAATATAATAATACCGACCACCACGCAAAGGCAACTAGCATGTAAAAAATAACCAAATATGATAAAAGCCGAAGCTTTAAGTTTGTCAACATTTTTGATGAATGGATTTTAAAATGGTTAATTTTTAATGGTAAATGGTTAATCTTAAAATGTAATTATTGAGTGGCATTATCCATTCACCATTAAAAATTAACCCTTAAAAACAAGGTGTAAACATTCAGCGATTATCCTTGCCGCAGTCTCCAAATCTCCGATCGTATGTGCCGAAGAAACAAAACCAACTTCATATCCTGATGGCCCAAGGTAAACACCACGTTGCAATAATTCATGATGCAAGACTTTAAATTTCTCCATACTAGCAGGATCTATTTGGTCTGCAGCTTGAATTTTTTCTTTGGAAAAAGCTACCCAAAAAATAGAACCGATGGTTGGAAAAGTAACCTCATAATTATTCATCTGGCAGAACGCTTCTAACAAACGAACAAAGTATTTTGTTTTCTCTTCCATCGTTTCATAAAATCCATCTCGAACCAACATTTCGCAAGCTGCAAAACCTGCTGACATTGCAACTGGATTTGCAGAAAGCGTTCCTGCTTGATAAACAGCACCTTCTGGTGCAATATGACTCATTATTTCTTTGCTTGCTCCATAAGCTCCAACTGGCATTCCACCTCCAATGATTTTGCCATAAGTAATAATGTCTGGCTGAATATCATAAAGGCCAGCTGCTCCTTCATATCCAACTCGGAATCCTGAAATAACTTCATCAAAAATTAAAAGCACCCCATATTCTGTACATTTTTCTCTAAGGAAAATTAAGTAATCTTTATCTTGTAAAAGTAGGCCGTTGTTGGCAGGCACAGGTTCAATAATGATGCAGGCTGTTTCGTGAGCATGTTGTTTTAAAACTTCCTCAATAGCTGCTCGATTATTCAACGGAACAACTAAAGTCTCTTTGACAAAACTCTCAGGAATCCCTGCAGAAGTACTCTCTCCAAAAGTAACCAAACCACTTCCTGCTTTTACTAAAAGACTATCTACATGACCGTGGTAACAACCTTCGAATTTTATTACTTTACTCTTGCCAGTTACTCCTCGAGCCAACCGAATGGCGCTCATTACTGCTTCTGTTCCAGAACTGACGAATCGAATTTTTTCAAGGAATCGATTATTTTTGACAATCAATTTTCCTAATTCATTTCCTAATTTGGTTGGCGTACCAAAAGAAGTTCCATGAGCAATTGTCTTGATGACAGATTCCCGAATATGGTTATTATTATGTCCCAATATCAGCGGTCCCCAAGAGCAACAAAAATCAATATAAATATTATCGTCTTCATCGGTAATTCTGCAACCTTCTCCATGTTTGATAAAAAGAGGTGGGCCTGAAACAGACTTGAATGCTCTTACGGGTGAGTTTACCCCGCCTGGAAAATATTCTTTGGCTTCCGCAAATAGCGCTGCGGATTTTTCACGTTTTAATTTTTGTACTAATTCCATTCGACAAAGGTAAGAAATGGAAAGGGAAATGGGATTCATGGTATTGTAAAAAAATGATTGTTTTTTTCAAAAGAATTGATTAGAAAATCCTTGTTTTGAATATATAGAATGACATGTTGATTTAATTGCTTTAACTTTAATTAACGTTGTTTTTTTAATTTGTTACGAATTAGTTCGTAGTTTTAAATTATGAAAGCAAATATCATATTTATCCTACTTCTCTCAATAGCTTTTGGCTGTTCTGAAAAACCAGAAGTAGCACAACTTCCAGTTGAAATGGCAGCTAATAATTCTCCTACTAAAGTTGCAGAATTAACCAATCAATTTTTAGCATTTGAATCTGAGAAAGGCTTCTCAGGTGCGGTGATGATTTTTGAAAATGGGAAACTCAGTTTTCAAAAAGGCTATGGATTTACTGATGCCAAGCAAAGTATTCCAATAGATGAGAACACCTTATTTGACATGGGATCAATTACTAAAACCTTTACAGCTACTGCTATCTTAAAATTAGAAGAAATGGGGAAATTATCTACGGAAGACCTGATTTCTAAATATTTTAAAGATGTTCCAGAGGATAAGCAAAACATGACTTTGCATCATCTTTTGACTCATTCTTCTGGTTTGCCTGCAGCCATTGGTCATGATTATGATGCTGCTACAAGAGACAATTTTTTAGAAAAAACTTGGTCGGCTGAACTTATCTTTCCAGTCGGGAAAGGATATGAATATTCTAATGTTGGGTTTTCACTTTTAGGAATGATCATCGAAAAAGTATCTAATGAAAGTTATGATTCATTTTTGCAAAAAAACATTTTTCAACCTGCAGGAATGACCAATACTGGTTATAATATTGAAGGAATGGAAAAACAAAAAGTGGCTCATGGGATTGATGAAGAGGGCGAAGATTGGGGAAGTCCAAGAACTAAAAATTGGAATGGAAATTCGCCATTTTGGCATCTCAAAGCGAATGGTGGATTGTTGACGACAGCACATGATATGGGCAAATGGTGTGAAGCAGTTGTGGAAAATAAAATTCTAAAACCAGAGACTTGGCAAAAACAAATGAATGGTTATGTCGATGAGGGAGAAGGTTCTTATTATGGATATGGAGTGGTAGAATTTCAAAAAGGTAAACATTATGGTCACAATGGTGGTAATGGAATTTTTAGAGCAGATTGGCATTTTTTTCCAGAAAAAAAATCAGCACTTTTTGTAGTTTCAAATGCTGCTAATATTCCACTTTTTCAAGTAAGTGATGATTTGTTGAGCATCATGATGACAGAGAAATTACCTCGAAGTATGACCTTGAAGCAAGTTGATTTAGAAGAATTTCCAGCAAACGAGATGCAACAAAATGCAATGGAGTTTTTAAAAAATGTTCAATCATTTGATAGTGGGAATTTGGAGAAATTCATTGATGAAAAGTTTACCGAAAAAATTGTGGAGAAAAATACCAAAGAACGATTAATGAAAATTTTTCAGCAAATAGAAAATGAATTTAAAGGTGGAGAATTAACAGGTGTTGCGGCAGGTGATAATTATTTAGAATTAAAAGTTAAAGGAAAGATGGAAATGCTGAGTTTAAATATTGATTTTGTTGATGGAAAAATTGACCGTTTTGGAGTAGAAGTTGGTGATTAGTTATTTTAAATTAAAAAAATAAAAAGCTATTTTTTCGAAAGAGAAAATGGCTTTTTTGATTTTGTAAATAAGTTGTTATTCTTGAAAAAATGCCAATGAGAATAATCTGTTCGAAAGCCTTTTTTTTCTTACATTTGTCTCCATTAAATATTAATTCAATTCATGCTTTTTTCTGATAAAAAAATTCCAACTCCAGTTTCCATAGGCTTATTTATCGCCTTTGTGGGATTGTATTTGTATTCCAAATTCACCTATCATGAATTGTGGAAAGATGAGTGGCAAGCTTGGTTAATGGCTCGTGATATGAGTTGGGGCGAATTGCTAGGATCTTTATATTACGAAGGGCATCCAGCTTTATGGTATGTATATTTAAAAGTGTGGAGTTTGTTTTCGAATGGAGGAAATGATGAGTTGTTGATTCAGTTGGCACATGCTATTTTAATGCTTGGAGTTTATGCCTTAATTTGGTTTAAGTTTAGGCTTCCGTTGTGGTTAAAAGGGTTGATTCTGTTGAGTTATTATCCATTTTTTGAATATGGAATAGTTAGCCGAGGTTATGCATTTGTAATGCTAATTGGATTTGCAATTGTATTGTTATTGCCGAAAGTACTGACCAAAAAGAAAGATAATTTTGACCGAAATATAAAGATTTTAGGGCTATTGTTTTTCCTTTTTTGCCAAACTGAAGTTTATGCAGTAATGATGGCTGGAGCATTATTGTTTTATGTTTTTTTGGAGAAAAAAGGCTTTCAAAATCTTACTTCAGTTTTAAAAGAAAAAACTTTCTCCACGTTATTATGGAGTAGTTTTTCTGGCGTATTAGTTTTCTTAATTTCAGTTTTTCCTCGCACAAGTCAAGATGATTTGTCGAGAGCTTATTTGTCTGAACCTTTGAGTGGAGAAGTTTTTTTTAAAGGTTTTCAAGGAATGTTTGCTAATACTTTTTGGATTGGATCTATTCAAGATACAAATGTTTTTGGCGTGAATGGGATGGGAATAATGTTTAGTGTTTTGGTTTTAGGAGGGTTGATTTTTCTTTTTAGAAAAGAAAAAAACATTGTATTTACATTTTCATTTTTTACGATTGGATATTTCATTTTCCTAATAACTATTTATACTGGAGGTGTTCGACAATGGGGAACATTTTTCATCTTCTTTTTGATGTTATTGCAATTATTTTTTTCCAAAAAGAATCAAAAAGAAACAAAGTTAGATTTATTGCAAATAGGTTTTCTGATCAGCATTTTCCTTTTTCAAATTCGCTACACTTATCTAGCGATGGAAAAAGAAATTAACCATCCATTTTCAAATGCAAAAATAACAGCCGAATTTATTAAAAAAGAAGCACCAGAACAAGCTTCCATTGTAGCGATCAATAAATTTGAAATCGCACCAGTTGTTGGTTACGCTAATCGAAATTTCTATGCCTTGCCCGAAGGTGAAACTTTTACCTATTTCAAATGGGTAGAGAAAATATATTTACCATCAGAAAGAGAACTTCAACTTTTCGCAGATTACAAAAAGGTAAATAGAATCATCATTATCACACCGAAAAAATTAGATGCGAGACGCTACCCAAATACTATACTTTGGCAAAGTTTTGATAATTATAGCTTGAAAAATGAAAGCTATTATTTATACACTTTAGCGAAATAAGCCAAAATACCAAAAGATTTGTGTTGACTAATGTAAACAGAATCAGCGGTTTTTGATACGCTGTGTATTCTGTTGTATAATAATTCCATCTAAAAATAACCGCTCAATTTCCTTCCTTTTTCCAACATACCTTTTACCTTTAAACCACAAAACGTAAAAGACAATCCATGAGAAAAATGAAATATTTCCAATTCCTAATTCTCCTCCTTTCGGGGGTAGTTTTTTTTACTTGTAAAAAAGAAAAAACGCAAAAGTATCCTACCAGAATTTTAGAATTTGATTCCACTAAAGCTGCTGAATTAGCAGGTAAAATTCGAAATGAAGTTTCGGTTGAGGTAGCGGATGGATTAGAATTATCCCTTTGGGCTTCTGACTCTTTGGTGCAGGATCCTGTATCCATAAGTATCGCTCCCAACGGTCAAATTTATTATGCAAGTAGTAAACGATTAACCAATTCTGAATTTGATATTCGAGGTCACCGAGATTGGATGGTCGCTTCTATCTCATTTCAGACGGTTGAAGATCGACGTGCTTTTTTAAGAAAAACCTTTGCCGATGAAAATGAAGATTCAAAGAAATTTCTAAAAGATTTGAATGAAGATGGTGTTCGAGATTGGAAAGATCTGACGGTAGAAAAAGAAGAAATTTGGTTTGTCGAAGATAAGTCTGGAAATGGATTTGCTGATCGAGCACAAATGTATTTACAAGATTTTTCAGAAGAAATAACTGATTTGGCTAATGGAGTTGAATTTCATAACGGCGAAGTTTTTATTTCAGTTGGACCAGATTTATGGCGAACAAAAGATGATGATGGTGATGGAATTGCAGATTGGACACAATCAATTAGTCATGGATTTGCGGTTCATATTGGATTTGGTGCTCACGGAATGTCAGGGGTAACGACTGGGCCAGATGGTAGAATTTGGTGGGGAATTGGAGATATTGGAATGAATGTAATTGACAAGGAAGGTAAGCAATGGAAATATCCCAATCGAGGAGTTGTCGTTCGTTCAGAACCTGATGGAAGTAATTTTGAAGTTTTTGCAATGGGGGTTCGAAACACCCATGAGTTTGTTTTTGATAAATTTGGAAATGTAATTTCTGTAGATAATGATGGTGACCATAGTGGCGAACGAGAGCGATTGGTTTATTTAATTGATGGCTCGGAGACAGGTTGTAGAATCAATTGGCAATTTGGAAAATATACCGACCCCGACAATAATTCTTATAAAGTTTGGATGGATGAGAAAATGCATCTTCCTCGTTGGGAAGGGCAGACTGCCAATATTTTACCACCGATTATGAATTATGTCAATGGCCCAACAGGAATGACATACAATCCTGGAACTGCTCTTGGCCCTACGTGGAAGGATCATTTTTTTGTAGCGGAATTTCGAGGTGGTCCAGCCATTTCACCAATTCATGCTTTTACTTTAAAAAGAGATGGAGCGGGCTACGCTTTGGATACGACGATGGAAGTGATCAAAGGTTTATTACCGACTGGCTTAGATTTTGGCCCTGATGGAGCTTTGTATTTTGGTGATTGGATCAATGGATGGAGTACAAAAAATGAAGGCCGAATTTGGAAGTTAGACATGCCAAGCGAAAAAGATTCAGACATTCGGAAAGAAACCAAGCGACTGATTCAAGAGGATTTTTCTAAAGTAGATTCTCCGAAATTAGAAGCCTGTTTAGCACATCGAGATATGCGAGTTAGACAAAAGGCGCAATTTGAATTAGTAAAAAGAGGAGAGGAAGGATTTGATACGTTTGTTAAAACTTTAAAAAATTCTACCTATCGTTTAGCTAGAATTCATTCTATGTGGGGGATCGGTCAATTGGCTAGAAATGGTGATCTTGAAAAAGCAAAAGTATTAATTCCTCATTTGAAGGATAAAGATTTAGAAATATGTGCTCAAGCCGCAAAAATGTTAGGTGATGTAAAATATAAACTTGCTGCTCCAATTTTAGTAGCTGCTTTGAAAAACATTGATCCAAGAGTACGAATGTTTAGTGCAGAGGCCTTGGGTAGAATTGGAGAACCTAATGCAGTTATTCCAATTATTAAAATGTTGGAAAAAAATGATGGAAAAGATACTTGGTTGCGAGCTGCAGGAATGATTGCTTTGGGAAGAATCGGTCGAGCTTCTCCTTTAGTTGCATTGAATGATAGCGAATCCTTATCCCAAAGAACTGTTGCAGTAGTTGCCCTTCGGAAAATGGAACATCCTGCCATCGCCGAATTTTTAAATGACCCAGATGAATTTATTGTAACCGAAGCAGCTCGAGGAATCAATGATGATTTTTCGATTGAGGAAGCTTTACCTGCTTTGGCGAATGTTTTAAAAGAAACTCGGTTTACTTCTGAAGCACTTTTGCGAAGAGTTATTAATGCAAATTTGAGAGTTGGAAAAAATGAAAATATTGACTTGCTTGTTGAGTTTGCCAACCGAAAATCTGCTGCTGTTGAAATGCGGGCAGAAGCAATTGAGGCACTTAGTACCTGGGCAAAACCATCCGTGTTTGATCGAGTAGATGGACGTTATCGAGGAGTAATAGAGCGGGATGGGAGTGGAGCAAAAAATGCTTTTTTGGATAATGTAAATGCATTGTTAGAAGATAAAAATCCTGCCATTCAAAAGGCAACTGTAAATGCCATTGCAAGAATGGATATTACTGAAAAAACACCAATTTTATTGACTTTGCTCAAGAAGAGTAAATCTTCCAATGTACGAGAATCCATCTTGGTTGCCTTAAATAAATTGAATGCGGAAGAGTTGGAATTGGCATTAGAAATTGCATTAAAAGATAGCGACAATTCAGTTCGATCAAAAGCCTTGGAAATTTTGCCTGATTCAAAAATAGAGGAAAGTAAAGCAGTTTTGCTTTTTGGAAAAATCATTAAAAATGGTTCGCTAAAAGAACAACAAGCAGCATTTACGGCAATGCAAAAATTTAAAGGGAAGGAGGCTTATAATTTGTTAGGAAAATATTTGGATGAATTAATTCAAGGGAAATTGAAGCCAGAATTAAAATTGGATGTAGTGGTTGCTGTAGAAAAATATGGTGATGCTCAACTCTTAGAAAAATTGAAAATTTATCAAGCTGCTAAACCTAAAAATGATCCATTGACTTTGTATAGAGAGACGCTTGCTGGTGGTGATATAAAAAAAGGAGAACACGTTTTTTATAATAATGAAGGGGCACAATGTACGAAGTGTCATGCGATTTTTGAATATGGTGGAAATGCTGGTCCAGGTTTGGATGGTGCCGGGAAACGATTAAGTAAAGAACAAATTCTTGCTTCTCTAGTTACCCCAAGTGCAGAATATGCGATTGGTTATGAAGTAGTTGCGATTACTTTAAAAGATGGAACAAGTGAAGCTGGAATAGTCATGGAACGAACAGAGGAATTTATAAAATTAAAATTAGGAAAAGAGGATATCAAAACAATTCCTCTTTCTGAGATATCGGAAAGTCAGAGTTTGCCATCAAGTATGTTGCCAATGGGAACTATTTTAAAGAAAAAGGAAATACGAGATTTAGTTGCCTTTTTGAAAAACCTGTAAAATGAAAACTGTAATCGTTGTTGGATATGTAGGAATATTGTTTTTTTGTAACATTACTTTTACATTTTCTCAATGCTTTATTACTGGAGCAGATTTATCTTATGTAAATTCTGTTGAATCGAAAGGAGGAACTTATCAAGATGTTGATGGGAATGCTGTTGATCCTTATGAATTGTTTGCCAATGAAGGCGCAAAAATGATTCGTCTTCGACTCTGGCACACTCCTGAAAATAACACAGATTTTTGCGGAAACCCAATCTCTAATTCTAATTTAGATGATGTACTAGTTGCTGCCCAAAAAATAAAAGCGAATGGAATGCAATTCAAATTGTCGATCCATTATAGTGATTATTTTACTGATCCAGTCAAACAACTAATGCCAGCTGCATGGTTGAATCTAGACAATTCGATCTTGTTAGATTCTATCGGAGAATATACCATCAATGTTTTAAATAAGTTGCTCGCTCAAAATACAGTTCCAGATATTGTAAGTGTAGGAAATGAAACCACCTGGGGATTTATTGATGAGACGACAAACACTAATGGTTGGGGCTGGCCTAATGATGCAGGGAAATATAATTTTGCATTTTTATTGATTGATAATTTTAATCAAGTAAATAATACCAATATTAAAAAAGCTATTCATGTAACCGAGTCAAGTGCGATTTGGTTATTGGAACTTTTTGAGGAAAAGGAAATTACTAATTTTGATATTATTGGTATTTCTTATTACCCATTTTTTTCTCCTGAAAAGTCTTTAGCAGACATCGGTCAAATTGTAAAACAATTAACAGAAACGTACTCCAAAGAAGTAATGATTTTCGAAACTGGATTTACTTGGACAACTTCAAGTGCAGATAATTATAATAATTTTGTAGGAAATAATGGAAACACTTTAAGTTATTCAACTACTGCTGAAGGTCAGAAAAATTTCCTTCTTGATCTAGCAGAAGTGGTAGACGAAAATGGAGGTACAGGAGTTTTATATTGGGAACCTGCTTGGATTACTTCCACACTTTGCGATCAATGGGGGCAGGGGTCTTCTTATGAAAATGTTGGTTTTTTTAATTTTAATGATAATAACAAAGCACTCCCTGCTTTCGATTTTTTCGACTTTTGTGGGACTAACCGAATCGAAGAATTGACGAATCATACCGCTATCGCAAATACATTTATATTTCCTAATCCTGCTGTGTCAGATGAATCTATTCAAGTGAAATCTAATTTAAATTTTTCTCGGTGGATATTATATGACGTGAATGGAAGGCAGATCGAGGCAGGTAATTTTAATTCTAAAGGAAGTAAAGAAATAAAGTTTTCAAAAAAAATGAAAGGCATATATTTTCTTCATTTATTTGCAACAGAGAAAAAAGAAATAATTAAAAAAATAGTTTATTGACCATTTTAAAATTCAAAACAATGAAAAAAATCATCATCTTATCTTGTGTATTATTATCAATCTTAGTCTTACAAAATTGTTCTAGTGAGGTTTCAGATAAAAAAATAAACGAGGCTCCCAATCCAGTAGAAGCTATTCAAACTAAAAATGAAACACCATTACTTCGCCATATCGTGATGTTTAAGTTCAAAGATGAAGCTGCTATTGCTGATATCAAAAAAGTTGAGAATGCTTTTAGAGATCTGCCTAATCATATTGCAGAAATTAAAGATTTTGAATGGGGAACCAATAATAGTCCTGAGGAATTAGAGCAAGGATTTACTCATTGTTTTTTTGTAAGTTTTGAAAATGAAGCAGGTCGAGCAGTTTATTTACCTCATCCTAAACATCTTGAATTTGTTGAAATATTAAAACCAACCTTAGATAAAGTTTTAGTTTTCGATTATTTGGCAAAAAATTAATGTTAGAAATTTATATTAAGACAAAGTAGTTTTACTAAAGACTTCTTTGACAAAAAACACCCATAATGTTTTACTAAATTGTAGTTAATCATCAGATAAAATTATAACACAATGCAACAAGATACATTTACTTTGAGACCAGGAGATGAGTTTATTGAATTAATCAAATTGCTCAAACTCAAAGATATTGCCCAAAGCGGAGGTCATGCTAAAATGATGGTTGAAGATGGTTTAGTAAAAGTTAATGGAGAACTAGAATTTCGAAAAAGAAAAAAATTGAGAGATGGAGATATTGTAGAAATGGAAGACTTGACAATGAAGATCGAAGCATAATGAAACGATTAGAATTATTTGAGTTTGAAGATTTTCCTTGGTTTCCAAAAGGAATTAGAACGAGCATGACAAATCTAATCGTTATCTTTTATAAAATGATGGGAATGTCAGAAGTGGTTTCTAATTTAATTCTTGACCTCCAAAAAAAAACATCACTTTAATCAAATTAATAACCTTTGGCAGTAAATATTACCACCTTAACTTTTTTTAAATATAATAATTGGAAGACTAAAATTTGGGCATTTGGTATGATGCAATTTGCGCATAGTTACTTGGTTAAAGAGTCAGGGATTCAATTTTATAAATTGATGGGAAGTGGAAAAGGAAAAGGTTTTAATCCATTTCCAGATTGGTCAACTTACGCTTTGTTGATCGTATGGGAGGATGAAAAAAGTGCAGATAATTTTTTTAAAAAATCCAAATTATTTCAAAAATATAATGGCCATACCACAGAGCATTGGACTATTTTTATGAAAAATATTTTAGCTCGAGGAAGTTGGTCTAAGCAAACTCCTTTCGATATTCATCCAAATCTAGATTCCTCCAATGAATTATTATGCATCATCACCCGAGCCACCATCCGATGGAATAAATTATATTCGTTTTGGAAATATGTTCCCATTTCTGAAAAACCGCTAACTAATAGTGATGGATTAATTTATACCAAAGGAATTGGGGAAATACCTGTGGTGCAAATGGCGACTTTTAGTATTTGGAAAAATATAGATGCTTTAAAGAAATTTGCTTATGAAAGTAAAGCACATCGAGTTGCTATTCAAAAAACTAGAGAATTAGATTGGTACAGCGAAGAAATGTTTTGCCGATTTCAACCATACAAATCGCAAGGAACTTGGAATGGAAAAAATCCACTAGATAATTTGCTTCAATAAAATTCAATTATTATTTTGGTGAAGCGACCAATGTCATAAATCCCAAAGATTTACTTTTTTGAAAAATTGACTGCGGAAAAAATCCAATCATTCCAATCACAAAATTTACAAATTCACTTTCCATCGATTGCGACCAATCGATTCCTTCCGCCTCTTTTCGACTCATCCAATCTAAAATATATGGATCTAAACTTCCATAGGAAAATACCGCTTCAACTTTCCAACCATTACCTTGCATTAATTTAGTCATAGTCTCTGGAGTGTACAACGCGGTGTGACGAGGCGTATGAAATCCGGCCCAATTTACTTGATATTTTTTGCGAGTAGAGGAATCATAATTAGGCACTTCAACAATTAATCGAGTACTGAGTTTCGAAATGGAAAGTAATTTTTGCAAAGTTTTAGCAGGTTGATAATCATGCTCCAAATAATGCCACATAGTGATTATATCAACCTTTGGTAAGTTTTTCAATTCATGAATATCACCTTCAAGGAGTTTCAAATCTTGATAGACAGTGGGTGAATTTTTCCAACCAGAATTACTAAAATCTGTCCCAATTGCGTTACACTTATATTGCTCAAAAAGCATTTTTAAAAAAGTAGGTTTTCCGCATCCAACATCTAAAACAGTTGCTTCCGAAATATTTTGGGCATACTTTTTTACGGTAGCTACTCTTTTTTTATCAACAGTTTTTTGACTACCTGCAACAAAGTTGGCGTATTTCCCCCAAGCCTCATCACCCCGATAAGGCAAATAATAATCAGTATAAAATTTACCTAGCTCTTTCTCTGGAACTCTAGGGTTTAAAAATACAAGTCCACAATTTTGACATTGATCGAAGTTGAAAATTTCCTTCGATGAATGCATCATTGCTTCAGTTTTTTGAATTGACAAAAGCTGTTTTGATTTACAAGAAAGGCAAGCGGCGAGTTGTTCCATTTTTTCTAAAAAAGAATTAAGTAACACGATCCAAAGAAAATAACTTGGGAAAGAAATAGATGAGTTGAAAAATAAGGTTTCTGAAAATCCATAGTTTTGCGAATCAAAATTTGTAAGAGAAAAGCAGTCACAAACCAAGCGATGTAATTTTGAATGGGAACAATTCCTCCTTCAAAATGCCAAAAGTCAAAGACTCCTGCTAATGGTTCTAACAAAAAATCTAATCCTAACATAAAGCAAGCGCCCAGAAAAATTGACCCCCAAAAACTTTTGGTCAATCTACTCCCAATGGCTGCAGTAATAAAAGAGAGTACCGCCCAATTTACACCAATCAGAAAAGGAACGCCCATAAATTTGATACCTAAATTCTCTCCATAATAATAGTTTCCAAAGATGTCCCCAGTTTGTACACCAATAATCTCAACCAACATACCTATGGAAAAAGCGATGCACCAAACACCAATTTTTTGCAACGAGTTAATTGGGAAATTCCAAAATAATAGGCCTGCTCCCAACATCAAGTTTAATGGAGTTTTAGGAATGAACCAACTCACATAACCTAAATAAATTCCAATAATGGCTGAGATAGCAAAAAGCCAAATTATAAAAATCGATATATTTTGTTTGTTGAATGTAAGCATCTTATCATTTAATAAGTTTTAATTTCTTTGATTTGATCAGCAACAATCTTTGCAGAAAGCAAGCAAAGTGGAATTCCTCCACCTGGGTGAACAGAGCCTCCGCAGAAGTATAAGTTTTTGATTTTTTGACTAAAGTTTGGATGTCGTAAAAATGCAGCAAACATTGAATTGCTAGCTGCACCATATAATGCTCCTCGATAGGAACTAGTTTTTTTCTCAATTAATTTTGGGCTAAGTATTTCTTCCGAGATAATCCATTTTTCAATTTCAATCCCCAAAGTTCTGTTTATCTTTTTTAAAATATATTGCTTAGCATTAGCAATGATCTCTTCCCAGTTTTGACCGTAATCACCGGGCGTATTAATCATCACAAACCAATTTTCATTTCCTTTTGGTGCATCATTTTTTTCCTCCTTGCAGGTGATGTTGATATAAATGGTAGGATCATCACTAATGTTTTTTTTCTCAAAAATTGCCTTAAACTCTGCTTCGTAATTTTTTGAAAATAAAATATTATGTAAATCCAATTCTGGAAAAGTTCGATTAATTCCCCAATAAAATATCAAAGCAGAACTTGACCTTTCCTGCTGCAAAGTTCGCTCAGGGTGTTTTTCCTTTGGCATTAATTTTTTGTAACTTGAAAAAATATCCATATTGGAAATGACCAAATCAGCAAGGACTTTTTCCTTTCCAGTTTCGATACCAATTGCTTTTTTATTTTCCACCAAAATGCGATTCACCTTTTTTGAAAAATAAAAATTGACCCCTTTTTTCTTGGCCAGTTTGAACAAACTATTCGTAATGTTTTGCATTCCTCCTTTTGGAAAAAAAGTTCCTAAGTGTAATTCCAAATGAGGAATCATCGACATAATTCCAGGGGTTTTGTAAGGAGATGAACCATTATAAGTAGCATATCGATTGAACATCTGGACTAGGTGAGGTTCTTTGAAACTCTTTTTATTTAAGCGATCTAGGTTGCTCAAAATATCCATCGATCCCATTTGCAAAAATGATTGGAATGTTTCTTTAGATAAATAAGTACTTACTTGATGCAAGGATTTTTTCAAAAAAATCGGAGCAGTTAACTCGTATTTTTTTCGACTTCGATTTAAATAGGCTGATATCTTTTTTTCAGAAACTCCAAATTTTTGACTGGCATCAGTAGCAAATTTTTGAGCATCAGCCGCTACCGAAAAAGTAGTACCATCTTCCCAAAAATAATTACATACTACTTCCTTCTTTTTATATTGGAAATGTTGACTAACATCTTCTCCATATAATTCAAACAACTCTTCCACCAAATTGGGCATCGTAAAAAGAGAGGGGCCTGCATCAAATCGGAAACCATTTTTTGTAAAGGAAGTTAACTTCCCACCGGGGTAATTATTCGCTTCAAATACATCTACTTCATATCCTTTTTTTCGCAATCGAAGACTTGTTGCAATACCTGCTATTCCAGAACCAATGATCACCGCTCTTTTCATATGGAATGGAACACAGTAAAATATTTTTAGTTTAAAAAAAAATATTTAGATGAAGAAAACGGTTGGCTAAATGAAACTAATAAATTAAATCTAGAAAAATTGGTAACGTTTTTATTAGATCAAAGTACTGTGAATATTATTCTATCACTAAAATAAAATTATGTTTAACTTAATCAAGAATCTACTCTTTTCAACCATTTTATTTTTATTATTTTCATGTAATTCAACGATCGAAAACACCATTTCTTCCTATGATCAACAATCCATTTCTCCAACTGAATTAGATTTCTTTATTCATCGTCAGATGGATTCTTTAAATATTCCTGCTATCTCCATTGCGATTATTAATGATGCTAAAACTGTTTATCATCGAGCTATAGGAGTCAATCATCTAATAAAAAAAGAACCAATTAATGAGCATTCGATTTTTGAGGCAGCTTCTTTATCAAAGCCAATTTTTGCTTTTTTCATTTTAAAGCTAAGTGAAAAAGGATTCATAGATTTAGACAGGCCGCTATATTTTTATTTACCAGATGAAAAAATGGAACGTGACCAACGATATAAAGAAGTATCGGCCAGATCAGTTCTAAGACATACTTCAGGTTTCACAAATTGGCGATGGTTTGATTCCCATCCTGAAGGTGTAGAAATTGATAGAGGAGATTTTTTTATGGTGAGTGAGCCCAATACAAAATTTGATTATTCTGGAGAAGCTTATCAATATTTAGCACGAGTAATTGCTCATTTATGTTTTATAAATATGAATGAGTTAGGTGATTTATTTTCTAAAGAAATTTCAACGCCATTGGAAATGGAGCATGCATATTTTGTGTGGGATGATTTTTTGATGGAGCATAAAGTGTATGGTCACAAGGGCAATAAACCTCAAAATCGAAATGGGGGTGGAGGTCTTCCTTCACATAATTCTTTAATTTTTAGTGCTGCTGGTGGATTAAAAACAGAGGCTAAGAATTACGCAAAATTTATCAATACGATCCTTTTACAAAAAGGATTATCAAAAAAAACATTTAAAGATATGTTGAGTCCTCAAGTGGAGTTGTCAAAGGAAAGTTCTAATTATTTAGAGAATGGAATTACTGCTTGGGGAGCAGGGTTTGGAATACAACCGATGGAATCTGACACGATTTATAGACATGGAGGTAACAATAGTGATTTCCAATCTGAGATGGCTTTTAGTTTGAATCAAAAATTTGGTTATGTGTTTTTTGTGAATTGTGATAAAGGAAAAGAATTCAATAAAAGGTTAGAGGTGTTTTTAGGAATGCAAAAAAAATAACTTCAAAATGAATTTACAAAGTTCAAGAGGCGTCAGTATTTCGAGTTCTACGATATACAAAGTTAAGGGTAATAAATTTTTGTTCTTAGATAAATCCTGTGAACGAAAACCCTTCGGGTTTTCGTTCACAGGGTTTGTCTATAATCCTAACTTTTTTTCCATTCATTTCTGGAATATATCAATCTATGAAGAATAATTTTTAATCTAAATAATTCTCCAATGCTTGCATCGGGGTTGTAAAAATTTAGGATTTTTTTTTACTTAAAAAAAACTGGTCAAAAAGAAAGCTGCAAATCGTTGGAATTTGCAGCTTTCTTTTTTTGTAAGAACTATGGACGAATTACTTTCTTATTTTTTTCTCCAATTCGAACTTCACTACTTCCCATCACTTTAATTATCCCTTTGACAAAATCTTTTTCCTCTGCCTTGTAAATATTCTCGATATAAGTTTGTGGATTTCGATCAATGTATGGAAACCAAGTACTATGAATTTGAATCATCACTTTGTGTCCTTTTTTGAAAGTGTGCAATACATCTTGAAGTGGAATATTCACCGTTTCCATTTTCCCTGGAGTGAAAGGTTCTGGTTTTTCAAAACTATTTCTAAATCGACCTCTAAAAACTTCTGAACGAACTAGTTGCTGATAACCTGCCATCGTTACATGTTCAGGAGTTGCTTTAGTAGCTTTGGCATGGGAAGGATAAACGTCAATTAATTTGACCACAAAGTCAGCATCAGTTACCGAAAGGATTACATTCAGCTTAGCTAAGATCTCTCCTGAAAGGGTAAAGTCTTCCGTCAGAGTATCCGTCGCAAAAGTCAAAACATCTGGACGCATAGAAGCATGACGCTGATCATCGGTCATAAAAGGACGAGGGGTAAATCGAACTGGAATAATTTCAGAACGATATGGTACAGGTTTATTTGGATCGCTCATATAATCAAATACAGCATTAGCATCGACCGCTTGATTAATTGTTAGTTTTCCATTTTTTTCAAAACGAAGTGAAACTGGACCATCTTTTTTAGGAGGCCAAACATCAAATTTTTGCCATTCTTTGATTCCCGTATCATACATAAATGCTTCAGGCAAATCTAGATTTCCTTGCTGTTTTAAATGATGTCTAAAAAATGGCTCTTCTACATTTTTATGGAAAAAAGTAGAAATGCTGTCACCAAAATAAATATGATTAACGGCTTGCATTCCTTTTTCTCTTGCCCAATCTCCATGACTCCAAGGGCCCATCACAATCGTATTTTTCATTTTGGGATTATTCGCTTCTAAATTTTTATAAATGTTTAATGGGCCATATAAATCTTCTGCATCAAACCATCCTCCGACTGTCATCACCGCATGATCGACATCTTTTAAGTGAGGAAGAATTGAACGCTTTTGCCAAAATTCATCATAGTTGGGATGTTCTACCATTTGCTCCCAAAAGAAATTTTGTGGATAAATTTTCTCTGTTACATTTTTTAATGATCCGATATTCAAATTGTACTCATAGCCATTTGAGGGATCTCCTGCTTTCTCAAAAACGTCCCACTCATGTTCATACCAACTCTTGGTTGTTGGCATTTCTTTGTTGACTCCAAAAACTGGAAAGGCATATAAATAACTTTGCAAGAATGCTCCCATATGATGAAAATCATCAAAAAAGAAATCTGCAATTGGTGCTTGTGGAGAAGATGCTTTCAAAGCTGGATGTGCTTCTGGCAATGCCGCAGCGGTGTAAAAACCAGGGTAAGAAATTCCCCATTGTCCAACTCGGCCATTGTGATTTTTTAAATTTTTCATTAACCAATCCACGGTATCATAAGTGTCTGAACTCTCATCAATGTCTTTTTTATTTTTGACATTATTGCCTTTGATATGAGGTCGCATATTATCAAAACGTCCTTCTGACATCCATCGACCACGCACATCTTGATAAACAAAAATATATTTGTCTCTCATCAAAAGACGATTTGGCCCTAATCGTTTTTTGTATTTTCCTTCTTCGTAAGGTCTGACACTATAGCAAGTTCGCTGCATCAAAATAGGGTAGACTTGATTTTTATCTTTGGGAGAATAAACGACGGTATATAATTTTACACCATCTCGCATAGGAATTTCGTAGACATTTTTATCATAGGTTTCTACAATAAAAGTAGAATCAGGAATCTCTTGCGAAAAAAGATTTTGTGAAAAAAGGAAGACAAGAAAGAGGAAAAAGTATCTCATTTGATTATTTTTTAATGAGTAATAAAAGTAGTTAAAATTGCTTAGGAACAGTTAATACTTTATAGGTTATTTATTTGGATATTGTTTGTTATTTGAATTTAAACGAACGTATTTAAGTGCGATTTTTCAAAAAAAATAGTCATCTAAAAATTAATTTAGATGACTATCTTTTACTTGTTATAGTAGCAGGTTATTCTAGAACTACGATTAACGCATATATTAATCCTGGTAAGAAAAATAATAAGGTTAAAAGTAAAGATATCCAAAATCGAGTAGTAATACCTTCATATACTCCCACAGCAGCAGGAGGTAAAAGAATGGCTAAGATTACTAAAAGAATAGTTCTGTCATCTGTTGCTCTTTTTTGTTTTTTTAACTTCTTGAGCTCTTTTTTAATCGCTCTTTTTTTCGCTCTTTTCTCTTTTCTGCTTAAGCTTTTCCAATCAGACATTACATCTGCTTCTACTTTTTTAGCATCTTCAGAATTTACGGCTTCTTTAGCTTCTTTGTCAACTGGTGCGATTCCTATTGGAAGTGCATTAGCATTGAAAAATGTCAAAAGAAAAACTAACATTAAAAATGGTGTAATTGCCTTTTTCATAATTTAATTCATGTTTAATTAACAGTATAATTCTTTCAAAACGGAAGTTAATTGAAATTTGTTCAAACGAAAAAAAAATAATAGTTTTTTTGAGAAAAATCAGGCTAAATCTTGTCGAAATATTTTCTCCATCAAATCAAATAACTCTGGATGTTTTTCTTCCAGGTGTTCTGGTTGATTAAAAAAATATTCAGCCACCACACTTAGAAATTCAGCTTCATTGGTTGCGCCATAAGGATTGATTTTGGAGTTTCGTTTTTTAATATCTCTAATTTCTTCATGCATTTCATGTAACCATGGTAAGACATATTGTTGTTGCATCAAGATCTCAGGAAGTCCATCAATAGCTCCATCTGCCATATCCAAAAGATGTACAAACTCGTGAATTCCCACATTTGATTTTCCCATTGGAGTTCTAAATCCTTGATGCAAGGCAGATTTTGACAAGATCATCATTCGATTCATGGCACCAGTTCCGACCATACCAAGGATATTTCGATCTTTTCCTTTTGTCTTATAGTTTTGGTTAAAAGAACCTTGATACAGCAAGACTTCATTGATATTTCGGTATCTCCATTTTGGAAAACCAAATAGTGGAATCACCGCACTTGAAGCTACTAAAATCCGATCCGTATCATCAATTTCGATTTCAATTCCAGTAATTTCTACATCGTTGAAAAATTGCAAAACGGCTTCTTCAAATCTCGTTTTTTCTGAGTCAGAAAGTTTTTGGTAATAGGCTACTTTTTCTGAAAGAATCTTTTTCCAATTTTTATCAAATATTTTGAATTTCTTTTTGGGAAAAAAAATCCATTTGATTAAAATCCCAAAAAAGATCATCAAACCCGTAAAAATTATAATGTTATCATCCATCTCTTCGTTTTTTGTAACAATGTAATTACATGATTTTAAATATCGAAACTTTTTGTGAAAAACTCGTAAAAAATAATGGCTAATATTTAATGGTGAATTCCACACTAAATATAAACCATCATGAATTAACCATTCACGATTATAAATTCACGATTATAATATGACTTTGATCCTCGAACGAACTGTTCAAAATAAAGCTCAAGATTATTTGGAAAAAAAATATCGCCGAAAAGCTAAAGGCAATCGTATTTTTTCCAAAACGGAAATGCCTACCAAAAAGAAATATGGTAGTAAACGTGCTGATGGATTTTTAGCCTTTCGACATTTTCTTTGGGGAAATTATGTAGTCAGTATAGAAGCTAAATCTAAGAAGACTTTACCTGCTATGAAACCTTATCGAGATGAATTTATAATGGTGAAAAATTGTTTAACGATGGGTTTCTATTGTTGCCTTGGTTCAGGCGCTTTTTTCGCTTTGTTCAAAATGGACGATAATCTATTTCGATTCTTAATCCCAATTTATACTTTAATTATCAGCGCATTAATTTACGCATTATTTACTTGGCGAAGCTATCGACATCAAACAATGGATGTCATTGATCAACTCAAACAATATCCTGCCAATGAGAAATGGTTAGCTTTTTCCAAAGATAGTTTTGAATCTTTGAACGATAAGAAGAAAAAAGATTTAAAGAAAATCTGTAGGGCTAGAGGAATTGGGTTGTTAATTTACGGTAGAAAAATATCTGTCCTTAATCAACCTAAATTTCGTTGGAGTCTTGGCAAGGATTTTATCAAATATTATAGCAGAGAAAAAGAAGTAAGAGCATTGTTAGAGAATAAAAAATAATCTTATTTTACTTCTTGAATTTCCGCTAAAAGAAAAGGAGTTGCTGCACGTCTTTCATTTGGAAAAATTTCTTTTTCTATTCCTCTAAATTTCACCTTTTTACCATCAATTTTCCATTTCGCATCCATGTTGCATGGACTATATCTTTTGCTTTCTCCAACTGATATTGCAAAAAATCCTTGCATAACTTCTTTAACAACACCTTCTGTCATTTGATGAGTTTTAATGTTTTTTCTATCTGGAAGACAATCTTCTATGGGATCGGATGTTGTAGTTTTGTTATTGCAACTAATGAATAATGTAAAGCCGAGGAGTAAAATGTAACAATACTTTTGCATAATTATTTTATTTAAAAATGATAAACTCAGTATTTTTATTTTTGAGAAATGTGCGAATTATTTTACTGACTATTTTGAAATTTAATCACAGAGGGAACAGAAAAAAGACAAAGAGCACACATAGGAATCTGCAGACTCTGTGTCCCTCATCTGTTCTCTCTTTGGTTGATGTATTTTATTCGATGTCAAAAAAAAGAAAGCAAAAAGTATTAATCCAACCCATCAATTAATGTTCGATAATCATCGAAAAAAGCCCCACCATCTTTCATCTCCAAGAGATCAAAAAGCTCACCTGAATAGGCTTCTTCCAAGTCTAATTTAGTGTGTTCCGTTCTTACTTCAATTTGACCTCTTTTTAACTGAGTCAATCTCCAGTTATAAGTTTTTTCCATTTTTTCTAAAATAGATTGATTAATATTAATGTGATCTGAATCTGGAGCAACTGCTTCTACTTCATTGATTGCCAATGAATTACGAGCAATCATTTTTCCTTCTTCTAAGATGAAGTAAGCAGTATGCGCCCAAGTTTCATCAGCCGTTAATAATTTGGAATACATGACTAATTGCAAATCCTCCTCATTCTTAATCATCATTTTTCGACGAGTGGCACCTCGCCATTTTAAATCAATTACTAATTTTTCATCTCCTTTTTCTAAGACTAAATCCGCTTTTGCTCTAATATCAATATCATTGAATTGACCTTGTAAATCCATTTCAGATTCTTGCACTTTCCAACCATTCTTTTGAATCATCGAAACTAAGCTCCAGGATGCATATTTTATTTTATTTAAAAAACTAATGCGCTCAGGGCCACGTCCATACATCAACATAACTGCTCCTTCCCGTGCGAGTAAAGTGTTAGATTTTTCATCAATCCATTGCTCCACCTGACGTTTATTCCATCCTTGAAGATCTTCTCTAAAAAGTAATTCAAAAAACCGATGGGAGAGATTTCCCATCATCGTAGTATCTCGAACAATACTCAAAATAGAAGATTTGTGCAGCTTGATTTTATGCCGGAAAACCCATTGATATGGATAATAAAAAAGAGATTCCAAACTAGTGAAAGTTTCAAAGTTTCGATCAGATCCTTCCTCATAATCAGGAAGTAAACGATCTGGGTTTTGGATATTAATAAATGGTTTGGGACGACCAAATTTTTGTTTTTCTAAGGTTATTTTTTGCGGAGTTTCAAAATGTTTTTGCACCGCCTCTTTTCCTTTTTCTGTATCCACATCGAAAGTAATGATTTCCATATTTTCGAATGTAGCTTCCAACACATCATGCAGTGGATGTGGAAAAACTGGAGAACCATCCACCATCTCAGGCATCACTAGAATTAGCCGTTTTTGTGTGCGTAAAATTGGTCGCCCACGTTGCCAAATTAAGAGACGATTTTTGTCTTCAGGCGACATTAAATGAATCTTATTTTTCGCTAAAAAATCTAATTCAGATTGATACCATCTGGAGAAAAAATGATCAGGTTCATTGCTAGAAAAATTCCACCATAACAATTCATTTACATTATCTAAAATAGCACTTGATTGATGAACGAAGGGGAAGTTACCTACTTCAGTATCTCTAAATTGAATCGGAGAAGGTTCATAAATTGTTCGAACAATTCGTTCCAATTCTAAGTTGGTCAAATGTGTTTCAGAATCAGGCAACGCCATCAACAAATCTTTCACTCGAGTCGCTTGACTACTCAAAACTTGCATCGAAGTATTTTTATCATTAGAATCTTTGAATGCTTGGCTCGCCCAATTTTCTAAATAATTAAAAATTACAATTGCTTCTTCTTTAGGTACTTTTTGATCAATCCGATAGCGTGTTCTTCCAAACCAAAAGTCATATTGGTTTTTAATTTCTCTTACATCAATAGAAGAATCTTCTTTACCTTTTTCTTCCAAATCCTTAAAATATTGAGCAGTCATGGCATGCCAACGATCGCTATTTATTCCTGGAGTTTGAGCCATTACTCTAGCAATTTCCAATGCCAAATCATCGGCTAAAGGTTTGACAGAAAGGGAGACAAATTCTAGAATTTTATACGGGTCAATTGGTTGCCATAAAAATGTAGTCACCAATTTTAAGATCTGTAAACTCGGTCTAGCTAATGATGCAGACAAAATTCCAAGACTCGGAAGTCCTTCTTGAATGAAAGCATTATCTAAGGCTCTACTTTTTTCTGGAATCAAACAAAGAGGTTGGAAATTTTTATTTTTTAGAAAAAAGCTAGCTAGCCAAGCAGCAGCATGCGTCTCTCTCTTTGATTTTATTAACAATATACTTCCGTCGTTTTTTAAAGTATGTTTTTTAGAAATGGAGAGTTCCTTTTTTAATACTTTTTGAAAAGTGGAAAGGTCAGATTGATCGGAAGTTTTTAGTTCCTTACTGTTTTCTAAAATAGCTCCTTTTTCTTCTAGCTTTTTTAATAAAACTTGAAAATATTGTGGAAGGAAATTTAATGATTCATTTAGGAAAATATGTGTAAATGGTTGACTATGAGTATCTAATGCTAAAACGATCTCTTGAAATCTATCTGAAAAACCTGGAGAAAGTGCTAAATCATTTTCAGGATTATTAAAAATATTTTCAATAGCTGAGATGGTTTTTAGACGTTGAGGTGTGGTTGAATTTGATTCGAAATTCCAGCCTTCCAAAAGCAATTCATCTCGCATCAAAAGTAGAGTAGTGGAAGTTGCAAATTGATCTGCTTCAAAGGAAGTTTTATAAAATGCATCTGTCTGATTTCTCAAATTAATTTGAAGTGCTTGGCGATATTGTTCGATTCGAAGATGCTCATTATTATTGGGATGACCTGACAATCCTAGATGCAATTCAAGGCAATGAAGTAAGCCTTGTTTTCCCAAATAAGTCGTGTTGCCAATGGTCGTTTCACTTTTTGGAAATACTAAATCATCTAATTGTAAACCGAAATATATTGTCATATTGTATGCTTAAAATTCACCTGTGGAAAGGTTGGAACTATGCCACGGATTTAAAGAAATTATTTATCGTCTGGGTTTTCCAAAGGTCTAAGATCAAAAACAAAAATACTATTTTCAAAACTTCCTAAGGGGTGTTGGATAAATTCTTTTAAATGTTCATGTTTTAAATATTTTTTATCAGTAACGATTAAAAATTCTGCCCCCATTTCTTTAAAACTATAAAATGCCCAAGGTTCAAATGGTTGTGTTGAGATGGCATATTCATTCCATCCTTTTAGGTTAAAATAATTTAAGTTAAAGTTGGGACTCACATCAGGCATCGTGATTACTTTTTGTGGATACTCGATTCCTAAATTTTTTAGGAATGCTCTAGCTTC
>JBGCCY010000058.1:0-8536 GCA_045104975.1 Saprospiraceae bacterium
TTTGGTTTGGTTACAGCAATTATTCTTCAAATCTTTTATAACTACATTATCTCTAAAGTAGATAGTATTGTAGGAAAAATGGAAGATGCTTCTATTTCATTAGTAGATGTTATGGCTAGCAATAATGTTTTTAAATAATCATTAGATTTTATTCTAAGTGAAATTGGATGTATGCCTATAAAACGTCAAACGTTCAACGTCAAACGAATTAATTCTATTTAAAACGAAGAATAATATTATGTATAAATTTTTAACCAAAAATGGGCAATCTATCTCATTTATTGTTGGTGCACTTCTCGTAGTAGTCTTCTACGCTTTAATCGTTTCTAGTAGCGATTACGAGACTTTCACGGCGATGGATGCTGATGGTATAAAAGATAAAGCAAGATACGGATTTGGCTTATTCGATTTCGGAATCGGAGTGACAGGTTTTTTAATTGCTGTAGGAGCTATCTTGATGCTAGGATTTGGATTGTTTCAATCCATTACTAATATCAAAGGTTCTCTAGGAGCAGTAGCAGGTTTGGCTGTAATCGGAATTATCTTCGCTATTGGATACTCTACAACTCAATTGGAAACTTCTGGAGCTGTTTATGATGCAGCTATGAAGTTTGAATTGACAGATGGAACTAGAAAATTTGTTGGAGGATCAATCATGACAGGTGTTGCTTTGATAGGTCTAGCATCTTTAGGAATCGTAGTTTCAGAAATTCGTAACTTCTTTAAATAATTCAACTATGTTAAAGAAAAAAGGAAGCAAAGGACGACAGTCCAACGAAATTAATGCGGGTTCTATGGCGGATATCGCTTTCTTACTTTTGATATTCTTCTTGGTAACTACTCAGATTGCTGAAGACAAAGGGGTGTTGACACAACTTCCACCTTGGTCTGATGATGAACCTGACATTACTAAGTTAAATGAGCGTAATGTATATTCAGTTCTTGTAAATGCTAATAATGAATTATTAGTTAGAAATGAACCAATGCAAGCAAGAGATTTAAGAAAGAATGCCAAAGAGTTTATTTCAAATCCAGAAAATAGACCTGATTACGCAGAAAAACCTGAAAAGGCAATTATCTCTTTGAAAAACGATAGAGGAACAAAATATGAAACCTATATCGAAGTATTAAATGAGTTAAAAGGTGCCTACAACGAATTAAGAAATGAAATGGCCGAACGAATGCATGGGAAACCCTATGAATTCATAAGTACGGAAGATCAAAAAGTCATTCGGAATAAAATTCCTTTGATTATATCTGAGGCCGAACCTACTGCATTTGGTGATGAAGGTTAGATGCTTTGCTAAATTACTTTAGTAAAACTTAATCGAAAAACTACCTTATTTATTCACCAATCTTTTTTAAACGAAAGATTTAAAATTTTTAATTATGGGCAAATTTAATGAAGGTAAAGGAAAGGAAATGCCAGCTGTATCTACAGCCTCTCTTCCTGACATTATTTTTATGTTGCTTTTCTTCTTTATGGTGACCACAGTACTTCGTGAAAATACTCTCAAGGTAGATGTAGTTACTCCGAAAGCAACTGAGTTGACAAAATTGATACACAAAACTTTGGTTAATACGATTCACGTAGGAAAACCTAAAGAACAATATCAATCAATATATGGTACCGCACCTATGCTTCAATTAGGTGATGCAGTTTCTCAACCAAAGGATATTCCTTTGTTTTTGGAAAACTTCAAGACAAAAGTACCTGAGAGTAAAAGAGGATTAATTATTTCTTCTTTGAAGGTAGATGGAGATGTTACGATGGGAATCCTTCAAGACATCAAAACTAAACTCAGACAATCGAACCAACTCAAAATAAATTATTCAGCTAAAACTAAAGAAGCTAAATAATAATTTATTAGTAAAATATAAAAAGGTCATACTGAATACTCAGTATGACCTTTTTTTTGTAACTACCGATTTTAGTCGGTAAATAAATCATTATCTCAATCGATCAGCTGATCGAACTAACTTTTCATCTTTAGAAATTCCTCGTTGAGCTAATAGTGCAAAAACAATAAATAAAATAGGAAGCCCAACTCCTAATTGCTCATTCACCTCGGCATCTCCCGCCTGCGCGCCATCTTGGTACAAAAAAACGAGCACCAAAATAATTCCAATTACATTAGCAATAATTGCAAATCTTCCCATTAACAACTGTTGTTTTCTATTATTAAAAAGAAAAATACTGATCAAAGCCAATGCACCTGCCGCACAAAAAAGACCTAAAAGGGCCGCGTGATCATTAATATTATAAATACCATCTGCAAATAGAGAAGTAGTAACAGTACTTTGAGCAGAAGTTGCAAATGGAAGACCAAATAGCCCAAATGCACAAGCTGCAGCTAAGGCTAAATAAATAGTTTGAATTCGTTGAATCATAACACGTCAGTTTATTTTTTTAAGATTTAATATTTTTTTGCAAATATAATGAATTTCAAATCATAGACCAGTTTCTGCTCCTACTATGGTTTTCCTTTTAAATTTACTTTTAACATTGTCAAATCACTTAGTTATTTTTGCAAAAAACTTTTATGAATTTAAGTTATTGGGAAAAAGAATCTTTTTTTAAAGATATTGATGTTGCAATCATCGGTAGCGGAATTGTTGGATTGAGTGCCGCCATCCGATTAAAGGAATTATCTCCTAAGTTGGAAGTAATGATTTTGGAGCGAGGTAGTTTGCCGATTGGTGCAAGTACTCGAAATGCAGGTTTTGCTTGCTTTGGTAGCATGACTGAATTGTTAGATGATTTGAAAACTCAATCAGAAGATGTGGTTTTTTCTTTAGTGGAAAAAAGGTGGAAAGGACTTTTAAAATTAAGAAATAGAGTAGGAGATAAGAATTTAAAATATCAAGAATTAGGTGGTTTCGAATTATTTCGGAAAGAAGATATTTTAGATTTTCAACAATGCGCAGATCAAATTAACTTTTTTAATGAAAAACTAAATTCAATTATTGGTCAAAAAGAAGTTTATAAAATCGCAAGTAAAAAGATACCTAGTTTTGGTTTTGAAAAAATCGAAAACTTAATTCACAATCAAGCAGAAGGTCAAATTCATACTGGCGAAATGATGAAAACCTTGCTCGAAATCGCTCAAGCAAAAGGAGTTAAAATCTTAAATGGTATTTTTATAAAAAAATTAAATGATGTTGAGGATGGAGTTGAATTAGAGACAGCGAATGGCTGGAATTTGAAATTTAAAAAAGTACTGGTCGCTACAAATGGTTTTTCCAAAACATTAATCAAACAAGGTGAGGTCGTTCCTGCGAGGAATCAAGTTTTAATTACTAAACCATTGCAACACAATCCTATCCAAGGAACATTTCACTATGATAAAGGTTATTTTTATTTTCGGAATATTGATAATAGAATTTTGTTAGGCGGTGGAAGAAATTTAGCAAAGAAAGAGGAAGAAACTCCTGAATTTGGGACGACAGAAATTATTCAAAATGCCCTAATAGATTTATTGAATAATGTAATTTTGCCTAAACAAAAATTTGAAATAGAAAGTACCTGGAGCGGAATTTTAGGAGTCGGAAATACTAAGAAACCAATCGTACAATCTATCAGTAAAAATGTGTCGGTTGCTGTTCGACTTGGAGGAATGGGAGTTGCCATTGGAAGTTTGGTTGGCGAAGAAGGAGCAGAATTGATTTTTAAGAAAATTTAAGATTTGAAATTAGATGTTATTATTTCTTTAAAATGAATAAAATGACTCACGAAGCCGAATTATTTTCGTTTTTAAAATATAAATAGTAACTGTTTTACTTTTTTATAATCTATTGATAATTAATGATTTATACTTCAAAATATATTAAACTTTTACACTTAATAGTAGCGGTATTAGTGCTTGTAGCATTAACACCTCTGACATCATTTTCCCAAAACCCTCCTCCGAAACCTAAAGCAAAACCCAACCCTAATTTAAATATTGAAGAACAGGAAGGAGAAATTCAAGACTCTTTAGAAAAAGATTTAGTGATCATCGACCATGCTGATATTGCGATTGGAATTACTGGAGAAGGGCGACAATTATTTAAAGAAGTTCGACAGGTTGAAATGCGACAAGGGGAAACATATATGTATTGCGATAGTGCATTTTTGTATGATAATAATAATGTTAGAGCTTGGGGGAATGTGATTATTCAACAGGGGGACTCGGTTAATATTTTTTCTGATTCTTTATTTTATAATGGTTTTGAGAAGAAGGCAGATTTCTACAGCGAGGTAGTTTTGGAAAGTAAGCAACAAAAATTATTTACGGATCGACTCAATTATGATTTAAATACAAAGATTGCAAGTTATTATGAAGGAGCAACTTTGACCAATGACACGACTCATTTGACTAGTAAAATTGGCTATTATTATGTTGGTGATAATATGGCATTTTTTAAGGATAGTGTGGTGGTGGTTGATCCTCAATTTGAACTAAAATCAGATACCCTGAAATTCGATACTAAGGAGAAAATAGCTTACTTCTTAGGGCCAACTTTGATCAGTCAAAATGAGGGAAAAATCTATTGTGAAGATGGATTTTATGATACTAAAAATAAATTAGCTGAGTTTAAAAAGAATGCTCAATATCAAAAAGGAGAAGAAAAAGCATGGGCAGATTTGATGACCTATGATGGCAATAAAAAAGAAACCACGCTAACTGGAAATGCCCGATTTATTGATGGACCAAAACAAGCAAAAGCTGATGTCATTCGTTACGAGGAAGGAAAAGAAATTACTAATTTGGAAGGGAATGCATTTTACAAAGATGACAAACAGGAGATTCGTTCAGAACGAATTCGATATGATAAAAAGAATGAAGTTTACTCAACTAAAGGAAGATCAAGAATGAGTGATCCACCGCAAATATTGGAAGCCGATAAAATTGATTTTGATGGTAATATAGGGTTTGCTGTAGGAGATGTGGTTTGGCGGGATACTGCACAAAATGTTTCCATAAGTCATTGTGATTCAGTTACTTACCTTAAGTCAGAAGATTTCTTAAAAGCCATGGGTGGACGACCATTGATGACGACTTTGATGGATGATGATACTTTGTTTTTAGCATCTGATACTTTGATTTCATTCAAGCGAAATCCAGATGATTCTGTGCGTACTTTGCTTGCTTATCCAGATGTTCGATTGTTTAAATCTGATTTACAAGCGGTGTGTGATTCTTTGGTTTATAGCGAAATGGATTCTATTTTTAAGTTTTATGATGATCCAATAATTTGGTCTGATACTTCTCAATTTTCGGCTGATACGATTCATATTCAATTGGTAGAAAAAAAGGTAGATCGGATTTATATGTACCGAAATTCTTTTATGATAAATTCGCCTGATGAAGTTTATTTTAATCAGATTAAAGGCAAAAATAATATCGTATTCTTCGAAGACGATGAAGTTCGACGAATGAAAGTAGATGGCAATGCAGAATCTATTTATTTTGCTTTGGATGATGATAAAAAATACGTCGGATCCAATAAAACAGTTGCGAGTAGAATGCTTTTATATTTTGGGAATAATCAGATAGATAATATTAAATTTTATACTCAGCCAAAAGCTAAATTTACTCCCATGAGTAAAGCTGCAGGAAGTGATGAAAAGCTGGATGGATTTAATTGGAATACTTCAAGAAGACCCATGACCTTGGAGGATTTATTTTTCGAAAAAGATAAAGCTAAAATCGAAACGATTTCACTTCCAAAAGATAAAACGGAATTAGAAAATAAACCTGAAGAAAAAT
The DNA here is from genome assembly GCA_045104975.1 of Saprospiraceae bacterium. Classification (GTDB taxonomy): domain Bacteria; phylum Bacteroidota; class Bacteroidia; order Chitinophagales; family Saprospiraceae; genus CAJQQY01. Next base: position 5,754 of record JBGCCY010000058.1, read on the forward strand.
CAGGAACCAAACCAAAATCTGAATTAAAAAACAATTAAACAATGAGAAAATTAATTTCCCTGATTTTCTGTATATCTCTATTTTTTATTTCAACTTCAGTTGCTCAATCTGAGCAACAAGCAACCTTCCAATCTGCGAATGAAGCTTTTTCTAATAAAAATTATGACCAAGCGATTCAATTATATGAATCAATTTTAGCTAAAGATTTTCAATCATCAGAATTATATTTCAACTTAGGGAACTGTTTTTTCCAAAAAAAGGAATGGGGCAAAACGATATTAAATTACGAACGAGCTTTACTTTTTGCTCCTAATGATCAAGCAATTCTCCAAAATCTATCTTTAGCAAAACTAGAAACAGCTGATGAGATTGCAATTTTACCTGACTTCTTTTTAACTCGATGGTGGACTCAAATCCGGAATCTTACCCATTCAGGGATTTGGTCTCTCCTTGGAATTCTGTTGTTCTGGTTTGGAATCGGAGGAATCATTTTATGGATTTTAGGAAAAGAAAGGACTCAGAGAAAGCAAGGATTTTTAGGAGGAATGATAACTTTAGGATTGAGTCTATTGATTTTTGTATTAGCTTATAACAGTTATCAAATCCAACAAAAAAGTGGCTCGGCAATTATAATGAGCAAAGAAACTTCTTTAAAATCTCTTCCAGACGAAATAAGTAATGATATTTTACCTCTTCATGAGGGAACAAAGGTCAAAATTACAGAGAAAATCACATCTTGGTACAAAGTTAGATTAGATAATGGAGAAGTCGGTTGGATTACCGAATCGGCTCTAGAAGAGATTTAAGTTATAAAGTAATTATTATAGCTAAATAACCGAAGCCTTTTACTGTATTCACCCCTCGATAGCATACTCTCCCTTAGTCTAAACCAATTTTATTTGCCAAAAACCGATCATATGATTTTTAAACAGAAATTTCTTGCTCATCTATTGAGGTGTTTAAAGGATTCAGAGTATTTGTTATTTGAACATTTTGCTATTCATAAATCAATACCAGAGATTCCTTTTAATATTTTACTTCGTAAAAAAGACCACCAACAAGTAATCGATTCTATTAAAGCTTTTTCGGAGATAGGAGTGGTTAGTGCTTCTCAGACAGATGTTTGCACGCAATTCCAAATAATATTTAAGGAAGGAACAAAAATAGAATTGAATCTTTGGGAGAATCTATCTCATGGCAGTATGATTTTTATGAATTCAGAAAAGGTCTTTTCGAGAAGGCAAAGATCAAAGTCAGAATTCTATATGCCTAATATTGAAGATTTATTTGAGTTTTCTGTTTTGCATCATTATTTGATTGATCAAGGTTTACCGATTCAGTATTTAAATTATTTTGAAGATTTCCACTTTTTTGTAAAAGATGGGTTATTAGAATTCTTTAATAATAAATACCAGACGAACTTTTCGAATCTAGATGAATTGTCCAATTTTGATTTGAAATCCAAAGAATCAATGGTGGAAGAATTAAAAAAAGCACCTAATAATCAATTTTTCAAAAAGATAAATATGCAATGGAAAAATCTATGGGGAACCCCCAGCCCTTAAAGAAGAGCTTTTAATCGAAAGATTAAACATGATTTGTTTACCGATATTAGTTTTATAAAAAAATGCACTTTAAGATTCTACATCTTAAAGTGCATTTTTTATTTATACCGAATTAATTGGAAGGTGTCGTATCTATCGGATTAGATTTTGTCGATAATCGACGCAAAAAATGTAGGGATAGCTTAGCTATCACGAGGCTTTTAACAAAGAGTATCGGCGAAAAATATTTCGAGATGTACGACATATTCCAGTTAATTCGGTATTAATCATAACCTAATCGTCATTAAAGTCTTGGTTAACTATTTCGATTGCCAAAGGTGTAATTGGAAAAGTCTCTAATTAGAGACTGGGCTAAAAAAAAAGCCTAATCGGAGAGATTAGGCTTAACAACAAAAAATATAAAGCTATGAAAACTAAAACTATTCTAATTCAAATTTGATGTATAACAAAGTTAATAACTTTTATTAAAAATGACCAATTTTTTTTAATCAATTTTTAAACGTTTTTTCTTGCAATTTCAGTATTTATAATTGAACTGAAAGTCAAATATAGGACTATTTGCAAAAAAAAGTTACTAAGCTTCTTCTCCAACTGGAGTAATATGTACAAAAGTTCTATTTGATCTTCTTTTGTCAAATTTAACAAAACCATCAACCTTTGCATGGATAGTATGATCTTTTCCCATGTAAACATTGTTTCCTGGGTGGTATTTTGTACCTCTTTGACGGATGATAATATTACCAGCAAGAGCAGCTTCTCCACCAAATAATTTCACACCCAATCTATTACTGTGACTGTCACGTCCGTTATCCGAACTACCTACACCTTTTTTATGTGCCATGATATTTTATTTTAAATCACAAATCAATTGTGATAAGTTAACAATTAATAAAGATTAAAGACTGATTCCGTCGATTTTGATCTTTGTGAAAGATTGACGGTGACCGTTTTTAACACGGTATCCTTTACGTCTTTTCTTTTTGAAGACAATTACTTTATCTCCTTTTTGATTTCCCAAAACAGTTGCGCTTACTGAAGCGCCACCTACGTTTGGTGTACCGAGGCTGACATTTCCGTCATTATCTACCAAGTGAACTTGGTCGAAAGAAACAGAGTCGCCTTCTTTTGCATCCAGCTGGTGGACAAAGATCTCTTGATCTTTCTCAACTTTAAATTGCTGACCAGCGATAGTTACAATTGCAAACATTGATTATATTA
>JBGCCY010000059.1:0-51049 GCA_045104975.1 Saprospiraceae bacterium
AAACACAAAGTACAAAAAGAATCCTACAATGAAAAAACATTCACACATCAATACCATACCAACTAAAGAATCTGCTACTGAGATTGAGTGGGATATCGTGAATAATCCGCCAAAAGTAGAAATTGAAGTTGAGACTGCCGACATGATTAATGGTTCTTTTTTTAAAGAAACCGTCACTCCAACTCTTGCGAATTTAGGAACTAAAATTTTGACGGGTTTGAAAAAACCATTGACTTCTTTGAAATACCAATTTCATAAGAAAACTTCTAAAATGGATTTCAATGTCTCTCCTCAAGTGGAATTAAAAAATATTCCATGGATGAAAATCGGCTTAGTTGTTTTTGCAGGATATATTTTATTGAAAAAAGATATGCGTTTCAATTTTAACTTAAGCGCCCCTTTTTCAGCAGTTGCCGATGATGAGGACAATGGGTACCAAACAAGCAACTTTGCTCAGGCTGTAGCTAATCCTTACGCACCAGTTTCAGCCGGTGCACTCTCCAAAGATGAAGTAAAAGCATTCATCAATCGATATGCTCCTATTGCAAAAAAGGAAATGGAACTCTACGGAATTCCAGTAAGCATTAAAATCGGCCAAGCATTAATTGAGAGTCGAGCAGGAACAAGTCGGTTAGCTCGAAATAATAATAATTTTTTTGGGATGAAATGTTTTTCAAAAAATTGCAAAAAAGGACATTGTTCCAATGCAACTGACGATCATCACAAAGATTTTTTTAGAAAATATGCTAGTGTAAGTGATAGCTTTAGAGCCCACAGCACACTTCTTTCAGGTGCTCGTTACAAAGCATTAAAAGATCATGGAACTGATTATAAAAAATGGGCAGCAGGCTTAAAAAAACAAGGCTACGCTACTGACAAAAGATATGATAAGAAACTAATCAACACCATTGAAAAATACAAATTGTATCAATACGACAATCTGTAGAAAATAGAATACATTCTTACACTTCGACATACCAAAATTTTAAAAATCTTATTCCCTCATTCGATCATTAAAATATTGAAACACTATGGAAAAATTTATTTTCTCAGGAATTCTAATCGCAACATTAATTAGTATGGTTGACCATAGAGCTCCATTGCCTCAATCAAAAGCGACTGTTACATCTACTTCAAAATATCAATTGACTATCGGTCAACAAATTCAATTGGCTCGAATCAAAAAAGGATTTTCTCAAAATTATTTAGCTCGTATGTCTGGAGTTTCTCTAGACGAAATTGTTTCCATTGAAAAACAAGGAGCCATCCCTACGGTCAATGACCTTTACAAATTACAAGACATTTTAGGTGGTGGTATTGTCATCAATGGCGATTCAATTGCAAAACTTTAAATTAAGATTTAAGATGTTTAGTATTGAACTTACAATATTATTCTCAATATACTATACCTCTCAAATCAACCAAAGATATTGATTTGATCACTTGAAAAAGTACCCTAGTTGGTCGATTGATTTCGTGCCACTACCCCTACTTCTTCTGTTTTCAAGTCGGGGGGAGTAATCCCCCAAAAAAATACCTCTCATAGTGGTTTTCTCATAGTCTGTTTTTTAGATCAAAGGCTGCCTTCGTCGGGCAGCCTTTTTTATTTAAAAAAGAATAATTTATCTTTTCTAGATATGTGACTTGGTAAAATACTCTCGTCAAAAGATAAACAACACCACAAATCCTCTTTTATACAGAAACTCTTACTAGTAACTTAAACATACCTTTGAAACTAAGAATGGAGTTGTAATGATTTCATTATAGTAAGAAAAAAGAGAATTAACCCACCCTTACGAATCGCCTTCGGGCGATTCTTTTTGTTATGCATACATCCTATAGACTTTATACCCTTTACCTTATTAAGAAAAAACATAATATTTGGCACTTTTTTTGCACTTTTTATATTGTTGTCTTACCCCTCACACTATTGACAACTATAAAACACTATATCAAATACACTTTTAATTTTATAGATGGCTAAGTTCTGAAGAATTTAGTCATCTATTTTTTTGCCTAAAATCGAGAATCTTGGTTTGAAAAAAATAATTTATATTTAGCCAATGAGAACCTCTGCTAGTTTTCATTTGTTATACTAGAAATAAGACCTTAACCCTTTTAAAAATAATATTATGAGTCAACAACCTCCTTTTTTTCCATCATACTCAGCAGGAGTAATGAGTGTTTTACCATTGTTTTATGTCGGTTGGGCAGACTCAGTTTTGAGTCCAAGTGAAGTTAAATTGATTAAGAAAAAAATCAACGACCTTCAATTTTTAACAACTGATGATAAAGAAACTATTAAAAAATGGGCCAATCCTGCCAATCCACCTTCTGAGGAGGAATTCAAACATTGGGTGAATTTACTCAAAAAAAATGCAGCCCACCTCCCCTGTGAACAGCGACAATCGCTTACTAATTTGGGAATTGAAATGGCCAAAAGAACAGCAACAGGTACAGATTCTTTGCAATGGAATTCGAAAGAAACTAAGACCGCCTTAGAAGAATTGGAAAAAGCACTAGGCTGCGAAAGTTTAGAAACTTTTCGAAATATTTTTTCTAAAGAACAAAGAGATACTGAGGTTTCAGAAATTTTAAATCAACCTAGTTTTGATGTAGGAAAAATGACGGAATTGCTTGACGATGATTATGCAGAAATTCGTAATCGAATGAGAACACTTTTAAAAGATCCTGTTTTTAAATATCAAACATTAAGAGATAAAGATGCCTATCGAAATCAGGTCATGAACTGGTGTAAAATGTTAGCAGATCAAGGTTTTGGTGCCATGGCTTTTCCAAAAGAATATGGTGGTGGTGGAGACATGGGAGCTTACATCGCTATCTTTGAAATGTTGGGCTATCATGATTTAAGTTTAGCCATAAAATATGGAGTGCAGTTTGGTTTATTTGGAGGAAGTGTCGCCAACTTAGGAACTGAAAAACATCACAAAAAATATTTAAACGACATTGGTACTTTAAAACTTGCCGGTTGTTTTGCCATGACAGAAACAGGTCATGGCTCCAATGTTCGAGAACTACAAACTACAGCAACTTACGATAAATCAACCGATGAAATCATCATTCATACCCCAACTGAAAATGATGGAAAAGAATATATCGGCAATGCATTGCATGGTCAAATGGCAAGTGTCTTTGCTCAACTAATTGTGGAGGAAGAAAACCATGGAGTACATACTATTCTAGTTCCGATGAAGGATAAAAATGGGAATTTGATGCCAGGTGTCAGAGTCGAAGATTGTGGTTATAAATTAGGATTAAATGGAGTGGACAATGGAAGAATTTGGTTTAATCAAGTTCGAGTTCCACGCGAAAATTTACTCAATAGATTTGGAGATATTAATAAAAATGGAAAATACTCTAGCGAAATCGAAAATCCTTCAAAACGATTTTTCACCATGCTTGGAACTTTGGTCGGTGGTCGAGTAAGTGTTCCTAGAGCAGGGTTGAGTGCCACAAAATCAGGATTAACCATTGCTATCAAATATGCCTTGAAGCGTCGCCAATTTGGACCAAATAGTCATGAACCAGAAACACTTCTCTTAGATTATCCAAGTCATCAACGAAGATTAATGCCGCGTCTGGCCAAAACTTATGCATTGGATTTTGCCCTTTCTCATTTAGCGAAAAGGTACTCAAGTAGCACAGAGGAAGATATTCGAGAAATCGAAACTTTAGCTGCTGGTTTGAAATCTTACACCACTTGGTTTACAACTGATACCTTGCAGGAATGCAGAGAAGCATGTGGAGGAAAAGGATATTTAGCGGAAAATAGATTTGCTGATTTGAAAGCGGATACTGATATTTTTACCACTTTTGAAGGAGACAATACTGTGTTGATGCAATTAGTTGCGAAAGGACTCTTATCTGAATTCAAACAAGAATTTCATGGCGGAGGATACATGCCGATTGTACGATTTCTAAGTGGCCAATTTTTGACGTTAGTAGCAGAACGTAACCCAATCCAAGTTAGAAAATCGGATCAAGAACATCTGCTAGATCCAGAATTTCAATTAGCTGCTTTTCAATATCGAGAGCGATCCAATCAGATTTCAGTTGGACAACGAATGCAAGGTTATATCAAAAAAAGGATCAATCCTTATGATGCATATTTGCGTTGCCAAAATCATATGTTGGTGTTAGCAGAAGCTTATGTTGAAAGAATCGTTTTGGAAAATTTTATAGAAGTGGTCAAAAAAGTAGAAGATCCAGATTTGAAAAAACAACTCAAAACCATGTGCGATCTTTATGCTCTTTCGACTATGGATCAACACAAAGGTTGGTTCTTAGAAAAAGATTATATGGAAGGTGTAAAAACTAAAGCCATTCGCCAAATGGTGGAAAAATTATCGAAAAACTTACGCAACGAAGCTCTATATTTAGTGGAAGCATTTGCAATTCCAGATCAATGTCTAGGAGCTGAGATTGTTTAATTCATTTTCGAAAAAATTAAATCCCGAAATAGTTACTCAACTGTTTCGGGATTTTTTTTTGAAAACATTTGACAAAACTATCTTTAACCTTTTTCATCAGGCAGCATTTCTTTATATTTATAGCACCTCAATATGTGTTCTGTATTTTGTCCTAGAATTTAAATAAAAAGAACTATGAAAAAAATCTACCTCCTACTCCTATGCCTTTCTCTTTCCACTTTTATTTTTTCTCAAAAAGAAGCAAACAATTGGGTTTTTGGATTCAGTAATTGGATGGATTTTAATACTGATCCTGTAACTGTTGAAGTTATTCCAACCTTTGGTTTTTTCGGAGAAAGAAATACGGTGAGTATGTCTGATGAAGAAGGGAATTTACTTTTCTATTCTGATGGTTTTTCGATTTTTGACAAGAATCATAATTTGATGCCCAATGGGTCAATTCAAGCGAATATTGCTGCTACTCACCCCATTTTTGCTATTCCAAAACCAGGTTCTGATCAGTCATATTACATGATTATTAATTCTAATGGTTTTGCAGGCTCATTTTTGACTTGGATTGAAATTGATTTAACGCTCAATGGAGGACTTGGAGATGTTGTATCCAATGTGGGCGAAGTGCTTTTAGATAATCCTACTGGAAAAATTACTGCAGTTTTACATTCCAATTTAAATGACATTTGGGTAGTTAGCCATGAATTAAATTCTAATAATTATCATGCTTGGTTAGCTACTGAAAATGGAATTTCAGTAACACCAGTCATCAGCTCTATTGGAAGTGATATTTTATCATCAAATTTCGATAGCGAAAATGGACAAATTAAAACTTCCCATAGTGGTAATCAAATCATAGTTGCCAATCAAGGAATCAATACCGTTGAGGTTTTTAATTTTGATCGAGGTTCAGGAATGCTTTACAATCCTTTACTTTTAACCAATTTTTTCAATCCATATGGCATTGAGTTATCTCCAACTGGCAGATATCTTTATGTCTCCCATGAAGGTTTAAATTTTCAACAAGAATTAATTCAACTTGATCTTTTTTATAATAATCTAAATGATATTATCAACTCGGCACAAATCATTGGAAATCCATCTAGTTTTGGAGGAGCTGGCGGATTGCAATTGGCTCCTGATGGAAAAATTTATTTAGCCAATCCTTTTGATTTCACCTTAGGTATAATTAACGATCCTGAAATTGCAGGTACAGGTGCTAATTTTGATCCATTTGGTATTTTCTTAAATTCGGGTGAAATCTTATTTGGACTACCGAACTTTTTTCATAAATATTTCCAGACTCCTAATTTTAGCTATGATGGTTTTTGTCCTGGTGGAATAACTAGTTTTGAAATTGAATCATTTGATACTCCTATTGATTCTGTCGCATGGGATTTTGGCGATCCTATTTCCGGTAATAACAATATTTCTACATTATTAAGTCCTACTCATGATTTCGCAACAAGCGGTGCTTACGAAGTAACTTTGACCATTTATTCACAGGGTCAAGTTCTAATCAATAATGGCATTGTACATATCGCCCCAACTTCAATTGACTTAGGAGAAGATCAAACCTTTTGTAGTAATGAAGAATTTGTACTCAACGCATTTACTCCAAACGCTACTTATATTTGGTCAGATAATTCAAGTCAATCTTTTTTATCTGTCGAAACTCCAGGAACTTATTGGGTAGAAGTCTCCATTAGCGATTGTCCAGTTTTAACTGATACCGTTGTGATCAATTACATTCCAGCACCAGATGCCAATCTAGGAGGAAATGGTGGGCTTTGTAACGGAGATGCGGTGGTGTTGGATGCAACTAATCCGAATGCAACTTATCTATGGAGTACAGGTTCAACCACTTCACAAATTACTATATTTTTTGGCGGAACATATTCGGTGACAGTAACCAATCCGAATGGCTGTACAGACACAGATCAGGTTAATTATTTCTTTGATCTAGTTAACGTTACTCCCTCCCAAGCTAACCTAGCATGTCATGGTGATTCGAATGGTGTTGCCTTGGTTTTCCCAGCGCAAGGGCAATTGCCTTTCTCATACGAATGGAGTGATGGAGATACTTTATATACCAATAATCAACTTCCTGCAGGAGATTATACGGTAACTGTAACTGATGCTTTTGGATGTACGGTAAGTCAAGATTTCACTTTGACTGAACCCGCCGAAATTGAAGCAAATGCGGTTATCAATCCAGATAACCCTAACACAAGTGATCCCGACGGAGCTGTTCTATTACAACCTTCTGGTGGAAATCCTCCTTATACATTTGATTGGGAATTATTTGGAGTAACAACTAATCCCTTGACAATGGGGTTAGAAAATGGAATTTATAACATTACAATTACGGATGAAAATGATTGCGAAAAATCAATAGAAGTTAATGTTGGAAATGTAACCTCAACTGAAGAAATTTCTATTTTGGAACAGATAAATATTTTCCCAAATCCTACTAATGATTTTCTTTTTGTAAAAATACCATCAACAGAAGATACTGATTTAAAAGTTTCTATTTCAAATCTTTTAGGTCAACCTATTGGTGATGTTTTATTTTTAGAGAAAGGGAAAAAGGATTTCTCCATTGAAGTCAACAATTGGCCAACTGGAATTTATTTTCTAAAAATAAGAACAACCAAGAATGAAAAAATTTGGAAATTCAATGTAGTGAAATAAAATATTAAAAAAATCCTAAATTTTGGTGACGACCCCGAGACAAGCCGTCGGGGCAGTCACCAAAATTTTTCCGACCTAAAGGATCCGAAACTGGGTTTTTTATATTTAATTATTTCTCACTTACCCATTTAAAGATCCAAGCACCTTGATGTTCTTGACATTTTTTATAAAAATTTATTACTCTAATTAGTTCACCATGGTAATAATTGGTGATCGTCTGAAAACAAGAAAACCGAAACCATTCTTGATCATTTAAGCTCCATATTTCATCTTCGATATTTTTTCTTTGTTTTAATCTCTCTTCAATTGATTTCGTTTTTTCTGTAAAAGCATATTTCGAGTTAGCTTTTTTTAAAATTGAAATAAATGTATTTCTATCCTCCAAGTTCGTTCGCTTAAAAAATTCATTCACTCTTAACACATTATTTGAATCAATATAATTTACCCCATAATTATACAAATAATCATCTTGTCCATCAATCGATAAAGATGGTAAGGTTCCTTTTGAATCTACTTTTTTCTCAATAAATTTATAATTTGGAAAAAGCGAAATTTGACTTTTTATTAGCAATACTTTCGGAATCACTTTATACTTTGGAAAAAGATCTTTTTCCGAATCTATTACTTTTCTTAAAACAGATCCAAGAGTATCAATCAAATCAGGATCAACAGGAAAAGGAGAATAATCAAAATGAAGCTGATCAATCACTCCCTTTTTTTCAAATTCATATTTTCGAATTTTAGCACTACCTCTAATTCGAGTTAATGGCAAGAATTCGTCAAATTCTTCCCTTGGAATAATATAATAAGAGATGTAAAAATTCATTTTTCCATTTTTATAAAAATAAAAAAAGGAGGTTGATATTTCTTTATCAACCTCCTTTCTTTGTTTTGAAAAAAATTAAAACTATAATCCTAATGCTTTTTTAATCTTATCATAAATCGCAGTATTTTCATAAATTCCACTAAATTTTTCAGAGCCTGGTCCATAAGCAAACACAGGAATCATTTCAGCAGTATGATAATCTGTTGTAAATTCAGTCACCATCGTATCCTGAGTCGTTCCTAAGTTTATCGAAAAACCTCCAGTCTCATGATCAGCTGTTACAATGACCAAAGTCTCTCCATCTTTCTCTGCCCAATCTAAAACTGCTCCTACACTTTTATCAAAATCTAACATCTCAGAAATAATATAATCAGCATCATTCGCATGTCCACCCCAATCAATTTGAGCACCTTCGATCATTAAAAAATATCCTTTCCCTTTGCTACGTGCTTTCAAAAACCCAGTCGAAACTCGCGTCGCACCATATAAATAATCTCGACCACTTGCCACAGGAAGTGGATCGTCATCAGCTGTGAAATAAGCAAAGTTTTTATTTGGATCAAACTTAATTGCGCTCATATTTTCTTTAAAATAATCACTCACGTAATAACCTTTCTCTTCTAACTCTTTGTACAAATCACGTTCATCCGTTTCTCTTCGATCAAAATATTTTTTCCCTCCTCCAATAAAAAGATCAATTTCTGTTTTCAAAAAGTCAGCAGCGATTTCTTCATACATTTTTCGACTTGGTTGATGTGCAATAAAACTTGCTGGCGTCGCATGCACAATAGTGGAAGTCGAAACCATTCCTGTTGCCATTCCTTTTGCTTCACATTCTTCCAAGATCGTTTTTACTGGCTTCTTTTTAGGATTCACTCCGATTGCTCCATTATAAGTTTTCACCCCTGCGGAAAATGCAGTTGCTCCTGCCGCAGAATCTGTAATTAAATTATCGCTCGAATATGATTTATGTAAACCTACGATTGGAAATCTTTCCAAATTAAGACGATTATTATTTTTTATCATCCCTGCTGTAATTTGCGAAACCCCCATGCCATCGCCAATCATCAAAATGACATTTTTTGCCTTCCCATGTCGAACTGGATTTGGTGTAGCCGAAGTCGTCGCAAATTTTGCAATTGGAGTAGAGTTTTCATTTTTAGGATAACATCCAAAAATGAACAGCAAGGAAAATATTACAAAAGTTTTTCTCATATCCTTATTTTAGCTTATTGATAAATTTTGTTATCAACAAACGATTTTTACAAAAAAATTCTAAACTAACATATATCGTTTTCCGGGGAGTGTCTTAATCATACCTTTAAATTCCAGTTCCAATAACAAGGAAGAAACTTCACTCGTCTGTAATTTTGAAACATAACTCAATTTATCAATCGCTACTTCATTTTCATTTCTCAAAATATCAACCACCACTTGTTCTTTCTCAGATAACTCAACGAATAACTGCTTTTGAATATTTCTATTTTTCTCAAATTGTTCCCAACGCATAATTCCAATCACATCTTCTGCACTTTCGATTAATTGCGCTTTATGGTTTTTTATCAACAGATTTCCTCCTCCAAATTTTTTATCTCGCGCTCGACCTGGAATCGCAAATACATCTTTATTATAACCATTTGCCAGTTCGGCAGTAATCATTGAGCCTCCTTTCTCTTTCGTTTCCACTACAATCAACGCATCACACATCCCTGCTACGATTCTATTTCTCATTGGAAAATGTTCTCTGTCTGGTCCTTGTCGATGAGTGAATTCAGTTAACACACCTCCATTTTCCATCATTTTTTCAGAAACATTTTTATGCTCATGAGGATATATCATGCTCAAACCATGTCCCAAAACTCCGACCGTAGGTATATTTAATGAGACGGATTTTCTATGAGCCGTCACATCTATGCCATAAGCTAAGCCACTGATAATCAAAACATTATATTTTTGCAACTCTGCCACTATTTCTTCACAAATAATTTTTCCATGAGGAGTTGGCGTTCGAGTGCCAATAATCGAAACGATGCGATGGTGATTCAATTCGGCATTGCCTTTGAAGTATAGTATCGCAGGGCTATCATTGAAATGCTTAAGTCGCTGTGGAAATTTTTCATCCGTATAAAAAAGACATTGAATATTATTATTTTCAATAAATTCGACTTCCTTTTCAGCTTCCTCTAGCACATTGTGATGTCGAATATTTTCAGCTAAAGTTCGTCCAATTCCAGGAATACTCATCAACTCTTTTTGAGTTGCATCGAAAACGGCTTTTGCTCCTCCACAATAACTCACTAAGTTCTTAACAGTAATCGCCCCAACTTTTGGAACTTTGGTAATTGCAATTTTGTATAGGAGATCGTTATTCATTATCTTAGTTTTCTCGAAATTGGGAATTAATATTTAATTAAATTTTGGCTTATATTCGCCCCCAATTCTTATGCTTATAGTATGTTGAAAATCAGCACAATTTAGCTTTTATTTTTTTCGAAAAAAAAGACTATCACGAATATTTATTTTTCAATATTAATTTGTAAACGAACGTGAAACATTATGACTAAGAAAAAGACAAGTTTTCTGCCAAAAGTTGAAGTACTCATTATTTTAGTATTCTTTGCTAGTTTTATGGCTTGGGCAATTAGTAAATGTGATGCTACCAAAAAATCATTTCAAGATGATCCTGTGGAGGAAACTACTTCGAATGGAGATGAAATTCCTACCATTGACTCTTTAAATGCTACTGCTACTGCAGAGCCTAACAATGCTTTTCCAAGTGGAGAAGCTCCACAACTTTCAACTAACACTCCAACTCTCAGTCAACCAACTGTCAGCCAAAAACCTACGTATTCCAAATTATATGTCACCATTGATGGATTAAAAATGCGAACTGGCCCATCATTGGATAGTACCGTAATTTTACAAATGAAGCTATTTGAACAGGTTGATTTTTTAAATGAATTTACTGACTCAACTTACCAAATTAATTTAGGCTACGAAATGGCTGATGAACCTTGGTTTAAAATTCAACATCGAGGGAGATCTGGCTGGGTCTATGGTGCAGGAGTTAATTTTTATAAAAAGAAAAGAGAGGGAGCCTTTTCGGGGAATTAACAGTTTTCAGTAGGCAGTTTTCAGTAAGCAACTCATGCATATTGCCTACTGAAAACTACCTACTAAAATTTGCCTACTGAATCACAATCTTCTGAATAACCGTTTCTTTATTTTTTTCAAAAACCAAAAAATAAATTCCTGAGGGAAAATTATTAGTCAAAATTTCTCTCGAAGTATTCGCTTCCAAAAAATCAACAAACCATATTCTTCCATTGAGATCCATTAACTTCATTTCTTTTCTTGATGTCGAAAGGTTTTTTATTTTTATAAAATCGGAAGCAGGATTTGGCGCAACCTCTATCTTTCCATCCGAAAATTCTTGGGTGGAGACTACATCAATTCCTTCATAGTTCAAAATGACACTTGAAGTATCAGACAGATTATCAATAGGGTAAAAAAGATATTTTGCATATAGCGTTCCGACCAATCCATTGGAGGTGACATGCAAAATAAATTTATTCGTTGTTCCTGTTGGAATAGTTGGCAAGTAAAAATCAGCACTATCCATTCCATAAACTGAAGGATGATATTGAGTTGGATCTTGAATGGCAAGTTGCCAACCATTAGTTCCTCCATGTGCTGCCAAAGGATCAACTTCCAAAAAAACTTTTTTCCACCGCATATATAAAGTGTCAGACGTGTTGTTTTCAAATAAAACATAGTCGTAGAAAAAATCAAACGCTATATCTTTCACTATATTAATAGTATCTGGGGTGGATGAAAATGTTACCTGTGCATTACCATCTTTTCCAAAAAATAAAACCCCTGCTAAAACAATTACAAAAATCGATTTTTTCATTTCTCTATTTTTTTTAAAATAAAATTATTTAATTCGAATGCCCATTTGCTTCATCAAAAGTGTCGCATTAAAACTTTGACTCACACCTTTTTTGATCGTATAATCAAATTTTAATTTCCCATCTTGTACTTCTACTTCCATACAAAGATTCTCAATCGCACCAGCTGAATTCGCTTCCATACTTCCTAATTCTAAATCATGCGTGGCAATTAATCCTGATCCTTTGCTGTTGATAAATTGCTGAATCAATGCTTTCGATCCTGTGTGCCGATCGGTAGAATTTGTTCCTTTTAATATTTCATCTAAGATAAAAAAGATGTTTTGTTCGGCATCAACTGCTTCGATGATTATTTTTAATCGTTTGAGTTCCGCGTAAAATGAGGAAGTACTTTCGTGCAAAGCATCAACTGTTCGCATACTCGAATAAACTTGCAAAGGTGGCAATGAAAACTCTTTCGCACAAACCACACTCCCGCTCATCGCTAAAATAATATTCAATCCAGCCGTTCGCAAAAAGGTACTTTTTCCTGCCATATTCGAACCTGTAATCAATTTGATATGTGCTTCGGTTGGCATGGTTAAATCATTGCAAACTCTTTCTTTCCGATTGATCAGCGGATGTCCCATTTGATTGGCAACTAACTCATTCTTGAGTTCTACTTTTGGAAAAACCCATTCTGAATTATTATAATAAAGTGTCGCAAAACTTAAAACAGCTTCGATCTCTTCTAAGGCATCAAACCATTTTGGCAAATGATCTTTTTGCACCGCTTGCCATTTCTCCAAACTATTCACCCAATGCAAATCCCAAAGGGTAAACACATTAAGTAAAATCGCGAAAGGATTATTTCGAACATTTAATTGTTCAATGATGTAGGATAATTTTTTGACACTTTTCGAAGCATTTTCGTTTCCTACAAAAAATTCAGATTGTAATTTGTGTAATTTTTTAGAAGAAAATTTCTCTTCTTCAATATGATGAATCAGTCGTGCATAATGTGCTAATATCTTTTCTGCTTTGTCAGTTTGCACATGAGTTGCGTTGACTTTTTCCAACGTTATTTTTATAACAATAGCCGCAGGGACATAAAATAAAATCGCCAATTGCCAAGGAATATAAAACAACCAAAGTACGACTCCAGCAATTCCTAAAATTGGAGCAATGTACATGGCCATTTTTAACCAAGCAGCATTGCTTACAAAAGGAGACATTTGCAACCATTTTTTCAATGCCTTCAAATGATCTTCAGAATCTTCGGTAGACATACCAAGTGCTTGAAAATTTTGCCGCCAATCTAATTGTGGTTGTAGTTCTTGAACAGATTCTTGCCGAAGTGAAATTTCCTCGATTGGTGCAGGATGACTTAACCAATTGGCTAGACATTTTTTTCCGATAGAAGTATTGCTTCGATTACAATATTGGAAAAAAGAATAGGCTCCAAAAATATCCATATCAACTGAATTCGGATGTTGGGTATCCATAAATTGTTCGCCAGAATCGAATTGGTTAAATTGATAATTCAAGTATTCAATTTCGTTTTGATTAACTTTCGATAAATTTTCATGGTGAATTTGGTCTCGTTGAATCGCCTGATGCCAATAGACAAATCGAGCAAAAGAGGCCAAAAACACGAATAAGAAAAGTGCTGCTGCCCAACCATATGACCATAAAAAAACAAATACCCCAGCTCCCAGAAAGAAGATCACTAATCGAACAATCGAAAAGCGAATATATTTTTGTTTTAGTGCTGCAGCTTTGGCTGCAAAATCATTTTGTCGTTTTTTGTAAAGTTCTTGTAATTGCAAGGAAAAAATATTGAGTAAAATTATTTAATATTTTTGGAGACAGATAGTATCGTAGTGGTCTGCTTTAGCTGGCCTAAAAAACATGCGGTTTTAAAAAAAATATCGCTGCGCTCTTTTTACAGTCAGCTAAAGCAGACCACCACGTTATTATATTCAAATAAGAATTGCCGCAAATTTACTATTTTTACCCATGATTTTTTTTACGTAAAAAAATAAATATTTGAGTACCAAGACACAAAACCAGAGAATCATTTTTGGACTGAAAGTAAAACAATTACGGACAGAACTAAAATTGTCATTTGCCCAACTCGCAGAGCAATCAGGACTTTCCGTTTCATATCTCAATGAAATTGAAAAAGGGAAAAAATATCCTCGGGCAGATAAAATTGATTTGCTGGCGAAAGCCTTACAAATTGACGTGGAGTCGCTGACTTCAACCATATTGACGAAACAATTGGCTCCCGTAGGAGTATTGTTACAATCGAACTTTTTGAATGAATTACCTTTGGATTTATTTGGAATTGAGTTATCGAAGGTGACTGAAATTATTGCCAATGCGCCAATTCGAGTAGGTGCATTTATTTCCACTTTGGTAGAAATTTCAAGAAGTTACTCTTTGTTGGATGCTCATTTTTTTACGGGAGCGATGCGAGCTTATCAGGAAATGCGTTATAATTATTTTGAAGAAATTGAAAAAGCGGTGGATGATTTTTTGAAGAAAGATAAATTACCGATCAACGGAGGAACAACTGCTGATACTTTAAAATTTATTTTACAAAAAAAATATAAGTACCAAGTCATCGAAAACGGTTTGGCGGATTATCCTGAATTAAAAGATATTCGAGCGATTTTTATTCCAAAGGGAAAGAAACTATTGCTCAACGAAAACTTGTCTTCGACTGAAAAATTATTTCAACTCGCCAAAGAATTAGGTTTTAATCGGTTAAAAATAAAACAGCGTGGGCATACTTCTTCTCTGTTGAAAATTGATTCTTTTGATATGGTATTGAATCAATTTAAAGCTTCTTATTTTGCAGCAGCGGTGATCATCCCACGAGAAGCACTTTTGGAAGATCTTACTTCTTTTTTCCAAAAAGAAAAATGGGATGCAGAAACCTTGATTCAAATCAATCGAAAATATAATGCGTCACCTGAAATTTTATATCATCGGTTGACGAATTTATTGCCACAGTTTTTTGGTTTGCAAAAACTATTTTTCCTTCGATGTATTCATAATACGGAGAAAAATAATTTTGAAATTGACAAAGAACTACACCTCAATCATAAACATCATCCTCATGGAAATGGATTGTTAGAACACTATTGTCGAAGATGGCTGTCGATTTCTTTGCTCCATGATATGCATGAAATGCAGCAGGTTGGAAAATATGTCAACACCTTTGTCGGTGTGCAACGATCGAAATATTTTGGAACGGAGGATGAATATCTATCATTCACTTTATCTCGACCTTCGCATCCAAAATCGCATTTGAATACGAGTGTAACGATTGGAATTTTGATAGACGATGAAGTGAAAGAGAAGATTAAATTCTTAAACGACCCTACAATTCGAACTCGAGTGGTGAATAAAACTTGTGAGCGTTGTCCGATTACAGATTGTGAAGAAAGAGCTGCGCCTGCTATTGAGGTGAAGAAAAAGGAGAATAGGAAAGCGGTGCAGGATGCGCTGAAGAAGTTGATTGGGGAATAAAAAATTGACTATTGAACGGTTAAAGTAGCGAAACGAAACAATAAAAATTATTTCGAAATAGTAATCACTACCGACTCCACTTCATTACTCCAATTCCCTGCTCGGTCTTTTATTCGAATTTTAAAAGTCGTCGTCTCCGCATTATTATTTTCATCAATGATAATCGAATGATTTAAAACAACATTTAACTCGCCTGTAATTTTTATTTCAGAGCCTGAAGGTGCTCGTGGAGAAAGATGATAATCAAATTTCAACACATCTGGATCACGCATATCAATCAACTCAATCGAAGGAACATCTGGATCTTCCGTTCCCAAATCTCCATCTCCATCTGAGTAGGAAATGGTAAAAATTAATTCATCAGTATATTGTTGCACTTGATTAGATTCAGGAATCACTTTGACCAATTCGATGATTGGAACTTCTGTCAATAATTCATCGGGATCATCCTTCCCACAACTTGCAACCAGAAGAATTAAGGTTAGAAAAAATATATTTTGATAATTCATGACTTTTTAATTTAGTTCTTTTCTAAAAAAAAACAATACGCTTACATTTTTCTAAAAAAATCTACTGAAGGTAAAACGCAAAGTGTTGAATCAAGTATGCAGGCGCATTTGCATTTGGCACTTCAGTTGGATCATTATGATCTGCATCTTTTACAAACATTCTCATATAAACAATATCACCTGATTGGAATCCTAAGTCTGAGGGTTTAAAAGTTACTTTTTGATAATAGGGTAATTGATCTTGATTGTAAGTACTAAAAACACTATTGATTAAAAGCGGTGACACCTCCACTTGCATATCCAATTCTACTGGATTAGAAAAAACAAATGGCTCTGTCGAAAATTGAATTTTATTATACGTCAAGGCATTTCCCAAAACATAATTTTGATCAACATCCATGTCTATAAATAGCAACCACATTTCCATAGTTTCACTCGCAGAAGTGACAAAAGGATTAAATGCAAAATTATCAATCCGAGCAGTATCTACTCTGAAGTTATTATTGTCGGGCAAGTAAGCTACCAAGCCATAGCATGCAGGTTGAGTACTGGAAAGCGTTGGCGTATTTCCAAAAATATCTTTTGCTCCATCATTAATCCAATTAGTGATTAGATCAACCTTATCTTCCGACAATGCAATTCCACTTGAAGGCATTATTTCAAAATTGGATAAATGTTCCGTAATTCTTTTGTACAACATTGATTGCTCTGCCTCAAAAGGAGTCACTCGATAAGGAAGTGGTTCACGACCATCATTTGCCATGCTATAATTTTTCACAATCGGATGGTAGACCAAAGAATTGTAGGCGCTCTCTACCGTTCTAAAATCAGGCTCAAAAGATCCATCATGGCAGCCTGGACGATTACAACTTGCTGAAAAAATATAATGATGCAATCCTAAAAACCCATTGGAATCGACAGGAATGGTTTCAATCTCTGGCAACGGATAAGTCAATGTATCAAATGGGTTGAAAGGTAAATCTGACGGCTCAGGTGTAATATTATCCTTACAGGAATACATCAGCAAACATAAAACGGAAAAGGTAAATATGATTTTTTTCATCTTTTATTTGGTTGATTTCTAAAAACTGTTGATTACTTTTTTCCAAAAGAAAAAATTATAACAATCAATTTACATTTTTTAAATTAATGCCTCATCCAGCACCCTTCCCGGCATTAACTCATCTGGCACACTATCTTTAAATCCTAAAATATGTGCAATCGTTGGCACCACATCAATTGACTCGGAAACTGGATTATTAGGACTTCCCAACGCTTGACCTTGCACTACTTTATCATCTGGTCCAACTATCATCGTAAATACTCTTCGTGAGTTTTCATCACCTGTATGATCATACGCTCCTAGTCCATTCGCATCCACAATATTATTTCTATCCAAATTTCGACCATGCTCAGGCATGCAAATCATTATCGTATCATTTGCCAAAACTGGATGACTTTGAATCTTATTCCATAACCAACCAATCCCATAATCAGCTCGATGTAAAAAATATAAGTAAGCACTAAAATCATCATGACATACATCCAAGTTAGTCGTATTGATGACCGTCAACTCAGGTGTAAATTCATCCATTACTTGCCATGCTGCTGAAATATTAATCAAATCGCCGGTGAGTAAATTTGGATTATTTCCAGGAGTCGCCACGTCTAAATTTCCATTGGCAGTATCTTCCATTTTTTGCAATAAAAAATTTTTGATTTGCTCCCGATTCTCTGGCGTATTTTGAATACCTGGCAACTGCTCCCCTGCTTGTGCAAAATTATTATCTAAGATATTTTTGATCCGATTGATTCGCCCTACATCATCAGGTTGATAGCTCACCGCATTACCTAACTGACTTTGTCCTGCATCCCCCAAAATACTTCGAGGTCTCAAATAATTCGCTCCGTACTTTGCTCCATAGCTAGCCGACTGACTATAATTCAAAGAAGGGTAAGGTCCCAATCCTTCAGAAATCCACCACGCATTCATCGCACTTTCATTTGGGTCAGAATGTTTTCGATAATATTCAAAAATGGTGGGAAAATCAGGATTGATGTTTAAGTTCAAACCTGTCTCTGTATAATTTCCAGTCATTGCAACGGTGTGCCCATTGTAATGTCCAGTCGGTCCAGTTTTGTATTCCACTTCTTTGAAGAGTGTTCCTTGCTCCATCATCGGCGTATTCAAAACTGGTGCCCAAGGATCATGAATTAATGAACCTGACGGTGCTGCACCTGTGAGCATATTATTCATCACATTTCCTGATGGAAGTGAAGCATTTTGATTCATCAAAAATTGTTGCCCAACCGATTCTTGATTTCTAATCCCTCCTGCAAACAATACATACACCACATGATTAACTACTCGACTTCCTGTCGCTGCAAACAATCTCCCCGTAGGTAAAATGTATGGAACTCCAGTTATTCCTGCTGCAGCTAAACCTACTTTTTTGATAAAGTTTCGTCTTTTCATAATTCAACTTATTTGAGTTTGATTATCAATTTCGTTTTTTACGTCATCTGAAAATGACAACGAAATCAATCATCAAACGGTCTTTTAAATTAACTTTTTGCTTTCAATATTGAGAAATAAACTTTGAGTTTCACAATTCCCAAAATCTCAATACCCATTAGTAAAATTTATACTCATTAGAAAGTGCAAAAGCTTGATAAACCATCTCAGGTGTCAAATCTGTATCACCTTCAATTTCTTGTTTCAATTCCAACACTTCGTATGGAGAAGGTTTTCTAAGAAAAAATCGGATATAAGTATCTTCAATAAATTGGTCGACATCAGCACGCATTTC
Source organism: Saprospiraceae bacterium (assembly GCA_045104975.1). GTDB lineage: Bacteria > Bacteroidota > Bacteroidia > Chitinophagales > Saprospiraceae > CAJQQY01. Next base: position 18,712 of record JBGCCY010000059.1, read on the forward strand.
TTGATCTGTTGGAGTACTCGCATTTCCACTATTGACAAAATCATTTAAAATCATTTCGTCGGCCATTTGCTTGTCTCCAATCGACACACGAACTTCTGCCAACTGACTCAAATCTTGTTGAGGAACAGTCGTCGAAAAAAGATTAGAATATAAAATGGAAATATATTGTTCGGGAGTTTTTTGCTTAGTTTTATCAACATTGCTTTGATAAAGATTTTCTTCATTTACTTCAAATACATATTGGTATTCTTTTTCTTGTTTGCAGCCAAAAAAAATAGATACACAAAAAAAGAAGACTATTAAAAGTTGAAAATTTCTATTCATGATTTAATTTTTTTATTTCAAAAAAATAGAAGTGAATTAAAATGAATTTCCCAAAACGAAAAACACCCCACGAGAAATTAACCATTCACAGTTAACCATTATTAAAATCCTGCGTACTCATCTGACTTCATCACTAGTCGCTGAACAGATTGATAATCTTGCGTTTCGTCAAAAATAAAAATCGTATCCACCATCTCTTGTGAGTCAGGTAGACGAACTAAAAGCTGATTATAAATATCGATAGAAAGGCCTTGGTAAAATTCCGCTGTATTCATCAAAATATTAATAAAATCATTTTGATTATTTCCATCTTGAAAAAAAACTTGAGCAGGATTTCCTTCGACCATATTTACGGAAGCGATTAGTTGAGCGTCGGTTGGTGTTCTTTTTAAAAAGTTCTCAAAACAAGAGAGAACATAATTTTCTGCGCCCATATTTATTTCTTCGTAAAATTGATTACGAGTGATTCTTGACATAAATTCGTTGATCGTGATTTCTCCATTTTGATAATCCACTCGAGCATTTCGCAAAGCATACATCAAATCCAATTCAAGATTATATAATTGAACCAATGTATTATTCCCATTTTGAATGGCTTGATCTCTCTCCACCTCATAAATCAGAATGGTTAAATCTAGTTCACCATTCGTCACTCCTGGCAAATAACTCGTTTGATAAATCTCATAAAATCGTTTATAGTATTCTTCCGATTCCATTAAATTGGTGAGCAATTGTTCTCGAGAAGCATCACTTAGAGAGTTAGATTTTAATTCAGAAGCAGAAGAATTTAACTCACTTTCCAACGGTTCACGTCCCAAAAGATCTATGTAAATTTTATTAACATAATTTTGAATTTGGACAGTTGTCACTTCATTATAAGGAGGGGCAGTATTATCTTCAATAATAATATTTTCGAGGACGGTATCTTTTTTACAAGAAAAAATAAATACCATCAGCAGCATTAGGTAGATTGTATTCCTCATTGGAATCTGGTTTTAAGGAAAAGTTCTAAAATCTCAAGACAATAGGTTTTTCAAAATCCCCTATTTCATTTAAAATTAATTTTAAGTTTTTTGTGAACTTGATGGGAATAGATATAAATCAAAAACTATTCTAATATTTAGTTTTAAGAATAAAATCAAGTTTTTGGCAACCTAAAATCATTGATAAGGTCAAATTAGTCAACTAAATATTTGACTAATTTTAAGACTAAAAGTTTAATCATATTTTGAAAATTCAAAGGCAAAAACCAAATTAAGAAGGGAAAAACATTCATTTACTAATAGAAATGTAGTTTTAAAATCAAAAATCATAGCTATGCTTTTTCAAAAGTTTGTTTTCTTTGTAGTCGCTGAATTCATTTAAAATTCAGCATCGCTACTTTTTAAATTTTTCAAAAAAAATCAACTAGCATGTTAAAAAGATTGTACGTATTGACATTCGTTTTGGTAAGTGTAAGTTTTAGTTTAAATGCACAGCAAAATAATGCGAAAATTTCAGTCGAAGATATTTGGGAAAAATATGAATTTGTACCAAGATCTGTTCCTGGTTTTAATTTTTTAAACGATGGAAAACACTATACTCGATTGGAAGAAAATAAAATCAAACAATATGATTTGACCACGGGTCAATTTACTAAGGACATTTTCGATGCCTCTAGTGTAAGTGGAAATTCAGAATTTAATGGTAAAATGGATGACTACACTTTCAGCAAAGATGAAAGTAAAATTTTGATAAAAACCGAGACAGAATCTATTTACCGAAGAAGTACTCGTGCTAATTTTTATGTTTGGGATAAAAACAACAATACTCTTACAACTGTCGAAAAAGTAGGAAAGCAACGTTACACATCTTTTTCTGACGATGCTACGAAAGTAGCTTTCGTTCGAAAAAATAATATGTATTTTAAAAATTTGGTCAATGGAGAAATTACTCAAATCACCTTTGATGGGAAATTTAATTCTATTATTAATGGTTCCGCAGATTGGGTTTATGAGGAAGAATTTTCGATAGCTAAAGCTTTTGAATGGTCGCCAGATGGAAACAAAATTGCTTTCTTAAGATTTGATGAATCAGAGGTAAAAGAATTTACGATGACTTTGTACAACCGAGATTTGTACCCAGAATATGAGACCTTTAAATATCCAAAAGTTGGAGAAAAAAATGCTGTCGTTTCTGTTCACGTTTTTGATATTAGAACAGGAAAAACAACCAAAGTGAAAACAGGTGATGAACCTGATATGTATTTCCCAAGAATCAAATGGACACTTGATGCGAATAAACTTTGCGTATTTAAAATGAATCGTCATCAAAATGAATTAGAGTTATTATTGGCTGATGCAACATCCGGTAGAACTTCTGTGATGCTTAAGGAGACCAATAAATATTACATCGATATCACCGACGATATGACCTTTTTGGAAGATGGAAAATGTTTTATTTGGACAAGCGAAAGGGATGGATTCAATCATATATATATGTATGAATTGGATGGAAAATTAAAAAGACAATTGACTGAAGGTAATTTTGATGTAACTAGTTTTTATGGCGTAGATGAAAAGAGAAAAACGATTTACTACCAAGCTGCGGAAGAATCTCCATTAGAACGACAGATTTATTCTTTGAGTTTTAAGGGAAAGAAAAAGAAAAAAATTACCCCTGCGAAAGGAACTAACCGAACTCAATGGAGCAGTAATTTTGATTACTATGTGAATACACATTCTACGCTGAATTCACCTGCGACTTATACGGTTTACGAAAACTCAGGAAAAGAAGTTCGGATCATCGAAGACAATAATGCGATGAAAACCACTCAGCAAAATTACGGTTGGAATAATTTCGAATTTTTCAATGTGCCAATCGAAGGGGGCGAAAAATTAAATGGTTGGATGCTCAAACCTGCTGATTTTGATCCTAATAAAAAATATCCTGTTTTCATGTATGTCTATGGTGGTCCAGGAAGCCAAACGGTAAATGATTCGTGGGGAGGTTTCAATAATTGGTGGTATCAAATGTTGGCACAAAATGGTTACATCGTCGTGAGTGTGGATAATCGAGGAACCGGTGCAAGAGGTCAAGAATTTAAAAAAATGACTTACCTCCAGTTAGGGAAATACGAAACAATGGATCAAATTTCAGCTGCAAAATATCTTGGAGGTCAACCTTATGTTGATGCAGAACGCATTGGGATTTTTGGCTGGAGTTATGGTGGTTACATGTCTTCACTTTGTCTTTTCAAAGGAGCAGATGTGTTCAAATCTGCGATTGCAGTTGCGCCGGTGACCAATTGGAAATGGTATGATACGATTTATACCGAACGATACATGCGAACAGAAAAAGAAAACGAAAGTGGTTACAAAGATAATTCACCAGTCAACTTTACAGATTTGATGAAAGGAAAATATTTGTTAGTTCATGGTGTGGCAGATGACAATGTGCATTTTCAAAACACCGCCGAAATGGTTAATGCCTTAGTTCGCTCCAACAAACAATTTGATACTTATTTTTATCCCAATAGAAATCATGGTATTTTTGGAGGAACTACTCGATTACACCTTTATAATAAAATGACGGATTTCATTTATGAAAATTTGTAAGAATTAGATCGCTTCGCTGTCAGAGGACAGATCGTTCGCCTGTGACGAACTGACAGAAAACAGACTGACGATTACTATCTATAATCTATAGCTAGATACAACAAATATCGTAAGTCTGACTTTTGACAGTAAGCGCAGTACACAATCTGTCCTCTGACAGTGAAGCGATCTAAATCAAAATAAAAGAACATGAAAAAATATAACAATATACACACGTCAAGATGGTTTTATACCATCTTGGCGTTTTTTTTATTGAGTTTCATCCTTGTATGTTGTAAACGTACCCCACCTCCTCCGAAAGACTTATCGAAGTTAGATTGGATTCTTGGTCATTGGCAAATCAATGCTGGGAATGATTTCGAAACTTGGACTAAGATCAACGATAATTATTATTTTGGAAGAAATTTTAGAATCTATGGAGAAGGAGATACAGCTGTACAAGAAACCGTTGATTTGGTTATTCGAGAGAATGAGATTCTTTATATTCCGACGGTCAAAACACCCAAGGGCGATCACCAAGTCCCTTTTAAAATGATCTCAGATTCAGATAAATATTTTATTTTTGAAAATAAGGAAAATAATTTTCCCAAAAAAATAAGCTACACAAAATTTGATGATAATACCGCCCGAGCTAGAATTGAAGGAGGAAAAAGGAAGATTGATTTCCAATTTGTTCGAATAGAGTAGAATGTAATTCCCTTATTTTAAGGGATTTTTAACAAAAAACTACGTGACTTTACTGATATTTCACGTTAAAAATGATGTATGATATTGTGGATGGTTTAGCAGCTGTTAGCGTATTTTTTAACACACTTTAAGGAATACAAAAAACGTTAACATAACTATGTATTTTAATAGCAAAATCCAATTTTAAACATTTAAAATACTAACAATCAATATTTTATACATTCGTTAAATATACATTTAATCTTAAAACCTGTCATTTCTCGCTCTATTTTTCTCAAAAACTTGACAGATCATTTGATAAAAGGTATTTTTACATAAATAAGAAATTCGTTTCTGGCATAAAGTTGGAAACTTATAAATTAAAAAAGTAAGTCCATGAAGAATCTAATGTTATTATTACTAATCGTTCCTTGTTTAGCTGCTACCAGTCAAAACATGGATAGTATTTCAAAAGCATTAAGTAGAGGTGATGTAGAATCCCTTGCTACTTACTTCGATGAAAATGTAGAAATTGATGATGACTTTTATGATAAATCGGAAGCAAAGGATGTGGTGAAAAAATTCTTTTCGAAGAATCCACCCAAATCTTTTAGCCTAATCCACCAAGGTACTTCTAAAGGCGAAGACTCCAAATATTTCATTGGAAACTTAAATGCAGGAAGTGGTACTTTTAGAGTGTATGTTTACATGAAAACATCAGGAAGTCAACCACTTATTCAAGAACTTCGGTTTGACAAAGAATAGTTTTTTTAATGGTTAACTATTAATGGTTAACGGTTAACGATAAAAAAGAAGGAGCATTCATTAATTTGAATGCTCCTTTTTTAGTTGATCTAGCTTTGCGAAACCAGTAGGAAGGTAAAAGTTGAGCACGGTTTTGTAAAGCGGTTATTGAAAAATAAAATCCACTTTACGAAATCCAACTTTCCACAAAATTCTCTCACTCGTTTCACAAAGCTAGGTCATTACTATTTCAAAAATAAAAACAGGAACACTCAACTAAATGAATATTCCTGTTTTCGTTAACCGTTAAGCATTAACCGTTATTTATTAATCGCTAATTTGATGGCTCTTTGCGTATCACCTTGGCGAATCTGAATCATATAAATTCCAATAGGTAAATTCGAAGTATTCAATACATATTGACTTCCTTCAAAAGAAGTGCTTTGCAATTCCTTACCACTCATTGTTGAAAGTCTAATCTCATAAGTTTTATCTACTGAGTTATTGATATTGATATAAGTGAAATCAACTGCTGGATTTGGGAAAACAGTTATATCTTCAAATAAATGTGGATCTTGAATTGCCGTTGAACCTTCTTCGATAAATGGATTTGACCATTTTTCATTTGTCAAATAATTATCGTCAGTCAATGTTTTCATAAAGTTGACTAAGTTTAATTTTTCTTCATCGGTAAAATCTAATCCAGTTGGATCACTCATCCAATTAAAGAATGAATTTGGATGCGACTGTAATCCTTCACTATAAAAGTCAACCACTTCTTCCAATGTTTCAAATCGGCCATCATGCATATAAGGGCCAGTCACTTCGATATTTCTCAAAGTTGGTGTTTTGAAAACACCATCAAAGAAAGGATCATTTGTCCACCCACCCATTCCTGGATCAGCAGCTACTGAATCTAAACCATTGGTAAAGTTTTGTCCAGCAAACATAGAACTAAAAGTAGATGCTCCAAAATGAGGAGTAGCATGACAAAAACCACATTGTGCTTCAAACAAATCCATTCCTTCAATTTCACTTGAAGTAAAATCTGCAAATCCATTTTGCAAACCTTGATCGAACTTAGATTCAAAAGAAGCATAAGACCGAACAAATTGAGCTAATGCATCTCCAATTCTTTCCTCTGTTATAGCTGGAGTTCCAAATGCTTCTGTAAATAAATCAGCATAATAATCTGTCCCTTCCATAATTTGAATTAATTCAACGATATCTAATCCTAATTCATTAGGATCGATAATTGGTTGAATAACCATTTCTTCCAACACAGACTGGCGGCCATCCCAAAATAGTTCAGCAGAATTTTGCCAAGCAATATCATTAATATGTAAAGAGTTACGAGTTGTTTTGGTTTCCATAATTCCCTCACTAAATGCCACATCATCAGCAAAGCTTAATTCTTGCTTATGGCAACTTCCACAAGAAACACTTCCATCCAATGATAATTTTTTATCATAAAATAAAACACGCCCAAGTGTTGAACCTTCATTAGTCACTAATGATAAGGTGTTCCCATTTCCACCGCCACCCCAAGGAGTTGGAGCATTTTGGATAAAGTCAGGTAAATCTGCAATTTCATAATCTAGCATGACATCCGGCAAATCTAAAATCTGATTGCTAAATGTAGCTGATGAATAATTAATGGCAGAGATCATCTTTTTGCCAAGAGGTGTCATACTCGTTAATGCTATGAGTAGAAAAACTGCAATTAAGGAAAGGTAAATTTTCTTCATGATAATAGTTTTAGTTGAGTAACCTCATGCTTATGAAATTACAAATCAATTAAGAATATAGAAGTCTAATATAATGTTCCAATTAAATGGAAAATAGCTGCTTAATGAAATTAATTAAAGGAAACAACCACTTAAACCATATCATCAAAATCAGATGTTTCTTGGAGAGATTTTCGGCGTGGAATAAAATTAACTTTATAATTTTTGATAAAAATAGCAAAATTACATTTGTCATACAAATGTCAGGAGGGAGGGATTTTGCTAATTATTAAGCAAATTGCTCAAATAAATGTGGATTTTCTTTAATAAATGAATTGAATTTTCGGCGGCTAGCTACAAATGTGATTTTTTTTCCAAAATTTCCAGGTTCTTTTAGAATGATATGAATAGTTCTAAAAATTACAAAATCACGCTCTTCAATATTTTCAACATTTGACCACGGGTATTTGTAATTTTTAAAATAATTGGTGGCAAATATATGCGTTTGGTCCATTTCAACTCGCTTAAGCTGAAGTACTGTAAAATAAAAAAACGCTATTCCCACTATTAAAAAAATAGTAATTCCATAGCGAAAAGTCTGAATCGGAATGCCCGCAAAGTGACTCATATCCAAAAACCAAACTGCCATCGTAAATGAAGAGAAAATCACCGTCCAAAAAAGTGGGACAAATATTTTCAAGAATAAGGTAAGTGAAGTCGAAACTTGTTGCATTAGATATTTTTGAACCTGCCTTTGCCAGCAGGATGATTGAATTTTAACCTTTGAATGACTTAAAATTAGTCTTGTTAGTCTATTATAGTTTATGGTTTTTTCATTAATGCCTTTTCCTCAGCCGCTTCTTTGGCTGCTGCATTTTTAATGACTCTTCGAGAGATAATAATGCTCACTTCGTATAATCCAAATAAAGGTATTCCAATCAAAAATTGAGTTACTACATCAGGTGGAGTGACGATCGCTGCTAAAAGTAAAATGATTACAATCGCATGTCGCCGGTATGTTTTTAAAAACTCAGGGGTGATCAAGCCAATTTTTGACAAAAAGTAAACAGCAACTGGCATTTGAAAAACGATTCCTGTTGGTAATGTAAACGTGATAATTGAAGAGACATAATCGGAGAGGTTTGGTTCGAAATCTACACCTGCCCCAAACTCATAATTTGCCAAAAAAGTAAGAGCAAAAGGGGTAATAACAAAATATCCAAATGAAACTCCTGATATAAATAATGAAGAACAAGAAAAAACGATTCCACGAGCTGCCCTTAATTCATTTTTATGTAGGGCAGGTTTGATAAATCGCCAAATTTCCCAAAATAAATACGGAAACGCAACTATTAAAGCAAAGATGACTGAGACTCTAATATGGGTCAAAAATTTCTCTGTTGGTGATTTTACATCTAATGTAAAGTCTGGTGGAAAGAAACAAGTCACTTCTGACATTTTACAAAAAAAATCATATGTCGGAAACTCTTTAAGACGTGGCCAAAACAAAACAAACGTGGTAAAATCTTTTGCAATAAAAAATCCAATCGCAAACACCAACAACGCCACCACCGATCGCACTAAGTGCCATCGCAAAGCCTCTAAATGATCCAAAAAGGACATTTCTGACTCTTCTTTCATATTGTCTACATCGACTTGATCTAGTGCCATTGGTTCGTAATTTTCCCCAAAAATAGCATTTTTTAATTAGGTGTGAAAAATCATAAGGAAGGAAGTTGGAGACTTAGATTTTTTCTAAATAAGGAATCAGATAGGAGATTGGTCGCTGTGCTCTCGGTCAGGAGTCAGGGGCTTCATGTTTTCCCCATTATTTAAAAACACTATTGTGAAAACACATTGGCAAAAAGACGAAGCCCCTGACTCCTGACCGAGAGCACAGCGACCAACCTCCTACCTGACCACTTTTTTCTTATAATCTAAAATGCTCAGCGTTTCATCACAAAAATCATAATCTGCTTCTACATTCGAAGCAATAATTATCGAACGATCCTGACCATATTCTTTGATTAACTCTCGATACCAATTCATACCTTGCGTATCTAAATTCGTGGTGGGTTCATCTAAAAGGAGCAAAGGTGAATCGGAGCAAATAGCTAAAACTAATTTTAAGCGTTGCTTCATTCCTGAGGAAAAAAATCGCACAGGCTTATCTTTCGATTTTTCAAAATTTAAAATATCAATTAAATCAGTTGGTGATAATTGATTTGTGAAATTTTTAAATTTTTGATGAAATTTGATCGCTTCAATGAGGGTAAATTCTTCAATCAGATCAATATAAGGTGCAGCATAACTTATCTTCCGATACACCTCATCAATGGGCATCTTTTTTTCCTCCAAAAAAAAATCCACTTTGCCTTTCGATGGAGTCAGATGACCTGACAACACTTTTAGCAAAGTGGATTTCCCAGAACCATTTGGTCCTAAAATGGCATATTTTTTTCCCGTTTCAAAAGTGAAATTAACTCCTCGAAAAATCCACTCGTAACGGTATCTTTTTCCAATATTACGAAAGGATACTTCCATTCCCGTTTCCATTAACTCTGATTCGTGGACTTACTTTTCCTCCATTCATATGACGGTAACCTCTGATAATTCCTCGGCTCGCATCTTTGATAAAATCCAAAATATTTTCTCTCTCAGGTGTTTCAGTCAAAGTAGTTTGGATCACTTCCAATGCTTGTGAAGTATTATGTCCTTTTTGATAAAGCAATCGATAGATATTTTGAATATTGTTAATCTGATCATCAGAGAAACCTTTTCGACGCAAACCAATTGAATTAACTCCTGCATAAGAAAGTGGTTCTCTCGCTGCTTTGATATATGGTGGAATATCTTTTCGCACCAATGAACCTCCACCGACCATCACGTTATCACCAATTCGAACAAATTGATGCACTGCAGTCAAACCTCCAAGTGTCGTTCTTGGTCCAACTTCTATATGTCCAGCAAGTGTTACATTATTGGCCAACACACATCGTTCATGAATAATGCAATCATGTGCAATATGACAATAAGCCATGATCAAGCAATTATCTTCGATAACTGTTTTCCAATTAGCTGTCGTTCCAATATTGATGGTACAGTATTCCCGAATGGTTACATTATTTCCTATTTCCAGAAAAGTACGTTCCCCTTTATATTTTAAATCTTGCGGAATAGAACCAACGATTGCTCCAGGGAAAACTTTACAGTTTTCTCCCATTCGAGTTCCGTTCATAATTACCGCATTTGGAAAAATCTCTGTATTATCCCCAATCACTACGTCTTTCTCAACCGTAACGAATGCTCCGATTTTGACATTTTTACCGATTTTGGCTTCTGGATGAATATTTCTTATTGGATTCATGATTGAGCTTCTTTCTATATTTTTTCAAAAAAATAAGTTTAAAAAATTTAAAACGGTTTTTTCATTGAAAAAAATACTACTGTTTTTTAATATAAATAAGTGAATAAAAACATAACGTGCAATTGCTCAACTTATTCGTGTGATTAAATTTTATTCCAAGTGGTTTTTATAAATCAAAAACTTATTTTTTGAATAAAATCTATTTAACTTCTTTTTACTATTTGAGCTGTCAACTCTCCCTCTGATACTATCTTATTTCCAACGTACGCAGTTCCCTGCATATGACAAATTCCTCTTCTGATCGGAGATAGTAATTCCATTTTGAAGATTAAGGTATCACCTGGAACTACTTTTTGCCGCAACTTTACTTTATCTATTTTTAAAAAATAAGTATCCCAATTTTCTGGATCAGGGACAGTTGACAATGCTAAGATTCCACCTGTTTGCGCCATTGCTTCTATTTGTAAAACACCTGGCATAACTGGATTCCCTGGAAAATGTCCTTGAAAAAATTCCTCATTAAAAGTGACATTTTTGACCCCTACCACATGCTCTTCTCCTAATTCAATAATTTTGTCTATCAATAGAAACGGATATCGATGGGGTAAGCGTTTGGCGATTTCTACCACATCATAAATTGGGTCTTCGTTAGGATTGTATTTCGGTTTGTTTTTAAGCTTTTTTTGTTCGACTAGTTTTTGTTTTAATAACTTTGCAAATTCAATATTTGCGGTATGTCCTGGCTTAGTTGCTACGATTCTTCCTTTAATTGGTTTGCCCACTAAAGCTAAATCGCCCATCACATCTAATAATTTATGTCGAGCTGCCTCATTTTTGAATTTCAATTCGATGGTATTTAAAATTCCCTCTTTATCAACATCCACACTTGGTTTCCCTAATTTCTTTGCCAAGGCATCTAATTCCTTCTTTTTCATTACTCTATCCACAATAACGATTGCATTGTCCAAATCGCCCCCTTTGATTAAATTTTGTTCCAACAATTGTTCTAATTCATGTAAAAAAACAAATGTTCGACAAGGCGCAATCTCTTTTTTATAATCGTCAATAGATTTCAAAGAAGCGTATTGATGTCCTAAAACAGGAGAATTGAAATCAATCATCGTCGTCACCTGAAAATCCTCACTTGGAAATACCATTAATTCAGCACCCGATTCTTCATCCTTAAACGAAATAGACTCTTCAATTATAAAGTAATCTCGTTCTTCTTCCTGATCTTCAATCCCAGCTTTGCTTAATTTTTCCACAAATTCTCTCGCACTTCCGTCCATAATTGGTGCTTCCGGTCCATCGATATCAATCATCACATTGTCAATCTGTAATCCAAGTAATGCAGATAATGCGTGCTCCACAGTCGTAACTGACGCTTCACCAGCTGAAATCGTAGTACTTCGATTTGTAGAACTCACTCGATTCACATCAGCGGTAATTACTGGTTGATTTTCGAGGTCGACTCTTTTGAATTTATAGCCATGGTTTACAGCTGCAGGGTGAAAAGTCATCGTAACTTCTTTACCTGTATGTAATCCAATTCCTTTTATTTTTACTGCTTTCTTAATTGTAGTTTGCTTCATTCTTGCTTTTTGAAAATTCGATTTTTTTTGAAAATTCGCACAAAGATAAGTGTTTGTTAAGAAAAAATGAGGAGAAGGCTACTTTAATAAAAAAACTGGTTAATTCAGCATTACTTTAAATGCTCTTTAAAACTAGTATACAGTTCCTTTAAACAAGACTAGAAAACAAGCCTCTGCCCCTATGTCATTTGCTTTTTTAACAAATTTATTTCTTTAGACATTTCTGGTAAATTCTTAAAAACAGCATATGATCTTAAATAATTAGCATAATCAATTGCTGGAGATCCATAAAGAGAAGTATTTTCTTTTTTCACACTTCTAGCCACACCTGACTGTGCTTGAATTTTTGCTCCATTGGCTACTTCAATATGTCCGACAAATCCAACTTGTCCACCAATCATACAATTCTCTCCTATTTTAGTACTCCCTGCTACTCCTGTTTGAGCAGCGATAACAGTATTTTTCCCAATCTCCACATTATGTGCAATCATGATCAGGTTATCTAATTTTACTCCTTGCCGAATAATTGTTGACCCCATCGTTGCTCGATCAATCGTTGAATTTGCTCCAACCTCCACATTATCTTCCAAAATTGCATTCCCAATTTGAGCTACTTTTTTAAATGAACCATCTGCTTCTGGTGCAAAACCAAACCCATCTCCACCTATCACTACGTTCGCATGCAAAATACAGTTGCTTCCAACCTCGCAATCATGATATATTTTTACCCCTGAAAAGAAGGTACAGTTATTTCCAACTTTGGCATTTTTTCCAATAAAAACTTGCGCTTGGAGAGATGTATTATCTCCGATTTCCGCCCCCTCTTCAATTACTACAAATGGACCAATGTTTACATTATCTCCAATTTTGGCTGAGGGATGAATCGCAGCTTGAGATGAAATCTCTCCTTTTTTATCATCTTTTTGGGCGAAATTTTCCAATAAAAAAGAAACTGATTTATAAACATCTTCGACTCGAATCAATGTTGCAGAAATGGGTTGGGATGGAACAAAATCTTTACTGACTAGAATAATCGCAGCTTTTGTGGTATAAACGTAATGTTCATATTTTGGATTGGCAAAAAAACAAATCGAATCTTCAGTAGCTTCTTCGATTTTGCTGGGACGACTAACCATCACATCAGGATTACCTTCAATGATACCATTTAGCGCATGGCTAAGATCTTTGGCTGAAATTTGCATGTTAAAATACGGGTTTAGCGATAGGTTAAATTTCCTCCCACAAAGGTAAAAAATAATTGTCGCACAAGGTTTTTTTTCGATAAAATGGAATATTTCTACCTATAAAACGATTTTTCCCTCCATTTAGCTTACTCGATCTTTATAAAAATGAAACCCTCTTTCCATTTCTTCCTTTTTTTGTAAAAAAAAATCATCCTTCTATCATTCTATTGACCAATGATTATCTTTGCGCCTCGAAATTAGAATTTCACATTCTGACTTTCGCAAATCTTTCTTAAAAAGACAATTATGGAATTTTCAAAAAAAATAAAAATAGGCACTCGCGGAAGTCGGCTTGCATTATGGCAAGCAGAATTTCTCAAAAGTCAACTCGCTGAAATTGGAGTTGAATCCGAATTAGTTATTATCAAAACTAGAGGTGATCAAATTCAACATATCGGTTTTGACAAAATGGAAGGGAAAGGTTTTTTCACCAAAGAAATTGAAGATGCTTTGTTGCGAGGTGATGTAGATATGGCAGTTCATTCAATGAAAGATATGCCGACGAATTCGCCTGAAGGATTAGTGATCACCGCAGTTTCGTATCGAGAAGATCCTGCTGATTGGTTGCTGATTCGAAAAGAATCTATTGATACAAGTTTGGATTTGAAATTGAAAAAGAATGCCATTGTTGGAACTTCATCTGCTCGACGAAAAGCGCAGATGTTAGATTTTCGAGATGACATTGAATTGAGAGATATTCGTGGAAATGTGCCGACTCGAATTGAAAAATTACGCAAAGGAAATTTTGATGCGATTCTTTTGGCAGGTGCTGGCGTGCAAAGATTGAAGTTGGATGTCTCTGACTTGGAAGTACTCAAATTCAATGTTCGAGAATTTGTTCCTGCTCCTGCGCAAGGTGTTTTGGCTTTTCAAACTTGTGTTGGAGATAAAGATACTCGACGGATTTTGAAAAAAATTCATCACTCTGATGTGGCAAAATGTACGAATATCGAACGGAAAGTTTTGAATCTTATGGATGGTGGTTGTCAACTTCCAATGGGTGCTTATTGTGAAAGAGATGCTGATGGAAATTATCATCTTTGGGTCGCGAAGGCTGATGCTTGGGATGGTGAGGTGAAACGTATTCGACTATCTTCAAGTACTAGCTTCGAATTGGCTGAAACTGCATTTAAAAAATTAAGTTAACACGTGGTGGTCTGCTTTAGCTGACTGTGGAAAAAATCCACAATCGGTAATTTTTCACGGTCAGCTAAAGCAGACCATCACATACTTTTAAAACCAAAAAATAATTTATGTTTTTATTTTTTCATGTCAACGCAACTGGGCGACCTAAAAAATGGAGTACTCCGCCGAGCGATACTTTTTTCTGGCCTCGATTATTTCAAATTTCTTGGCAACAATATAATGACAAAGGTGAAATCCAAAACTCAGCAGATTACATCATCAAGCCTCAAGGATTTGAAGTGCCAATTGAAGTCGAGAACTTTACTAAGGTTACACCTGAACGAGCAGAGGAGGAAGGAGTAAAATTGGAAACGGTTCTAAAAGAATTTTCCAAACTTGTAGATGAGTCAGAGTATATAATTGCTCACAATATTAAGTTAGCCGGGAATGTTGTGGAAGCAGAATTTATTCGAACTAATATTCCTTCTCGCTTGATGGCATCTGACCAATATTCATTGATGCAAGAAGCAACCTATTTTTGCAAAATTCCTGCAAGAGGAGGAACAAAATATAAATGGCCATCGCTTCAAGATGTGCACATGGCTTGTTATGATTCTAACTTTGCCGATGCTTATGACCCTGCAGTTTATGTGCAAGCTTTGGCGAATTGTTTTTTCTATTTGTTGAAAAAAGAAGAAATAGATGTGTTTTAAAAATCTACTCAAGTGAACTTACAAAAAATCCAGCAATACATTTCAGACTACAAAAAACATCTTCAAGCCACACGCGATTTTGAAGAAGGTTATAAATGGGAATCACTTCAAGTCTTTCAAAATAACTGGGATATCGAAGCGGCTGATTTTGGAAAGATGTATGACGCAAGTTTTCAAAATAGTGAAACTCGAAGACTTTGGAAAGGAGATAATTTTTTTCCAAAAGAAATGATGTTGAAATTTATCGAGACGGCTCCAGACTTTGTGAGAAATATGTTTCGAGATCTTTTTGATGAAAATAAAGATGTGGAAAACCGAATTTCTCGTTTTCAATTTTGCTGTGATAGTTTATTGAGTGAGTACAAATCTAAATTTCCGTTGACTATTGAAAATCGTCATTTTCATTTGGAGAATCATATGATTTCGATGTATTTGTGTTTTCGATTTCCAGAACAATATTCGCTTTTTGAATATCCTGCTTTCAAACAAGCGATGATAAATATTGGGGTTACAAAAGTTCCAACTCCTTTTGACATTACTCGTTTTTTTAAAGTGGCTCGTACACTAAATACTTTTTTACAAAAGGATCAAGAATTAGTTTTTTTGCAAAAAAAGAAATTGCGCTCACCAATCCATTTTAAGGAAAACACCTTATTACTCGTGAATGATTTTTATATTTTCATCAGTAGAAATTAAAATAGATTTAATAATTTCTAAACAAAAAAGGTTTAATTCATTGAAAATCAATGAGTTAAACCTTTTTTAGTTTTTAGAAAAACGAAATAATTTTCGTCTAAACTGTCAGGTCAAACTATTTTCTACTGTCAAAATGCTATGCACCCTTGATCTTTTCTGACAAAAAAAGTAGTTTTTGAAATTGGAATGTTTTGTGCAGACTCGCATCCTAACGCTTTATATTAAGCAAGATGACTTAAAAAAATACAAACATGGTAGATTTCAATTCTAACGAAAATGCTCCCCAACATCCTTTTAGACCTTCTCAAAGTGATGGACAATTACTTGATGCGTATTCGAAAACTGTAATTAGTGTAGCGAAAAAAACAAGTGATGCTGTTGTTCAAATTCAAGTAAAGAAAAAACCTACTACACAAAAACAACGAACTCGGAAACCACAAAGTCCATTTGGAACAGGTTCTGGTTTTATTATTTCAAGCGAGGGATTTATCGTTACGAATAGTCATGTAATCAAAGGGGCTGAAAAAATAACAGTCAATTTACAAGATGGTCGACAACTTCCTGCGCAATTGATTGGAGATGATCCTGCCACCGATATTGCAGTTCTGCAAATCAATGCGGAGAATCTTTCTTTTATAAAATTTGGTAATTCAGATGCTTTGCAAGTTGGACAATTGGCTATCGCAATTGGGAATCCTTTTGGTTTTCAATATACGCTTACCGCAGGTGTAGTGAGTGCCTTAGGAAGAACTTTAAGAACGGAGAGTCAACGATTAATTGATGATGTTATCCAAACTGATGCGGCTCTTAATCCTGGGAACTCTGGCGGACCTTTATTGAATTCTTTTGGAGAAGTGATTGGGGTGAATACTGCGATTATTGCTTCGGGGCAAGGACTTTGTTTTGCGGTTACTTCCAATTTGGCGGAGTATATTGTGGGGAAATTAATCATAGATGGAAAAGTGCGTAGAGGGGTGATTGGTATTGCTGGGCAGACTGTTCGATTTAATCCAAGAGTGATTCAACGATTTCAATTGGAAGTAAAATCTGGTGTGCAGGTTCAACAAATTGAAGCGAAGTCGGCTGCTTATAATTCTGAATTAAAATCTGGTGATATTATTGTTGGATTGAATACGTCAAAAATAAATTCGATTGATGATTTACATAAATTGTTGGATGAGAAATCGATTGGGCAGGCGGTTCAATTGGAAGTTTTGCGGGGTGGAAAAAAGGAAAAGATCAGAGTGATTCCTGCTGAGTTAAAAAATTAAATTATCAAGTAGCAAAATAACACTTAGCGGTCTGCTTTAGCTGACCTTAAAAAAGAAAATTATTTTACTTAAAAAAGTATTGTCTACATCTTTTGTGCAAATAGAAAAAAAATCGCTTCGCTCTTTTTTTCAGGTCAGCTAAAGCAGACCGCTACGTGTTATTTTGTTATGTAATATTATACTCTTTTAAATAAGTGAATTTATATTCATCCCATTCTTTTGCTAATTTTGCAACAACAGGATTCTTGATTACGTAATCAATCACATTTTTCAACTCTTGACCTGATCTAACATAATGATCATAACTTTCTCTTTGCCAAAACTCCCCTTTGCTATTTAAAATTTTATTTATTTCGAAGGCACTTCCTCCTTTTATTTTCCTCATTATTTCACTCACTTGAATATAGTTTTTAAAATTTAAGCCCTCTTTTACTAGAAGTTGTACCGACGTATCAAACACTAGATGAACATGATTTGGCATAATACAATAAGCTAATAAATCATACAACTCACCATCATATTGATGAATCCTATTTCTTACAATCTGTGCAATTTTCTCTTCCTTCAAAAAATCAGTTCCGTCATAAATCTGATCTAACGCCCAATCCATTTTTTTAAAATACAATTTTCGCTCGCTATAAATCGCTTCATTTGGATCTAAATAATGAGATGTCTTTATCTCAAATATTTTACTGTCAAGTTCTAACTTAATCTTTCTTAAATACTGTTTCGGTAGCGAATTATGCAATCTAAATGTAATAAAAAATGTTCCGCCAATAGGTTGAATATGTGGCAACTTAGCTCGATAGAATGTTTTCATCACAGTATGTTATACGTAGCGGTCTGCTTTAACTGACCTAAAAAAAATTGACGTAAGCCAATATATCATCTTAAACTTAGCATATTTTCGCCTTCGATGAAAATATTGTTTTTACATATTTATGGCAACAATATCTTGTAGTTTAAAATGAAAGAAGGTTATCTCTTTTTTTAGAGATAACCTTCTTTTTTTAGGTCAGCTAAAGCAGACCGCTACGTGTTATCTACCGTTACATATTCCGACGATATTGTCCGCCAACTTCGTAGAGGGCATTTGTAATTTGTCCTAGTGAACAAGTTTTCACAGTCTCCATTAAATGTTCAAAAATATTCTCATTATTAATTGATGCTTTTTGCAAATCCTTTAAATTCTGAATAGATTTTTCCGCATCCGTCAAATGTAAATTTTCGAGTGTTTTGATTTGATCTTGTTTCTCTTCTTCCGTTGCTCGAATCACTTCCTCTGGAATTACGGTTGGCGAACCATCTTTTGACAAAAAGGTATTCACTCCAATAATTGGAAATTCACCTGTATGTTTCAAGGTCTCGTAATGCAAACTTTCATCTTGAATTTTACTTCGCTGATACATTGTTTCCATCGCTCCAAGTACTCCTCCCCTTTCTGTAATTCGGTCAAATTCTAACAAAACTGCTTCCTCTACTAAGTCCGTCAAATCATCAATAATGAACGAACCTTGCAATGGATTTTCATTTTTCGCCATTCCTAATTCATGATTAATAATCATTTGAATCGCAACAGCACGACGAACACTTTCCTCCGTTGGAGTCGTAATTGCTTCATCGTAAGCATTCGTATGAAGGCTATTACAATTATCATAAATCGCATATAATGCTTGCAACGTTGTGCGTATATCATTGAACGAAATCTCTTGTGCATGCAATGATCGACCAGAAGTTTGTATATGATATTTCAATTTTTGTGAACGATCATTTGCACCATATTTCATCTTCAAAGCCTTAGACCAAATCCGCCGAGCTACTCTTCCAATCACCGCATATTCTGGATCTACTCCATTCGAAAAGAAGAATGAAAGGTTCGGTGCGAAGTCATTCACATCCATTCCTCTCGACAAATAATATTCTAAAAAGGTAAATCCATTCGACAAAGTAAATGCTAATTGTGAAATTGGATTCGCTCCTGCTTCTGCAATATGATAACCTGAAATTGAAACCGAATAAAAATTCCGAACTTTATTTTCAATAAAGAACTGCTGCACATCTCCCATCAATTTCAAAGAAAATTCGGTGGAAAAAATACAAGTATTTTGTGCTTGATCTTCTTTTAAAATATCCGCTTGTACCGTTCCTCGAACAGAATTTAGTGCTTTGATTTTTAATTCATTATAAATCGCTGGCTCCAATATTTGATCGCCCGTCATTCCTAACAACATCAAACCTAAACCATTATTTCCTTTTGGAATTTCTCCATTGTATTTTGGTCGGGTCAAATTTTTATCATCATATAGTTCTTTCAATTTTGCTTCCACCAAATTTTCCAAACCATTTTCTTTGATATAAATTTCACATTGCTGGTCGACCGCAGCATTCATAAAAAAGGCACAAATTGTCGCTGCAGGACCATTGATCGTCATCGAAACGGAAGTCGTAGGGTTACATAAATCAAAACCTGAGTACAATTTTTTAGCATCATCCAAGCAACAAATACTCACCCCTGAGTTTCCAATTTTCCCATAAATATCCGGTCGGTGATCTGGATTTTCTCCATAAAGTGTTACCGAATCAAAAGCTGTCGATAATCGATTCGCAGGCATGTCAGCTGATAAATAATGGAATCGAGTATTCGTTCTTTCAGGTCCACCTTCTCCTGCAAACATTCGAGTTGGATCTTCCCCTTTTCTTTTAAATGGAAAAACTCCCGAAGTAAAAGGAAATTCTCCAGGCACATTTTCTTGTAAAACCCATTTCAAAATCTCTCCCCAATCTTTAAATCTTGGCAACGAAACTCTTGGTATTTTCAGATGTGAAAGTGAAGTCGTAAACGTAGGAACTCGAATCTCTCGATTACGAACTTTGTACATAAATTCATCTGCAGAGTAGGCTGCTTTTTTCGCTTCCCAACCGTCGAGGATTTTTTTACACCGACCATCCAAATCCAATTCTAATTCCGTGTAAGATTTTTTCAAACCTTCCAAAACAGCTTCTCGATTTTTAATCCCTTCTTGTTTTTCAATAATTGAAATGGAATTTTTAATCCCAAATAATTGACGAGCTATCTCACATTGTTTTTCTACCCAACGATCATATTGTCGATTATTTTCAGAAATTTCAGAAAGGTATCGAGTTCGATTTGGGGGAATGATGTAAATCTTTTCACTCATTCCGTCATCCAATTTCAAATCAGGATTTAAATCTGCTCCCGTTTTTTCAACAATCGTTTCCATCAATTTCTTGTATAAAACATTCGTCCCTGGATCATTGAATTGGGAAGCGATCGTCCCAAAACAAGGCATCTCACTCGGAGGTGTTTCCCACATTTGATGGTTGCGTTGAAATTGTTTTTTCACATCTCGCAAAGCATCTTGCGCGCCTCTTTTGTCAAATTTATTAATCGCAATAATATCGGCAAAATCCAGCATATCAATTTTCTCCAATTGAGTTGCCGCACCATATTCAGGCGTCATCACATACATCGCTACATCAGAGTGATCGACAATTTCCGTATCCGACTGACCAATTCCAGAGGTCTCCAAAATGATTAAATCAAAGTTTGCTCCTTTCAAAATATCGACTGCCGATTGCACATGTTTCGACAAAGCTAAGTTCGATTGACGTGTCGCCAATGAACGCATATAAACTCGATCTTGATTAATTGCATTCATTCGAATTCGATCTCCTAACAATGCTCCTCCGGTTTTCCTTTTCGAAGGATCAACAGAAACAATTGCAATTGTTTTATCCTCAAAATCCATCAAATATCGTCGAACCAATTCATCCACTAAACTAGATTTTCCTGCTCCCCCTGTTCCCGTAATTCCTAAAACTGGAATCGTCTTCGTTTCATTTTCTTTATTGATTTGTTGAAGCCACTCTTTATTTTCTTCTGGAAAATTCTCCACCGCTGAAATCATTCGAGCAATCGCATGCGGATCTTTTTCTGCAAATTTCTTCACTTCTCCATTTAAATTAATTCCAACTGGAAAATCACACCCCTCCAACATTTCATTAATCATTCCCTGCAATCCCATTCTTCGTCCATCATCTGGCGAATAAATATGCGTAATTCCATACTCATGCAACATATCAATTTCCGTCGGCAAAATAGTACCGCCACCGCCACCATAAATTTTCACATGACCAGCACCTCGCTCATTGAGCAAGTCGTACATATATTTAAAAAATTCATTGTGACCACCTTGGTAAGATGTCAACGCAATTCCCTGCACATCTTCTTGGATCGCAGTATTGACAATTTCTTGGACAGATCGATTGTGTCCGAGGTGAATAATTTCAGCACCGCTGCTCTGCAAAATTCGGCGCATAATATTGATCGCAGCATCGTGCCCATCAAATAAAGAACCCGCTGTAACAATTCGGATTTTATTCTTCGGTTGGTACGGAGTTATTTTTTCCATAAATATATTTGGTTATTAATCCTTTCGTAATCTAACGATTCAAAAGGAATCTGGTTCAAAATGTACGTGCCGCAAAATTACACTTTTTTGCTTTCGAAACCCCTAGAAATTCATGGAAATAGTTACCGATTGTCTAAAAAAAATG
The DNA here is from genome assembly GCA_045104975.1 of Saprospiraceae bacterium. Taxonomy (GTDB): domain Bacteria; phylum Bacteroidota; class Bacteroidia; order Chitinophagales; family Saprospiraceae; genus CAJQQY01. The sequence continues at coordinate 40,355 of JBGCCY010000059.1, forward strand.
GTTCTTAATAAAAAAATGGAGAAGTACTTATCCTTTAATTTCAATAGTCAAAGATGAGTAAATTCTATATTTTAAAAAAAAGATAACCTTCTTTTACCACCTCTATGAATTACAACATTTTAAAAAGGACAAACCTTCTTTTTTATATTTCTGCCTTTATCATTATAAGTTTAGCAGCAATCATCAATGGATTTCCATTGTGGTATCCTGATACCTCAACCTATCTAGCATCAGGTTTTGAATTAGAAACACCTGCTGATCGTCCAATTGGATATGGCATTTTCATTCTTTTAACTAGTCTAAATGGAGCTTCTGTTTGGCTAGTTGTTGTAGCACAGGCCATTATTATTTTTTACCTTTTGAATCTTACTTTTTATTATTTTTTTTCAAATTGGACAAAATCGAAAACTTTAATTGTCTTCACTTTGCTTTCGCTGTTTTCTAGTTTTTCATTTGTTTCTAGTCAATTAATTTCAGATATTTTTTCACCTATTGGAGCTATTTGTTTATTCCATCTTTTTCTAAACCATACTTTAAAGAAATCAACTCGAAATTGGTTAATTGGTATTTATATTCTATCGGTGGTCATGCATATGTCTCATGTTGGAATTAATATTATTTTGATTGTCATTCTCTCCATACTTTCAAAAATACGATTCAACCAATTCGAATTTCGAAAAAGTATTGCTTTTGTAATTCTAACTTTAACTTGTTTGCTTTCGATGGGTTCCGCTTTAGGAAAATCTACACATGTATTTTTGATGGCTCGACTTTCTGAGAATGGAATATTAAAAAAATACTTAGACGAGAATTGCGATAAAAAGACTTATAAAATTTGCGCATTTAAAAATGATCTGCCAGGATCTGCCAATGCTTTTTTATGGGAAAAATACAGTCCAGTTTATCATACTGGAGGCTGGGTCGATTCCAAACCAGAATATGTAGAGATCATAAAAGGTACTTTTTCGAGTTGGGAATATTTAGCATTACATCTCAAAGAATCTTTTAAAACGACTAAAAGACAACTTCAGTTTTTTGAGGTTGGTGATGGGAATATTGCTTACCGAGAAGGAACGAGTCTTTATGAAAGGTTCGAAAAATATTTTCCGAGAGAATTCAATCAGTATAAAAATTCCATTATTTATCAAACGGAGGACGAGTTGATGTTGGATCATTTTTCCAAAATTAACTCCATTCATTATTTTATCGCACTCCTTGCTCTTTTAATAAATTTTCTATTTCTAGTTTTTTATAAAAACAAAAAAGATATTTTTTATTGGTTTGTGATTTTTTTGATAGCTACCATTCTCGTAAGCAATTTTTTAAATGCATCTCTTGTCGTCAATGCTCATCGATTTGGAGCAAAGGTATCTTGGTTATTATTGCTCTCTGCTATCCTTATCCTTTTTAAACTAAAGAAAACACCCCGAAACATCTAGAGCATAATTTATTATCAAAAAATGCTATAATCATCACCTTCTCTAATTAATATTTTATATCCTTTATTTTTCCATTTCAATAATTCTTCTTCGGCGGGCCTTTTCTCATATACTGGAATATCATATCTAAACATTGCTTCAATATATCTTGGTTCATTTATCACAATCAATTTACTTGGATTTTCTTTAGCTAATTTTTCTATTCTTATTGACCAACTTGATCCATTATTTTTGGAAAATGGTTTAACTCTCTCTACGCCATATCGAATGGATAACAATACAATAACAACCAATAAGCCAACATTTATTTTATTATATATTGGTTTTGTATTTTTGGAAAAATCCAATAATCGTTCTGCAAAAAGTGCTAAAACTATAAAAACCGCTGGAGCTGTAAATAAAACATACCCTTGCATTTTTGTCGAGACCATCGAGAAGAAAATATATGGAATCACAATCCAGACCAAAATAGCTAGTCGATTCTGATCATTCTTTTTTTGATAAATTAAATAGAGAAACCACCCAAATGCAAGATAAATTAATTCATTCCAAACCATTCTTGCCATATCAATAAAGTACCACCAGGGATTTCCGAAACCTTCAAGACCTTCTGTCATATGCAAAAGATTGAATATTTGCTCCCACCAATATTCTTCTGGAAAAGTTTGGCTAGAATAAATTTGCCATGGGAGAAATACTAAACAACTCACTAATAATATCAATCCCATTTTTTTCAAAACAGAATAAATTTCTCCTTTTTTAAAATTCAAAACAAAGAAAACAGGAAGTACAATCAATGCTGGTAGCCATTTACATAAAATTGCCAAACCAATACTCACTCCGATAAAAACCAATAAATACTTCTTCGGGTTCTCTTTATAAAAGACACTTAATAAAACTCCCAATTCGATGAAAAACATAAAAAATAAATCCACATGATCTGTTGTAACTCGACCTGAAGTTATTTCAATTACCAACCCATTGATGGAAAGAAAAAAAGCAGCCAAAAACCCAACTCGTGGATTGAACATTTTTTTCCCAATCAAAAAAGTAAACCAAATGCAAAGTGTTGATAATAAAATGGAAGGAATTCTAACTGCAAAAACATTTGTTCCAAATGTTTTTAAAGACAAGGCAATTGTCCAAAGAGGAAGAGGTTGTTTGTGCAACCAAACATGATTACTTTGCCAAGACTTAAAATCATATTCAAAAAAAGGAAATTGATAAAGAGTAGGTTTAAGTGGATTTTCAATTAAGTTTTTCGCCACCAAAGCATGAAAGCGTTCATCCCATTCATGCAAATATGGATCAAGCGAACAGTATATCCTCAATAAAAAACCAATTAATAAAATGACATAAAAAGCTGAATTAATTCGGTTTTTTGAAAATTGTAGTAAGGCAAATCCACTTCCTACAATCATTAATAACAATATACTTACACCTTGCAACATTGAGTTATCCGTTTTTTAAATTCATCCAAACACCACATGTTCAAACTCACTCAACATCATCGCCGTTGCTCCCCAAACTACTTTTCCTTCAAAATCAAAGTAAGGCACATCTTTTAAAATTATATTTTTTCCTCCCTTAAAATCACGAGTTTTTTTATTCTCCATTTTATTTAATTCTGCCATTGGAACGTCTAAAATAGCAGCTACTTCCGAAGGCTGGGGAACATACTCAGGTGTTTTTTCCAAAAACCCCACAAATGGGTGCACTAAGAAATTACTCACGGGAATATATAATTCCGTCAATCGACCCAATACATTTATTTCATCTCTCGGAACTCCCACCTCTTCCTCTGCCTCTCGCAATGCACCCGCTAAAAGTGATTCATCTTCGTCTTCCAATCTTCCGCCAGGGAAACTTATTTGTCCGCTATGGCGATCTTTTTCATGTGACACTCTTTGAATTAAAGTGAAATGCCAATCGTCATTTTTGGGAAATAACAATACTAAAACGCAAGCGACTGTAGCATCTTCAGGTGCTTCTTTGTAATGTTGACGGAGGGCAGGTGCCATTTCTAATTGGGCAATTCTCCCAGGAAGTGTTTGTGCTAATTTTTGTCGAATATTATCTATCATAATTATTACGTGGTGGTCTGCTTTAGCTGACCTTGAAAAAGAAACCCCCAAGAGAGTAATTTCTTTATGAAAAAATAATTTTAGTAAGCCTCCATTTTGTTAGATAAAAAAATCGCTTTGCTTGTTTTTCAGGTCTGCGAAAGCAGACAGCCACGTTATTATCTGCTCTAAGTGAATAAAAAAGTTAGGTTTACCAAGTCAAACGGCTTCTTTACCAAGTCTCTATTTTTGTTCTGAGTTTTTTATTGGAAATTAGCTCTTGTTATTTGAGTATCGGTTTTATAAAACCGACCTAAATTACACTTAACCTAAAAATAAAAAATATGTTGACTAAAAAATTTTATTATTTAATTCTTGTTGGAATTCTTTTTCCCTTTTCTATTTTTTCACAAGAAACAGAAAAAGAAGTAAATGCTTCTATTGAAGAAGTAAGAATTCACTTGCAAGGTGCAGAAATTATTCGGTCGGATCGAGTGACACTTCCGAAGGGAAAGCACAAATTAATATTCACAGGACTTTCTCCAATGATCAATCAATCAAGTATTCAAATTTCAACGGAAGATGGAGGGGTGAATATGTTATCCACCACTAGTCGAATTAATTTTTTAAAAGAAAAAAAAGAATCAAATCCTGAGATTACTATTTTACAAGATTCATTATTGTTTATTGCTGATGCATTACAGTTCTTGGCAGATCAAGAAGGTGCGATTGCTCAAGAAAAAAGCTTGTTGGAAAAAAATAAGCAGCTTTCAGGAAAAGAGAAATCGGTGGACTTCGAACAACTAAAAGCAACTGCTACATATTATCGAGAACGGTTTTTAGCCATCAATATAGAGTCCTCAAAAATCAGAAAAGACCGATCCGAACTTCAAAAACAACAACGAAAAATTCAACAACAACTCAATGAATTTAATGCGGGAAATCGTCCAACTTCTGAAATTTATCTTGCGCTGAATTGCGAACGAAATGTCACGACTACTTTTCGAGTTCGCTATGTGGTTGGCAATGCAGGTTGGTCCCCTATTTATGATTTGAATGTCAAAAATCTAAGTGAACCGATAAAAATTAAATATCGAGCACTTGCCTTTAATGGAACTGGAATTGATTGGGAAGATGTAAAAGTAGTGCTCTCGACAGCAGATGTGAATCAAAATGCGACGCTTCCAATCTTGAATCCTTGGTATATCAAAGAGAATGTTCCACAAGTTTATGCACTTAACCAAGGTCGATTGAATAATATTCAAAATAGCAATGTGTACATTCAGCAAGAGAAGGATAAAAAAATGCAAAATTATGATAATCAAGTTCAATTAAGTCCATCAACTGGCAATGTTCGATTTGAAGAAGTTGAAATTTCAGAATTGAGTTCTGATTTTGAAATAGATCTTCCATACACCATTCCTGCTGATCGAAAACCATATTCGATTATGGTTTCTGAAACAGAATTGCCTGCAAGTTTCCTACACTATGCAGTTCCGAAAATGGATAAAGATGCATTTTTACTTGGGCAAGTTGTAGGTTGGGAAGATTTGGATTTGATGGCTGGTCCGATGAATATTTATTATGATAAAAGTTTTATTGGAAATGCAAATTTAGATCTTCGTAGTTTGAGTGACACGTTGAATCTTTCGCTAGGTCGTGATCCAAAAGTATTAGTCAAAAGAACAAAATTGAAAGAATTGACTAAAAAGCAATTCATGCAAGGCAAGAAAAGAATGACGACGGCCTACAGAATTACGGTTAAAAATAATCGAAACCGAGTGATTGATTTTGAGCTACTTGATCAGATTCCAATTTCGAAATTAAAAGAAATTGATGTTGATGTAAAAGATATTTCAGGTGCTCAATACTATGAAAATACTGGGAAATTGAAATGGGATTTTAAACTTCAACCAGGCGAATCTAGAACTGTTGAGTTTAGCTTTTCTATTACTTATCCAAAAGATAAGGAGATCAAAATTGATAAAGGTAGGAAGGTGGTGACTCCGAGGTATTATTAAAATGAGGAGTCAGGTATGAGGTTGGTCGCTGCGCTCTCGGTCAAGAGTCAGGGCTTCTCGATTACGATGTTAATTTAATTTTTATATTGAATTGAAAAAGGAAAGCTCTTTTTGCTAAAATGCAAAGAGAGCATTCCTTTTATACTATATCGTGGAACAAGAAGCTCCTGACTCCAAAACAAAAAGCGGTGATTTTCAAAAATGAAAATCACCGCTTTTTAAATTTAATAATTAAGTATTAAAAACTTATTTATTTGAAATTTCTAAGTATTTCTTCAACGCCATAGTCATCGAAGGAATATCTGGAGCTGGAGCTGGAATATTGATAGTAAGTCCTTTTTCCTCCACAGCTTTTTGAGTGGCACTTCCGTAGATCGCCATTCGAGTATTCTTTTGCTTGAAATCTGGAAAGTTTTCATACAATGAATTGATTCCCAATGGGCTAAAAAATACCAAAACATCATAAGTTACATTTTCCAAATCAGATAAATCTGCACTTACGGTTCGATACATCATGGCATCTTGATAGTTAATTTCATTTGTTTCTAAGAAATCAACTACCTTCTTTGCTCCTAAATTTGAACAAGGTAAAAGAAATTTTTCTTTATCCTTATGCTTCATAAATGAAGGTTTCAAATCTTGAATCAATCGCTTACCTGCAAAAACTTTACGTTTTCTATAAACAATAAACTTTTGCAAGTAATTTGCAATGGCTTCAGACAAACAAAAATATTTGGTGTCTTGTGGCATCTTGATTCGCATCTCTTCACACATTCGGAAAAAATGATCAACTGCTCCTTTTGCTGTAAAAATAATTGCTGTATACTCGTCCGGACGGATTCGAGTTTTTCGGAATTCTTTTTCAGTTACAGGTTCCACTTGAATGAATTGGCGCCAGTCTATTTGTAGACCATATTTCTCTTCCAATTCATAATAAGGCGATCGCTCAGGTTTAGGTTGTGAAATCAAAATACTTTTGACTTTACGAAAAGACTCTCCCTTTGCTTTACTATTTGATGACATTCAAAATTGTTTTTGCATTTAGAAATTACCCTCTTTTTCTTAGAAAAAGGAGGTGTCATAATCCCTTAAAAACTTATTGAATTCCTGTCCCACTCATTGCCATTTTCCACAAAATCAGGACAGGGGCTATTTCGACGGCACAAAGGTAAATAAAAAAATGAAATTTATTACGATTTAAGAACTTTGAAGCGATAGATAATCCTCGAATACTTCGAAAAAAGTACACGATCCCTATAATTATAAAGGAAAAATAGATTACGATAGGTATAATTTGAGGTGGAGCATAGGCAATAATGACATTTGCTACAAATAAGACGATGCTTAAAATGATCCCAAAAATCGTCATTGTCATACTATAAATGCTCGTTTCTTTTTCGATTGGAAAAACCCAACCGAGAATATTGATCACTAAATGTTTGAGCAAAACTAAACCTGTAGCAATCCCTCCTGTCATCATTAATAGTGAAAGATTGGAGATCTCAGGAGTCAAATTATAATATCTTAATAGTAAATAAATGTATACCCCTAAGTTAAAAAGGAATATCATATATAAAATATAATAAGGTATGTAGGCAACTGTCCCTTTCTCTCGATGCAACATACGCAACACATTTTCATTGGTAAATGCATGATACGCCTTAGTAATATGTGTTCGATAAACACTCAAACTCAAGGCTAAAAAAATTAACATGGCTAAAGTCAATGAAAATCGAAAATTTTTATCATCGGCAACTGTAATCTCAGTTGATTTGCTCTTTGCCTTTTTTTCTAATTGAGGTGTAACGATAGGTGACTTTACTTTTACAGGTATTCGAACTACATCAAATGGATTTTGGCTAGCAACATCAGACTCTGTGACCTCTTCAATAATATCACCACTAGGATCTACAATTTTTGTTTTTTTATCTGCACGATGTTGCAGTTCGAATGGATTAGCTCCACCTTGCCCCATCAATTGGCTACTCCAAAACAAAAGAAATAGCACACCAACAATATTTATTTTTTTAATAAAATTCATATTAGCCGCAAAGTTAATCTTTCCTTTGATTTTTTGAAATATCCTTTTTCTCTTTTTTGATTAGATTTTCTTGTTAATATGTTGTTAAGCATTTTACATTCCCATAAATAAGCAGGAAATTAGTCTGTATAGAAAAAAACGAAGAGCAACTACTTCTCAAATAATTCGTTTTATTTTGAAAGTAATTTCTTTTAAGCAATTTCCATGTCGAACAAAATCATCATTCAAATAGTAACTTTAGGAGCGCTGGCGATCATCGGAGTCATTAGCATTCAAAGTTATTGGGTACTCAAGACTTGGGATATTAAAAGTAAAGAATTCAACCAAAGTGTCAGAATTGCCCTACGGAAAACAACTGAAAAACTTGCCGAAACGGATCAATTCGAATTGCCTTCCAAAGAATTAGTGACTCAAATTTCTTCTAATTATTATGTCGTCAACACAGAAGCAAGTATCAACGCAGGAAATTTAGAACATTTTTTACGGCAAGAATTGGAAGCAATTTCACTCAATGAAGATTTCGAATATGGCATTTATGATTGCTCTAGCCAGGAGATGGTTTATGGAAATTATTGCACCTTCGACAATCTAAATCCTGAGCCAGCAAAAAAGACGGAGCGATTGCCTGAGGTCGATAAATTCACCTATTATTTTGGCGTTACTTTTCCCAATCGAAAAAGTCATTTGATGGGAGAGATGCAATTATCAATTTTGTATTCAGCACTTTCGGTGATTACGGTTTTGTTTTTTATTTATGCGTTGAGGGTGATTTTGAGACAGAGGCGATTGTCGCAAATGCAAAAAGATTTCATCAATAATATGACGCATGAATTTAAAACGCCAATTTCTACCATTAAAATTTCTTCTAATGTTTTTTTAAAAAATGAAGAAATTCAAAAAAATGATCGACTCCTTCGTTACGCCAATATCATTAATGAACAAAATAATCGACTCAATAATCAAGTAGAAAAAGTGTTGCAAATTGCCAGACTGGAAGGTGATTCTTTTGAGCTAAACAAAGAAGAAGTAAATGTAAATGCATTGTTACAAAGTGTTGCCAAAAGTGAAGAAATTAAAATCACTCAACTCGGCGGCAACATTTCGATGAACCTTCAAAGTAAAAATTCTCTCATCGAAGCTGACAAATTACACCTCACTAATATCATTCACAACTTGCTCGATAATGCTATTAAATATTGTAAAACATTTCCCGAAATTTCTATCGAAACAAAAGACATTGAAAATAAAATAGTCATTCGAATTACTGATAAAGGTCTTGGTATCAAAAAAGAATTTATGCCTCAGATTTTTCAAAAATTCTATCGAGTCCCCACCGGCGATGTTCATAATATTAAAGGTTTTGGATTGGGCTTATTTTATGTGAAAAATATTTGTCAGGCACATGGCTGGAAAATTGAAGCAAAAAGTGAAGAAGGGGAAGGAACAGAATTTAGAATAGCTATTCAAAAATCTAACTTGGAGCAAAGTTAACATTATAAAAAATGCTCTTAAAACTAAAAAATTAAATAATGAAAGCACACTTATTTTATGTCGAAGATGATGAAAGTTTAAGTTTTGTAACTCGTGATAATTTGGAGTTGGAAGGTTACCAAGTGACCTATTGTGAGAATGGACAAAAGGCAATTGATCTTATAAAAACACAGGATTTTGATTTGTGTATCTTGGATGTCATGCTTCCTGATGTGGATGGATTTACGATTGCAGAGGAGATTCGTAAACGAAATAAGCAAGTGCCTATTTTATTTTTAACAGCTAAATCATTGAAGGAAGATCGGATTCGTGGCTTACGATTGGGAGCGGATGATTACATCACTAAACCATTTAGTATTGAAGAATTGATTTTGAAAATTGAGATTTTTCTTAAACGAAGTCAGATTGTCGTTAAAGAAGATGAGCACCTTTTCCAAATTGGAAATTTCAATTTCGATCATAAAAACTTACAACTCAAAAACGAAGATATCAAACGCCAACTCACTCAAAAAGAAGCAGATTTGCTCAAGTATTTTATCGAAAATAAAAATGAAGTACTTAAGCGTTCTGATATTTTAGAAACACTTTGGGGAGAAGATGATTATTTTTTAGGAAGAAGTTTAGATGTTTTTATTTCTCGTTTACGAAAATATTTGAAGGAAGATGAGACTTTAAAAATTGAAAATATTCATGGGGTTGGATTTCGGTTTATGGTAAGTCAATAAGTAACACGTGGTGCTCTGCTTTAGCTGACCGTAAAATTGCCCAAGATGGATTATTTTACGGTCAACTAAAGCAGACCTCCATGTATTACTCCTCAACAATGTGCGTCACCGCCTCCAGATCCCAATCAATCACCAAACCTCCTGCAAGACTTTCCGCAATTTCTTTTCCATACAAATGTTCGCATAAATAAAGTGCCGCTTCAAATGATTTAGCTCCACCAGCTGAGGTGATAAATTTGCCATCATGAACAAATAAAACTTTTTCACCATCAATCTCATCATAAACTTTTAACTGCGGAAACATCTTTTTATATTTTGGAATATCACTTGGAAAAGTGGTCGAAGCTACCTCATTCAACAAACCAGCTTTAGCCAAAACGAAAGCTCCGTCACAATGCGAAGTGACAAATTGTGCCTCCTCTCCCACTCTTTTTACAAAGTCAATCATCGCCTTATTTTCCAAATCTGAGTCCAAATGATGCTCGGCACTTGGCACTACCAAAATATCAAACTTTGGCATTTCATCTTTCAAATAATTGTAATCTGGCAGCAAACGAATTCCTTCAAAAGTCAAAACAGGTTCATGTGTATCTGCTACCAAAAACACATTCATCTGTTTGATGTTTTCTCTAAAAATAGTATGCTGAAAAATATCCCAAGGTGCAGTCAATTCTGTATTGTACACACCATCCATGATTAGAAACCCCACATTGTATCGACCAGGAATTACCTTCGGAGTAGGCAAAGGAATTGAAATTTCATTTTTGGAAATGTCTTGTTGTGGAGTTGATTTTGAAGTATTGCAGTTTTGCAAAAAGAGGAAAAGTAGTGCAAGGAAAAAATATTTCATGATTTGTTTTTTCTACAAATCTAAGTTCTGTTCAACGATTTTCCAAGTTCCTCGTAAGACGACTC
>JBGCCY010000060.1:0-17227 GCA_045104975.1 Saprospiraceae bacterium
ATAAAAGGATTAATGATTGCATTTTTAGTTTTACTAGCAATAATAGGATACAAATTATTCAGAGGATCAAAAACTTAATTCATTATTCATTAACGTACACTTTTAGTTACGGAGAGGTCACGCCAGCAACATAAACAAAACCAAGAATAACATCATGTGCACTTTTAAAATTTTCATAGCTTCATCAGCAGAATTAAGTAAAGAGAGAAAAGAATTCAGAGAGTTTATTGCTACTGAGAATGATAGATTAAATGATGAAGGGATTTATTTTAAGATAATTCAATGGGAGTATTTTCTAGATGCAATATCCAAGTCGAGACTTCAAGATGAATATAATAAAGCTATCAATAGCTGTGATATTTTTATTTCCTTATTTTATTCCAAAGCAGGTAAATATACTATAGAGGAATTCAACTTTGCATTAAATCGATTTCAGAAAAAGAATAGACCATTTATCTTTACTTATTTTAAAGATGGAGCTCCCCAAAATATTAATGACCAAGGATATCAAGACCTTTTAAAATTTAAAAAACATTTATCTGATATTGGTCATTTTCCAACGCATTATAATAATACCGATGATTTAAAAAATAAATTTCGACAACAACTAGATAGGCTTCAAACTGAAAAGAAATTAAAATGTCCAAGGAAAATTTCTAAATATTTTGTAGCAATTTTAATTGTAATTCTTGGGAGTTTATCTGTTCTTTTATACAATAATGTAAATATGGGGAGTGACTCCAATAGTAGAGAAGTCTTGGATAAATTGACAACAGAAGTAAGTGGCAGACTGCAGAAATTTCAAGCTACATTGTTAGAACTACCTTCAGATGATTATTATAATTATAGATATATTGAACTCGCTCACATGGTTGATGGGACGGGGATTATAGATCATGGAAGCGCATCTCCAGAGCGTCCTGTATTTATATTTTCAGAATATAAGGATAGAACCATGCAGTCGTTATTATATGAAATTGAGCAATTGACAAAGGACAAAAAGGAGGCTGATATAATTAAAGAAGGTCGAAAAACTATTAATGAAATTCAGAATTCATTGATAGATCTGAAGAGCATTACTGATCGTGGTCCTAATTTAGGTCAACGTCTTCAACAAATTCGACAAATTTCTCCGCATACTAAACTTTCCCCTACAGATTCTATTGAGATGGTGAGATATAATCAAGAGATGATAATATATAAGCAAAAATTGCAAGTATATCATGCAAAAACTAAAATTACTTTAGATAGCATAGGCAAAGAGTTACTCAAGAATACTTTTCTAAAAAAGAGGACTAATGGTTAGAGAATTTTAATACTAAGCACCTCGCTGGCGCCCAATGCCATTAAGTTAGGAAAAATTGAAGTCACCTTATGAGTTGGGTACAGCAAGGAAAAAAGAAAAGGAATCCAGTATTTAGAATAATATCTATTAGACTTTATTTCGTTGAACGTTTTAGTTACCCGTTTTATGATTCTTATCTAATTTATTTTAGGATACAATCTATTCACCAAATCTTTTTTATACAAATAAAAACAGCATCCATTCTAAATCCCTTTCCCATCCATTCCAAAAAATAATTCTTCTTTATCCAAAGTAACCCCACGAATCACTCCATTTTGAAATGAGATGATAGAAAAATCTAAGGGGACCACCACCTTATTTTGAATAGTGACCACACCGTCTTTTCCATTTTTTTTCACCCGAAACAAATGGTAACCCAAGTGATAAACCGATTCGTATTCATCTAATAAAATATCGCCTGTCCAAGTAATAATGCCTGCTGTTTTTTTATCAAAAACAAAATTGACTGTCCTTGTAGGACGATTGTAATGCCCTACATATTTAAATTGATTGGGGAGCAAAGATTTTCCTTCCTGAGTCAAAAGACCTTGTTTTTTATTCGCTCCTTTTGAAGTGAAAAATTGGAACGGCTGAATCCCTCTCAGGTATTCGTACCTTTCGCCGATGTGCGTTGCGGTTTTTGTTTTTGGAAAATAAAAATAAGATTGGTCATCCATCAGCGTCACTAAAATGGTCGTTTCATTTTGTTGTTTTATTCCTTTGAAACTAGTGTGATCCTTCCCGTTGATGTTGAGCGTAAGAGGTTGACCATCGCAACTAAAAATTTTATATAAACGATAACCACTTTCAAATTTTTCGGTGACGATACCTAAATGATCAGTTACGCCTATATTATTAAATTTTTCGGTGACGACCGCTTCTAATTTTTCATTGATAAGTTGCTGTCCACCTTCGACATGATAAGCTGCGAAGAAAGGTTTTCCACCACAAGAATCTTTCGGAGTCAGACTTCTATAACTTTCTGTATCAGCTATTTTCTTTTGTTTTTTCAAATCAAAAAACTCTGCCTTCAAAGGTCTTCTGCTCACTAATCCCAAAGCATAATCTCCCGCAAAATTAATTTGGCTATACTTGAAAGGCATGATGATTTCATGTTTAGAATTTAACACTCCCCAAGCGTCTTTGGCATCTTTGGCTCTAAAAAGTCCAGGCGTAGCTAGCGTGCTTAGCTGATGATATTGTCTAGGAATCACTTCTTCAAATTTTTCATTTATTGCGCCATGAAATATTTCCTCTTTGCCGTATTTAGTTTTATTTCCCGTCTTTAGTTCTACGTTTGCAAACCCATTATACATATTCGGGAATTTGTCAAATGCTTTTTCACTTAGCAAGTTCCCGTGTTTGTCCATCAAATAATATTTTTCATTGCGGGTATCAAAAGCACCTAATCTCAAAAACTCTCCTCGTCCTGTCCAAGTGACTTTTATAAAATCATCACAAAATAAACTTTCTCCAGTTTTTAAATCTATGATATTATTGGTCAATACTAAATACTGATTATCGATGAGTTCTCCCGTGCCTGTTTTAGCTGACAACCCAATTATTTTTCCATCAGGAAGAATTAAATCTTTTTTTTTATCACCCGATATGGCAAAAAAGAAAGTCTGGTTTTCGACTTCATAAGGTAAGAATTTATTGTAGGCTTGAGCAGTTATCGAATTCCCTTGGGCATCTATCACGCCTTTCATTTTTTGGTTAGCTACCACAAAGAGAGATTCATTTATCCGTTCCAAAAAATTATATCCTTTAGGGAAAAATGGTTTCCCTGTAGCATCATAATAATTGAATTTCCCATTTTTCAAACCGATGAATCCTTTCCAATCTTCCTTGGCTTGTACAAAATCAAAAGCGGATGCTAACAATACTTTCCCGTTTTTATTTTTCAATCCCCATTTATAATTTTTGTCTTGAAAAAGAAGTTGACCTGAAAAACTGATAATGGGTTGAATGTTTAATTTTTCAAAATGTGCTTTAAGGTTAGCAGCATATTCTGCTTTTTGATAAGCTCCATCCGTTGGTATTTCTGGAGGTCTAGCAGGTTCTACTTCTTCTTCGATTGCTACTTCAAATTCTTCATCATTGAATGGTTTTGCTGGCTTGGATAAACTTTGCTTGGACGTAGCGGTAAATAAATTACAGCCTTTTTTGAGTTGCAGTAATTCGTGAATTGTTTTGTTATTTTGAGTTTGCCCGAGTAGCGTCCCGCTAGATAAAAGGAGGAGAAATAATAGAATAGAATTGCGCATGTTATAATTTGTTTGGTCGAATATTAAGTTCATCAACTAAAATGTATCGTTTAAATTTTGTATTGAAAAATCTTGACAAGTTACGGTTCGAGATTATCTTTTCAAAATTAACTTTGCCGCTGGCGCCACCTCTAAAAAATAGAGATAATTAAAAAGCACGGACGCTGGAATTGAAACTCTGCGGCAGTTCTAAGCATTAAACAAAGCTCCGCCTTCAATTGAACAAAACAAGAGTCAATAGTTGACAGAGTCAACATGAATACAAGATACTACCGCAGAGCGATAGCACCAGCGATACTTTAATTTTTTTTGCTGTTTGCTACCCAACCTTATCATGACTATATACACTCTATCATAAAAAGAAGTCATCAACAAATAAAAATATATGAAAAAGTTAATGCAATTATTAGTTGGGCTATCATTGGTCGGGCTATCGTTTAGTTGTTCCAAACAAACAACTCAATTCAATACTGATTTATTGAATGGGAATTGGGAAGCAGTAGAATGGACAAAATACCTAGATGGAGACAATATAACTTTTAGGGTTAAAGAGGATTATTCAAAAAGTAATCAAGAGGGTTTTCCTAGCATTCATTTAGCCAGCGTATATGGAAGCTCTAATGGATTAAAAATTGAAACGACTAAATTTTATCACCTTCAAATTAGAGAAAATGAAATAATCAATACGCTGCAAGAAAGGTCGCTGTTGATGGAGGACTCAAAGCTTACTTTCTTTGATAAAGGTGGAGATAGGGATTACACCTTTGAAGCAGAGATAGTGGAATTGACCGAAGATTTTTTGTGGTTAAAATATGTAAGTCAAAGTGGCTATACCCTTCAGTATAAATATCGGAAAATTTAAAATAAATAGCTGTATTAATTATGTCTAATATTGCAATCATTGGATTTCTCAATGGCATCAAAAGCTTTAGGCGAAATCAAGAGAGGCCACCGCTGGCGCTACCGCAGAGCGATAACACCAGCGAGGGAGTATTTATTTTTTCTTCTTTGTCAATTGGTCTAATTTATTTTTCGTATAATCATCCTGATTGATTTCATAAGCTTTTGTGAAAAATTGAATCGCATTTTTAATATCAGATTGAGCGACATAATAATCTCCCATCGAGTCATATACATTTGCACTTTTAGGATAATATTTTATATTCATATCAAAAAACGCAAATGCTTTTTCAGGTTGGTTATTTAAAAATTGGTAACCGATCATATTTAAAAAACTCTCTTCAGGAATTTCTTTAAAACCAAAATGGCGAGACAATTTTTCAAAATGATTATTGATAAAATCTATCGAAGCCTCCACCGACATTTCAGGATTATTTAGTGCTGCAACATTTTCGATTTCATACCAATGAAAAATTGATTGTAAACCATAATAGGTGGAAAGAAAAGGGACGGTTCCATGATTTTCCTCTGGATAATATTTTGAATAAAAGTTTAATTCACTTTGAGGATTGGCTACAGCTACTTTTGCAAATTGAAGAATGGAACGAATATGTTCAGTCATTTCTGTGGTATCTTTTTCGACATTTCCAATATTTAAATCTTCAGAAACTCCTTTCATCGTATTCGCCACAGCAACATAGAGAGATTTGTTAGAAAATTTTTCTTTTTCCAAAACCGTTTTTGCTTGCTTTAATAATCGTTGATTATTCCACCAAAGGCTCGGGTCAATCGAAATATAATTATCAAAAAGATCAGGATGATTGATCAAAGTATTGACGACCAACAATCCACCAAGCGAATGTCCAACAAATGTTCTATAAGGTTTGGTCGGATATTTTTTATCAATAAATGGAATAAGTTCTTTCTCCAAAAATTGAGTAAATTTTTCTCCACCACCTGAAGTTTTTACCCAATTACCATCTCCTCGAGATTCATCAATATGACTTGGAGTCATTTCATTCATCCGATCTACTGATAGAATAGCAACGATAATCATTTCAGGAATTTTACCTCGACCCAATTGATTTAAAATACTCACCACATTTAAAAAATGAGCATCACCATCCAATAAATATAAAACGGGATAATTTGGACGCGTATCTGCGAATCCATTTTGAGGAGGAACATGAACCCAGATTTTTCTATCCTGATTTAAGATTTCGGAAAAAATATTATCTGTTTTTCCAATGACGATTTGCTCATTTTGAGCTAATGAAGATTGTGCAAATGTATTGTTATAAAAACCAAAAATGGAAATGGCAAAAAATAAGGCGAAGTAAAAATATTTATTCATCTTGATTTTTAAGTTTTAATTATTGATGTTAAATGTTACGGGCATTTCATAAAAAACTCCCACTTTTATTCCTTCATGTTGGCCCGGAATCATCTCAGGAAGTTGAGTAGAAATGATTCGAGTTACTTCTTTCTCGATGGTGGAATTAGCAGCAATAGTTTTTACTTTTGACACTTTTCCATCGATACCAATTTTAAATTCGAGTTTAACTTTTTGCGTTTTATTTTTTGTAATTGTATGGTTAAAATTTGCTCCGAGCAGCTCACTAATTTTTTTTGTCAAACAATTTTTCAGCGCTTCATTATCACCTGAGCAACCAGGATAAGTCGGTACTTTTTCAATTACTAAAAAAGGAATTTCCACTAAATTTTTGACCTCCTCAAATTGACTACTTTCTAATCCATTTGGCATGGTCAAAACAAATAAAGTTTTTAAAGCGTCCATTTCTGTATCAGTTATTTCTCCTTTAACCATGATTGATTCTTTGAGTGCGTCGATGTTTTCCATTACATTTTTATCTGAACTGGAACTGCAAGAAGTATAAACTAACATGGCAAAAATGACTGGAGCTAAAAGGAAATATTTAAGTTGAAATACCTTCTTCGATTTTGACTTTTGTAGCATAGTTATTCTTTTTTTGATTAAGGATTTATTGAAAAATGTATTGGTAAAGGAGAGGTTATTCGTTTGAAAAACTTGCGAAAGTAAGTCTTGATAATATTGATTTTTTCCAATTTGTTGAGTGACTTTTGCATCAGCAATATATTCATGCAGCGTTATGATTTTATTTTGAAAAATATAAACAATTGGATTGAACCACATAAATATTCTCATCAGTTCAAAAATCAACAAATCTAATGAATGCATGTGTTTTACGTGGATTTTTTCATGCAAAAAAATATTTTCCCGTTGAGCTTCCGATAAATTCTCCCCAAGGAAAATAGTTTTAAGAAATGAAAATGCAACATTGGTTTTTGGTAATATAATAACTGATGTACTATCAATAATTATTGATTTTCCAGAACGTTTTAATTGATTGAACCGTCTCATTTTTATAAAGAATAACAATAGACTTACAAGAAATCCACTCAGCCAGATTACTTCCCAATTAACTTGGAAAGACTCTTGTGTTGGTTCTAAAATTGTGGGGTTTGAAATAATATTTTTAACAATCGTTTCCGGATATAAATTGATGATATACTCTTTTGGAATACTTTTTTGAATGGTTGATATTTTTATGAATGGCAAAAGAAAACTCAACAGGGGAGTGGTCAATAAATAGATTCTATTCCAATGAAAGAAGGTTTCCTTTTTCAAAAAGAAATCATAAATTAGAAGGAATGAAATTTGGAAGATGACAACTTGAGTTAAATATTGAATCATTTCTTTTCCTTGTTTATGTCTTTTAAAATGGCTTCTAACTCTTTAATACTGAGATCGTTTTTTTTCATAAAAAATGAAACCATGCTGGAAAATGATCCTTGGAAATATCCATCTACCAATTTAGAAATAGACTGATTGCTGTATTCCGATTTTTGGATTTTTGGAAAATAAATATGCCCTCTTCCTTCTCTTCGATAATCTACAAATTTTTTGTTTTCTAAAATTCGGACAATGGTTGAAACAGTATTGTTAGCTGGTTTTGGTTCGGGGAATTTATCAACGATAGTCGCCACATTTCCTTCGCCCAAATCCCATAAAATTTTCATAATATCTTCCTCTGCCTTGGTGAGTTGTTTCATGATTTTTATTTTGTAAAATAATAATGGCACAAATATAACTAAGTTTTTAGTTTAAACTAATTATTTAGTTGAATATTTTAAATTAGAAGAAGTGAGCCTTTTCAACTTTGTGAAATGTCCCGCTCCCCAGCTGTCCAATACCAACCAAACTTCCAATTAAAAAGCAACTTTTTACTGTATGTTGACATTAAACTCAACCCGAGCAGTTTTTCTTTTAATTGTTATTCTCGGTCTGCGGTAGTGCCAAGCATTCAAGAAGTTTCTGATTTCAATTGCAACAAAATAATAAGAGTTAATAGTTCGCAGAGCCAACATGAATCAATAGGTGCAATCGCAGAGCAATAGTACCAGCGGAGAATTGATACCAGTCTGAAATCACAGCCCCAGCGGATATAAACTATAGTATCTAGAAAAATATATGATGAGATAGAAGCGTATAAATTATTAACTCAATAAATTTATTTGTTAAGTGAATGACAAATCAAGCTTGTTTTTATTCAAAAATAGAGGATGCTTGTTTTTGTTTTATCTTTAGAAAATGAAGACACATCCACTAAAAAAAACTCAGGATGAGGATGTTCATTTTTTTGTTAGAGAAATTGAACATGAGAATCCATATGATTTTTCAAAAATTCATAGGCATACCTATTTTGAAATTTTATTATTTGAAAAAGGAAATAAGGGAAGTCAAATAATTGATTTTGTTGAATATGAAATTAAAAGTAAGTGTCTCTATATCGTAGCTCCCAATCAAGTTCATTTACTAAAAAGGCAAAAAAATGAAAATGGAATCCTGATACAATTCACCAAGGAATTTTTACAAAACAGCATTTCTCCAATTCAATTTGATTGGTTGTTTTCTCTTCAAACTAATCCAGAAATTGAATTGTCGAAAAATGGTTTTGAAACACTTTACCAATCTTTTCTACAATTAAAAAATATTTGTAACAATCAACATACGTATCAATCTTTTCAAGTCAAACATTATTTTGCTTTCCTCTTTTTTCAAATCTTAGAAATACTTCCTAGTCCAACAAAAGTTTTTACTGAAAAAAATACAACGTTTCAATTTTTAGAATTAGCAGAAAAGAATTTTAGTAAATTGAGAATGGTAAGTGATTATGTGAAGCTATTAAATGTGTCAAAAAGTAAATTGAATAATGATGTAAAAGAAAGTTTAGGAAAAACACCTCTACAAATTATCCATGATTTATTGATGTTAGAAATAAAGCGATTGTTGGTTATCGAGCAACGCTCCAATAAAGAAATTAGTTATCTACTTCATTTTGATAGTCCAAGTACATTTAACAGATTTGTCCTCAAGCAGACAGGATTGAAACCATCTGTCCTAAAAAGTCAAATTGCACATTTTTGAGTAAATATTGCCTAGCGATTAAAAATGCAAATGGCTAATTTGTATTTGTTTTATAACAAAATTTTAAGCAACTAAAATCTTTAATTATGACAGAAGACAAATCTAAGAACAGGCGACAATTTTTAAAAAACACCTCACTTGCAGCGCTTACGTTTGGTGTACTTCCAAACGTATCGAAAGCTAGTAGTCCAGAGAAATCCACTTCTGAATCCTTGTTAGCTTGTGATAAAACCACAGAAGATTTTTATGGAGAAGGGCCTTTTTATACAGATAATCCACCAACGATTGCCAATGCCCAACTTGCTACTGTAGATGAAGCAGGAGATAAAATGATAATAAGTGGGCGAGTTTTTAACTTAGATTGTTCGGAATATATTCCTGATGCAATTGTCGATGTATGGCATGCTAACAATGCTGGAGCATATGATAATGCTGGTTATAATCTTCGAGGTAAAATGGTGACTAATGCTCAAGGTTTTTATATGTACGAAACAATTAAGCCTGGGAAATATTTGAATGGAGGAGATTTTAGACCAGCACATATTCATTACAAAATAACTCCTCCAGGTTTTGCGACTTTGACTACGCAACTTTATTTTGAAGGAGATCCTGACAATGGAACTGATGCAGCTTCATCGTTGACGAGTGGAGAGTTTAACGCAACGGATCGAATTATTCCTTTGACGACAAATGCAGATGGAAAGTTAGAAGGAACTTTTGATATAATAATTAATGGAGATGGAGTGACGAGTTTGAAAAATCTTCACATCGACAAAGGGATGATTTATAAAACTTTCCCCAATCCATTTTCTGATACATTAACCATCAAGTATGGAGTTTTTAAAAAAGCAAAAGTAAGTTTGATGGTTTTTGATTTGTCCGGGAAGATGGTTGCAACTTTGGAGGAAAGAATACTCACACCTGAAAAATATGAGGCAGAGTGGAAACCAGATAATAGTCTCGCAAATGGACATTATTTTATAGCACTAAAAATAAATGACTTACAAGTTCATTACTTAAAAGTTGTTCGACAGAAATAAAGACTTAAGGGTGTTGTTTTAAATTAGGAATTGACTTTTTTTTTAAAGTTGATTCTCCGCTGGTTCTACCTCTGCGGCCAATAAACAAATCGTCGCTAGCAACGACCGCTCGTCCCAAGCCTGTAAGTATATAAACATCGCAGCTAGCGCTGATCCTCCGAACCGTGTTTACTCTTAAGCGATTATACTAACAATGTGAATACTAAAAAGTAAACACGGGTCAGAGGGCAAGCGCTCAATGCCAACGTCCTTGCTTTTTAGTTATCTCTGTTTTTTAGAGGTGGGTCGCAGGAGCGGATAGCGCTAGCGTTTGTGCTTTTTGTTACCTCTGTTTTTTAGAGGTGGTGGCAGCGAGTCACTTTTGAAATATGGGAAGTCACTTTTGAACTAGTGATTGTCTTTTTTATGTTATATAGTGTCAGTTTTATTGCTTAGGGAATCTCTAAATTTGAGTCAAGAAAAACAGAATAGCCGTGAACAGAATATTTGTAAAGAATACTGATAATAATTTTACTTCCTTCAATAGAAGTCTGCCAAAAGAAATATTCGAATGGGATAATACCATAGATAATTTCAACTTGCAAGTTGAATGCCTATCAACTGCTGCAAACTCTCTTAATATATCTTTCCAATTCTTAGAGAATACATTAGGTGAAATTTTTATTGGAAATTTAGACATTCTACTCATGGAATAAATAACGTATGAGAACACCATATATCATCCTATATCTGCACTTACCTCACAGAGGCGCTACTGCATTAGTCGTACCGTTGCATTTAACTAAAAAATTGAAAAAAGTATAATAAATTAACGATGAAAAAAATAAAAATCCTCACATTAACACTCCTTTTAACAATGGGCTTTACTTTTCAGACCTGTGATAAATGTCCACCTTTTGAAGGTGAATTTTTTGATATTCAGGGATTTGAAATCGTTAATTATACAACATCCTCAGGCGATGAAATAGAAGAAAATGAAGAAGTAGAGTTTTCTTTTTATAGGAGTTTGGCTTTATCTTTTAAAGTTGAATATCTGGTAAATAACTTTGAAAAGAAATCTCAATTTGAGTTTTCTTTGATTAATACAGGCTATGCAGAGGATTGTCTATCGAATGGGGCAAATGGCTCTAAAGAGGAAAGTATAAATTCTTTAACCGTTTTGACTTTAAACGATTTTAACAGTGAATATATGGCAAACGATACTATTAATGACATTTTAAATGTTCGTGGAACACCATTTAACTTAAATGAATATTTAGCCATTGACTCATCCTTGATTCAAAAAGAACTATTTGAACTTGATTTAAGCACAGCACCTACCCTCGATAAAGAGTTTCATGTAAAAATGATATTAGAACTTTCAACAAATGAAATTTATCAAGCAGAGAGTGTACCCTTTATTATTAAGTAATGTTTTGAAAATTAGTACTTTAAAGAAATAAAATTGGCAATAAAGTAAATGACTTGTTATCAATTGGTTATGAAATGCATAATGGGTATATAATTTTAAATATAAAAGGGACATGAACGAAATAGGTGCATATACATAAATTGCGTACCATTCGATAGATGTGACAAACCAAAATTAAAAGGTAAAACTATCGATTCCTTAGTAGTACTCCCAGTAAAAATTAATTTCTCTAGATTAACTAATCTCCTTAAACATTTTTAAACGATTAAATTTTCATGATACAGTGAACCGTAATTTAGAATTTAAAGGCCTTACTCTATGAAATCTCACCTTACTCATTTTGCAATTACGGCAATATTTTCAGTATGCTCATGGCAATCAATAAATGCGCAGAATCTCGACTCTCTTTGGAATGCTTGGCAAGACGAAACCCATGTGGACACCATTCGGTTAGAAGCCATTCATAAGTTTACAGTGAATGGTTACCTCTATTCCCATCCTGATTCTGCTTATTATTTTGCTCAATTGCAATATGACTTTGCACAGAGTAAAGGCCTGAAAAAGCAAATGGCTAGGGCGTTAAACTTACAAGGCCGTACATTTGCGATCAAAGACGATTATCCAAAAGTACTGGACTATTACCAGCGAAGCTTAAAGATCAAGGAGGAAATTAGGGATAAAAGCGGAATCGCTTCTTCCCTAAATAATATTGGGATTATTTATGCTAGACTAGGCGATAATCTCAGGGCATTGGATTATTACCAGCAAAGCTTAAAAATCAAGGAAGAAATTGGAGATAAAGGAAAAATCGCTTCTTCTCTAAATAATATTGGGACTATTTATGGTCAACTAGACAATGGTTCCAGAGCGATTGACTATTACCGCAGAAGTTTATCAAGCTTTGATGAAATTGGGGATAAAAAGGGAATCGCTACCTCTCTGATGAATATTGGGCTTGTTTACAGTCAACTAAGCGATTATTCAAAGGCGATTGACTATTACCGCAGAAGCTTATCAAGTTTTGATGAAATTGGGGATAAAAAGGGAATCGCTTATTCCCTGATGAATATTGGGCTTGTTTATAGCCAACTAAACGATTATCCAAAGGCGATTGATTATTCCCGCAGGAGTTTATTAAGCTTTGAGGAAATTGGGGATAAAAGGGGAACCGCTACTTCTCTGGGAAGTATTGGAACTATTTATAGAATCCAAGGCGATTATCAAAAGGCCCTGGATTTTTGCCAAAAAGGATTGGAACAGGCCCAAGAAATAAAGATATTGGACAGGCAAAAGAAGGCTTGTCAATGTCTCTTCGATACTTACAAGGCTCTGGGCAATAGTGATGAAGCTTTGGTGTACATGGAGAAAATGCGGGCGGTGGAGGACAGCCTTCAAACAGAGGAAACGGTCAAAAAATTGGAACAGATGGAGTTTGAAAAGATCATGCTTCAGGATAGTATTACCAAAGCGGAGGAAGCCCGTCTGATACAAGCTGCACATGAAGCAGAAATTAGGAAAAGAAATCTGACCCGTAACTGGATGATAGGTGGTGGGATTCTAGTCCTATTGCTAGCCGCTGGTTTTTACAATCGCTGGCGGTACACGCGTAAGTCTCGGGATATCATTTCGAAAGAAAAAGACCGCTTTGAAAACCTTTTACTCAACATCCTTCCCGCCGAAGTCGCTAAAGAACTCAAAGAAAAGGGCAAGGCTGATGCACGTGATTTTGATGGAGTAAGTGTTCTATTTACTGATTTTATTTCCTTCACCGAAATATCTGAAAAGCTTACCGCTTCAGAATTGGTCGACGAGATCAACCATTGCTTTGAAGCTTTTGATGGCATTACAGAGAAATACGGCATCGAAAAAATAAAAACCATAGGTGATGCCTACATGGCTGTCGGGGGGCTGCCCGTGCCAACTGATAACTCGACAAAAAATACTGTCCTGGCCGCATTGGAAATGCAAGACTTCATTAGCAACCGAAAAGCAATACTGAGTGCAGTTGAAAAAAGCGGATTCGAGATGCGCTTAGGCATCCACACTGGCCCTGTTATAGCAGGCATTGTAGGGATAAAGAAGTTTCAGTACGATATTTGGGGCGATACGGTCAACACGGCTAGTCGTATTGAATCATTAGGTGAAGCGAAAAAAGTAAACATTAGCCATAGCACCTATATATTGCTGAAGAATGATTCTGACTTTGTGTTTGAATCGAGAGGAAAGATTGAAGCCAAGGGAAAGGGTAAAATAGAAATGTATTTCGTTTCGAGCGCTTAAACAAGAAGAGAAAAGGGCATACATCAATAGTCCCAAAACGGGTCTATTGTATAGTTCTATGTTATTTAAAACACAGAAACAAAATTTTATTAATAGAAAAAATGAATTTTAAGAAAAGTTTATTATTAAGGTTATTGACTTTTATATTTTTAGGCCCGCTCGCGCGCCATTTAAAGAGAGATAAAAGGAAGGAGAGATGAACGCTGAAGAAATGATTCTTTTAGAATCTAAAACTGAGGATGAATGTAGAGTTGAATGAGCTGTCAAGGGGAACAACCCTATTGGGTTCATGATTTTGATTTTTAGGATTATTTAAGCTAGATAAAGTTGACTGAACCTATCCATGCCAACTTTGTCTAGCTTAAATTACCTTGCCACCCTGCTCCCCACATCCCGGACCTAAGGTAATCACCTTATCAGCAGACTCAATCAAAGTTTGATTATGTTCAATAAAAATGACCGAATCACCATCATTAACCAACGATTCAAAAACCGCAATCAAACGTAAAATATCAAAATAATGCAAACCCGTACTTGGTTCATCAAACAGATACAAAGTCGCCCCCTTTCGTTTTCCCAACATAGACTTCGCCAATTTCAAACGTTGCGCTTCCCCGCCAGACCAAGTATTACCAGCTTGCCCCAACAGTAAATGCCCTAAGCCTACCCGCTGTAGTAATTCCAATTTTTCCAAAAGATTTTTATCCTCAAAAAACGCCATCGCCTCCTGCACCGTCATCCGCAAAACTTCTCCAATCGAACGTCCATTATATTTACAAGCAAGAAGAGTTGAATTATAACGCATGCCTTTGCAACTATCACAAGTCAGCCAGATGTCGCTCATAAAATCCATACTCGTTTTTAGTTTTCCATGACCGCCACAAGTGGTACACTTTCCATTTTTACTTTGATAGGAAAAATCTGCTTTCTTCAGTCCCGCTTCTTTTGCAAATTCCGTTTTTGAAAATATGGTTTTTAGATGTTCCATAATTCCAGTATAAGTTGCGGGCGTACTCAATCTATTTTGCGTAAGTATCTCTTGATCAATCAGCAACACTTCCTCAAATTGTTCCATGCCATTTATGGCAGTACAATTCACCGGACGATGCTGCAACCAAGAACGATACAACACCTCTTTGATCAAACTAGATTTTCCACTTCCCGACACACCCGTGACGGCGGTAATTTGTTTGGAAAAAAAGTTGACCTGAATGTTTTTTAAATTGTTAGCGTATGCGCTGTTCACGCCAAAAGGTTTCCCTTTTATTTTTTCTATCTTGACAGGAGCAACTTGTTGCGCTTGAAACATCTGATAAGTCAACGAATGTTTTGCTTGTGCGAGTTCGCTGACCTTCCCTTGATAAATCACTTCGCCACCTGCTCTTCCTGCACCTGGTCCCATCTCAATTAAGTAATCTGCACTTCGAATAAAAGAAGAATCATGTTCCACCACGACCACCGTATTTCCATTGGCGATAATGCTTTTTAATACTTTTGACAAAACAGCAACTTGCGCTTCATCCAATCCAATCGTTGGTTCATCCAACACATAGGTCACGCCAAAGAGGTGCGTAGAGAGTTGACCTGCAAGCGTCACCCGTTGTCGTTCTCCACCTGAAAGGGAACTCACCGTTCGATCCAAATTCAAATAACCCAAACCTAAATCAATCATCGTCTGCAATGATTTTTTGACGCTAGGTAAAACTACTTTACTAATTGCCAAAACAACTGAATCAAGTTCCTGATTTGTTTGTTCCAACAATTCAAGGCTTGACGCAATACTTAATTTAGCCAACTCATGAATATTTTTTCCCAAAAACTTAGTAATTAATAATTGGGATTGCAAGCGACTTCCGCTGCACGTTGGACAAACCACATCATGCAATAATGCTTCTAAATGCTTGATGTTTTTATTATGCAATTTCCGCTGATACTCCTCATTAATATAATGACAGAGTCCCAACCATTTTGCTTTTAAGGCTTGCGTACCTATTCTTGATTTAGTATTAAATTCCCAAGTGACTTCCCAAATCGCATCGCCCGTTCCATAGAGAATGACCTCTTTGATTTCGTTGTCTAGTTGCTGAAACGGTCGGTCGATATTCCATTTTTTTTGTTGGGCTACTTCTTTTAGTGTTGCTATAAATTGACCATTGACATCTGCATAATAAGCAATTGCTTTATTCGTAGAAACCGCACCTTCCAAGATAGTTTTATTTGGAGCAACAATTATTTTTTCCCAATCACATTGACGTTTCACTCCAAGACCTTCACAAGTTGGACAAGCACCAAGATGATGATTAAAAGAAAAATGTTGCGCCGTAAATATTTCTCCTTCCTGTTGCGCAATCCTAGAATACAATAATCTAAAAGCATCATACACACCTGACAAAGTTCCCACCGTGGAACGCTTTGAAGGAGTTCCGCCTTTTCGGTTGATTCCAATGGCGGGACCCAAACCTGAAAAAGAAACGATTTTCGCTTCACTATTTTGTTGCAAAAAACTGCGGTGATAAGTCGATAAGGATTCCGTAAATCGAGCATTAGATTCCGTAAACAACGTATCATAAACCAAAGAAGATTTTCCACTTCCAGAAACGCCCGTCACTACCGTCAACTGATTTTTTGGAATCCGAACATCTATATTTTTAAGTCCATGCGTCGTCACTCCATTTAAAATAATCTCCTGCTGCACTTGCGGATAGAGCGATTCCTTTTTGATTTCGTGGCTGACTTTTTTGGGCCTTGCTTGGGGAATTCCTTGATGAATAATCTCGCCACCTGCTGCGCCACTTTTGGGGCCGAGTTCAATATGCCAATCGCTCCAAGCAATCACCGTTTCATTTTGTTCGATACAAACAATCGTATTTCCTTGCTGCTTGATACGGTCAAATAATTGGAGGAGCGTTGTTATATCATCGTGATGCAATCCAATACTTGGTTCGATGATGACGTACAAAGTATCGCCCGTATCTTTTTTCTGGAGTTGATTAGCAATTTTAATGCGCTGTGCTTCTCCGCCCGAAAGGGTAGTGGAAGATTGCCCAAGCCTTAAATACCCCAATCCGATTTCTTGCAAAATATGAAGTCCTGCCAATACCTTTTTTTGACTTGCAAAAAAAGTGATGGCTTCATTGATGGATAATTGATACACCTCAGCAATCGACAATCCAAGGTATTTTATCTGAAGCGTGTC
Organism: Saprospiraceae bacterium; assembly: GCA_045104975.1. GTDB lineage: Bacteria > Bacteroidota > Bacteroidia > Chitinophagales > Saprospiraceae > CAJQQY01. The sequence goes on from JBGCCY010000060.1 coordinate 16,911, forward strand.
TTCATTAAATCGGTCACCGTTGCAAGTGCCACAGACCAAATCTACCTTACCCAAAAAGTGCATCCCGATTTGTGTTTTCCCTGCACCTTGACAAGTCTCGCATCTTCCTCCTTTATTGTTAAATGAAAATCGAGATTTGGTAAATCCTTGCCTTTTTGATTCGGGGAGACTCGCATAGAGGTCCCGAATATAATCTGACAATCCTAAATAAGTTGCAGGATTACTACGAGGAGTTTTTCCGATAGGAGAGTGGTCGATAAAAATCAGTTTGTTGATAGCGTCCAAGTTTTCGTGACTGCTCAGTTGGACGGGTGTAC
>JBGCCY010000061.1:0-56917 GCA_045104975.1 Saprospiraceae bacterium
ACCTAATTCCAACAATTGTGCTGTCAATCCAACTGCCGCTCGTTCACCAGCACGACCACCACCAAATTTCTTTTCACCTATATGAATGATACCATTGAGAAATGTCCCATTGGTCAAGATCACTGATCTACTTTTAATCTCCAATCCTAGGGAAGTTTTGACGCCTTTGACGACATCTCCCTCTACGATTAAACCGACCACCATCTCTTGCCAAAAATCAATATTTGTATTTGCTTCCAACATATTTCTCCACAGCCGAGCAAATTTCGCTCGATCACTTTGCGCTCGTGGACTCCACATTGCTGGCCCTTTCGAAAGGTTCAACATTCGAAATTGCATCATCGTTTTATCTGTGATGATTCCTGAGTAGCCACCCAATGCATCTACCTCTCGAACAATTTGTCCTTTCGCCACTCCACCCATCGCTGGGTTGCAACTCATTTGTGCAATGGTCTGCATGTTCATCGTAGCAAGCATTACTTTCGAACCCATGTTCGCTGCTGCAACTGCTGCTTCGCAACCTGCGTGTCCTGCACCTACTACTATCACGTCGTATTTTGGAAACATTATTATATTGTATTGTGATGATGAGATTTTGGGTATTGAGATTTTCACTCGATACTTATTTCTCAAAAAATTAATCTAATTATTCCTAAATCATCTGTGGGTTTTAATCCCCAGTTTTTTTCGATTTCAAAAATCTTTTTTCTTATCATGTTTTGGTTTTCAAAACCGTCTTTATTCTTCAATAAAAAATCAATAACGTTTTCGGAAGATTGGTATTTTTGATTATCAAATTTTTGAAAAGTAAAAATACCATCTGTACAAATACTCAAATCCTGAATTTTCTGAGCTGATATTTTTTGATTTTGTGAAGCGTACCATTCTTCAAAGTCTTCGTCCAAATGATAACCAAAATAATCTGGTTTATTATCTTGTTCAAATTCAGTTATTTTTCCATCAATGCAAAACATTCCATCTCCGATTGCTAAAAATTCTCCGCTTTGATTTTTTTTATCAACTACACCGATTAACAATGTACTGAGCAATTCTTCCTTTTCTAAGAAAAGAATATTCTTTAAATGTTTTAACTCATTAAATAGTTGCGCTACAATTTTCTTCAATAAAACCTCAACCGCAATTTCTTCTTTTTCTAAAAACGATTTATATGAAATTTCTTTGGCAACTTTTCGAAGTATTTTTCCAATCAAAGTGGAAGCAAAATAACTTTCCGTTGCCATAGTACATCCATCCATAACTGCACAAAGTATTTGATCTTCTCCAAGCGAGGTTGTCAAAACGTAATCTTCACAGTAATTTGTGTGATGTTCTCCAATTTGTGTTATTTCATATCTCGTCATATTTATTTTGCAAAAATAAGAAATATTCAGCTAGCGAACCACTTTTAATGGTTAGCTAAATGTCAAAAGGGAAAACCAAAGTTTGGGTTCTTTCGTTCAAGAAACTGAGGAATATCTTATTTGACTATTTTTTTTCAGTCAGCTAAAGCTAACCACCACATTTTATGTAAATTTACATTTCAAAAAACTTATTATTTTTTGATGAATTTTGTGTCAAGTTAAAATCACAATTTTTCTCAAAAAATTAAATTCACCATTCTTTATATGAAACGGCAAGCGTTAGAAACGGAACAGAAAGCACTCGAAATTAATCTTAATGATAAAATTTATGGGACTTTCGCAGAAATTGGAGCAGGTCAGGAAGTCGCTCGATACTTTTTTACAGTTGGAGCAGCAGCAGGTACGATTGCCAAAACAATGTCTGCCTACGACAAAACTTATTCGGATAAAATTTACGGTGTTGAAGCAAGTGGCCGATATGTTTGCGAAAGCAGATTGTACAAAATGTTGGATCATGAATATGATTTGATGATGACTCGATTGGCGAATGAACGGCCAGATACTAATTTTTTCGTTTTTGCAGATACAATTGCAGCATTGAATTATTCGCGAACGATTAAGGGTGATGGTTGGCTAGGTTTGCGATTTCAGTTGTCTCCTCAAGGCGAAACGAATGATATTATTTTGCATGTCAAAATGTTGGATAACAGTACTGAATTGCAAGCGCAGGCGGTGGGAATTTTAGGTGTGAATTTATTGTATGCTTGTTTTACTTACCATGAAGATCCAGAAGTGATGATACAATCATTGATGGATAATTTGCAAGGTCGAGTTGTGATTGATATGATTCGAATTACTGGCCCTGATTTTAAAGAGGTAGATAATCGTTGGGTAAGTTTGATGATGGTTAAAAATGGATTGACGAAAGTTGCGATGTTTGGACCTGATGGGCAAAATATTCATGGGTCAGAATTTTTATATAGAAAACATGTCTTGGTGGTTCGAGGAAGTTTTCGACCTGCGACTGTGGTGAATCAAGATATGATAAATAAAAGTTTTGAGCAGTTTAGAAATGAAGAAGAAGTGGATGCTCGAAAGGCTTTTTTATTGACTGAAATCACAATGGATAATTTGTGCGGTGGCGAAGGAATGTCTGCTCTAGATGAAAAAGATTTTATGGATCGGGCAGAAGTTTTGTGTACGATGGGACAGACAGTAGTTGTTTCTAATTGTGAACAACATCAACGATTGGTGAATTATTTGGCTGATTTCAAAGTAGAAACAGTTGGCTTGGTCATCGGCGTAAAAGAATTGTTAGAAATCATCAATGACAAATATTATGATGACAAAAAGAAAAGTTTGTTGATGGAATTTGGGGAGTTATTTACCAAAAAAATGAAGATGTATGTTTATCCTTCGATGCAAGAAGGAAGCGAGGAATTGATGACTTGTAAAAATTTACCTGTGCCAGAAGCGATTAAATATTTGTACATGCACTTGTTGGTGGATGGAAAAATTGTGGACATTGAAAATTTCAATAGAAGTAATTTGCATATCTTTTCGAAGCAAGTTTTGGAATTGATTCAAGCGAATGATGAAGCTTGGGTAAAAATGGTTCCTGCAAAAGTAGCAAAGTTGATTAAGGAACAATATCTTTTTGATTATCCGTATGAGACGATGACATTTGAGTATTAATTGTATTTTAAATAAATAAAATTTTGGAGGAAGACACATTTATTAATTCTGAAGGTTATGTTTATTTTGGAATTAATACAGAAAATGAAAACTTGGAGAAAGAGGATTTCAATTCTTACTTGGGGATTAAACCTACTAACTTTGAAAAAAAACATGCCCGAGGTAAAATACCAGTTACTACAAATTGGAGATATTCTACTGCTAAAATAACCAATCCAATCATATTTGAATTAATAGAAGAGATATACCAAAAGCTTTTTCCAATTAAAGATAAATTAATCTCTTTTAAAAGAGATCACCCAGAAGTTAATTATCGTCTTCAGGTTGTTTTCAGTTTTGGCGATGAAACTCCTGGTCTCTCAATAGAAAATCACATCGTAAATTTTGTAAGTGAAATTGGCGGAAGTCTTGATTGTGATTTATATAACAATAAATAATTTTTATAAAAAAAGATTCATGAAATTTTCATAACAAGTTTAAAGTCATGATCAAATATTCATTGATTCTTTTCTTTATTTGTTTCTCGACTTCTTCTTTAGAAAAAACAGAAGTGTGCGATCTTAAAAGTATTTTTGTTGATGAATTTCATTTAAAAGAAATCCGTTTTTTAGAACATTTTACGCAGATACTTGATAAGTCTGCTTACGATGATAAAAAAGGATATTATATTAAGGCAATTTTCTTCTTTAATTTAAAAAACTCTAATCTTAAAATTGATAAAGTAATAATTCGAGATTTAAAGATGTCATTTACTAATAAAAAACAGATTGAAAAATTGTTACAGACAAAAATGGAAAAATCAATCGAACAACTTTTAGTAATTATTGATAAAGAAAAAATAGATAATCAATGTCAAGATTTTATTTATCAAGCTACTTTCAGACTCTGTTCATAGTCAACTCAAAAATTTGAGACTTATGAATAATATTAGAATCTCTTTTTTCTTCATCCTCTTTTCTGTTCTAAGTACTTGGAGTTTTAGTCAAACCAAATCTGACTCAGATGAAAGAATTATTTTTTATAAATTTCAGGAAGAAAAAAATTATGCAGCACAACTTGCTAAATCTAAGAAAAAGAATTTTTCACCACGAGGTCGAGAAAAGCGTGAAAAATTAATAAATGATAGATGGAAACACCAAGAAGAAGGTATATTAAATGATACATCAAAAATCACTACTGTATATTATTTTGGTAAGCCTGAAAAAATTCAATTTGAGGTAAACAACAAAATTATACTTCTTGATAGTTTAGTTTTTCAAAAAAAACTTCATGATGGAGGTTGCGAACTTGTAGACTTTTGTCAATTCGAAAAACTAGAAAGAAAAAATGAAATCGTAGAAATAAAAATAACTTGGCTAGAAAGAAACTTCTCTGAAATACTTAAATTAGATTTATCTTATTCAACCATTGAAATAGTTGGCTTTCTTGATTTAGTTTTAAAAGAATATAAAGATGTTGGAAAAGATAAAGACGGACTTTTCTTAATTGAAAAAAATGAAATAGAATGTCCTGATGAAATTTTAGTTTTCCATCGCATTTGGTGGACTGATTATTATAGTTGGTCCAGGCCTTAAAAATTTAATGATAAAAAAACATCCATGAAATTTTTCATAACAATATTTACGCTCCTTTTATTTTTTGCTTGTAACGATTCTACAACTGAATCCAAATCAACTCCAACTATTTCAAAAGCTGAAATAAAAATGGCTGCTCCTGAAAAAATTCCTTCCTCTAAAATTTCAATCGACACAACAATTCTTCTTGATTTTTTAATGGGAAAATTTGAACCTAATAAACATGATGATTTTTTAAAAATTGAAAAAAAACATGCTAACCGTGAAGGCATGTTTATCCAAAAAGAAACTTACAAGTCTTTTAAAAAAATGCATGCCGCTGCCAAACAGGATGGAATTTCTTTTGTTATAAAATCCGCCACTCGGAACTTTTTTTCCCAAAAAAACATCTGGGAAGCAAAGTGGAATGGAAAAAGAAAAACGACTGGAGTAAAAAATATCACCAAAGATTTTCCCAATCCAAAAGATCGTGCATTAAAGATTTTAGAATTTAGTTCGATGCCAAGCACCTCTCGTCATCATTGGGGAACGGACATTGATTTGAATAATTTCACCAATGAATATTTTGAAAAAGGAAAAGGAAAAAAAGAATATGATTGGTTAAAAAATAATGCACACAAATTCGGTTTTTATCAACCTTATACAAAAAAAGGAAAGGAACGTCCGCATGGATACAACGAAGAAAAATGGCATTGGTCATATTTGCCTTTGTCGAAAAAATATATTGATCAGATGAAGTTGAGGATGAAAGATGAAATGGTGAAAGGATTTGACGGTGCTAAAGTAGCGAAAGAAATTGGAGTGGTAGAGAAATATATTTTAGGGATTAATCAAGAATGTTTATAAATTTAACTTCGAATATAACTTAAATAAAATACTATGGCTCTTACCGAATCAACCATGCTTGCCTTGGGAACCAAAGCTCCCGATTTTAATTTACCAGATACCATGAGTGGAAAAATGATGAGTTTCGACGACATCAAATCTGGCGTTGGAACTGTCGTAATTTTCTCTTGCAATCATTGTCCTTATGTCCTTCACGTGAACGAAGAAATGGTCAATCTCGCAAAAGAATATCAAGAAGCAGGAATTGCCTTCGTGATAATCAGCAGTAATAATGTAGAAAAATATCCACAAGATTCGCCTGAGAAAATGACGGAGTTTGCCAGAGAAAGTGATTATACTTTTCCTTATCTCTACGATGAGTCGCAAGAAGTGGCAAAGGCATATGATGCAGCTTGTACTCCTGATTTTTATGTTTTTGATGGGTCTGCAAATTTAGTTTATCGAGGACAAATGGATGGTTCACGTCCTGGAAGTGGTGTGCCTGTGACTGGTAAAGATTTGCGAGCAGCTTTGGATGCTGTGTTGGTGAGTCGTCCCACAAGTCTAGTTCAGCGACCAAGTGCTGGTTGTGGAATTAAATGGAAATAAAATTTACTGTTTTATTGTTAAACTGTTTTGACTGTTCGAATTGCTAAACCGTCAGAATAGTTTAACAGTAATAACAGTTTAACAATAAAAATAGTCAATTCAGAAAATCTAATGTTTACCGAAATCCATTATCCCGAATTTTTACCACATAAAAAGCTAGACGAGTATCTCGCTAGAGGATGGTTTCGTATGGGACAAATGATTTTCACTTGTCGGTTTTTATGTTTTGATGGCAAATTATATACAGCGGTTTGGACACGACTAGATTTGAAAGATTATACTTTTCGGAAAAGTGTTCGAAAGATTTTTAACCGAAATAATAAACGATTTAGGATCGTCGTGCGAAAAGCGATTTTTGACAAAGAGAAGAATGATTTGTACTTAATTCACCGACAACGGTTTGGTGGTTTCGTTTCTTCCAATTTACGGAAATCACTTTTTGGTGATGCCGATTATAATATTTATGATACTTGGGAAACATGTATTTACGATGGCGATACTTTGGCGGCGGCCAGTTTTTTTGATTTAGGAGATAATAGTATTGCAAGTATCATGGGATTATTTCATCCTGATTATTCAAAGTATAGTTTGGGATTTTATACCATGCTTTTGGAGATTGATTTTGGAAAAAAGTCGGGAGCTGAATATTATTATCCTGGTTATGTAGTTCCAAATTATTTTAAGTTTGATTATAAATTACGGATTGGCGATACCGAGTATTTTGATCCTGATAAAAATCAATGGTTTCCTTATGCTGATTTGGATTTTGAAAAATTGTCAAGTAATCTTTTAAAAACAAAGTTGGATGACTTTCAAGATTTCTTAAGCGAAAAGGGTATTCCAACTAATCTTTTTCTTTATCCACTTTACGAACGGGTTTTGTTTGGACATGAGTATAAAGATTTTTTACATAATCCATTATTTCTTTCATGTCATCATCGTCGATTTCATAGTTTGTTATTGATTGTGGAGTATGATATTTTCAAACATACTTACCGCTTAGTTCGAGCAGGTCGTATCGAAAATAACCATGCAGGATTTATGACTGCGATGCGAAATGGTCATGATGGAAAAACTAGTTTCTTTGATTTTTTATTTAAGGAAAAAGTGATTTTGGAAACGACTCAGCTAGATGAATTAGCTCAAGCAATTTCGATTTATGCGAAGCGGTATAATTTGTTGGAGGAATAAAAAAATCGATGGACGATGGATGGACGCTAAGCTGACGATTACAAAATCGTAAAAAATTATCCATAGCAACCGTCAAGCGATTTATTCAATACTGATAATACTCATACCCCTCCAACAACCATTCATTTTTAGTTCCCGATTTCACCTCCTCAATCATCTCCGTCAATTTTTTAATCCTCTTATTTAAGAATCCTTCCCTCTTGCCATCTGTATTTTTTTCATTCAATGCAATTTGATATTCCTCTCGCAAATCATTTAAAGTTTTGGTCGCAGCAAACCTTCGCCATTTCGAATCATTCGAATCCAATCCTATTTTTTTCAAATTGGAAATAACTGATTCATACTTTTTTTCATCAGCCAATTGAACCAAAACTCGATAACTATCGAAAAAAGAAATCAATTCGAAGTCATTCATTTCCATCCATTTCTTTTCAAAATAAGGAAGGTATTTCACATCACCCGTTGCCGCATAAATTTCACCAACAGTAATTATAATTTCTTGATTCGGATAATTTTTTACTTGATTAGCGTAAGCCACACCTTCCTGCGCATCTAGTAGATAAAGAGTTCTCATTGCCGAAGTCTTAACACGCATCGCTTTCTCACTTTGAATCGCACTCTTAATATTTGGAATAAATGCTTTGTCGCTCGTCGCAGCAAGTGCTTCAATTGCAGCAGCTCGAACATTCGAGTGAGCATCATTCTTTGCCATATTGGCTACTTTATTTTTTAGGGAAATATCATTTGAGATATCCACTTTTTCCAACGCTCGCATTTTTATCAACCATGAATTATCATCCAATGCTTTGATAAAAACTTTTTTAGCCGCAGGATTTTTTGACTCACTCAATGCAGCAATTGCCTCAAATCTTGCCATGAATTTCTTAGTATTCAAATACTGAAAAACAAACTCCTCTTCTGTATGCGTATCTTTTACATCTGCCAATAAAATTCGTTCTGAATCAATATCAATTAGCTTCGGTCGAGTTCCAGCATCAAATTCAAACGTCTGGATTCTTTTTGTAAGAGTAATGTTATGACGTGTCATTTTTCCACTTTCAAAATAAACATCCACCTTCATCGGCAATTTAAAAATAGGAATACTCGTATCTATATTTTGAGTTTGTTCTATCGTTGCAGTTGCTTTTTTGGTAGTTTCATCATAATCATAAGTCACTTTTAAAATCGGATGACCTGCCGCAAAATACCATTGATTAAAAAACCAATTCCAATCCTTACCGGTCACCGCTTCCACCGCCAATCGTAAATTATGTGCTTCCACAGAACTAAATGCATTCTTCGTCAAGTAGTTATTTAGCGAAGCATAAAAAGCTTCATCACCTACATAATTTCGAAGCATGTGTAAAACCAATCCGCCTTTATTATAACTGTGCGCATCAAACATATCCTCTTTGTCATGGTATCCGAAATTAATCAAATCATGCACCCCTCGCATCGTTGAATTAAAATATCCATTCATTTCTCCACGTCGATGCAAATCCGCTTCGTCTGTTCCATATTGATGTTCGAACCAAAGATATTCGCTATAATTCGCAAAGCCTTCATTCATCGTCAAGTTCGCCCAACTCTCGCAAGTCACCAAATCACCAAACCAATGATGAAACATTTCATGCGCAACAATTAATTCATTCGATGCATCAATCAAGTCTTGTTCTTTCTTCTGAACGAACTCTCCAAAGATAACTGCAGTCGTATTTTCCATTGCACCCGAAACATAATCTCGCACCACGATTTGTGAATATTTATCCCAAGGATATTCCACACCTAATTTTTCTGAGAAAAAATCTAACATTGGAATCGTGTTTAGAAAAATCGCTTTAGCATCTTTTTCAAATTCAGGTTCTACCCAATATTCAATCGGTTTGCCTCGCCAAGTTTCTTTAACCACCGCAAATTCTCCTACTGCGACCATAAATAAATAAGGCGCATGTGGTTGATTCATTTTCCAATAATCAGTTCTAGTTCCATCATTATTTTTGTTGGAAGAAGTCAACAAACCGTTGGACAAAGTTTTAAAACGATCCTCAACAGTTAAATACATTTCTTGCGTGCATCGCTCATTTGGTTTGTCGATAGAAGGAAACCAACGTGAGTTCCATTCCGTTTCTCCTTGCGTCCAAATTTGTTGTGGTTTGTCAATATCTTCATTTCTAGGATTAATGAAAAACAAACCTTGGTTAGAAGTTATCGCTTCACTTCCACCGGTTGCTGCTGGGCTTGCGATGTAATCTATAAAAATTTTATATTGTTCTTTTGCTTTAAATTCTTTTCCCAAATCAATTTTAAGCAACTCTCCATCATACTCATATTTTAAATTTTCACTTGCTCCTTCATAGGTTACTTTGTTAAAAACAAAACCTTTGGCATCCAAGGTCAAAGTGCTACTCGAATAAAAAAGTGGCTCCAAAGTCAAGGTCGCTTTTCCAATCACTTGCTCTTTATTCCAGTCGAATTTTAAATCTAATTTTGTGTGAATCAAGTCGTGAGTTCGAGGATAACTTTCGTTATATTTTGGTAATTTATAATCTTTATCCTCTTTGACAATTCGAGGTGCAGTGACAACTAGGGAATCCAATGTTCGTTCTTCAATAGTATATTCAGGGATCGTATCGACGATTTTTTTAGCTTTGCAACTGAAAAGAAATACGAAAGGAACGAGGAGAAAAAAATATTTAAAATTCATATTGAGTAACTATTTTTTAGTTAAATTCTAAAATATAATTATGAACAAGTTATTACGAGGTTATTTTTTTATTTTTTGAGACAATAAACACAGACAACCTTTTGGTTGGCGAGGCTTTTTAACGAAGAAGAATAAAAAAAGAAACCGAAATGACTATTCAATAATTATATCTTAGAACTTTAGATGCAATTGATTGATAGAAAGGTGTAAAAGTAAGGAGAAAGTTTTCCAAAGAATGTTGCTTGGTTGAATTATTTTAAATGCGATTTTTCATAATTCATTAAAGGAAATGTATTTTTAGTGTTTTAAACAAATTACTTTTTTAAAACGATGAACTGGCTTTCTCGATTTCAAAATATGGCGGAGGAATTACGACAACATTCTCAAGTAGAATTATTGTCTTTTCAGTCCTTCCCACCTGTCAAAGAATCACAGTTTGAGTTTTTGGAAAAAAAATATAACACTATATTTCCAAAAAGTGTTCGAACTTTTTATCGCGAAACAAATGGACTTCAACTCACTTGGATTCTAAAAAACAATGAACATTTTTCCGATCAAAAACATTCACCTTCCAACGAAATTTCACCTTGGGATTTTTTTGAAAAAAACCTAAAATCTGAAGATGGAGTAATTATCCTTTTACCCTTAGAAATGGCTTTGGAGAAAAATATCTTTGATGTCTTTTCTCCATTTTATAACATGATATTTTCATTGGAAAATTTCCATTTAACATTGAGTGAAGACAATCATTTTTCCGATGAATTTTTAACAACTGATTTGGAATCTTATTTGGAGTTTTTACTAGCAGGAAAAGGATTAGTTTCTCGACGTAGTTTTTTTTACAAAAGAACTGATGATTTTTTATTAAAAAAAATTCCCACTCATATTTCTACTCCTCATTCTTTTTGGGAAAAAGGAAAAATATTAAATTTAGATCAAGCTCCACTCAAAGATCAATTTCCACATTGTGATCAAGTCCGTTTTTTCGAAAACAAAATCAATCATATCGGTCTTCGACAAATGGCAGAAAATGGAATGCAAATTTCTCCATCGGAACTTGAAGAAATTATTGAAAGACATCATCAATTTTTAATGTCAGGTGGAGTAGGTGGCTCTTGGCAAGTTTTAGAGATCAGAGGAATCGTAACCGCTTTTTATCAAAACAAAATTGAATCAACCGAAGGCGAGCAAGCTATTTTTGAAAGAAAAAATTTAACTAACCTTTCTTTTGAAAAAATGGAATTACCTTTTTCAAATTGCTGTTCCGCATTTGCCGAAGGCGTGAACTTTTCCAATTCAAATTTTGAAAGAAGTATCTTCACCGATGCCTTTTTACAAAATGCTAATTTCCATAACAGTATATTTACAAAGCTAGATTTTTCCAGAAGTGACTTGAGAAATGTGAATTTTGAAAATGCAGATTTAAGAAATGCAGATTTTGAAAATGCAGATTTGCGAGGTGCAAATTTTAATTATGCGAAATTGGAAGGGGCGAATTTTATCAATTGTCTTTTGGTTTAAAACTGTACTAATATTTACAAGGTGACTTGAAGTCTAATGTTGTCAAATTAATATAAGTTGGTTTTAAATAGATCGGGAATTAAATTCCCTACTCTCCCTTTTTAGGAAGAGAACAGAGTATTTAATCCTCGGCATTTTTTCCAAAAAATTTAAGTTGACAACATTAGACTTCAAGTCACCTTGTGAATTATTTTTGATTCGACTAAACCGCCACACTATGATCTCTCAACGCATCATTCAATGAAGTTTTTTTATCCGTACTTTCTTTTCGCTGACCAATGATCAAAGCGCAAGCCACTTGATAATCTCCCGCTGGAAATTTCTTCGTGTAAGTTCCAGGAATCACAACTGATCTTGGTGGAACAACTCCTCGATGTGTCACAGGTTCTTCGCCAGTCACGTCGATGATGTGAGTTGATTTAGTCAAAACAACATTAGCTCCAAGTACCGCTTCTTTTCCCACTCGAACACCTTCCACGATGATACTTCGAGAACCAATAAAACAGTTGTCTTCGATGATCGTCGGAGTCGCCTGCAATGGTTCCAAAACTCCTCCAATTCCAACACCTCCACTCAAGTGTACATTCTCTCCAATCTGACCACATGAACCAACTGTTGCCCAAGTATCTACCATTGTCCCACTTCCAACATGTGCTCCAATATTGACATAACTTGGCATCAAAATTACACCTGGCGCAAGGAATGCTCCATGTCGTGCAATCGCATGAGGTACCACTCGAACACCTAATTCTTTGTATCCTTTTTTCAATGGAATCTTATCATGAAATTCGAACATGCCTACTTCCAAGGTTTCCATTTGTTGAATTGGAAAATACATCACGACTGCTTTTTTCACCCAATCATTTACTTTCCAATCTCCATCGGCAGTTGGTTCAGCTACTCGAAGTTTTCCTTTATCAAGGTGTTCGATTACTTCTCGAATAGCTTCTTTCGTTGGATTTTCATGAAGCAAATTTCTGTTGTCCCAAGCTTGTTCAATTGTGTTTTGTAAATCGCTCATTTTAAATTTTGTATGATTTGTTTATGATTTTAAGAATAGGTTTATTTCTATTTTTTATCGACAGAAGATTGACGCTCAATTTTTATTTTAACTAAAAAAACTGAGTGCGATAAATTGAGTTGCCAATCCGACCAAGTATCCTCCGTACAAATCTTTCGGTTCATGTGCATCTAAAACTAATCGAGAGGTTCCAACAATTCCACAAATTAATATGGTCGAAGTCAATAATCCAAAAAGACTCACTTCTACTATTCCAAATATTCCAGCATCCCATATAAATGGAAATAACTCTGATCGTTGAATTGTAATCAAAATCATTCCTAAGAAACCACCCATTCCGACAGCATGTAAACTGATTTTGGAAAAAAGTGTAATAAAAAATGCCAAAAACAAACCAATCACCGCTCCTAAAAAGCAAGCTTTAAATGCAACAGGCATATCTGGATTTCGATAAATTAAATAGTAGGTAGAGATGTAAAAAACACCTGTTACGATGAATGGCCCGATTCGATCTTCCGCATTTTTTAATTCAAGAGAAGGAATTAATTTTAATGCCTTCATCATCAAAACCGAAATGAGGGGAATAAAAAAAGTAGACGAGAATATCAATAAAATATCTCGCATTCCGCCTTGTATACTATTGGTTCTAAACATATGTGGATCAACCGACAGTAAAATAAGCAGCATGTAGGTAACCATCAGTAAAGGATGGAATACGACAGAAAAAATATACGCAATGGATTTAAGTAACATTTACCTTTGTTTTTGAAAAGGCAAAATTATCATTTTTTAGGACAAAGTTTGGTCAATTCATTAGCCATATTTTCTTCATCTTCTAAAATTTCATAAAAAGATTTTAAGTATTTGATGACATCCTTTCTGCATCGTTTATTGAGCAAATCAAAATCCTTGATTGTTTGAATAGTTGCTTCTTTTTGATCTAAGAAATGCTTCGCTACTTTCTTCATTTCTTCATCAGAAGGCATTTTTCCTAAATACACTCTTTGTTTCGTCGTTCTCAATTTATAATCAGGATTAGGAATGGCGTAAGCTGCAGAAACAAAACCTGAAAAATCAAAATCATATGGAAAAGGGCAAAATAGGCTAGTAGGATCGGGGCGTAATAATTTCACATTTCTCATATGTGTTATACTCCAATCTGCATTTCCAATCATACATTGAAACATCGCTTGAACAATACCATTATAAGTATCAATGGAATCTATTGGACAATATTTTTTGTCAATGACTTCTGAATTAGTTCGCTTAGCCAACTCACTATCATCTTCTAGCAAGATTCCTAATCGTTCATATAGTTGCTTCCCACTTCTGGATTGCACATATTTGATTTTGACGAGTTGAGCACGAAGGCTATGTTCTGAGTGAAGGTTATAAATTTTGTAAATCAAATACTCTTTTAAAATATTTCGCTTTGCTTCTTTTTTATCATCAAGACAATGTGATACTAATTTGAGAGAATTATGCTTCCGAGAAAGGCCCATTTTTTTGAGACTTTTTTTCTTGAATTTTAATCTCAAAGGAGGGAACTCACAAACCTTTCTTCTATATTTCCCACGAGGTTTAATCTCAATTTTTAAATCTACATCTTCCAACTCCTTATTGCTAAATGAAATCTTAGCTGGCATGTAGTCAACAATTCTTTTTTTGTGTAAAAGCAGAGAATCAAAATTAGCTTCTATGGTCATCTCAAAAACTTCATCTTTTGAAACAAAATCAAAAATGCTTTCTTTCTTTTTTGATTTTTTAACTTCTTCTTCTTCCATAATAGATTTAGTTGAATCCATGGTAAGAGAATCAGAAGTATTTTGTTGTCCATAAATAAAGAAAGGAGAGAGAAAGAAAAGTAGTAGATACAGGTTTTTCATCATAGTTATTTTGAGGTTTTAGTACTTCATCCTAATTTATACTAAGAGATGTTTTCAAAAATAATCATAAAAACTAAAAGTATTGTTATTGAAAAGGTTTTATTTTGTTGTAATTTGCTTTGATGTCAATCTCTTTTATTTTTTTATCTTAGAATTAATTTTTCATGTCGCTAAATAAATGGATTATACTACTTATTATTTTTGTTTTTTTAAGCTGTGGAAATAAAAAAACAACTGTCCCGATTACCTCCCCAGAAGGACATAACCATGAAGAACCAGCCATTCGCTATCCCAAAAATATTATTTTGATGATCGGAGATGGAATGGGGTTAGCTCAAATTTCCGCATCTATGTATCTGAATCGGAAAGGATCTTATCTTGAACAATTTCCAGTCGTTGGCTTACAAAAAACTTTTTCAGGTGATAATTTAATTACAGATTCTGCTGCTAGTGCAACTGCAATGGCATGCGGAGTCAAGACTTACAATAATGCTATTGGCGTAGATATGGATACGCTTCCTGTTCAATCGATTTTAGAATTGGCAGAAAAAAATGGATTAGCAACTGGATTAATTGCCACTTCGCCAATTACTCATGCGACACCTGCTTCCTTTATTTCACATGTTTCTCGTAGACAATTTATGGAAGAAATTGCATTAGGGTTTATGGATACTAAAATTGATTTTTTGGTTGGGGGTGGAAAAAAATATTTTGATGCACGTGAATCTGATAAAAGAAATTTATATCAAGAATTGCAAGATGATGGGTATTACGTTAATGATTATTCGAAGAAAGATATTTTTGAAACATATATTAATCCCAAAAAGAATTTTGTTTTTTTTACGGCAAATGAAGATCCTCCAAGAGCTCAAAATGGGCGAAAATATCTTCCCTACATTTCGAATAAAGGAGCAACTTTTTTGAAAAAAAGAAATGACAAAGGTTTCTTCTTGATGATTGAAGGTTCTCAAATTGATTGGGGCGGACATCAAAATAATTCGAAATGGTTAATAACTGAAATGGATGATTTTAATACTGCAATAGGACGAATTCTAAAATTTGCAAAAAAAGAAAAAGAGACTTTAGTCATCGTAACTGCAGATCATGAGTGTGGAGGATTTTCCATAAATAATGGATCAACAAGAGATGAGTTAGTTACTGCATTTACACATAATGGACATACAGCAGATATGGTTCCTGTTTTTGCCTTTGGTCCGCAAGCTGAATTATTCCATGGCATTTATGATAATACTGAGATTTTTGAAAAAATGAAAAAAGCTTTACAATTAAACTAGATGTAAAAAAAACTGATTACCTACCGAAGCAAGCAACCAGTTTTGTATTTTAAAATCGGATGTATATTATCTTATTATTGAATTATTCAAAGGCAAAATATTTTTGCTAAAATTCAATACGTTAATCTCTGTGCAAAAAATTTGATCTAAACCTGCTTCTTGGATATCAAGTTCTAGTTCAACATTTTCTTCTTCCATTTTATTGATCTTAATAAACTGAGCAGGTGACCCATCTTTTGGAATTAAAATCAAATTGTGATTATCATCTGTGATATCCCAATTCCCTACCTCGATGGTTTCATTATCTCCATTTCCATAAATTTTAGCGTACGTTCCATTCTTATCAAATTGAAACTTTAAGAAAGCATCTTTAACAATAATAATTTCTTCACAAGCATGAAGGTTATCTGCGATTTGGTAAGCAAAGTTTGTGTATGCCCACTCACCTCTCAAATTATTAATAGTTGTTTCTTTACAATTTTCAGTACATGTAGAATCTCCACTATGTGCAAAAAACACATTTAAGTTAGAGGCTAAAATCATGGCAATTAATAATATCTTTTTCATTTTAAGTTTTCTTTTCCTTTGGTTTATAAATAAATAAGTATTGCTGTATGTGTTTGTTTTTTATAATGACTCAAAGTTATATCTACAGTTGCAATAATGGTCGTTCGTTCGACAGTCCAAGTAATAAATTCGATGAAATGTTATTAAAAACATAAAACCCTTGTATTTATCAAAAAGTTCTCCAAAACAGAATAAAATTTCGAATAAACTTCCAAAATATAATGCAAACCTACTCCAAATATTGTTCACATGCCATATTTGAAATAAAATTTTACTTAGAATTAATATTAGGTTTTGAAAAATGGACCTTTGAAGACTAAAAAGCAAATAATTGTTTAACTACTTCTTAACATCTCAATTGTACATTCAATACTTCCAAAATTTTAAATAGTTACAAAAGGTGGATTTAAAAAGAAGACGAGGTGTTTCAATATTTTGTTACATAGGAGTGATTAATAAATTAGTAGAGCAGTTAATCAGGCAACCGTTTCTCATCTTTATTTTGATAAAAAGTTGATTGTCTGATTAATTGCTCTACTTATTTATTATAAACCAAGTAATTAATTGAATCGATCTGGATCTAAAGTTGGATGTGTGATTTGAGGCGTTTCGTTGGAAATAATTTGAGCAACAATTTTTCCAGTTGCTGGACCGAGACTCATTCCAACCATCGCATGACCAGCTGCCACTGTCAAATTTTCATAATGCTTCAATCTTCCCAAATAAGGCATTCCATCAGGCGAGCAAGGACGCAAACCTGACCATGGTTTTATATTTTTGAAATCAGAATTTTTAAATTCTGGAAAATAGTTTGGAACTGCTTTGATTATTCCATTGACTCTTCGGGGATTGATTCGATCATTGATTCCTGCAATTTCTAAAGTTCCTGCAAATCGTAAATCATTCGCCATTGGAGTCACCGCTACTTTTGCTTCTGATAAAAGATAAGGATGAGAAGGTTTTATTTTTGGATTGGCCAAGGTAATATTATAACCTTTTGCCGCTTGGATAGGAATATTTATTTTCAAATTTTTCACCAAGCCTGGCGCCCATGAACCACTTGTAATCAAAAATTCGTCAGCAGTAAACTCTCCTTTTGAAGTATTTACTTTGGTGATTTTTTTATTAGAAAAAAATAATTTCTCTACTTCTGTTTCAAAATGAATTTCCACTCGACCACTTTTTTTCAAATGATCTCGCAAACATTGCATAAATAAATGTGGATATAAATGCGCATCTCCTGGATAATAAACTGAACCTAAAATATCCATTTTCAAATGTGGATCAAGTGCTTGAGTTTCTTCAGCGGAAAGATATTCGACTTTTACGCCAATTTTATTCGCAACTTCACTCTCTGTTTTTAAGCTAACCTCTCCTTTTTTAGTTCGGAACAAATCAACCAGTCCTTTCTCTTCAAACGCGAATTCAAATCCTTCTTTTTTGGAAAAATCTTGATACAAACTTTTACTCAACCAAGCTAAATCTCGCAAAACAGTTTTTGCATTATCTACATGTTGGTGAGTTGCAGCTCGGTAAAATTTCCATCCCCACGACATCAAATCTAAATCTAATTTTGGTTTAATATAAAATGGACTTTCAGAGTTAAACATCCATCTTATTCCTTTCGAAATCATTCCAGGTTGCGCCAAAGGAATCACATGACTTGGACAAACATAACCTGCATTTCCGTAAGAAGCGCCATCTGTCATTTTCTCTTTTTCCAAAAGAATAACTTCATGACCAGCTGCTTGCAAATAATATGCGGAAGATAAACCGACAATTCCGCCACCAATGATAATTACTTTTTTCATATGCTAAAATCGTAGCGGGACTTTTTAAGTCCCGTTAATAAATATTGGATACGGGACTTTCCAAGTCCCGCTACTTAAAATCTTATATCACTTGAAAACCATGAGCATACGGATCATCATCATCAATGATAATCGTATTATAACCAGTTACTTTTGCCCAACCTTCTATGCTTGGAATAATCGCATCAATATTCCCAACTTTAGTTACGTCTTCCACTCTACCTATAAATTGACTGCCAATAATACTTTCGTGCACAAAGGAATCTCCTTTGTGCAATTTACCTTTGGCAGCCCATTGCGCCATTCGAGCAGAAGTTCCAGTTCCGCAAGGCGAACGATCAATTGCTTTGTCTCCATAAAAAACTGCATTTCGGGCATCCGCATTTTCGGCCATCGTCGAACCGGTCCAAAGCAAATGACTCAGACCTAAAATCGTTTCATTTTCAGGGTGGACAAACGTGTACTTTTCATTAATTCGCTTTCGAATAATTGGGCTCCATCGAATTAAATCTCCGGCAGTATAATCTTGGATACCTGAAAAATTTTCTTGCTCATCAACTATCGCATAAAAATTTCCGCCGTAGGAAACATCCATTTTTAACAAACCCAAATCTGGACATTCAATTTCTATATTTTCCGCAGCGAGGTAAGATGGAATATTCGTGAGTTTGACCGATTTGACTTTTTGTCCTTCTTTTTTATATTCGACTTTGACTAGACCTGCAGGAGTTTCTAATCGAAGATGTCCTTCTTTTTTTGGAGTGACTAAACCTTGTTCGAGTGCGATAGTGACAGTTCCAATTGTTCCATGTCCACACATCGGTAGGCAACCACTTGTTTCGATAAATAAAACACCAACATCATTTTGAGGATCAGAAGGTGGATATAAAATACTGCCCGACATCATATCATGTCCTCGCGGTTCGAACATCAAACCTTTGCGAATCCAATCATATTCTTTTAAAAAATGTTGGCGTTTTTCGCTCATATTTTTTCCTTCCAAGTTCGGTCCACCGCCAGCGATGACTCGAACTGGATTTCCACAAGTATGGGCATCAACGCAGAAAAAAGTTTTGGAAGCCATGTTTTCTAGTTTAGACAGTCCTTACAGACTTTTAAAATTCGGAAGGACTAAGTTTTTCATAAATTAATTTTGCAGCAGTTAAATCTTCCAACGCATGACCAACTGATTTAAAAAATGTAATCTGTTCATTATCTTTTCGACCAGTTTTTTCACTTCGACACAACTCAAATAAATCTGCACAAACATTTTCTTTTTTTAAAATTCCACTTTCCAACGGAATTGATATATCTCCACTTTCATTCATTCCATCATAAGTATCCACAAAAACGGAACTTCTCAAAATCGCTTCATCATCTGCTTCTCGCATGTCTGGTCGATATGCTCCAACTAAATCTAAATGTTGACCAGCCTTTAATTTTTTTCCCAAAATTAAAGGCGTTGAACTTAACGTTGCACAGGAAATAATATCTGCTTTTTCAATTCCAGCTTCAATGTTTTCTATGGGAAAGAATTCAATTTTCTTTTTTTCTATTTTTTGGAAATGTTTTGTTATAGAATTGACTACAGCTTTTGCTTTTTCCAAATTTCTTCCCCAAACATATACAGTTTCAATTGGCCGAACTACTGCATGCGCTTGAATTAATTCAGGTGCCAAAGCTCCCGTTCCAACCATCAATAAAGTTTTGCTATTTTTTTTTGATAAAAAACTAGACGCGAGAGCGGAAGTAGCAGCAGTTCGTTGAGCAGTCAAAGTCGTGGCATTTATTTGAGCCAAAGGCATTCCTTTTTGCGCATCGAACAAAGTATAAATACCATGAATCGAAGGTAAATTGTATTGTCCATTTTTTGGAGAAACGGTCACCATTTTTACTCCTAAATATTCTCCTGCTTGCCAAGCTGGCATCAACAATAAAGTAGATTCAATTCCTTCTTTTGGGTTTTGATAATTATGATGATGTCGAATTGGAACAATATATTTCTCTTGAAAAGCATTCTGCAACGCTTCAATCAAAATTAGATAATCTAAATTTCCTTCAAGTTGTTCCTTCGAAATATTTAGCATCAAAATATTTTTTCATGTAGCGGCATTCTCCTGAATGCCGCGTTCTTTAAAACGTGATTCGGGAGAATCACGCTACGGGATTTTGGGTCCATTCCCCATCTACCAATCTCCAGATTTTCCTCAAATTCTCATTCTTCAATTCCAATGGTAAAACATTCGATTGCCAATTTTGAAAACACAATGGACGAGCAAATCTTTTTATCGCACCAGTTCCAACAGAAGTAAATCGACTATCCGTTGTCGCAGGAAACGGTCCTCCATGATGCATCGAGTGGCAAACTTCCACACCAGTCGGAACATTATTAAAAATAACTCTTCCCACTTTCTCTTTCAACTCATCAATAACATGATAGTATTTCGTAAATTCATCATCTTCACCCATCAAAGTTGCTGTCAGTTGTCCATGTAAATTCAAAACAACATTCATCAACTCTTCTTCAGACTGACATTTTACGACTAAAGTAAAAGGTCCGAAAACCTCTTCCTGCATATTTTTATTTTTCAAAAAATCACTCGCCGCAACTGATCCAACTGTTGGTCGTCCTGTTGAATTATTTCCTGCATCGCTTGATGCTCCTTCCATTTTCACTCCTTCTAATTCTAACAAATTTGTTTTGCCTGCCTCGTAATTTTTACAAACATTTTCATTGAGCATCGTGCTCGGAGTTACTTTATCAAAACCTTTTACCAAGTGTCTGATAAAAGAATCTAAATGTTCATTTTCCATTCCAATCAACAAACCTGGATTCGTACAAAATTGTCCAACTCCTAAGTTTACTGATCCAACATATTGATTCGCTAATTCTTCATTTCTATTTTCTAACGCCTTCGGCAAAAGAATAACTGGATTAATACTTCCCATTTCTGAAAAAACTGGAATCGGAATTTCTCTCTTATTTGCGGCATCAAACAATGCTTTCCCCGCTCGGTACGAACCTGTAAAAGCAACTGCTTTTGTCAAAGGATGCTTCGCTAATGCTTGTCCTAACTCTACACCAGTTCCATTCAATGATGAGAAAACGCCATCTGGCATTTTGGTCGCCATCGCTGCTTGTTGAATCGCAGCAGCTACCATTGAGTTGGTTCCCAAATGTGATTCATGTGCTTTGACAATAACTGGATTCCCTGCTGCAAGTGCTGAAGCAGTATCTCCACCAGCAGTCGAAAATGCCAAAGGAAAGTTACTTGCAGTAAAAACTACAACTGGTCCAACTGGCACTAACATTTTTCGAATATCTGCTTTCGGAAATGGTTGTCGATCTGGAATCGCAGTATCAATACTTGCTTCCACCCAAGAACCTTCTTCCACTAAATCAGCAAACATTCGAAGCTGTCCTATCGTTCTTCCTCGCTCACCTTCAAGTCTTCCTTTTGGCAAACCCGACTCTGCCATTGCTCGCTCAATCAATGGGTCACCAAGGGCTAAAATATTATCAGCAATCCTTCTTAAAAATTTTGCTCGGATAGTTCCTGCAGTATTTTTATAGGTTCGAAATGCTTCGTTGGCTTTTTCCAAAGCTGCGTCAATTTCTTCCGAAGTAGCTTTGTGAAATTCTCCTTCGATTTCTTTCATCATTGCAGGATTGGTTGATCGCATGACTTCCTTTGCAATTTTGGAAACACTAAATCCAATTATATTTTCTCCTGAGGGAATGGCTTTTTTCATTATCTTTTTTTTATAAAAATGATTTATGGTTTAGGATTACAGATTGAAAATTATAGGTTAAGGATTTTTCAGAAAAACTAAAATAGGGAAATCTTTAATTTTCAATCCTTAATCGTTTTTACAAATCTACGTAAACACTCATGTCTGGTCTCAAAGAAACTCCTTCATAAATGATTCTCCAAATTCGATCTCGTTCTTCACCTATCAAAGGTAATCTTGGAGCACGTGTAAATTCAGTTCCAAGATCTGTTGCAACTTCCGCTAATTTAATATATTGAACTAACTTCGGATGTATATCCAACTCTAATAATGGCATAAACCATCGATAAATTTTCAAGGCTTCTTCGATCCGGCCTGCTTTCATCAACTTATAAATGACAACTGTTTCTCGAGGAAATGCATTCACTAATCCTGCCACCCAACCATCTGCTCCGGCTGCCAAACATTCCAATGCTATGGTATCAACACCACATGAAATTTTTACTCGATCTCCAAATGCGTTTTTCATTCGAGTAATATTAGTGATATCACGAGTTGATTCTTTGACCGCAGTTATGTTTTTTATTTTCACTAATTCTTTAAACATATCTACTGAAACAAAAATCTTATAATCAACTGGATTATTGTAAATCATAAATGGCAAACCTGATGAATTCGCCACCGCTTTAAAATATTCAACTGTTTCATGATCGCCTGATTTATATTTCATCGGAGGCAAAATCATGAAGCCATTAAGTCCTGCTTTTTCTGCATCCTTTACTGTTTGGATGGCAACTGAAGTTCTTGCTTCGGCAACATTTAAAATTACAGGCACTCTACCTGCACTTACATTTAAGGCAGATTTTGCGATGTCCTTTTTTTCATTGGCAGTCAAAGTACTTTGCTCACCAAGACTTCCCGCGACGATAATTCCATCAACGCCAGCTTTAATTTGTTCATCGATTCCACGTTCGAAATTTTTGAAATCAATTGATTCGTCTTTATTAAATTTTGTGGTTACCGCTGGGTAAACTCCATTCCAATCTACTTGCATGATTTTATTTTTTGGTGAATGATTTATGATGCAAATGTAAAACAATATTCATCTTTCCGTTTTTCAAATCATAGTTAATACTGATACTATTTTACTCAAAAAGTATAAATTTGCAAAATCAAATTAAAAAATAGTACTAATATGAAGGTTTTACCATTCAAGGTTCCAATTAGTGAAGAAACTTCATTTCGTGTACAAATTGATCGAGGAAAACATTTCTATGATAAATTCCATCATCATCAAGAAGTACAAATTACTTGGATTCAAAAAAGTTTTGGTTCGCTTTTGATGGGAAATGCGATTGCGACTTTTGAAGAAAATGACTTATTGGTCATTGGAGCAAATGTTCCTCATAGTTTTCAGAACAATGAGATTTTTTATAAAAAAAACTCAAAACTATCTGCGGAAGCGATCTCTATTCTTTTTAATAAAAATGCTTTTGGGAAATCTTTTTTTGATTTACCTGAAATGAAAAACATTAAAAATTTTATCAAAAATGCAGACAAAGGTTATCGCATCAAAGGGGAAACAAAAAACGAAATTATCACTCTCCTAAAATTAATAGAGAAGAAAAATGGGCCTGAACGATTTTTAAGTTTAATGGATATTCTAAACCGATTATCGATTTCGAAAGAAGTGGAATTACTTTCTAATTTAAGTTTCTTGGGAAACCCAACTTCGAACGAAAGTAAAAAACTAGAAACAGTTTTTCAATATATGTTGGATCATCATCAGCGAACAATCAAATTGGAAGAAGTTGCAAAAGTGGCCAATTTAAGTGTATCTGCTTTTTGTCGTTTTTTTAAATTACGCACTCGAAAAACCTTTTCACAATTCGTAAATGAATTTCGAATTTCGGTAGCTTGCAAAAAATTATTGTTGGATGATTTTTCAATTTCGGAAATTTGCTACGAGGTAGGTTTTACAAATTTATCAAATTTCAATCGACAGTTTAAAAAAATAACAGGGTTTACTCCTTCGCAGTATGTTTCAAAACATGGAGTGTGATTTTATTTTTACCGCAGAGTTTGGAAGGTATTTTTTTCCCAAATAAAACTCTGCGGTAAAAAATTTAATACGTCACTCGAATCAATTTCATCTTTGTCCTCAAAATACTAGGCACTACAAACTCACGAGCCCCAACTTGCAAAGCCTCTGCAAATCGTAATTGAATCCGCTGATCGTCAGTACTAAGCACACTATTTCTTTCAAACGAGCCATTCCCTTTTACAACATATTCGCTAACCGTATTTTCAGGTTTAATTTCATCATTAAAAATAAAGCGAAGATTGGAAGGTGTTTTTAATAAGAAATAAGAAGAAAAAACTGCTAAGTCACCTTGCGAATATTGTTTTTTATGGAGCACATTTTTCCAATGAGTAGCTCCATCAGGATGAATTGAAAATACAATTACATCATCAAAATAATAATCTACAATTGATCGATTATTAAAATTACCGCCACCATTTCCCATTCCTCCACCTCTTTCCAAAATTCGATTCCGTTCCAGAATCATCAAGATGCCTCCATCCAATCGATGTACAATTTCTTGAACATCCAAATCAGCAATCCCCTTTTCAATATCCGCCTTTTTTCCTAATAAATTATCAACTATTGTTTCATCAAATTTTTCAAAAACGAGCGTATGATTATCCGGATTACTGGGTGGAATATTCAAGAAAAAATACCCATTTGCTCGGCCTCTATTTTTTTCAGAATATAATCCTGCCGCAGTCAAATTCTTGTTTTTATTATCATAAGAAAAAAGAATATCGTAAGTCAAATTACTCTGCATTGGAATAGTATAAAGTTCATATTGATTATCCGCAGTCACTTGATGAATTTCATAATGATGTTTTTCCCTTTGAAGTTTTCTATTTTCTTTTTGTAAAATGATAAAAAGATCTCCCTCATTGCTCAATAAAAATTGTTTGTACTTTTCATAATAAGCCATTTCTTTTGGCTGCAATTTTCTTTCCCATAAGATTTTCATCGTTTCCAAATCGTAGACAA
This sequence comes from Saprospiraceae bacterium, assembly GCA_045104975.1. Lineage (GTDB taxonomy): Bacteria > Bacteroidota > Bacteroidia > Chitinophagales > Saprospiraceae > CAJQQY01. Next base: position 24,860 of record JBGCCY010000061.1, read on the forward strand.
GTACCTCTACTTTTTTTTGTTCTTTGATATGATAAATCAAAACTTTCGTCTTGTCTTCAGATCGAATCACCCTTAAACTTGGAGTCAACAAACTAGAATAAATTTTAATTGTTGCAGTATCCAATAAGTTAGCAGCTGGGCTAAAACGGCTCAATAATAAATTTAATTTTCTTTTTTTACGGCAAGTATAAATGACTGAAAAATCATCATTCGAAGGTACAATTCCTAAAATAGTTGATCGCCTTTTTTCTAATTCAATTTCTTTGTCCCAAGTGGAATATAAATCTTTATCAAAAGCCTTAATCTCGAACTCCATCCCTTTATTATGGAAAACTAAATACTGGTTCTTAATTTTCCCTATAAAATCATACGTATCATCTGACCGAACTGTTATCGGATCTGAAACGGTGACATCTTGAGAAAAACATGGCCAACTGAGAATTAGTAAAAGTATTGTTATAATTTTTTTCATATTCAATATATTTAGAAAAAGGAGTTTTTGATAAGTAAATAAAACTCGCTATTTCAATGAAGCCGCCAAAGCATTTAAGTCAATTCGCTCTTTTTCAATTTTTAAAGTATTGGCAATTCGTTCTAGTATTTTTACAACATCCTCAGGCTTATCATTGTTCGTTACCACTCCGTACAAACTTAATATTCTGTCTCCACAAATGAAAGAAATATAATGTTCCTCTTGAACCGTTCGTGGTTTTTGGTCGGCTTCTTGACTACTTGGAGAAGCAAAATGCCAATGCAAATAATTTTTGTCCGAGGTATTTTTCTTTACCTCTTTTTTGACATCAATTTCAATTTTTGTGGCAGACTGAATGTAAGCAGATTCTTTATTGACAAATAGCTCTAATTTTTTAATTTCATTTTCTGCAGTTTTTGTTTTGCCAAAAAACAAATCGGAAGGCTGGTTAAAAATTTGCACCAAATCGCCTTCAACGATAAATGTAATTTCATCTGCTTTTCGAGCCTTGACAGAAGATCCTGAAATTTTTAAAGTAAAAAAATCATTCATTTCATTAAAAACTTGAATGTAGCCATCGCCTGTAAAAATATTTCCGCTGAGATAGTTTTTGGATTCTATTAATTTTCCGAAGTCATGTTTTTCCTCTTTGATGAGTTGTCCTTTTTTAGTCCAATTGTAAGATTTACCATCTGGTTTATCTTCTCGATAGGAACCTTCAAAAAACTTTTCTCCATTCTCAAACCATTCCGTAGTCAAGCCTTCTTTTAACCCATTTTTGAAATTACTTTCCTTTTTCATTTTCCCTGAGAGGTACCACATTTTCACGATGCCTTGCGCCAAACCATTTTCAAAATTTACAATTTGGTCAGTTTGGCCTTCGTCAAAATACCATTTATGTTCGCCTTGCTCTTTGCCATTTTTAAAAATACCTTCGGATTTTTTTTGCCCATTTTTATACCACTCAATTGCGATGCCTTCGACCTTACCATTGATATAATTTAGTTCTACCTGTTTTTCTCCCTCAGGATACCATTGTTTTTCTTTTCCATTGGGAATTCCCATTGTAAAGTTTCTTTCCAAAACCTTTTTCCCTTTATCAGACCATTCTTTTGAAACACCATGAATTTTTCCATCTTTGATTGGCATCTCCATTCTTTTTTTCCCTTTCGGAAATTTATCAATAGCTGTTCCCGAATAAGGCTTGATGGTATTGGGTTGATAATATAAACCTCTGATCACATCCAACTCATAAAAGTTGATGCGCTTTTTTTGTTGTGCTTCAGCTTGAAAAAATAATATGTTGAGGAGAATTAAAAGTATCGCTTTTTGCATTGTTGGAATCCTTGTTTATATTCCTTAAAAAATCCAGTTTCTTTAAGGAATGCTTTTTTAGAAAAAAATTATCAAAACTTCTTCTTTATAATTACGATAAATAAAGTAAAGTGATGCCACAATGAAACGAAAATTTTTCTTTTTTTAATATAATCCTCTATTTTCACCAACGAGTTTTTTAAACTAAATGGTTATCCTTTTTTACAAAAAAAATAATTTTAATCTAACTGAATAATGAGCAAGAAACAATTGATCGAATGTGTCCCTAATTTTAGTGAAGGACGAGATATGAATATCATTAAGCAAATTACTGATGAAATCGAAAGTGTAGATGGAGTCAAATTATTGGATGTAGATCCTGGGCGAGCAACAAATCGAACTGTCGTCACATTTGTTGGCGAACCTGAACCTGTCATCGAAGCTGCTTATCTCGCTATCAAAAAAGCCAGCGAAATTATCGACATGAGCAAACAAACTGGTGAGCATCCTCGAATGGGTGCAACTGATGTTTGTCCATTAATTCCAATTGCGAATATTACGATGGATGAAGTCGTAAAATATGCCCATAAATTAGCCAAGCATGCTGGTCAAGATTTAGGTATTCCATTTTATATGTATGAAGCTGCGGCAACGAAAAAAGATAGAAGAAATTTAGCAACGATTCGAGCAGGGGAGTACGAAGGTCTTCCTGAAAAATTAAAAGATCCAAATTGGAAACCTGATTATGGTTCTGCTCAATTTAATCCTCGGGCAGGTGCAACTGTTATCGGAGCGCGTGATTTTTTGATTGCATATAATGTGAATTTGAATACTACTTCTGTTCGTCGAGCGAATTCTGTCGCTTTTGATATTCGAGAAAAAGGACGATTAAAACGAAAAGGAGATCCAATCACAGGCGAAATTGTAAATGGTAAAAATGGCGAACCGCTTAGAACGAAAGGAACTTGTAAAGGAGTCAAAGCCATCGGTTGGTACATCGAAGAATATGAAATTGCACAAATTTCGATGAATATTACTAATATAAATGTAACGCCTTTGCATGCTGCTTTTGAAGCAACAAATAAGAGTGCGATAAAAAGAGGATTACGAGTAACAGGATCTGAATTGGTGGGATTGGTTCCTTTGAAAGTAATGTTAGATGCAGGGAAATATTTTTTAAAAAAACAAAATAGGTCCGTTGGAGTTTCAGAAGAAGAGTTAATCAAAATTGCCATTAAAAGTTTAGGACTAGATGAGTTGGGTGCATTCGATGCTTCCAAAAAAATTATTGAATATCAATTGGAAAGTCCTGAGTCAGCACACTTGTTGAACATGAACTTAAGAGAATTTGCCAATGAAACTGCCTCTGAAAGTCCAGCTCCGGGAGGTGGTTCAATTTCAGCTTATGTTGGTTCGTTGGGTATTTCTTTAGCTGCAATGGTAGCTAATCTTTCTTCTCACAAAAGAGGCTGGGATGATCGATGGGAAGAGTTTTCAGATTGGGCAGAGCAAGCACAAATCTTAAAAGATCAATTACTAAAATTAGTTGACGAGGATACCAATTCTTTTAATGCAATTATGGATTCTATTCGATTGCCAAAGGGAACGGCAGAAGAAAAAACTGCTCGATCAAAAGCTATTCAAGATGCTACTCGTTATGCTATTGAAGTTCCATTTAAAGTAATGGAAACTTCCATGCAAACGTATCCAATCATCAAAGCAATGGCCAAAATTGGAAATCCTAATTCGGTAACTGATGCAGGTGTTGGCGCACTTTGTGTGAGAGCTGCCGTGCATGGTGCTTTTTTAAATGTAAAAATTAACACCGGTGGCTTGAAGGATAAAAAATATGTGACCGATGTATTGAAAAAAGGAAAACAGATTTTACAAAAAGCAGATAAATTGGAAAAAGAAATTCTAAAAATTGTTAATAGTAAAATTTAGTTTTCATGATTTTTTGTTTGAAATAATCCGAAGTTTAAAACCTCCGATTATTTCACCAAAAGAATTCCCTTAGTTAAAAGTCAAAAAACATTTTAATAGATTTAAAAAAAAGAAATTGACATGAGAGTATTCCTTTTAACCGTATTTATTTTTATCTCGTTAAGTGTAAGTGCACAAGAAACTTATAGCTACATTAACGAGAGAACATTCAAAGATCCAACTGACCTGATTGGATATAATTTTAAACCATTCAAAATGGAAGTTCCCGGTGACTATAATCCTAAGATGGTGGAAGCTGGTGAATATTCTTTTGGAGTAACCCGAGGTCGATTGTATGTAAATGGAGGTCGAGAAATTGCAGGTTTGTACGAAATCAATAATATGGAACCAACCAATTATGGTTATCGAATTTTATTATTGAATTCAAGAAACCCATCTGATCGAGGTCATTTAAAAGTTATTTTAAATAAATATGCGGAAGCAGAAGCAGTCGTTTTTAAAAAAGAAAAGAAAGCACAAGAAATTATTTTTCATTTACCTGATGCTAAAAAAAGTGTATTGAATCAGGAGAAAAAATATTTTACAGATTTAGGAGAAATGATCGTCGAACATTCTGATAGTTTATGGGGACAGAAAATTTATCCATACATCAGAGTCGATCAACAAGCCAGTATTCAAGGTCGACTTTATGAGGCAGACAGCACAATTATTACTTTCGAAGAAGTGATTACGATTAAGGAAAAGAAGAAAAAAAAGAAAGTGAAAAAACCAAAAAAAGAAAAGAAGAAAAAGAAGAAGAGGAAAAAGCGAAAGGAAAAAGTAGAGGAAGCGGATGAGGAATGGGGTTCTTTAGCTGAAATGAATGGCGAAACGGAAGAAGAAAAAAATGAGGAAGAGGAAAAACCTCAGGTTCCAGTTGAAGAAAAAGTTCAGGAAGAAGAAATTCAAGAAGAAATCATCGAAGAAGATGATGAAGCTACTGCACCTAAACCTGAGGAAGAAGAAGTTGTGGTAAAAAGAAAAGTAACTAAAACTTACTTCGTAAAAGTAAAAACGATTTTGAAAAAGGAAGATGGAACTATGGAAGAAAAAACCTTTAACTATCCTGTAAAAGGTATTGAAGAAAGAGAAGATGGAGCTGCGAAAAAAGGAGAAGAACAATTTCAGTTGGTGATCAAATCTGGCAGAAAAAAAGAACTTTACCTATATTTAAATGGAGACCGTACGGTCAGTTCTATGGAAATTGATGGTATCAAATATTTGATGCGTGGGCATTAATTTCTTTTTCAAAAATAAAAAAGGCTAGCAGAAAATCTGCTAGCCTTTTTTATTTTTGAAAATCTAAGCTTAAGATTACTTCCCAGGAATCAATAATTCCTTTCCTCTTCGAATCATATTACTTTTCAAATTATTAACCTTTTTCAAATCAGCAACGCTCACTTTGTACTTTTTAGCGATGTGAGAAAGTGTTTCATTTTTAGCTACCGTATGTGATTGAAGCGGTAGAATTAACTCTTGTCCAATTGAAATATCATCGCTAGTTAATTTGTTAGTCGCTTTTATTTGACCAACAGTCAAGTCATATCGGTCTGCAATTCTAAATAAATTTTCTTTAGTATTAACGACATGTTTTGAAGTATAAACCGTTCCACCTTTAGCAGTAAATTCTGATGACGTTGGAATATTTTTAGGTGCACCAACTGTTTTTGATTTCAAATTAAGTTCTTGACCTGAGCGAATTCTGTTCGAAGTTAATTTATTCCAACTTTTTAATTCTTTAGCGGTAAGGTTATATTTTTGTCCTATTTCATATAAAGTTTCTCCTCCACTCACTATGTGAACATCCTTTCTAGGAATCTCCAAAACTTGCCCATTTAAGATTTTATCTCCTTTAAGCTTATTTACTTTTTTTAAATTAGTAACGGAAACATCGTATTGTTTCGCAATTTGATTAAGGTTTTCTTTTACTGCAACCGTATGCTTTAAAGCATTTTCTTGAGCATTAGAAATGTTAGAAAAACTGATAAAAAGAAGTGCGGTTAGTACTAATGATAGAATTCTCATTTCGTAATTTTTTAGGTTTGTTTAAAATTAAATGTCTGTTTGAAAAATCAAGTTATAGCTTTTTGCTAAAAAAATCATTTTTTAACGTATTTGATTTGAAAAAAAATTTAACACCTAGTTTTACTTCATTAAAAAAAACTTAGCCATTAATTCGAGCCTTCCTTTCCTAATTTTAGTTTTTAATGATTTAAACAATGCAGAAGTTTTAAACATTTCTCTTTTTTAGGCTTTTATTTTGGGAACAAGTTTAAAAATCAATTAGTATTGTGTTTTTTTAACACTAAAAATTTAATTTATGAAAATCGCTTTTCGATTAATTACCTTATTATTTCTCTCGGCGTTGATCATCATTGGTTCTTCCTCTTGCAAAAAAGATGATGCTTCAAATGGTCCTGATTCCTCTGGAGACCTTTATCTTAATTTTAATTTGGATGGAAACCAAAAAGATTATACTTCCAAAAATGGTTTTTGGGGAGGTAATTCTGGATCAGATGTAAGTACATGGGCTTCTTTGGACGGATTTATTGGCGGTGATATTACACTATATTACAAAGGTGTTAGTGAAATCACTTTTGACGATCTCATTGATTTAGAAGGCAAAACAATATCTTTTGATAGTGAGGATGCTATCTACGCTCGTCTAGTTATGGATCAAGATGGAATAGATGCTAGTACTGGACAAATAAATATGCCTTCAGCTAATAGTACCTTAACGATTACAGATACTCATGAAGAACTTGGATTTGGAACTATAAATCCTTTGGGGAAAATTGTTCGAATTACAGGGACTTTCAAATGTGAAATGGGAGAAACTAGTGGGTCTCAAACTTACAGCGTTTCCGACGGAGAATTCTCTTTAGCATTTCAAGAATTTTTAGATTAATCTTAATTCAAAAAAATAAACGAATAGCCACCTTAAAATTTAAGGTGGCTATTTTCATTTTCATAGAGAAAAACTTCTCCACTCCACTCAAAAAAGTCTTCCATAACACCCTTCCACCATTAAATCTAATTTTCCTCAAAACACTATTGATTTTAATACGTAAAATGACTAAATTACATGTTAGTAAAAATCATAAAACATTAACAATCAAGGTTTTATGTATTTTTATAAATTAAACGAAAGAAAAATAAATCGACTTTCCCGTTTAAATATTTTTTTGCCTAAAAAAAGCGTTTTTAATTGGCAAAAAATCTAAGCTTCTGTTGTAGTTTTTAAAAACATTTTATTCAATTTTTTTAAGGGAAAAATCCATGGCGAATTCAACAAATAATTATCAATTGCTTATCTCTAAATTGGATAAGTTTATTCGTAAGTTTTATGTCAATCAACTCATCCGAGGTTTTTTATATTTCTTTGCTTTAGTCTTGGTCCTCTTTTTGGGGATTAACTTCTTGGAGCATTTTTTCTATTTTGGTTCGGGTACCCGTAAGGTGATGTTCTACTCTTTTATGGGAGCGAGTGCAGTATCTTTTGTGGGTTGGGTCTTAATTCCTTTATTGAAATATTTTCATTTGGGAAAAGTGATTTCGCATGAGCAAGCTGCGGGAATTATCGGAAATCACTTTCCAGATGTAAAAGATAAATTACTCAACGTCTTGCAACTTAGCAAGCAGGCAGAAGGTGCGCCAAATGCACAGCTCGTTTTTGCAGGTATCAATCAAAAAACAGAAAAGATAAAATTAGTTCCGTTTAAGTCTGCGATTGATTTAAGTAAAAATCGACAATACTTGCGATATACTTTACCGCCCTTGATGTTGTTGTTAGTTGTTTTATTTGCTGCGCCAAGTTTGATACCAGATAGTACCAATCGGCTGTACAATAATGACAGAGAGTTTGAACGGGATGCGCCTTTTCATTTCAAAATAGATAAAGAAGATTTGACGGTAGTTCAGTTTGAGGATTTTTTATTGGAGGTAGAAGTGGAAGGAGATGTTTTGCCAAATGAAGTTTTTGTTGACATTGATAATTATCAATATCGATTAAATAAAGATGAGCAAGATAAATTTTCTTACCGTTTTTCTAATGTGCAAAAAAATACAGATTTTAAAATCTTCTCAAGTGGAGTAGAGTCTGAAAAATATAATTTGAATGTTTTGAAAAAACCAAACATTTTAGGTTTTGACATCACATTGGATTATCCCAACTATATCGGTCGCAAAGATGAAACATTAAGTAATATTGGCGACTTAGTTATACCTATTGGAACAAAAATTAATTGGGATTTCAATGCTTCAAATACAGATGAGATTGCGATTAATTTTTCTGAGAAAAAAGAATTGATTAATACAGATCGAGCAGGAGAAGAAAATTTTAATTACAGAAAACAAGCTTTGCGTGATGAGATTTATAAATTATATATTTCTAACAAAGCGCTTCCAAATGCGGATTCAGTAGGTTATTCCATTACTGTTATTCCTGACCTTTATCCAACAATTAAATCTGAGAAATTTGTGGATAGTTTAGATTCTAAACTTTTATTCTTTGTAGGTGATGCTGCGGATGATTATGGTATTTTGAATTTGTCATTTAACTATCGAGTCAAAAAAGCAAATGGCCAACAAGGAGAATTAGTTAATATCAAAATGGCAAAGCCTTCGACGAAGACTGCACAGTTTGATTATACGTTTGACATGCAAGAATTGGATTTAAAACCGGGCGATGAAGTTTCTTATTACTTTCAAGTTTTTGATAATGATGCGGTGAATGGAAGTAAATCTGCTAAGACCAATTTGGAATTATTTGAAATGCCTACGTTGGAAGAGTTGGAAGAAAAAGAAGATCAGAATAATGAAGACATCCAAAAGAAATTGGAGGAGTCATTGAAAGAATCAAAAAAGATTCAGGATGACATGAAAAAGATGCGAGAGAAAATTTTACAGAAAAAAGAATTGGATTGGCAAGATAGAAAAGAGTTGGAGAAGTTGTTAGACCAACAAAAACAATTGGAAGAAAATGTCAATGAGGCAAAAGATAAGTTCGAAGAGAACATGAAAAACCAAGAGGAGTTTGAGCAACAACCTAATGAAGAGTTACAAGAGAAGCAAGAACAAATGCAAGAGATGTTTGAAGAGTTGATGAGTGACGAGATGAAAGAATTAATGAAGCAAATCGAAGATTTGTTGCAAGAACTCAATAAGGACGAAGCTTTAGAGATGATGGAAGAAATGGAAATGAATGATGAAGAAGTAGAAATGGAACTCGATCGAATGATCGAAATGCTCAAGCAATTGGAGATGGAAAAAGATATGATGGAGCAAATCGAAGAATTGGAAGAATTAGCAAAGGAACAAGAAGAGTTAGCAAAAGAAACAGAAGAAGAATCTAAACCTCAAGAAGAATTGGAGAAGAAACAAGATGAGATCAACGAAAAGTTTGACGACATCCAAAAGAAGCAAGAGGAGATGGAAAAGAAAAATGAGGAAATGGAAAATCCAAAAGATCTTGGTGATAAGAAAGAAGAGATGGAAGACATCGAAAAAGATTTGGATGATAGTAAAAAAGATTTAGAACAAAAGGAAAATAAAAAAGCATCTGACAAGCAAAAGAAAGCTGCGGGAAAAATGAAAGAAATGGCTGAGCAAATGCAAATGGCCATGGAAGCAGGGGAGATGGAACAGTTAGAAGAAGACATGGCTGCACTTCGTCAGTTGTTAGAAAATTTAATGACTCTTTCTTTTGATCAAGAAGATGTGATCGATAATTTTTCAATAACAGGAGTAACGACTCCACGATATGTTGACTTGGTGCAAGAACAATATAAATTGAAAGATGATTTCCAATTAATAGAGGATAGTCTCCAAGCTTTAAGTAAAAGAGTTTTCCAAATCGAATCTTTTGTAACAGAAAAAATTCACGATGTAAAAGTGAATATGAAAGAAGGCTTGACAGAATTGGAAGCACGAAAAAAACCTCAAGCATCCGAACATCAACAAAGAACCATGAAAAACGTTAATGATTTAGCATTGATGTTGAGTGAAGTGATGAATCAAATGCAACAGCAAATGAGTTCGATGATGGAAGGTTCCCAAATGTGTAAAAAACCAGGAGGTAAACCGGGTAGCAAACCAGGAAGTAAACCGGGAGATAAAATGTCTCAAGGTCAAGGAGAATTGAACAAACAAATGGACGCAATGAAAAAAGCGTTGGAACAAGGGAAAAAAGGAAGTAGTAAACAGTTTGCTGAAATGGCAGCCAAGCAAGCTGCTCTTCGAAAAGCATTACGAGATCTGGCAAAAGAGAAGCAGCAAAAAGGACAAGGCGATAAACAATTGCAAGAAATTATCGAACAGATGGATAAAGTTGAGACCGATTTGGTAAATAAACGTCTAACTAATGAAATGCTTAAAAGACAGCAAGATATTTTGACTCGATTGTTGAAAGCTGAGAAAGCTGAGCGTGAAAGAGAATATGAAGAAAAGAGAAAAGCTGAAACCGCTTCTCAAAAAGAAAGAAAAATGCCTCCTTCATTGGAAGAATATATTAAAAAACGAGAAGCAGAAATTGAAATGTTTAAAACTGTTTCTCCATCACTTCGACCTTACTATAAAATGTTAGTCGAAGAATATTATAAATCATTAAAAGCAAAGTAAAAAATGGTGAATGGTGAATGATTAATACCATATTGGATTTCATTATCGTATTAATCATTCACTATCAACAGTTAACCATTATTTAGAAATGAATCATCCGCTTATGTTAAGATTATCCTCTGATCCTAAAAATGTTGAATGCGTAGAACCATTTGTTGAAAAACTAGTGGAAAAATATCATATTAGCCCAGATATGTATGGAAACATTTTAATTAGCCTAACTGAAGCTGTCAATAATGCTATTCGCCACGGTAACTGTAATGATCAAAATAAAACAGTTAAAGTAAGTATGCAGGAAGTGAGTGAGAATAAAATCACTTTTCAAGTTTCAGATGAAGGTCCAGGTTTTGATTTTGATAGTGTACCTGACCCTACCTCTCCAGAAAATCTATTAAAAATAGGTGGTCGTGGAGTATTTTTAATGCGCCAACTTTGCGATGATATTCGTTTTCATGACAACGGCAGTACCGTAGAAATTCAATTTAATATATGAGTATTGAGCCTGTCGAAGAAAAAATAATTTTCTATTCTGAAGACATTGAATTTAACTTACCAAACCAATCCACCATTTTTGATTGGATAAATTTAACTATCCAAAACGAAGCAAAAGTACTTAGCCACCTCAATTTCATTTTTTGCAGCGATGCCTATCTTCATAAGATTAATATAGAATATTTAAATCACGATACCCTTACTGATGTAATTACTTTCCCGTATGCTGAAGGGAAAAACATTGAAGGTGATATATTTATTAGTATCGATCGAATTAGAGAAAATGCGAAATCTTTTGATGTTTCATTTGGAAATGAATTGCATCGCGTGATGATTCATGGCACTTTACATTTACTTGGATATTTGGATAAAACTGCTGATGATAAAACTCAAATGACTCAAAAAGAGAATGAATATTTAGCAAAATTAAATGGAATGAAATTGGATAAACAATAGTCATCCGACTATTTAATATTATAATTTTAGATAATACTTTTTTACTCTTAATTACGATAGTTAATTAAAGTTTAAATACGCACATGGCCGGAATCAGTCTTGTGCGTATTTAGTTTTTAATCTTATTTTTGCGACTTCAATATTTATTATAAAAGGACGATAATGAAAGTTTTAAAATTTGGTGGCTCCTCTGTAGCCAAACCTGAAAGAATAAGAAGCATTGCTGATATTCTAAAAGATTATTATAAACGTGGTGAAAAATTCGCCGTTGTTTTTTCTGCCTTTGGTGGCGTAACAGACTATTTAATCAAAATGAGTAGTACCGCTGCAAATGGTGATGAAACGTACACAGAACATTTCGACTCTTTCAGTAACCGTCATATTGATTCTGTCAACGAGCTTTTTGATAAAAATGAAAGAGAAAATATTCTTTCAGAATTAAAAGAAAATCATGATGTTTTAAAAGGGTTATTAAAAGGTATCTTTTTAGTTCGAGAAGCTTCACCTAGGACGATGGATTATGTTTTAAGTTTTGGAGAGCGTAATTCTAATTACATTATTTCTCAATATTTACGAAAGGAAGGAATCAATACTAATTATTTAGATGCACGAAAAATTATCAAAACTGATAAAAAATTTGGTGCAGCTAAAGTTGATTTTGATTCTACTTTTAAAAATATACAAGAGTATTTTGCCAATCATCCTGAAGTTCAAATTACAACTGGTTTTATTGGTTCATCAAAAGGAGGCTTGACAACTACACTTGGTCGTGGAGGCTCGGATTTTACCGCTGCAATTTTAGCTGCTGGACTAAATGCTGAAGCAATTGAAATTTGGACAGATGTAGATGGAGTTCTTACTTCTGATCCAAGGCGAGTAAAAAGCGCATTTACTATTCCAACCTTGACCTATGCGGAAGCTATGGAAATGTCTCATTTTGGTGCAAAAGTTATTTATCCGCCAACAATTCAGCCAGCCATGGTAAAAGGTATTCCTATTTATATTAAAAATACTTTTAATCCATCTTTTGTAGGAACTTATATTTCAAAAGAAAGTTCTCGCAATGGTCACCCTATAAAAGGTATTTCATCCATCAGCGAAACCTCATTATTGACATTGCAAGGAAGTGGACTTTTTGGAGTACCAGGAATTGCTGCTCGATTATTTAATTCCTTAGCTCAAGCGAAAATTAATGTGATTTTAATTACGCAAGGATCTTCTGAGCATTCGATTTCTTTTGCTGTCAATCCAAAAGATTCGGCTCGAGCAAAACGAAAAGTGGATGAAGAATTTGAGTATGAATTTAAATCTGGCGGAGTCGATTTAGTAAAAGTTGAAAACGAATTATCCATCATCGCCATCATTGGTGAAAATATGAGATACCAACCAGGTATTTCTGGAAAACTTTTTCAAGCGCTAGGCAAAAATGGAATCAACTGTGTTGCCATAGCTCAGGGTTCTTCTGAATTAAATGTGTCAGTTGTTATCAATAAAGTCGATGAATCGAAAGCTTTGAATTCATTACATGAATCTTTCTTTTTATCAGACACAAAAGAATTGCACTTATTCATGGTTGGAGTTGGTTTGATAGGAAGTACTTTGTTGGATCAAATTCAAAAACAAAATGATTTCCTCAAAGAAAATAGTCAATTACAAATCAAAGTCATTGGTATTTCAAATAGCCGAAAAATGGTTTTTAATGAAAACGGAATCAATTTAGATTCGTGGAAAGATGACTTATTAAATTCAAATGAAAAAGCAGACATAGCAACTTTCATTGAAAAAATGAAAACTTTCAATCTTTCGAATACGATTTTTGTTGATAATACTGCTAATTCTGCAATTACATCTCATTATGAGAAGATTTTAGATTCAAGTATTTCCATTTCTACTCCAAATAAAATAGCTACTTCTTCGGCTTATTTACAATACGAACGTTTAAAATATATTGCTAAAAAGCGTGGTGTACAATTTTTATATGAAACTAATGTAGGAGCAGGACTACCAGTCATTTCGACCTTAAATGATTTAATTCAAAGTGGTGATCGAATTTTAAAAATTGAAGGTGTACTCTCTGGTTCACTTTCCTTTATTTTCAATTCATTTACCAAAGGCGTAAAATTCAGCTCGGTGGTTAAAAAAGCAAAAGAATTGGGTTTTACAGAGCCTGATCCAAGAACTGATTTAAACGGTATAGATGTACGAAGAAAACTTATTATCCTTGCCAGAGAGTCTGGTTTACCATTAGAACAAGCTGACGTAAAGATTGATGCAATTCTTCCCGAGGCTTGTCAAAAAGCAGAAAATGTGGCTCAGCTCTTTGAAGAAATTGAAAAAGCAGATGACTATTTTGAAAAAATGAGAGCTGATGCAGCTAAAGAAGGAAAAGTTTTAAGATTCATCGCTAAACTAGAAAATGGAAAAGCCTCCATTGTTTTACAAGCAGTTGATACTTCTAATCCATTTCATTCTTTAAGTGGAAGTGATAATATGATTGTTTTTACAACTGATAGATATAAAGAAAGACCATTAGTTATTCTTGGTCCAGGCGCAGGTGCTGAAGTAACTGCTGCAGGTGTTTTTGCCGAAATCATTACAATCGGAAACTTTTTAGCTTAAAAATTAAATACTTGTATTGGGTTTTATAAATATAAGTGTTTTAAGGTTTTCGACTCATCCATTTATAATAAAAAATAATGTCATACGTAGGAATTAAAGTATTTGCCCCAGCAAGCGTAGCTAATGTAGCTTGTGGATATGATATCTTAGGTTTTGCTTTGGAAAAACCAGGAGATGAAATTAAAGTTCGCTTTTCGGATAAAATCAAAGGGTTACACATAACAAAAATTACTGGAGCTAAAGGGAAAATACCGTACGAAATAGAAAAGAATACTGCTGGTTTTGCCGCTCAAAAAGTCTTAGAACATTTAGGTGAAACTAGGGGGATTGAAATGGAAATCAATAAAAAAATGCCTTTTGGTAGTGGTCTAGGCTCAAGTGCTGCTTCTGCTGTAGCCGGAGTTATGGCTATTAATGAGATTTTTATGAAACCATTGACAAAAAGGGAATTACTTCCTTTTGCTGTTTTAGGGGAACAAATAGCTGATGGAGCCTATCATGCTGACAATGTTGGACCATCACTTTTAGGTGGAATGACCTTTATTCGTGATAATACTACTTTAGATATTCATAAAGTTTATGTTCCTCGTGGTTTAATGGCAGTTGTTGTTTATCCACATATCAAGATTTTAACCAAAGACTCTCGAGAAATTTTAAGCGATACAGTAACTCTAAATCAAACAATTGCTCAAACTGGAAACTTGGGAGGCTTACTTTTAGGTATGACTAATTCTGATCTAGATTTAATTCGTCGCTCACTAAATGATGTAATTATTGAACCTCAGCGAGCTCAATTGATTCCACATTTTCATAAGGTAAAAGAGGCTGCTCTAAATGCCGATGCACTAGGATGTAGTATTTCTGGCGCTGGTCCATCAATCTTTGCGCTTTGTGCGAATACTTTAGTAGCTGAGAATGTAGGTAATGCAATGCAAAAAATCTTCAATAATAATAAAATAGAAAACGATTTATTTATCTCTTCTATCAATCACGAAGGTGCTATCCTTTGTTAAAAAAAAACCATTAAAATGAGATTATATAGTACTAAAAATACTTCCAGTTTTGTAGGACTTGGGGAAGCAATTATGAAAGGTTTACCTGATGATAACGGTCTTTTTATGCCAGAGCATTTTCATAGACTACCAGAAGGCTTTATTAATAATCTAATAGACTATTCTTTTCAAGATATCGCTTTTGAAGTTTCTAAAACACTATTTCAAGGTGCTATTCCTGAAAATGATTTAAGAGAAATTATTGAAAAATCTATCACCTTCCCTGCTCCTATTCAAACTTTGGATGAACAAACTCATATTTTAGAGCTTTTTCATGGACCTAGTTTAGCTTTTAAAGATTTCGGTGCTCGTTTTATGGCTCAAATTATGAGTTATTTTAATCGAGGAAACGAAAAAGAATTAGTTATTTTAGTGGCTACTTCTGGAGATACTGGTGGAGCTGTTGCTTCTGGTTTTTATAAAACAGAAGGAACTAAAGTTGTTATTCTTTATCCTAAAGGAAAGGTGAGTATACTCCAGGAAAAACAATTAACCACTTTAGGCCATAATATTTCTGCACTTGAAATTGACGGAACATTTGATGATTGTCAAACTTTAGTAAAGCAAGCCTTTTTAAATAAAGAATTAACTACTCAAATCCGGTTAACATCTGCTAACTCTATCAATATTGCTCGGTTAGTTCCTCAATCATTTTATTACTTTGAAGCCTTTAAACAGTTAAATGATTATAGAAACCCTATTGCCTTTGTTGTTCCTAGTGGTAACTATGGAAATATCACAGCTGGTTTGATGGCTCAAAAAATGGGTTTACCTATTTCTCATTTTGTTGCTGCAAGCAATGCAAATAATATAGTTCCTCATTATCTATGTACTGGTAATTACACTCCAAAGCCTTCTGTTAGAACTTTATCAAATGCTATGGATGTTGGGAATCCATCTAATTTTGCTCGGATGCAGGACTTATTTGGTTTCACGTGGAACAATATGTCTAAAATGATTTCTGGATATAGTATCAATGATGAGGCAACTAAACTTGGAATCAAAGAAGTTTTCGATAAATACAACTATATAATTGATCCCCATGGAGCAGTTGGTTATTTAGCATTTAAAGAATATCAAAAGAATCATCCCAATACAAAAGGTATTATTTTAGAAACTGCACATCCTTCGAAATTCATTGATTCTGTGGAAGAAGTAATTAATCAAAAAGTAGAAATTCCTGAAAGGTTAGCTATTTTAGCTAATAAGAAAAAGGAATCTATTTTAATGAATACTGAATTTGATTCTTTCAAAAAATGGTTATTAGAAAACTATTAATCTACTTTACTTAAATAAAAGCCCTGATGAAGATAATTCATCAGGGCTTTTTGTTTCACGTGAAACATAGTTGAATACTACTCTCCTCTATTGACAAAATATTCCAATGGGAAAATTAAAATTTATTACTAATTCTATTGAAAACGTTTTACATGAAACGCTCATTAAGATTTAAAACACAATAAATGTTCCACGTGAAACATCCCTTACCTTTGATAACATGATTTTTTTTGTTAAAAAAAACTAAACTTGAAAATAGATGCTTTCCAATTTTAGTTAAATTATTATACTCTTCAAAATTTAGAAGTTCAGCAGATTTCGCTTCTTCATTATCCACTTTAATTTTACTTTTATATTTATCCGAATAAAACTCATATGTAAAATACTAAACCATATTTCCATTTGGATAAGTAATTGTTTCATAGTTTGGATTAAAACTCACTCCTATTAATTCCTAATCCAACTTCTTCTTTCACTTCACAAATAATACATTCCTTTATCGTTTCATTTTCTTAGAATGATCCTCCAGAAATTCTAAAATTTCCATTATCAAACCGTTGAACGAAAAGAATTTTACCAAAATTCTTTTCAAGAATAATTCTTATAGCTGGGTGGATGAACTTTTGATGCTCAATTGTTTATCTCAGATTATTAATATAATTATTCAATCATATGTTTCATGTTTCACGTGGAACATTTCTTTAATTCTTAATTATAATTGTATCATTTCCTGGATCTTTAAAATGTGTTATTACTTTTACAACACTTTCATTTTCATAAGCGTAAATTTTCATTATGATATCATTTTCTATTGAACCAAAATCATAATGAATCTGAATTAAGTTTCCTTTCCAATATCTAAGTAAACTATCTATTTTTCCTTCATTATAAAACTTAACTTCTTTATCCAATTTATCTTTTGATAAATATTCTATTTGCGTCCCATTTTGTTTTCCATTTTTAAAATTCAATATTAACCAAGAATTTTCTTCATTTGGATAAAGCCAAACTCCATTTTGAATTGGAGCCATTCCCTCTTGTAATAATTCCTCCATTCTCTTTTCTTAGGATTTAAAACTGTTTTCAATTCTCTGAAAACAACTATTGAGAAAAGTATTGAGATAATTAATCCAACAAAAAAAGTAACTAGTATACTTGAAAAAATTTAAAAATCCTTTTGAATAAAGATAAATCGAAGAAGAAACAAAAATATAATACCAAGCTCAGTTGACAAAGCCAAAATAGAAGTATAAATATTTACAAAAATTCCAAGAAGAATAAAAATTGAAGTAAGTGTCTTAAATTTTAATAAATTTTCAGTTTTCATATTTTTACTAACAAATATAAATTAAAAAATACGAAACTATTCGTATTTTACTAAAATAAAAAAGACGAACAACAATTGTTCGCCTTTTTCAGTATACTATATATCTGCTCCATTCGACGAAGTCAACTCCGACAAATAGTTTTCCAATATTCCATTAAACTCCTCTGGCTTCTCCATCATAGGTGCATGGCCACATTCATCCACAAAGAAAAGTTTTGAGTTTTCAATCAACTCATTAAATTTTTCTCCGACAAAAGCTGGTGTCACCACATCCTGTTTTCCCCAAATCAAAAGAGTAGGATTTTTGATTTGATGTAATTTATCTCCTAAATTATGGCGAACAGCAGATTTTGCTGTAGCAACAATTCTAATCGCTTTATTACGATCATTCACAATATCAAATACTTCATCAACCAATTCCTTAGAAGCCACCTCTGGTCTGTGAAAAGTTGCTTCAACCTTATTCTTGATAAATTCATAATTCCCTCTTTTGGGGAAACTAGATCCAAAAGCACTTTCAAATAAACCTGAACTTCCAGTCAAAATAACCGCCCCAACATTCTCAGGATGCGCTAAAACATACAATAAGGCAATATGCCCGCCAAGAGAATTTCCAAGCACATGAACCTTATCATAACCTTTATACTCAATAAAATCATGAACATGATCTACTAAAGCACTAACCGATACCTTCCGAATAGGAAGTTCCAAAATTGGCAACAAAGGAACGATCACATTATACTTCTCAGAGAAGTGATCAATGATTCCTTGGAAGTTACTCAAAGCTCCAAAGAGGCCATGAAGCAACATTAAATTTTCTTCGCCGCCTTTTGTTTCTATATATTGAAATTTATCTTCTCCAATTATTTCGTGACTCATTAATATATTTTTATTCAAAAAAGAAAGATACAAAAATCAACGGTTCTTCAATTATATTTTTTGCACCTAAATATCTGCAAAAATAACTTTTTATTTGTTCTATTAATAAATTACAAAAATGAATCCTCAAATATAATTTTTTAAACAAAAAAACAATATTGCAAATATGAGTGAATTATAAAATTTAATAAAAATAATATGTTTTTTAATTAATAGGTAAGGTGTTGATTACATGTTAGTTTATATCTCTAAAAAAATAAACTTTATCCACATTTTATTGCAAATCTTGTTTTTATCCACACCTTTACTAACAGTTTTTAACGATCTCTTAAACACATTTGATAATAGCAAAAAAGAGTCGTCCCAAGCAATAACAATGCTCCCGCCTGATGAGCTACTCCAAGCCCAATAGGAATACTTCCATTACAACTAATTACTGTCCATATTCCAAGTAAAATTTGAATTACCAACATCGTTATCCACAGCATGTTAGCTTTGTTAAAAACAATACTTTCTTGTATCTTTTTTGATTTATAAAAAAGTAGAAAACCTAATAAAATCAATAGGTAAGCAGCACTTCTATGCAATAATTGTACTAAGGCTGGAGTAAAGCCATGAGAGTCATAATTAACTAAGTTATCCACATTCCAATTACTACTTTTTAAGATAACTTCAGGGACCACTTTTCCATTCATATCTGGCCAAGATGGATACTGTAATCCAGCCTTCATTCCTGACATCAAACCACCCAAAAATACTTGCATACAAAGAACCACTATAAACGCTATCATTAACCTTTTCAACATCAAATTGTGAATAACTTTTGGAGAAGGTTGAATTACTTTAAAAGTTGTCCACAATAAGTAACCAGCTAGTAAGAATGCAAGCGACAAATGCATGGATAATTTGTACCCATTCACCCATGGTCGATTAATCAAACCACTCGCAACCATAATCCATCCCATAGAGGCAACAAGCATCGCTAAGAGAATAACTATTCCTAAATCTTTAATTAGAGCCTTGGAAAGCATTCCACGCGCTAAAAAGATAAAAAAAGGGATAGCGAACACAAATCCCATTGTACGAGCCCACAAACGATGTAAATACTCCCAGAAGTAAATAAACTTGAATGTTCCACTCTCAAATATGGATCCCATCTCCATTCCATCATTAATCATTTCATATTGCGGAGTAGTTTTGTATAATTCAAATTCTGCTTCCCAAGACGATTTACTCATTGGTGGAATAGTTCCTGTCACAACATCCCATTTCGTTATCGACAAACCTGAACCAGTCAAACGAGTCACTCCTCCAATCACGACTTGCATAAAAACCATAAACAAACCAATGCACAACCAAATTTTCACAATCCGAGCAATCTGATCATTTGCTCGATATCGAAAACCGAATAATCCTTTTTCCAAGATTACTTCCTCTCCTCTTTTTATATTTTTTTCAAAACTCATTTTTTAAAATATTTTATAAAACAAAAATTTCAATTTTAAGTACAACAATTAGAACATCAATTCAAAGACTCCTAAATCATTTCACAAAAATAAATTGTTTTGTTTGTTTCTGTTTCTCCTCTTCAGTAATGTCCTTATTAATATTAATTATAAATTTTTCTTCAAAAGCCTTCATCATCAGGGGTGTTAGTTTGTAGATAAGATTTTCCGTTTTTTTTATGTAAAGTCATTATTAACTTTAAAGTTTTATAAACTAACACTTACGTAACATTTTAATCCATTCTATATCAATCACTTATAAAGTTATAAACAAGTACTGTATAAGTTATTCTATTGAAAACTTTTTGAAATCAACATTCCTAAAAGTCGGGAATCAATGTCTATATTTGATGTAGATATCCACAAAAAGAGAGTTTCTAACAATCTAGAAAAATGACATTGTGTAGAAAGTATTTTCGTTGTGGATAACTATAGGTGTTTTCACATAGTTTACAAACAATCGATGTGGAAAATGGATTTGCATAACTAACTGACTTTTACCAAGTTACACATGATTAAAAAAAGTCCATGTTGGTAACCTTTTTTGATTTTGTTTATTGGAAAAATGAATTTGGTTTCAAAATAAAAATTATTGTTTCAATAAAAAATTATAGTAATACATTTACAAACTAATCCATTGTTCGAAAGTAAGATTTCTGTTTTTGATTTAGAGAAAAAACTTTCGAGTAAATACAAACTTAACAAATAAATGTGCGGTAGGTTTTCCTTTACATCGACAAAAGAAAAAGTAGAAAGAGCATTGGAAATAACTTTGGGAAAAGAGTTACAAAAAAGTTATAACATTGCTCCTACGCAAAGAGCGTATGTGGTGACCAATGAGCATCCGCAACATTTGCAAGCATACAATTGGGGATTGATTCCGCATTGGGCAGATGAAGCAAAAATGACAGGTAAATTAATTAATGCTAGATCCGAAAGTATTTCATCCAAACCTTCATTTCGGATTCCGATTAGACATAAAAGATGTTTGGTTTTAGCAGATAGTTTTTATGAATGGAAACCTTACGGTAAGAAAAAGTTGCCTTATCGAATTATGATGAAAAATGATGACTTGATGGTTATGGCTGGAATCTGGGATGTGTGGAAAGAAGGAAACGAAGTCATTAAAACTTTTTCAATACTTACCACTTTGCCGAATAAAGAAATGGAAATGATTCATGATCGGATGCCTGTAATATTTTCAGAAAGAGATGTACAAAAAAAATGGCTTGAAGATATTCCGCTTCAAGAAGTATTAGGAATGATGCAAACAGTTAAAGATAACTCATTAAAATTTTATCAAGTTTCAGATAAATTAAATTCGGTTCAAGCAAATTCAGAGGAATTGCATCATGAGGTTTTGGCTCCGCCGACGTTGTTTGATTGATGCTATATAATAGGTGTAAAAAATTATAAAATAAATAAACAATACATATGAGTGAAGTAGATGAGAAATTTTTCGAAAGAGCTGATGATCATATCAATTTATCAAATGACCAATTGTCAGAAGCAACTATAGGAAAGGTAAGCGCTTCGATGATGTATAGTGTGGCAAGATTCAATGCTTGGTTTAGTGCATGTGAATTTAGCAATGCAGCAGAAATGAAAGATGGAAAGCAAGAAACGATTAAATATTTTGTAGCGGAATATGAAAAAATGCTAACGGAAAATCTGGATAATTATATTGAAAATTTTGAGAAATTCATGAAGTAAAAATGGCAAAGGATTTATAAAATTCAAAATGAAAATTCAAGAAATTTTAAATATAACGAAACATCGTCCTTGGAAAATTCCAAATCAAAATTGGCAATTTTACCAAGAATGGAATCGAGCTATTTTTTTGCATTGGCAAGTTGATTTAAATGAATTGAAGAAGTTGGTTCCGAAAGAAATTGAGATAGATTTATTTGAAGGAAAACCTTGGGTATCTCTAGTTGCATTTACTATGGAAAAAATACGCCCAAAATATTTGCCTTACTTTCCTCCCATTTCAAATTTTGACGAAATTAATATTCGAACGTATGTAAAGTCAAAAAACAAAACGGGAGTTTATTTTTTGAGTATCGAAGGAGGGAAAAATTTATCGTGTAAAGTATCAAAATTGATTTCAGAATTACCTTACCGTTTTTCCAAAACAAAAAGAACTCCACATCAATATTCATCGAGTAATTCAAAATTTAATGATGAGTTGGATATTGAATTTTCTGTTGGAAAAAAAATAGAAGATAAATCAAAATTGGATAAATGGTTGACAGAAAGATATGCTCTTTTTCAAGAAACGGAAACCTCGATTAATGAATTTGAAATTC
Source organism: Saprospiraceae bacterium (assembly GCA_045104975.1). GTDB lineage: Bacteria > Bacteroidota > Bacteroidia > Chitinophagales > Saprospiraceae > CAJQQY01. The sequence continues at coordinate 47,164 of JBGCCY010000061.1, forward strand.
ATCATTTGGAATGGGAAATAAAAGAATTACAGATTGAAAGATTGAATGTGAATTATCCTAGATTTAAAAAATTAGTAAATGACAAGCCTGATAAAATACAATACTCAGATGGAGTTAAAGTATTGGCTTGGGGAAAGAAGAAAAATAAAAGAATTTTAAAATAAATGAAAATCGTCATTCAAAGAGTCTCCGAAGCATCGGTCACTATCAATCAAAAAGTAAAATCAAAAATTGGAAAAGGCTTCCTTATCTTGCTTGGCATCCAAGATGAAGATACTTTCGAAGACATCAAATGGCTGTGTAATAAGATTGGAAATCTTCGAATTTTTGATGACGAAAATGGAGTGATGAATCGATCTATCAAAGATATCCAAGGTGCAATAATTGTTGTGAGTCAATTCACTTTGCATGCCAGTACCAAAAAAGGAAATCGTCCTTCTTACCTAAAAGCATCTAAACCAAATGTTGCGATTCCGCTCTATGAAAATTTTGTAGAAGAATTAAAAATCACTTCCGAACTCGATGTCCAAACTGGAGAATTTGGTGCAGATATGAAAGTCCAATTACTTAATGACGGGCCAGTCACTATTATCATCGATTCAAAAAATAAGGAATAACGAATGGTATTTAGTAGTACAATATTTCTTGTTTATTTCCTTCCGTTTTTTCTAATTACCTATTGGTTAACGCCACAGAAATTTAGAAATATCACCGCACTAGTTTGGAGTATTTTGTTCTACGCCTGGGGAGCCCCAAAATTTATATTTGTACTTTTTGGAAGTATCGTAATTGATTTTTTTCTAGCAAAAAAAATATACAAAGAAGAAATTTTTTTAAAAAAGAGATACTTGCTTTTTTCAATGGTTTTAAATGTAGGACTATTGTTATATTTTAAGTACGCTAACTTTTTTGTTGGAAATGCAAATATGTTGTTAGAAAATATAGGGATGAGCGGAGTACATTGGACCAAACTAGCCTTGCCAATCGGAATTTCATTTTTCACTTTTCAAAAAATTAGTTATATCGTTGATGTCTATCGAGGAAAAAATGAACCATTAAAAAAAATTTCTGATTTAGCATTATACATTATTCTTTTCCCTCAACTTATTGCCGGTCCAATCGTTCGTTATTCAGAAATAAAAGATCAATTACAAAATCGAGTTGCCAACGAAAATATCGATAATCGACTCAACGGACTTTTTCGCTTTAGTATAGGTCTCGCAAAAAAAATGCTCATCGCTAATCAGATGAGTGAATTGGCAGATACCATTTTTAATATCCCTGCGGAATCACTTACGATGGGACAAGCTTGGTTGGGTTCACTTGCCTACGCGTTTCAAATTTATTTTGATTTTTCAGGATATTCGGACATGGCAATTGGTTTGGGATTGATGATGGGATTTCGATTTCCTGAAAATTTTAATGCACCATATATTTCACAAAGCATCACAGAATTTTGGCGACGGTGGCATATCACATTGAGTAATTGGATGCGAGATTATTTGTACATTCCTTTGGGAGGTAATCGAGTGAAAAGCAAAACAAGATTATATTTTAATTTGTGGATGGTATTCTTAATCTCAGGATTCTGGCATGGTGCAGCTTGGACCTTTATTGCTTGGGGAATTTTTCATGGCGCATTTTTGATATTGGATAGATTGTTTTTATTACGGTTTTATAAAATGATTGGAAAGCCAATGAGTATTTTAATCACCTTTATAATTACGTTAGTTGGTTGGGTAATTTTTCGAGCGGAAACATTTCCACAAGCGATGAATTATATTGTAACGATGTTTGATTTTAGGAATATTGATTTCGCGATTTCGACGACAAGAGGAACTTATGATTGGTTTATCGAGCAAAGGTTTTTAATTATTTTAGCCGTTGCATCTTTCTTTAGTTTTTTACCGACAATCAATATTATTGAAAAAAATATGAATCCATTCTTTGGAACAAAAGGTGAAAATGATTTTATTTTCCTAAAATCATTTCTTGCAATTGTATTGTTATATTTATGTATGACAGAAGTAATTGCGACGGGAGTAAATCCATTTATTTATTATCGATTTTAAAAAATAAAAAATTTATCAAAAATAAGTTAAAATATATCTGTCTCTTTGCATTGTTGTTGTTAATCTTTATTCCATTTTTAAAACAACACACCAATATCCTACAAAGTGTTTTTGTAGCGAAAGACCTTCGAGGTTGGTTTCCTCCAGTAGACTCTGCACATTTTTCTCTTAAAAATTGGATGGATGGAACTTATCAAAACCAACAAGAAAATTTTTTAAAAAGCGATTTAAAAATTCGTCCTTATGCAGTTCGAGTTAACAATCAATTGCATTATGATGCACTAGGCGAAATCCGAAATACGATTGTCGAAGGAAAGGATGGTTATTTTTTTGAAGCCATGTATATTCGATCATTGCAAGGTTTAGATTTTATTGGGACAAAAAAAATAGAAGAACAAGTTGAAAAATTAAAAGCAATAGCTGCTTATTTGAAAAAGGAAAATGATATAGACATTATAGTGAGTATCGCATTGGACAAGGCAATATATTTTAGAGAAAAATTACCTGATCAATATTATTTAGAAAATTTAGATTCGACAAATTATGATACCTATTTACATTTTTTCGAAAAATATAACGAAGCATCGGACACAAATAAAATTCATATTTTAGATTTTAATCAATATTTTTTGGACCAAAAAGAAAAAACAGAACATGCTTTAGCGACGAAAAATGGAGTGCATTGGAGTTTGTACGGAGGACTCTTAGCAGCCGATTCGATTCAAAGTTATATCGGAAAATTGAAAGGAAAAGAAAATGAGATCAATCGATTGAATAAAAGTGAAATAATAAAAACTACCGAGGTTCGAAAGGAAGATGATGACATCGGACAAAGTATTAATTTATATGCTCCATTGGAGTCGGAAATTTATTCTTACTTCGAAAATTATTTAGTCCAGCCCAAAAATCAGAAACCTTATAAACCTAATGTTGCTTTGGTTGGAGATAGTTTTTGTTGGACAATTTGGGGACAAGACATTCCTCATTATTATTGGGGAGATAGTAGTTTGTTTTTATATTATTATCGTGATATCTATGATATATTTTTTACAGAAAAAAGTATAAGTGGTTCGAAATTTACCGAAGATAAAAAACTTCCTTTTGTGCAACGACAAGATGTAATTGTATTGTTATTTACACCGATGAATATGAATGATTTAGGAGGTGGATTTATAGATGATACATATGATTTAATTTTTAAAAATAATTAATGATATAAAATAAATTTCGTTGTTAGTTTCTGACTGATGAAACAAACGAAATTATTCTAGAACTCAAATATGCAATAATGACAATTAAAGAAGCACAATCGACAGTTGATAATTGGATTAAAACGATAGGTATTCGATATTATAATGAATTGACGAACACCGCAGTTTTGATGGAAGAGGTTGGAGAAATGTCAAGATTGATGGCTAGAATTTATGGCGAGCAATCTTTTAAAAAAAAGGAAGATGAGTTAACAGCGAAAGATGATTTGGCTGGTGAAATGGCTGATGTTTTATTTGTCTTGATTTGTTTGGCGAACCAAACTGGAATAGATTTGACGGAAGCGTTGCAGAAAAGTTTGGATAAAAAAACAAAGCGAGATAAAGATCGGCACGCAAATAACGAAAAACTCAAGTAAAACGATTCTCTGAATCGTTCACCGTAAAACTACTTTCCAAGTCGTTCAATTTCTTCTGATTCGGAAAATTGTTTTACGATAAACGACTTGGAAAGCCGACCTACATTTTTATAATTTTACCACTTTGAATTATTTTATTTTTAGTAGAAAAAGTATAAAAATAAATTCCTGAAACAACACTCTCTCCAACTTTATTTTTCCCATTCCATTCGAGTTTATTTTTATTAGAAAAATTAAAAACACGAATTTCTTTACCAAGAGAATCATAAATTCTGATTACTCCATTTTGGTTTGAGTTATTTTTTACAAAAACAAAATTAATGGTTTCTGAAAATGGATTTGGCTGAACGTTTAATGAATTATTTTTTTCTAAATTAGTTGTTGAAACAGGGTTACAGTTTCCAATCATATTTTCATCCATCCAAATTAATCGATCAGTCGTCCAGTTTTTTAAGTAGGTAATTTCTTCTTCGTAAGTGTTTCCGACAAAGGCATTGGGCCACAGATAATTTCCCAAAATTTCCCATCGATCAAAATTCCGATTTTGCGCCTCGTCTAAAATTGCTGCTTGGTCATCAATGAATTGCATGATCGAATCTGTGTGCCAAGCCCCAGCTCGTAACTCGTCCCAACGACATTGAACTTGATTATTGAAAGTAGTATCTTCTTGCAAGCGATCCCACCAAAATGGTTGATCTTCTCCACAACCTTGCTCATCAAAATTCCACCCGCTAGTCATCCAACCATCACAATAATCAGCATTTCCAAAGCCTAAGTTAAAATCCCAAAGTGGACCAGCATTTAGTAAACCACCTTTGCTATCTCTGTCTTTGAATAAAAAAGAACTTAGTCGATAAGCATCTACATCTCGACTTAATTCTACAACCAATAGGTGATCGATAAATGATCCTACATCAATCCAATTTTGATAACCAATGACTGGATCATCAAAATTTCCACTTGCTAAAACTTGTTCAAAACTAGTGATATGATTTCTAATATAATTTTCTTGAGTTGTGGTTAAGTCATCAGAGTTTGGATTTTGATAGACGAAAAAATGATTAGGTGAAAAAGGAGAATTCCATCCATTTTCTAATTCAAATCGATCCACTTGAACAATATAACCACCCGTCAAAGAGTCGCCAGCATTATCATCGAAATCTAATTTTTCAATGTCCACTCGATCATTATCTCTTTTTATTTTTTCCATCAAAATATAAATACCAACATACTCATCATTAATAAAAAGTTCGCAATATCGAGTACGAGGTGCCCAACGATCAGTTAGATTTCCAAGATGAAAAGCAAGTACATTTCTAATCAAACTTTTGTCTGAGAATGGACCATGTAAAATCCAATCATTTTCTTTAGGCATGCCAAGGAGCTTTACATTATTATTTTCTCCTATACTATTTTGTGTTTCAAATCCATAATTCTTTTTTGGGAAATTAGCAGAAGATGCACCACGAGTTTCGATAGCAATTTGTCCATCGTAATCATTTAAAGAATCTGAAAAGATATAATTCCGATTGCCTGGACCATTATCAATGATCCCCATGTGAGCAACAATTTTTGGTTCGTCAGGAATTTGTTCCCCGAATGTATTGATTTTTATAATGGGTAAATCAGATGATAGAAATGGAGAAATAAACCAATCAGGCGTGGGTGAATAATTCATCACAGTTTGATTGACACCAACTGAAAAAAAGAAAAGTGAAGAAAGATCAGATGAAAATATTCCTCGATTATGAACTTGAATGGCTAGTGTATTATTCCCATTTTGCAAACATTGATTTAATTTATCTTTGGACAAATAAAAGGGAACTGGCAGGCCACCATCATACATTTGAGCTTCTCGTTCGACAGGAGTAACTGCATCAAAAGCAGGAAAATCTCCATTCATATTGGCACGAGCAATCTCTACTCCATTCAGATAAGCAATAAATCCATCATCATAATCTGCATGAAATAAACCCAATTCTAGCTGCGAAATATCTATAATGTCAAAGTCCATTCGCATATAGAGTGAGATGGTATTTTGAATATTTGTATTGTCATCACCATCACCATAACCAATTCCTCCTTGCCCTTCGTCCCAGTTAGAATCATCAAAATTGGCCTGAAACCAATCGCTTGGAGGTTCAGAATTACCAACACGATATTTCCAAATATCATCCGCAAAAACTACGGTTTCCCAATGATCTATAGTTTGAGAAAAAAGTTGATTAGAGAAAAAGCAAAGAGCAAGAATACAAATAGAAAAATATTTCATATAAAAAAATTTATTTACTTTCAAAAGTAGAAAAATAAACCTAGTTTTTTTTGATCAAAAAATGATAAATATTTACGATAAATAAATGTTATTGGTTTAGCATAAAAGGAGATAAGATGAATTATACTTTTAATAAGCAGGTAAAACCCTTATCTTGTAATTCAAAATTGTAAGTTTTGAAAAAACTAATAATTTCCCTTCCGAAAATTTTCCAAAAACCTTTTTCAAACGGAGTATTTAAAATTGATAATTAATAAGGATAGTCATCAGTATAGTTAAGTACTGTTGGTGTTTATTTTTTAGGTAAAAAAGAAAAGGTTCAACATACCATGAAAAAACTTTCTTTCATTTTAGGAATAATATTATTCCTGTTTTCTCAAAATTTATTTTCACAAATGCCGAGTGCTGAAGAACGGTCCGTTCAGCTAAGTGCGACTGTGGAAACCAATCCTGCCAAAATTAATTTGACTTGGAAGGCAGATGTCGGGGCGTCAAAATATATTGTTTATCGTAAATCATTAGAAGCAACAAGTTGGGGAAATCCGATTGCTAATTTACCAGGATCTGCAACATCTTATATTGATGAAAATGTGGTGGTTGGTGAAGGGTATGAATATGCTTTTTTCAAAGAAGATTTTGCACCACGAGTTGATACAGTTTGTATTCCAAGTGGAACACAAGTGAATTTTTCGATTAGTGATATGTATGGAATTGGCTTGTGTTGTAGTTTTGGTTTAGGATATTATGAAGTAAAAAATTGCGATGTCGTTCAAGCTGAAGGAGATGATTTTGGAATGAATGATTCGGCAGTTTTTACAACTTGTGATGATGGCTCAGGATGTTCAGATGTGATTGTTACTTTGAAAACGGATATGTTTGAAAATAGTACTTCTTGGATATTAAAAAATAATTTAACCAATGAAGTTTATTTAACTTCGGGAGCAGTTGGATCATTTGTAAAACCTCGTCCTGAGTATGGATTTATTTATGCTGGAATAGAATTACCAGAAATAGAAGATCGAGGAAAAATTTTATTATTAGTTGAAAATAGTTTGACGACTCCATTGGCTGCTGAGATTGAAGAATTAAAAATAGATTATATCAAAGATGGCTGGCGAGTGATTCAACGAGAAGTCGATGCGACGGATAATCCAATAGATGTTCGAGCGATGATCCAAGATTTATATGCAACGGAAAGTGAGTTGAAATCAGTTTTTATTTTAGGACATGTGCCGATTGCGTACTCAGGAGATATTTTTCCAGATACTCATTTTGAATTACGAGGAGCATATCCAGCGGATTGTTTTTATGGAGAAATGGATGGAACTTGGACCGATCAAACAGTTAATAATACGACTGCGAATTTTGATATTTATTATAACACAGTTGGAGACGGACGCTTTGATCAAAGTATTATTCCGACGGGCGAAGTTGAATTGGCAGTTGGACGAGTAGACTTTTTTGACATGCCCTCATTCGGTAGTTCGAACCAAGACTTGATTCAGCAATATTTACAAAAAAATCATTCTTTCAAAATAAGAGAATTTCAACCGATACGTAGAGCATTGATTGATAATAATTTTAATCAATCTTTTGCAGCACCAGCAGCAAGTGGCTTTCGAAATTTCTCAACGATGTTTGGAGCAGATAGTATTTTTAATTTAGATTACTTTTCGACATTGGAAAATGAAAGTTATTTGTGGTCTTATGGTTGTGGAGGAGGAAGTATTGTGAGTTCGATGGGTGTGGGAAATACGAGTGATTTTGTGACGAGTGATTTGCAAAGTGTATTCACTATGTTGTTTGGAAGTCAGTTTGGAAATTGGGCTTACCCTGATGATTTTCTTCGAGCACCGTTGGCTTCTGGTCAGACGTTGACCAATGTTTGGGCAGGAAATCCGCCTTGGACTTTTCATCATATGGCGATGGGATACAACATCGGTTACAGTACATTAAAAACTCAAAATGGAAACGATGGTTTGTATCTTGGCAATGGTGCGCAACTTATTCATGTAGCATTGATGGGCGATCCAACTTTACGCATGCACATGGTAGAACCTTCTACGAAAATTGCATTTTTGACTGAGCCTAATGCAATTGAATTGAATTGGGATGAACCGATAGATGAAGATATTTATGGTTACCATGTTTATCGAGCGGATTCTTTATATGGAAAATTTGACCGATTGAATAATGATGTTTTGACCGATACATTTTTTACTGATAATGATCCTTTGACTGGAGAAAATTGGTACATGGTGAGAACAGTAAAATTAGAAAATTCCGCAAGTGGAAGTTATTTCAATTTGAGTTTGGGAAGAATTGATTCGGTGTTTTTCTCACCAGCTATTACCTTGGCTGCAGGTTTCTCTTCCAGTAACCAAACAGTATGTGTTGGCGATACCATTCAATTTAATGATAATTCAACAGGAACAATTACTAATTATGATTGGACTTTTGCAGGCGGAAATCCTTCCACCTCAAATCTTCAAAATCCAACGATTATTTATAATTCCGCAGGAAGTTATGATGTGAGTTTGACGATCACCGATGCTTTCGGAGATGCAACGGAAATGAAAAATGAATATATTATGATTGATGATTTGCCAACGGCAGAATTTAGTTACAGCATTGATAATGGTACCATTCAAATAACGGATAATTCTTCGAATGTTAATTTTTACTTTTGGAATTTTGGTGATGGAACGACTTCCCAAACTGTGGGAAATGTAACACATGCTTTTGACTCCTCGGGTATTTACACCGTCACATTGGTTGGTTCTAATAATTGTGGACCGAGTACTTTTGAGACGACCATAAATGTTACAATTACAAGTTTGGAAAACCTGAGTGAGTGGAAAGATGTTTTCATTTTCCCAAATCCAACGAATGATTTTTTAAGAATTAGTTTTGGAAAAAAACAAAGCGATGCCAGTTTAATTGAAGTTATCAATTCTTTGGGACAAACAATTTTTACTAAAAAAGTAGAAAATGTAATTGAAGAAATTAATGTTTCGAATTTTCCGAAGGGCATTTATTTTATAAAAATTATGGATGGGAAATCAGAATTTGTGAAACGAATTGTGGTGAATTAGGTTTTAAAAAAATAAACATTTCCTAAAGGTTTCTTATTTTTACGACAATAAAAATTAAAGAGAATGAATTCATCGGAACTCAAAGAAATGCTTCACGAAATGCTTGATGATATAAATGAGGTTGAAGCATTGGAAAAAGTAAAAAATTATTTTTTTTATTTGAAGAATAGAAAAAAGGATTGGCGGACTCAACCTTCAGATCAAGAAAAAGAGTCAACTGAAAAAGCTATTCAAGAAATTGAAAATGGAGAATTTCAAACACAGGAAAAAATTCGAAAAGCAATTAGTAGCAAATTAAAGAATAAATTGAAGCAAGCGGCAGAGAATATTAAAAGTGGAAAAGGAACCAGTCTCGAAGAGTTCAGAAGAGAATCTGAGAAATGGATCAAACCTAAGAAGTAGTTGAATTAAATAACCTTTTTGATAAAACCCATTGAGTTCATTTCTCAATGGGTTTTATCATTTTAACAGTTATTTGAAAAAACTAAAAATAGGTAAACATTTATTCCACAGAAACATTAATTTTGCAGCCACGTTTTAATATTTCAACTTTTTATAATCTTTAAAAAAAGGAAAATGTATCGAACTCATAATTGCGGACAATTGCGTATTGAAAATGTAGGAAGTAATGTTGTACTTAGTGGATGGGTGCAAGGATCAAATGATTTAGGACATATGATGTACACTA
>JBGCCY010000062.1:0-86926 GCA_045104975.1 Saprospiraceae bacterium
AAATCACTTCACCTTAATCCCACCAAGATCATCAAACTTCCCCGTAACCAACCAACCTCCGAAATTTTCTGAAACAGCCATCAATAAAGTATTTTCACCTTTTTTCAAGTTCAAATAAATACCGTCAAAAAGTCCAACAGTTCCCAAATATCTGTAATCTCTTGATCGCCAAATATTAGTTCCTTGGTAGATCGCTTTGTCGTTAAGAATTGCAATGACTTCGTCGCTATATCCAAAGCGGAATAATTTAATTTGATCACGATCAGAGTCAATGGTGATTTTTGCAAAAACTGTTTCGCCTGTTTTCCCATTTCTTAAAAATTGTTGCCTAGAAATATTAGCGGCAGTACCTTCTTCTACTTGAATTTTTCGACCCCAAGTTCGCTCTTTAATTACAGCAGTAATTTTACTTGGATCATCAAGCAATTTTTTCTCAAACATATCGGATATTTCCCATTCTGAAACTAGCCCTTCAATGGGTACACGGTCAATAGGTTTAAAATCTATCAGTTGAGGAGTTGCTGTATTGATTTTGATATCAGCAATATGAAATGCAGTTCTTGATCCCAATTGAAACATGATCTCCCCTGCCCTCGTGGGATGAAAAAGGTACCACGACAAATGAGGCTTTTCAGAATGATCCAAATAAATTTGTGCTTTGTCATCTCTTACCAAAATCTTGACATGCGTCCAATCATTATAATTGTATTCATAAGGAAAAGAATATTTAGTGCCAAAATATAATTGCCATGCCGTTATACCTTGAGTGACTGGAGCAACTTGATTGGCATCAGGTTTCCCAGGAAGATGAGGTCTGATGTAAAATTGTTCCGCATCATTTTCTACGATTCTAAATGATACACCTGGAAAGCCATGTTCTTTTTTAAGAAACAAATCGAATTCTATGGTTCCATTTTTAAAACTAATATTCTTATTGGTAATCGTTCCACCTTTAAGATACAGGCTATTTTTTCCGTTATAATTTTCCAATACATACGATGCTCTTTTGCTCACTTCCCAATTGAGCGTATCCAAAGGAATGATATTTTGGGAAAATCCAATTTGGGTGATTAGCAGCGCTAGCAGAAGTGTCCACATTTTTACTTGTCTCATGATATTTTATTTTTTAATTTTAATTTTTGTGAATGTGAGCAAATTCCATGATTTTACTAGAAACAAGTTCGTTCAAGTCCATTCAACTTTGTACAACTAGAATTTATACACTAGTTTTGTAATCATCTTATGGAAAAAAATAAGGACCAAAAATTAATTGCTAAATGTCTTCTTGAAATCGAAGAGCGGCTAGGTTGGGGAAACTCAACTGATTGGCACAACGATGTATTTATCGAACTAAGTGGGGCCATTCAAGAGCACACTAAAATACTGCTAAGCCCCACCACTTTGAAACGAGTATGGGGAAAAGTAAACTACCAAAGTTCACCTAGCATTAATACTTTAAATACGCTAGCGCAGTTTGCTGGTTATTTGAATTGGCGAGATTTTAAAAACAAATCAGAAATAGAACCTATCCATCCTAAATTACCAAAAGGAAAAGCTTTGGGATACTTAACCATCCTATTTATTTCCTTAGCATTTTTTCTTTTGGCCACTCGGTCCAATCATCAAAAGAAGGAAGGTTTTGATTTTTCAAAAATGGAATTTTCGAGTCGTCCGATCACCAAAGGATTGCCCAATTCTGTGGTCTTTGATTTTGATTTAAAAGAAGTAAAATCTGATAGTGTTTATATTCAGCAATTTTGGGATAGAACCAAAACAATCAAATTAAAACCGAACCAAACTCAGGCCACGGGGCAATATTATTTCCCCGGATATTTTAGAGCTAAATTATTAGTCGATGGAGATATTAAACAAGAGCATGATTTATTTATCAAAAGTGAAGGTTGGTTGGGTACTATTGATTATGATCCCGTTCCAAAATATTTTGAAGAAAAAAGGGTATTAAAAAACAACTTAGTGTTGCCCAAAAATGCCCTTGAGGAAATAGCATCAAGTGAGCAACCATTAGTTTCAACTTTTCACTTCGTTGATGATCTGGGTGAAATTTCAGGAGATAATTTTTTATTGGAAACTTCATTCAGAAATATTTATCACGACAAATGGGCAGTCTGTAGTTCTACAAGATTAGTAATACTTGGAACAGAAGGTGCGATGATTATTCCTTTTTCCATTCCTGGTTGTGTCTCGGAGATTGGTGTTATGTTAAATGATGTTTACCTAAGTGGTAAGGAAAATGATTTGTCCATGTTTGGTACTGACCTTTCTCAGTTTAAAAATATTGAAGTGCATGTCGAAAACAAAAATGTGACGGTTTCTATAAATGATAAAAATATCTACACCGGTCAATACTCTGATCCCATCGGAAATATTGTAGGTATTCGTTATCGTTTTTTAGGGGCGGGTGAAGTTGATTTTTTGAAACTGAGAAATCTGGCAAGTGAGGAATTCATTATTAATGAAGATTTTTAATTTGAAACTTTTAAGTAAAAACCCACCTGGTCTTTGTAGTATTCTTCTTAATTAATATACAAATTTAATCCCCCACTCTACAAGTTCAATAAAACATCAATCTTACCTAACAATACATTTACAAATGTAAAAAAGGTGGAAAAGAAGGAAAAACACCTGTGAATATTTTTGTTTTAGAAAGGGATACTTATGCGGAGGCGGTTGATCTATTGTTAGGTTTTTGAGAAGAGACTGTTCAAATAAATTTATTTAAACAGTCTCCATACTTTTTTAATTTAGATTCCTAAATTCTTTTGGTGTCATGCCAGTTTCTTTCTTAAACAACCGAGTAAAATACTGAGGGTATTCAAAACCCAATTCATAAGCCACAGAGCTAATCGAATTGTCAGGCAGTAAAAGTTTTCTCTTCGCTTCTTTTGCTATTGCTTTATGAATATGTTCCAATGCACTTAAACCTGTTTCTTTTTTCAGCAAATCACTCATGTAATTTGATGACATATTTAGTTCAGTTGCTAGGTGTTTTACGGTTGGTGTTCCATTCGTAAGTACAAGTTCTGAATCAAAATACTTGTTTAGAAGCGCTTCGAATTTCGTAAGTGTACCATAGTTCTTTTTAGCTCTGGTAATGAATTGTCTGTCAAAATATCGAGTACAGTAATTCAATAATAGTTCAATATTTGAAACAATTAATCTTTGACTATGCTTGTCAATGTTCATAGAAATCTCTTCCTCCAATTTCACTACGATATCATTTAGAGTATCCTTTTCTTTTAGTGAAACCTGCAAGGCTTCATTGGTAGTGTAATTAAAAAAGGAATAATCTTTAATCGTATTGTTGAGGTTAGTTCCAAACAAAAGATCAGGGTGGAAAAATATCCCCCAATCTTTTGTCTTTGGACTTTCAATTTCATCTTCAATTTCAACAACTTGTCCTGGGGCTACAAAAACCAAAGTACCCTCTTGGAAATCATACTTTTCTCGCCCATATCTAAATGTGGTATCACATTGCTGTTTAAGCATAATTGAATAGAGCTCAGAATAAATTTTGGCTCCAACAAATGTTTGGTAATCTTTTATGGCTGAGAAATCAATTATTGTAATTAATGGGTGCTCTGTTTCTGGCTTCCCAAACAGCGCATTCAATTGTCTTACACTTTCTACTTTTAAGGTGTTATTCATAATTAGTGTTTATCTAGCCAATCTATCATTTCTTCAGGCTTTCTTGCGAAATATTTATATCCTTCAAGTCTTTCTTCTACATCGTCAATCCAAAATAATTTTTTATCGGAAATTCCAAGATTCTCGTACACTTTTTCAATATCCTCGTTAGTCGTTCTAAAGTCCTTGCGAACTTGTGTAATCAAAGTAGGTATTTTTACTGAACCTGCTAAATCTGGAGCTTTGCATTCGTCTACAGTATATCCAGTTTTCTTTTTTAATCTGTCTGAAAATTTTTGAATATTATTTTCATGTGCTAAGTTGAATTTCCTAGTTACTCCTGTTACAAAAGCATCTGCCGATAAAGGTTGAAGGTTGATAAAGGCTTTTATATCTTTAAAATCTTCAGGATGTTTTTCCATAGCACGCATGGTTGAGACTCCTCCATAACATTGGCTGTACAAGTAATAATCCATCTCAGGGAATCTTTCTTTGGTGTATCGTACAGATGCGACGGAGTCTTTATACTCTGTATGCGTTAATCCTAATTTGCCCCCTTGGTCGAGATCAGATTCTCCATGGTTTCTATAATCGTAGGTAAATACATTGTAGCCTGCGTCGACAAGGTGTTTGTATATCGGTATCATGTCAACTTGAATATTTCCCCAATCTTTATGTGCTATTCCTCCAGCTACATTGCCCATCATGAATTGATTGACGATGATAATTTTATTACTGTTTTTACTTGGGATGTACCATCCCGTTAAATTAAGGTTGTCTAAAGATTTAAAGCTAACATCTTCAAATTCAAGCCCAAGCTCTTTTGGTGTTCTCAAAACTGGGTTTCTCTCTATCTTCTCAAAAAAATCTGCCATCTGATTTATAGCAAAGTGTCTTTTTATACTATTAATTATTCCAAACATGATTATTTATTTTATTGGTTAAACTGATAGTACAAATGTACTGGATGTTTGATAGTCCTATTTATACAAATTCAGGTTGTTTTTATACATATCACTTATTCAATGTTTTTGTTTGGTCTTAACAAGTAATTATAAGAAATTTCTCATCATCCAATTATTAATTTATCGTAAAAATTTAAATAAGTAAACTAGTCTAAATTATTGGCAATGAGTACGTTATAAAAAGGTAAGCAAAAGTAGTCATGGTCAAGAGAACCAGCATCAACGATTTTGTATTGTGTTACTGATAGTATTCTTTCGGCGTTTAGCAATAAAACATTATAGAAAAACTATTCATTGTTAAATGAATGCTAGTCCCAATTATACTAATCAAATCTAATGTTCGTACTTAATCGAACAAACAGATTCCATCTCCTACCCTACACGTTTAATAAAACATCCTCATCAAATAACAATACATTTACAAATGCATAACAAATTGGTTTTGTATTTAAAATAATTAATTATTCTTCACTTATAAATATTGGTATTTTGATATAACTATCATTAAACCATTTAATCTCTAAAGGTACTTTCCCATTCTGAATAGTTTCTGTGCTAACATCCTTTCCTGTGCCATAATTAATTTGTTCATGAGGATGCTTATTCGCATTTAAAACTAAAATTAACCGACTTCCTTTTCTAAGTTTTTTACTAGTCATTCTAACATCTCCAATAGGAATTAACTCCTTTTTATTGGGTATCAATAATTGTCGTTTTTCTCTATTTTTAGAATGACTAGCTCTGCCTATATAATGCTGTGTCAATTTAAAATATTTGCCTTCCGGGGTCTGTTCATACATCACTAATGAATAGTCCATATCTTTTTTATTGATAGTCATTTTTAATCCTCCTAAATAGGAGCCATTGAATTCAATTTCTTTTTCAAATGGTTTTGTAATAAACGAGAACCCATTTCCTAGAGGTAGCGAATCGTTAAGTATTCCAGGGTTCCAATAATTATTTTCACCTGCCATAGTTCTATCGGTAAAGTCAATCTTTTGAGTCAAGAAATCTAAGTGATTTGGTCGATCCTCTGTCATGGAAAAGTGTTGTTTTTTTCCATTATTCCCTGTTTTATCCTTAGAGGAAAAATCAACATTTGATAATTGATTATTTAGATAAAACTGAAGTGTATCATTACTTATATCATTTAGTTTTGGGACGTGCCTCCATTGATTGGTCCCCATCACTTGAAAGTTAATTTTACTTTTCAATAATTTTGGTTTCGGAGCATTTCTAAAAATATAGTCGAACCATTCAAAACTTAGATTAGTAATATTAATTTGGGCTACAGAATCAATTGTATAATTATCAATTATTTTCTCTGGAACATATTGTGCCCCTAGATGTCCAAATGGGCCAATGACTAAATAGTGTTCTGCATTTTGATTGTATTTATAATGCTCTTTTAAATAATACATTGATCCTATTTGTCCTCCATCATAATAACCTGTCGTACTTAATATAGGGATATTGATTTTTGAAAAATCATTTTTATACGGCATCATACTTTGCCAATATTCATCATAAGTAGGGTGTTCTAATTGCTTGTTATAGATTGGATTTGGAGAACCGTCAAGACTATCCAATGAACGGTATGCTGCTCCTTCTTGGTAATATCTCTGTTTTAAATTATTCCACCTTCCGTTATCGTTATATGTCTTTTCATCTAAAGTTTTATTATTAGTCACGTAAGGAAACCAAGGATATAGAAAACTCATATAAACACCATTCTCTGATGGTTCAGCAATCCCAGGAGCGGAAGACGCAGATGGGATTATCGTCTTTAGAGCAGGATGCAATTTTTTAGTAGCAGCCCATTGTGTAAAACCTGTATAACTCCCTCCCCGCATACCTACTTCTCCATTACTCCATGGTTGCTCAATAATCCAATCAATCATTTGATAAATATCATTCCCTTCAAATTCATAAGGAATAATCTCACTAGAACTCCAAGCCTTGCCACGAGTATAACTTACTACACCTATATATCCATTTTTAGCAGCTAGTTTTGCTCTCTCAAAATCATTACTTCGAGTATAAATGGTGTGGTGTAAAATCGTTGGTAGAGGTTGTGTTAGTTTCTTATCTCTTACCACTAAAAATGCTATCTCAGCTCCATCTGAAGTTTTAAGTAGAAGGCTATCTTGAATTAAATATTCTTTTCCATTTTCACTAATCGTTTTTACTTTTTTTGAAGGTTCTTTGGACTTACAGGAATTAAATCCTATTCCAAATAACAATATAGTTACGTAAATGTAAATTGTTGAATTTTTCATAATTAGCTTTTTAGTATTGGAATAGCATTCCTATTTAGGTATCCTGTTTGAATCCTATCGATCTAAATTACAATGTTAGTTATTGTATAATTTATAAACTATTCCAGTTTTTAAACCGAACCGATTGTCGACTTGAAACATCAAATGTTTCATCGGTGTTTAAAACTATTTTTAGTCTATTATTGAAATGAGGATATACCTTTTTAATATATTGTATGTTAATTATTTGCTTTCTATTTATTCTAAAAAAAACAGTAGCATCTAATTTTTTTTCAATAGTGTTTAAGGATTTTTTCACCATAGCTTTATCCTCTTTAAAATGAAGTCTTGCATAATTTTCTAAGGATTCAATATATCGGATATCTGCTAAAGGAATGAAATAACATTTGCCTCTATCCTTTATGAAAATTTTTTGATGGATTAAAAACTCCGAACGTGTTTGACTTGTCTTGAACAGTTCTTCCTTAAGCTTATTTATGCTCTTAGCAAAGCGCTCTTCACGGATTGGTTTTACCAAATAATCCAAAGCATTAACTTCAAATGCTTTTGCAGCATATTCACTATAAGCTGTCGTAAAAACAATTTCAGGAACGGTGGTCAATTCATCTAATAAATCAAAGCCAGATTTTTCAGGCATTTGTATGTCTAAAAAAACAACATGTGGATTTTCGGATTCTATCAATTGTTTTCCTTTGGATGCATTCTCAGCTTCACCAACAATTTTAAATTCTGGATAATTAGTCAAGCATCTTTTTACTTCTTCTCGGGCTAGACGTTCATCATCAATAATTACCACCTTATATTTCTCCATTATAAATCAATTTGAATAGGAATAGTTAATTTAGCAACGATCAAACCTTTAGGTTTTTCTTCCAATGTAAAAGAAGCTTTTTCATAATATTGTAGTTGGAGTCTCTTAGACAAAATTTTTAGACCTAGCCCTTTATCATTTCCCTCTTTAGATATTAATTCTCCAGAATTTTGAACCTCTATTTCAAGGAATGCTTCTTTTCGTGAAATTGATAAAACAATTGTACCACCTTTTAATGAATTCTGAATGCCATATTTTACTCCATTCTCAATCAATGTTTGAATGCAGAGAGAAGGTATTTTGTAATCTAATAGACTTTCATCGATGGTTACTTTTAAGGTTAAACGATTTTCAAAACGAATCTTTTCCAGTTCGATATAATCATTTATTATTTGCAGTTCTTCAGCTATAGTTATTAAATTCTCTTTGGTGTAAATGGACGAACGAAGTATATCTGATAATAAGACGATGGACCGTCTTGCTTTTTTGGGATCTTCTGCAATTAGAGATTTAATGCTATTTAAAGAATTAAATAAAAAATGAGGTTTTAATTGTTTTGATAGATGGCTTAGTTGTTCTTCTTTTGCTAGAATAGATAATTCAGCATGGTGTTTTACTATAATTAATTGTTCTTTATGATAATGAAATAAATGATAAGCCAAGACCCAAATTGACATCAATCTTAAACCTGTAATTAGTGGAGGATCCCAATAAAATAATGAAGTTATTAAATTAGTTGTCTCTCCTTTTATATACACAAAATGCAAATACCATTTTAAATTATTAAGGAGCATAAATAAAATGGCCAAGATCATAATCGAGAATACTAACTGAAGAATACTGAATTTCGTAGTTGACTTATATCCCTTTTTTTTAATTATTAATTTATAAATATGGGTTAAAGAAATACCTATCAAAACATCAAAAATGAAATTAATAGCTGTGTAGAATAATAAATAATCATATATAAAGTAGACGCTATAAGCCCAATAAAAAGAGGCCAAGCTCCAACCTAGCAATTGGTATTTCCAATATTGTGATATAATATTTTCTTTTTGAATCATTGTCTGTAGCAAAAGTACAGTATATAAATAAATCTAAAAAGAGAATATACATAAGCGTAAATATAAGTTGATAAACGTTAAGAAATTAAATTCCATATTTACTATACATATCTCCCTAGCTTGTCTAATATAATTTTTTCAAAAACTCCCACATGCTCAATCCCATTAATTTTGCTTAACCTGAGTTTGAAATAAATTTTCATCCCCTACCCTACAAGTTCAACAAATCCTCAAGATCATATAACAATACATTTACAAAAAAAAAATAAGACCTCATCATCTTATCCACCTTTTTTATTTTCATGCTGCTCTTTTGTCTATTTGGCAGCATCACCTCCTGCCAAAAGTTGGAGTATATTATCCATCCCATCAAAATTCACTTTTCCAGTTTGATCTTTCAAAGTAGCTGTGATATCTTTATTCGGTACTTTAGAAAGTTGAGGTTTTTCATCCATTTTTACTGTTTCTTCCTTTTCTAAAAGACGAATAATTTTTTCATCCTTGACGTAGGTTCTTCTTTCATTAAAAGTAAAAGGCCCCATAACAGAAGCCTCCGATACCCTTTCTTCGTAGATAAAATATATTGTTCCATTTTTAATATAGTAGGAAACAGTAGAAGCACCATGTCCCATTACCTCTTGAACAACTACTTTCCTTGACTTGCCATCCTGGTCATAATACCCAGTAAGATCAGTAATAAATCCGTCCGAATCTTTCATTTCTGCTATCTTCTTAGAGAAAGATTTCAAATTGTTCTCCGTGTCCTGAAATCTTTCTCTGATGTCCAAAATGTTTTTTTCTACGTCATCAATATATGAAGAGTTGTTTTGGTTATTTATTTCATTATTATTGGAAGCTTCTTTTTTTACTTGTGGTTTATTATCAGTTTTATTTTCGCCGTTGGAATGTGGCTCCTTAACGGTTGCTTCTGTGGCACCATCACCACATGATGCAATGAATATTCCTAAAACCAATAGAAAGAGTAAAAGGTAATTGGAGTAATTTTTCATGATTCTTTTTTTTTGATTAAAAATTGTCTACTCTAATATAAGGAGTATCAGCAATTTTCTTTTAAGGAATTAAGATTGAAGAAATTTATAAATTAAACAAGATATATACCTCAAATATAAAAACTCCATTGCTAATAAAAACAATGGAGTTTCACAAAAAAAAATTCCTGCTTAAACATAGGAATCATCAATACATCTCTTTTTTAATTACTTCCCCTTTGATTGGTCATACCAACTATCATTAAGCAATTTCTGTAATTAAATCTTCTTTACTCTTTCTAACTTTCTTAAGTTTCACCAACCAGTCTTTATCAGCTGCTCGATACCCCAAAGTAAGTATCACACAACTTCTCAATCCTTTCTCTCTCAATCCTAATATTTTATCCAACGCTGCTGGGTCAAAACCTTCTAGCGGAGTAGCATCCACCTCTTCAAATGCAGCAGCTGCGATTGCTTGTGAAAAAGCAATATAAGCTTGTTTAGCCGCATGATTAAAATTCACTTCTGCATCTCTTTGCGGATAACTGTTCAATAACATTTGACGGTAATTTTCCCAACCCTCATTTTTAAATCCTCTAACTTCATTGGTCAAATCAAACATCTTATTAATTCGCTCAGCCGTATAAGTATCCCAAGCTGCAAATACTAATAAGTGCGAACAGTCTGTGATCACCGATTGATTCCAAGCGATAGGTTTGATCGTTTCCTTTACTTCTTGATTCGTAATTACAAAAACTTCGAAAGGCTGCAATCCACTTGAAGTTGGAGCAAGCGAAATGGCTTCTATAATATTATCAATTTTTTCCTGAGGTACTTTTTCGCCGTTCATTGCTTTGGTCGCATAACGCCAATTTAATTTATCTAATAATTCCATATTTATTTTTTGATTTATTTAATTCTAATAGACTTTATTCTAATAACTGACACTTAACGATATCAACTGATAGATTGTTTAGGGAATGGTGAATAGTTTTATTTCAATTCTTTTAATAAAGTATTCGCTGCTAATTTCCCCAATGCATTAGAGGCTAAAGGACTTGCTCCTGTAATTAATTTTCTATCCAAACAAACCGTATCATCTGATTTAGTATTGACAATATTAGCTCCTAAACGCTTCAGATCTTCACTTAATCCCCTTGGCATAGGTCCAGGTAAATAACCAATCATTGGAGTTTTTTTATCGACAGAATCTGGGAAAACCGCCATCTTGTATCCTTCGTATAAAAATTTTTGATTATCTAATGTAGTGGATAAAAGTGCTCCTGGCCCGTGACAAAGTGTTATCGTAAAAATGTCGTTTACATGAGCCCAATTCAATATTTGCCCAACGTTTTTATCTTCAGGAATATCTAACATGGCACCATGTCCACCTGGTACAAATACTGCTGCATAAGATGCGGAGTAGGCAAAGGAAGTTTCCACAAAATCTTGCAATTTTTTAGGTTGCTCAAAATCGGACTTGTATTGATTGTATATAGATTTTACGTGTTCGTCTTTATTTGGAAAAGCCCACATTTCAAAAACGACTGGCTTCCCAGTTGGTGTAGCTATTTCAAAATCAAAACCTGCATTTCTTAGATGTAACATTGGCACAAGAGCTTCTACTGGGTGGTTTCCTGTAGAAAACATTTTACCATTTTTCATGGTCATGTTCTTTCGCTCTGTAAAAATCGCCAAAATCTTAGATCGCTTTCCTTGATATTTCTTGTAGGAAATATTTTCAAAATCCGTTTTGTCAGAAGTGGCTAACTTTAAAGCTATTTTTGAGGGACTGTAGGATCCGTCAGATTCCAATTTTGGAGCGAGACCAAATATTTTTTTTAACATACCAATATTTTTTAGTTACAAAATAGAGGCACAAAAATAATATTCAGTTGAGTCTTAAAAATTGATGTATGGTAAGAAATTAAGTAATGGAAGAGATTCTATTTTTTGTTTCTTTCAACTCTAATTCTACTCAAACTTTCTTGGGTGATTCCTAAATAAGATGCAATGTGATAATTACGAGTAAACAGCTCAGTATCAGGATATTGTTCCAAAAATAAATCATACCGCTCTGCAGCAGTCAATTGTAATTGGTTCAAAATTCTTTGATGTAAACTAGCCACATGCCGCTCTAAAAGATTTCTATGAAAAGGTTCATATTCAGGAAATAGTGTAAATATGTTATTCAATCTTTCCGAATTAAATTCAATGACAGTTGATTCTTTAAGACATTCTACGGTTAAGGTGGCGGATTCATTATTATGAATTGCGATATAATCACTTATCCACCAATCCTTAATAGCAAATTGCAAGGTATGTTCTTTTCCGCTTTTGTCGATGCAGTAAGACCTTAGACAACCATCTAATACAAAAAATATTTTGTTTACATTTTGTCCTTGCTGGATTAATTCTGCACCTTTAGAAAATATCTTTTTCCTTGAAATAGAATAAAGATATTCTTCCGCTTCCAGACTTAATTTTTGGCTGCTTCTTATTTTTTTGATTAAATCTCTCAATTTTTATTTATAATTTTTACAAACATCAATTTTTTATAACAATACATTTACGAAAAAAAACTAACTGATATTGAAGTATATATTTTGATACTGATTTTTTATGTTTATTCCTATCCCTCGATTTTGTTTTTTCTAAAAGAAAAACATTTGTGGGGAAACATAATAGGTCATAAAAAGTCAGGGTCAAGTAAATTGATCATACTGAAAGTACAAGACATTAAACCTTTTCTTCGATCAATATCATTTCATCAAATCTCTCTAACAAAATCTAAAAAGACTTCTTTATGTCGTTCAAGATTCATGTTAGGAGAAAGTGCCACACGGGCAATATAATCTTTGTCCCCCTCCTTAGTTGTCCCTTGAGTAGAGGTGGCAGGTATCGTCCAATAGCAACCTTTTAATTGCCCATAACTCACACAGTACTTACTTTCATTAGAGATTTTGGTAATCATCATATTGATGAGCTGATGATTTAACGCTCTTTTATAAGACTCTTTTTCTTCTGCAGTATCTCCTTTGGTCGGAAGGTCTAAAGAAAATACCGATGGAGTAAATCCTTGTTGAGCCAACTCCTCTGAAACAAAATTGATTTTCGCAGTTGGTAACTTATCTTTGATAAAGTTGACAAATTCACGGGTGTTTTGATACGCCTCCTGAATTCTTTGTTTCATGGAAGGTAACTGCTTGGCTAATATTTCCAATTGAAGATCAGTTGCTTCATTATCACAAAGGTTTAGATGAATTTCTATTTTATCCATCAAGGCTTCCGTTTTTTTATTTCCTACACAGTAGCCAGCAGTACATAATCCACCACTTGGAAATTTCGACCCACTAGCATAGGAGATCGTTCTAATGGTTGAGAGTATTTTATTTTCTCCTAAGAAATGTACATTAGGGCAAAA
This sequence comes from Saprospiraceae bacterium, assembly GCA_045104975.1. Taxonomy (GTDB): domain Bacteria; phylum Bacteroidota; class Bacteroidia; order Chitinophagales; family Saprospiraceae; genus CAJQQY01. Next base: position 13,178 of record JBGCCY010000062.1, read on the forward strand.
TGTTTGATCTAAAATAAAAACAGGATCGACTGCAATTTCTCCTGCTGCAGTTTTCCGTGTAGCACTTAAAACTTCTTTTAATTTTAGTAGATTCGGAACTTCAACTCTAGGGTTAGTTGGAATTTCTGCGATGATAAAAGGGATGGCATCATCGTTAGCAATCTTATCTAAAACGACATCAATACCTTGTACCATATCGTTACCACCATCTACCGGTAAATCCACTACTTCCACGTTTTCGATACACGCAGCCACTCGTCTTGCTTGATCATTTGTGCCACCATAGCAATTTGGAGGAACAATAAATTTGATTGCCTTTCCTTTGTGGTTTTCTAATGCATCGTGAATAAGGCCCATCATAATTGCATATTGAATAGATAGTCCACTCGAACCAACTAATGCTTTAGTATGGGTTCCAGTAATTTCTGCAATGGAATTTAAAACCAACGCTTTGTTGGCCTCGACATTATTTTTTTGAAGATCCACAGATGGTTTTTCCACTATCGACTTCAAGGCCAAAAAGCAATTGGCTGGAGTCATGGCAATAGTCTCTCTTCTCCTTACATGCTGAATAGCTGAAATATAATTTTCATTTTTTTCACCATTTACTAATAATACACTTCCAAGGTGATTAGGAGCATGGAGGAAAAAATCAATATTAGGATGGAGATTAAGATTAGAAATTTCATTTTGTTGTGAAATGAAAATAGTACTCCCATTAAACTCAGAAACCTCTTCCACTTTCTGCACCTTCTTTAAATCGAATTGATAACCATAAACCTCTCTCAGGATTTCAACATCAAAAAAATCGGGTAGCTCATCGGTATAGATAAGTTGAGTATTTTTATTATCCAACAAGTTTTTTCTTAGAACTGCCAAAATAGGAGTTGTCTTGGAAGAAAAACTGATGACACTTTCTGGGTGGAGATCAGTCAAATTAGCAATTACCCATTCTAGAACGCAGGATAATGGATGACCTAATCGAATATAATCGTAAGCGGTAGGTAATTCATTGAGCGCCGATGATTCCCAATTATTGTCATTAAATAACGTCTCAAACCGTTCTATAAATTGAACCTTGGCTAATTTCTCATTATAAATATCTAGTCGATGGGTGGTTAGATTCAACCAATCAGCGGGTATATTTTCTAATAGATTTTTAATATAATTTAGCATTTTACTCTCTTCCATAATTTATCTTTAATTTGGGCGGCAATGTACATTAATTAGATATATTTTAAAAGTGCTGAGTACTTGGTCTTAAGTTATTTCGAAATAATATTTATGACAGATACCCACCAAAAACGATCCTCAATACATCTTATTAGTTTGGTCTTTACAAAAATTCATTCATCAACTCAATTTAAGAACCAAGTATATGAAATTATTAAATTTACTATTACTCCTTTGCATTTCTATTTCCATCCAAGCGCAAGATGAATCGTCCACTCAGCACTTCCGACATTTAAGATATAATCATGTTTCTCCTTTCATCCAATTGGTCGGAATTCATCCAATAGATAAGGCAACTGCACAATCTACTTCTCATTATATTTTTAAATATGATAAATCCAAGCGCCTGGTTGAGATAATTAATAATCACTACCATACTGAAAAAAAACATCCACTTGCTTCAATTGGTGTTTTTAAAATGGTTATTAAATATGAAAAAGGAGAAGAAATCCGAACCTTCTTCGATTTAAATAACAATAGGATTACAAATGATCGAGGTGTTTATAAAGAGGTGTTTTCTTTGGGAAAAAATCAATTTAAAAACAAGTTGGAGTTTTTTGATATCGAAGGAAATCCTATGGAGTCCAATTGGAATATTTCAAAATACCAATGGGAAAAGAAAAATAAATGGGTAATCGAACGAAGGTTTAATTTAAAAAATGAAGCAGTAAAACTTTCCCCTTATTTTGACTTTGATGTAACTGGAATTTTATTGGATAAAAATGGCGTTCCAAAAGCAAAGTATAATTTAAATGAACAATTAGAAGTTGTAGCAAACCCTTTGGGCATCGCTTCCTACCAAGACAAATATGATGATCAAGGAAATCACGTCGAGTATAGTTATCACAATGTAAAAGATGAGTTGACTTTAAACAAATCAAAATTTGCAGTAGGTGAAAAAATCTACGATAAAATGGGAAATCACATTGGTATCAAATTATATGATGCGGAAAGAAAAATGACTTTTGATCGCCCTACTCCATCCAATGTTTCCATCGAATTAAGTGGTGCAGCTTCACAAAAAGATTCTATCGAAATTCGGGAAACTTCCCTCGGATACCTGATTGGTTTGCAACAACTAAAACCTGACTTGATGGATAAAGTGATGAATGATAGTTTAAATAAAGTAACCATTGGCTATGATCGAAAACTAAAAAAGGAAGTGGCAAGACCAACGACTCATCAACAAATGATTGATTTTGCTACCGATTGGAATAAAGCGAATAATAAATTTCCGCCAGTCCCAAATAACGAAGTAACCATTTTAGATATTTATAATCGTATCGCAACGGTCCGTTTGGTTTCAGATAATTGGGTGGAATATTTGCACTTAATAAAATTAGATGGGAATTGGGAAATTATCAATCTGCTTTGGCAACACAAAGATATTAATCGATATCCGAAGTAGTAAAATTTTCAACTTCTACCCTATTTCCAAAAAGTAAGACTAAGCTTAAAATCGCTTAGTCTTATTTTTTTTGCTTAAAAATTTGCGTAACCGAATAGTTACGTATATATTTACGTAACCAATCAGTTACATTTAAATTATGAGACGAGACGTATTTCAAGCTATCGCAGATCCAGTTCGAAGAGAAATAATTGGATTACTTGCTGAGCAACCAATGAACCTTAATGCTGTGGCAGAAAATTTTGAGATTAGCAGACCTGCTATTTCAAAGCATGTCAAAATATTAAAGGAATGTGGAATTGTAATCACTACTAAAAAAGGTAGAGAGCAGTTCTGCGAAATTCAACCTAAGACTTTAATTCCTGTCTCAGACTGGGTTAACCAATATCAAAAACTCTGGGAGGATAAACTGGATTCATTCGAAAATTATTTAACCAAATTGCAAAAAAAGAAAAAAAATGAGTGATTTAAGCAATCGAACTTTAACGATCAAAAGAACTTTTTCAGCTCCCATAAAATTGGTCTGGGAAGCATGGACTCAACCTGAACACATTGCCCAATGGTGGGGACCTAAAGGAATGAAAACTACCATAAAGGAACATGACTTTCAGGTTGGAGGGAGATGGGAATATGCGATGAAGATGCCTGACGGAAATGATTTTATTGGGGAAGGCGTTTATTCTGAGATTATTGAATTAGCAAAAATATGTACTTCTGCTGAATTCAAACCGATGACTGAAGGAGTCAATTTAGAAGTGCACTTAGAAGCTGATGGAGATAAAACTATTTTTACTTTTAATGTAATTCATCCAACGGAGGAGTATTGCAAAGCGCAAGAAAAAATGGGATTCTATAATGGTTGGGGCTCTACTTTTGATCGGTTAGGAACTTTTGTGGAAGCATAGTTTTTGCCGCAAAAATTCCTTTACTTTAAAAATGGATAAGCAAATTAAGCTTATCCATTTTTTTTTTGAAAAAAAATCAACAAGGTGTAATAATTCTTAACTTCTGCCACTAACTAATAAAAAACAATTTTGAGTAGCGATTTTTACACATCATCAATTCTACCTTTTGCCGCAATCATCATCAAGATTTGTCGGGCGTACACGAATACGCAAGAAGATTTTGAAGATTATTATCAAGAGGTTTGTTTGCAAATTTGGCGAACGAAAGACAATTTCAAAGAACAGTCAGAATGGTCCACTTGGATTTACCGGCTCTCCCTAAATGTTTGTTTGACTTTGATGAAAAAAGATAAAAAGAAGAAATCGCAATTTGATTCAGATGAATTACCAGATGAAGTTACGGTGGAAAATCATGCCTTCGCAGATGAATCTTTGAATCAACTGTATGATGCCATTCGACAATTATCGGAAGTAGATCGAGCAGTTATTTTGCTTTACCTCGAAGAGAAATCTTATCAAGAAATTGCTGACATCATCGGTACGAATCCAAATAATATTGGTGTCCGAATCAAGCGAATCAAAGAGCGACTCAAAAAATTATTAACCTTAAAAATATCAGCACATGGAAAAGTCAATTGAATCAATTTGGAAAGAAGGGTTTTTAAAAAACGATGCATTAGTTGCACCAAAGTTGAATGATTTGTACAATCAAAAATCTATTCACTTATTGGACAAATTTGAAAAAACATATAAATGGAATTTGATTTTACTAGTCATATTTTCCTTTGTCGTTCTAATTATTTCTATTCCGATAGGTATGAAATATATGGGAATTCCAATGTTTTTTATTTTCAATATTTTAGTGATCATCAGTAAAAAACATTTTGATTCCTTAAAAAATATTGATAAAAACCAAAGTAGTTACGCGTATTTAAAAGAATACGATAGTTGGTTAAATGAAAAAATCAGCAGCATCGGAAAAGTATATACGGTGGTTTATCCGATGATGTTTTTATCTATGGTTTTTGGCTTCTGGTTTTTAGATGTCGGCGACAAAGGCTTCCTTGGACAAATAGTAACTCAATGGATTATGGAAGAATTTCCCAATACAATTTTGATCAATGGAGCTCCTTTGTTTGGAATTATTGGCGTGATTCTAATCACAGGATTGATTTCATTTTTTAGTAAAAAAATGTACCGCTTAGACTTGAAAGTAGTGTATGGAAATTTGATGGAAAAATTAGCAGACCTACTTTCTGATATGGAAAAATTAAGAGCATAAGGTGAATATTTTCTATGGTCTAACTACTTAAATAAATTTTAAAACACTCTTGCTCTTCTTCTGTTTTAATGACATGAAAAATTTATTATTTCTATTTTCTATCTTCCTTTTAAATCAAGCTTGTATGGCTCAATCGCTTTCGCAACATGAATGGAAACATCGAGTTATCTTACTTTTTGCTCCTAGTTTTCAAAATGAAAATTTGCAACAACAATTAAAAATTTTTCAAAAAGATGAAGAAGGATTAACCGATAGAAAATTAATAGTCTATCAAATTACACCTGACGAAATTAAAAAAGAAGGGGAAGTTTTAAATGAAAATAGTGAAGTCAAAAGTTGGTTTAAAAAATTCAATATCAATAAAAATGAATTTACTTTTATTCTCATTGGACTAGATGGTGGTGAAAAAATGAGAAATTCAGAAGTAGTCTCAATAGATAAATTATTTAGTAAAATAGATAGAATGCCAATGAGACAGTCAGAAATTAATCGAAATAAAAACTAACTAAAAAACATATAAAAAACTGATAGTCAATAATTTATGTTTATTACTTACTGAAAAATAAGATGCAACCATTTTTATCAAATAGCTGCATCTTGTTTTTTTAATTCAAATATTTTATGTCCTAACAATCACCACTTTTTTAGTAATGGACAAATCATTTTGTTGAATCATCAAATAATAGGTTCCCGCAGGGCTATCAGTCAAATCAAATCGTTCCATAAAATCTCCTTCAAAATTTCCTAGATCATTTGAATAAATTAACTGCCCACTTGAATTAAAAATTCGAATACTCGTTGGTGCATTATTAGGCAAAAAGAACTTTAAATTAAACTCTCCTTGACTTGGATTGGGGAAAACATTTAATCGCTCGATGGATAAATTTTGAACGACCGGCATCTCCACTCCTACTTCCTCTTTTATTTGTTCCGCTTCTGCTACTTGCAAATCTTCCATCATCACTTCCATGTCTTCCATTTCAATTTCTTCCACTTCTACCACTTCTTCTTGTGATTCTTTTTGATTATTGTTTGAATTTTGATGACCATTATTGTAGCTATAAGAATAGTTATAACTTCCATGATTATAACCACTTTTAGAGGCTGCCAAAGATTGAATTGGACCATTCGTAACGGTCACTTTATTATCTCTCAAATACTTTACTTTGATCTCCTCTCCCACGTCCATCATATCAATTGCTGATCCGACATCATGCCAATCCACCATTTTAAAATCATTGATCGCCAGAATAATATCATCATCTTCCATCCCGATTTTTTCTGCTGTTGAGTTCTTTTCAATATTTACAGAAACTCCAACTACCTCCTCCGGTATGCGAGTATGATTTTGCTCAATTCCCAAAAAAGGATCTTCTTCTCGAGTTCGGTGGTTGCTATTTCCATCTGACCTTTTTCCAAAAGTCATTTTCTTCGCCATCTTTTCTCCCTTGCGAATAAAGTAAACCATCGCCTCATCACCAGCTTGATAATTCCGCATCACAGAAGTCAAATGTTGATCTTCTGAAAATTCTTCGTCGCCAATTTTATAAATATAATCAAAAGGTTTTAGCCCATTTTTATCAGCTGCAGAATTTCCAATTACATTCGTAATATAGGAACCGTTCGAATTTTCGAAACCTAATTTCTTCGCTTTCTTTTCAGAAATTGAATTGGTGTGAATGCCAATGTAAGCTCGATTATTTTGATGTTGTGCAAAAATAAAAACAATAGACATGCAAAATAAAAAAGTAGTGGTAATGATTTTTTTCATAATAAATAGTTTTAAAAAATTATGTTCTTAGACAAATCTTGTGGTCAAGTTAAAATTGAAATCAAAAACGATCAGCGGAAGTGTTGATTTTAATTTTGGCTTGACTTAAGATCACAAGAATTGTCTAAGAACCAAAAATTATTGAATCAGCATACCTACGAGGAAAAATTCAGTTTGGTTTTTTTATAAAAAAATTCTTGTAGCTTTATTTTCTAAAACAAAAATTATGACTCCGATTCATCCTGACTTCCTCTTCTTCTTAGACTTTAAAGAAAAAGCACTTATTGACCTGTACAAAGATTTAAGAAGCTACCTTTTAGAATTGTATCCTGAGAGCAATGAGTTACTTTATCACACTCACGCGCTGACTTCAGTTTATACGATCTCAGAAAAATTATCAGATGGGTTTTGTATGGTTCCAATTTATACTAAGCATCTTAATTTAGGATTCCACAAAGGAACTCTTTTGGACGATCCACATAATTTACTTCATGGAACTGGAAAATTAATTAGACATATTCCTATCGAAAACAAAAAAGATTACCGCAATCCTAAAGTGAAAAAATTAATTCAAGCAGCTATTGATTTTGCCAAAAATGATATGGATAAACCGACTAAGTCAACTGGAAAGATTATTTCAAAAATTAAACGGTAACCAATCATGGAAAAATTCACCTCATCAACCGAAAAACATTATTTCCGATCTAATCTATTTGAAGAAATAATTAATCGCCTAAAAGAACAAGGAACGAGCCTCAGTAATGTGAAACGAAAAGACATTGCTGGAGTAGATGAGTTTCATGTAAGAGGTGCTCAAGTTTCGAAGGAATTGGCAGAATCAATTGAGATTAAAAATACTCGATTATTAGATGTAGGCTGTGGAATTGGAGGCCCAGCAAGAATGTTGGCTGATGAATATGGATGTCAGGTTACTGGTATTGATTTGAGTCAAGAGTTTATTAGAACAGCAACCAATCTTTCTGAATTAATTAAACTTTCTGACAAAACTAATTTTGTGTGTGGTGATGCGACAGAATTGCCATTTGAAAATAAATCTTTCGATGTCGTTTGGACTCAGCACGTGCAAATGAATGTGAAAGACAAAAAGAAATTCTACTCTGAGATAAATAGAGTGTTAACCGATGAAGGAATATTTCTTTATTACGATATTTTCAAAAAAGGAAATAACAAAGTCTCCTACCCTATGCCTTGGGCTAGTGAGTCAGAAATTAGCTTTCTTGCTCCACCAACTGAAATGGAAAATATTCTTTCAGATTTAAAATTTAAAAATTTTAAATCTGTTAATCAAACTGATAAGGGAATCTTTTTCTTTGAAAAATTCTTGAAAAAAATTGATCAGTTTGGCCCTCCAAAACTTGGATTAAATGTTTTAATGGGAACTTCTACAAAAATTAAAATCTCTAACTTATTGAATGGCTTAACAGAAGGCAACTTGATTTTACAAAGTGGTGTCTTTGTAAAATAAAAATACATGCTAACTTAATTTTTTACCATGAAAAAATACCATATCCTAACCGGCGATTGTCTCAAAGATCAATTACAGCATTTAAATGCTGAAAAAATTATTCTGCGTGAATGTCTCGTCGAGGGAAATGTTCAAGGCGATTCATTGGAAGAAATATTTGCCAATCGTATTCCATTTTTTGAAAAAGAATATGAAATTAGTTTAGAAGAATACCATGAAAAATCTGGCATCGAAATTTCGAAAATAACTGAATTTGAAAATGGGGCAACGGTTTATTTGTGGTTTGAAAATGATTTGTTTTGCCAAGTAAATTTCTGGTTCTCGATTCATACTTTATTTAGTTCGGGAAAAAATATTTCTGCTTTTTTAGTGAGTCCGATTAAAGATTCTTGGATGGGGTTTGGAAAATTAACTTATGAGGAATTGCTCGAGTCATTTGAACATAAAAAAGAGTTGACCAAAACAGATCAAGAAACTCTCGCCAATTTATGGACCGCTTTTCAAAAATCTGATTGGACACAATTAAGATCCAACGCGAAAAAACTCACCTCCAAAATTGACCAAATAGAAGAAGTGGTCGAAGCACACATCGAACGATTTCCTACCAATAAAAAATACGGAAGACCTGAGGAAAGCATCCAAAAAATCATGACTGAATTAGATGATCCGAGTTTCCCAAATGTCTTTCGAGCATTTTCACAAGCAGAAGGAATTTATGGATTTGGAGATTTGCAAGTGAAGAGAATCTGGGATGAAGTCAATCCACAAACACCCTCTAAATAATTAACTATCAATTACTTAAAGCAAACGTTTCAATTTCCTGTAGAGACAAACCATGCCTTGCCTCTACAGGAACAATATCTACTCATGTATTTTATAAGAATTCCCTTCCTCACAATCTAGGATCATTTGCTGCCCAAATTGATTCGCTAAATACTCTCGAATCGTTTGATCATCAGGAATTCTAAACTCCACTCGATTAAATTGTTGGTCATCAGTTATCGGAATTATTTGAGCATTAGTCATCACTCTCCTACTTGTAATTGTTGAGTAAACTGCTGGGATTTCTGCTCCTGTCCCCTGCTGAGCAATAATCTGTTTTATCAAGGTTCTGTATTCCGCAGGAATTTCTTGTTCCACAAAATTAACCTCCTCAAAAAAATTATAACAAGCTATTTTTGCGATGCTATCCGTTTCCGAATTGGCTACCAAATGAATTATCATGGAATCTAAAATTTGATACCGTTTGTAACTTTCTTTGTCTAAATATTGCTCGGTGACTGTTTCAAAAAAGGCACCTTCTAAATGTGCGGGTTTTATTAAAACTTGTTCAGTGACCGTTTCGAAAATAACTGGCTGAACTACAAAATTTTTATGCGTAGAATAAAAATCAACCTCGTAGTTTTTGAAGCCAACTTCTACATCTGGCAGACTACAATCGACGGGGTTGTCATCATCATTTTTACAAGAAAGTATTCCAACTAACAGAAGGGCAAAAAGGAGAAGTGTTCTATTTTTCATTGTTTTATTTTTTCACAAAATAGTAAAAAAACAAAAAGCGCTCTAATCCTTAATGGAACTAGAGCGCTTTAAAAAAAATGATTATTTCGTTCTATTGGATCATAACCTTTGTAGTTTGAAATCCAATCTCATTTTGTATTTTCAAATAATAAATTCCAGGAGATAAATTTTTCCCATCAATCACTTGTCGAGACACTCCTGGTGACACAGATAAATTTCCTTCTCGCATAGATTTTCCTTGCAAATTATATAGGTTCCAATTTAACTCGTCACTCTCGTTTGTTTCAAGAACGATCTCAAAAGTCCCGTTATTTGGATTAGGAGAAATCGTTAATTCGAAAGAAGCTTTTACATCAAAAATAGAAGTTGATACGGCATCAACAATTTGCATCGTAGTATCACTTCCACAAGGATTTGTAGAAACAAGCATTACCTCAAAAGCTCCTGAATTAGCATAAACATGTATTGGATTTTCATCCGTACTTGTATTTCCATCTCCAAAATCCCAAAAGTAATCATCTCCTTCTAAAGAAGTATTGGTGAATTCCATCCCAAAATCATTCAATGGCTCAAAATCAAAATTGGCATCAGTAAGGTCATCAACCGGAAAATTACCATTATAAAATAATGCCGTAGAACGTCTTGATTCTAGACCGTTTTCCCCCAAAGTCGATACCGCAAAAAATCGGATATCAGTAATCGTCGCAGGATCAACATACACTCGATATGTCTTCTCTGGAGTCGTTGCTATTTCTTCCATGTATTTTTCTCCTAACTGAAATAATCTATATTCGGTCACTCCAGCAACTCCTCCCCACCTCAATTCAATATGATCTTCACAAACATTTTTGACTTGCAGTCCAACAGGATGTCTAGCAATAGAAAAATTAGCTTCACTCATACTTGCCATCGTGTCTCGAGAAACTCTCACTCTTGCCTGCCCAGTAAATTCAATCGGCACGTCCCATTCATACAATCTTTCACCTCCATCGACTGTAGTAATCGTATCCCAATTTACACCCGCATCAATAGAATATTCCAAGATAAAATCAACGGTATCTCCGAAGGCATCCCAATGAATGACTTCTTCTTGACCAGGGAAAAATCCTTCTCCTCCAACTGGGTAAATTAATTTTACATCGTCATAATAAAATTCATACACTACATAATATTCATGTGCTCCAAATGGGATTTCCGTTCCTTCAACTTCAATAGAATAAGTTCCTGCTACAGGATTATTGATCGCAATTTGTTCCACATTATTCAAATCATCAATCCCCGTTGTCGCAGGAAGATCCAAAGAATCAGGATCAGGAAATGAATTTAATACCCAAGGTAAACTAACATTCCCATCAGTATCAACCAATCTTGCATCTAAGTTATTGACCAAAGCTTTTGTAGCAAAAGTAGAACCTTCATCGTCTGACCAATAAATCATTACTTTAGCTTGTCGAACATTTTCAGGAATAACTAACTCATGAGTTTGAATAGAACCCTGCTCAACCGAAGCTTTAAAATATTGTTCCTCTTCCATTAATCGAATAGCTCGATACCCATTAATATGTCCCCAACCAAATATATAATCAGGGCCAACATTTCCTATATCATTTGCAGTATTTAAAACCATTGCTTTCAACAAAGCAGATTCGGCTGTTGTTCCTCCATTCAGATCTCGATGAGCATGATGCAATTGAGCAATCACTCCTGCAATTCCTGGTGCTGCTGCCGATGTTCCACCAAAAGATTGGTAACCATTATTCAACGTAGTGGAAACTTGCTGTCTTCCATGAGCTGAAATATCTGGTTTAATTCTTCCATCAGTAGCTGGTCCTCTACTACTTGTAGTTGCAATAGTCGCATCAAAATTTAAGTTGGCAGTTGCAATCACATTTTTACCTTGCTTATGTCCTCCTGTAATATTTCCCCATTGGTCGCCAGCACCATATCCGCATTCTTGATTATTAGAATTTCCAGCAGAGAAAACATGAAGCAAAGTTGGATTATCAAAAATTTGTTGATCCACCGTTTGAGCAATCGTAGTATAACCTGCTCCACATCCATTACTATATGATGAGTTGGTAACAATAACATCATCATTAAAATGCAAACTCATCGTTTCATCTAAGTGATTCGCTACATAATCCAAAACATGAATTTCGGCGCCTGCAGCCATTCCTCTATTTTTTGGATTAAAATTTCCTGCACCAGCCATAATTCCTGCCACTCCTTCTCCGTGAGTTCCATCATCAAAATCATTTACAAATTCTTGTCGTAATCTTCCTTGAAAATCAATATGGTCATCCACGATTCCATCATCACGAACTAAAACACTTACTCCTTCTCCATCATAAGATCGGCCTCCAGCATACGAAGCATCCAAAAGATTAGCTCTGTGTAACGCTCTTCCTTTATCATCTTCCGCTTCTCCAGGCATAGGAATTAACTCCAAGTATGATATATAAGGTAGTGCTGCAATTTCATTCACCTTATCTTTTTCGATAGTCGCTTGCAAAAAGTTATTATATCCATTTGCCATTTCCACTTCAATGCCATCCACCTTTAAGTGTAACAATAGATCCCTTTGCTCAATATTTTTATAATATTTAATTTGAACTGCTACTCGATCTCCTCGATCTGCCCAATATCCAAATGGTTGTTGTTGAAGATCCGTCGCAATTTTAAAATCAGGAGTGATTTCTAAAACCGCACGAACATTTAAGTCAATTAATTTTTGAGGATCTAAATTATTTGGAATCGCAACAATGTATGCTCGATGAGGCAAGTATTCCAACAATTCAATTCCACTTTGCTGAATCTCTTGATGTTGAGCATTAGTTGGAATATCATAAAATTGAATCATCCGATAATAATATCCATCGTAATTTTCATTAGCATTGATGACCGCATTTTCAGCAAATTCTCTTACGTTTTCCGTAGGGGTAATAGTGCCTGAAGAAAATAAAATCTGGTAATCTTGTTGTGCTGATAAATTGGAAAAAAATAAAAAATAGAATAGAATAAATGTGAAGGTTTTTTTCATTGTTGACTTTTTCTTAAAAATTTAAAAATCCGATTATTCCTTTAACAATTTTTAAAAGTGATAGTTTATAAAAGTTGTTTTGCGGATAGTAAAAGTAGGAAACTATTTCAGGATTGGGAAGAATAAGTATAATAGTTGTGTAGAAGCTGACAAAAGAAGGAACTCTAAAAAATCTATTAAATTTGATCTAAAATAAGACCATATGAAAAATATTTCTTCAAAAAATAATTTACTAAGTTTAAAAACGACCATCAGAACAAAAGACTTTGAAGCGTCAAAAATTTTTTATTCCCAAATCCTAAACCTTGAAATAGTTCAAGAATACAATGATGGAAATGGTTCAAAAGGAATCATCCTTAGATTTGGGAAAGAAGGAAGTAACGCTTTTTTGGAAATTTCTGAAATCAAAAAGACTCATGATTATTTTCAAAAAGCATTTAGTGAAAGTATTCAAAATGATAAAATAGATTTGCAATTAAGAACAGACGATATGGAATTTTGGGAAAAGAGATTAAAAGGAAAATGGAAAACGAGAGGGCCAATTCTCCGCCCTTGGGGTTCGTATTATTTTTACTTAAAGGATCCTGATGGATTGCAAATTATTATTTATCAGGAAAGTACAGAAGACTAATTCAGTTTTTCTCCTACCCCATCCACTCCTCTTTAATCATTTTATATTTCGTCCGCCCAATTGGAATGATCACATCTCCTTCTAATTCCAGATGATATTTACTGCCTGGCTCAATCGTAATTCGTTTGGCTAAAGACATATTAGCAATATAAGAACGATGTACTCTAACAAAATGATCAGGAAGCAACAACTCCAAATTATCCAAAGTTTTATTATGCAAATGATTGACTTCGCCTTTGCAAATCAATTCACTATAAACACCTGCACCTTTAATATGAATAATATCGTCAATCATGACCAATGATTTTATTCCTCTTTTGCTAATCGCCAAATACTTGAGACGAGATTCATTTTTAATTTTATTTTCAAAACGGGTAAAAGCGTCTGCTAATCGTTCCTGATGAAATGGTTTTGGAATAAAATCTAAGACTCCATATTCAAATGCTGTGATTGCCTTATCTGCATACGCAGAAATAATTATCGTCTGAAATGATTCTGAGACGACAGTCTCTAATACTTTAAATCCATCTTCTCCATTCAGATTCAAGTCAAGAAAAAGCAAATCTATCGGATTAGATTTTAAAAAATCCACTCCTCGATCAAGTGTGGGAGTATGATTGATTTCAATAGCTTGTGGAGAGAGAATAGCACGAACCATTCTTTCTATTCTCTTCGCAATCCGCGATTCATCTTCGATGATTAGTATTTTCATTGTATTAACTGAAGTTACGCATATGATTTAATTTCTTGCTTTTCTATTTTTCAATCTGAAAACGAATGTCCCCATTTACTACTCGGCCTTATTCCATTTTCCGTAAAAAAAAGTAGGGAAACGGAGATCATAATAATGTCTGGCTAACTATTGTTTAATGGTCACAACAGTTAACCAACCATTCTTATGAGCTCGACTCTCCATAGACCAATTTTCTTCATAACTTTCCTGCAGTCGGGATTGAATATATTTCGTACCAGTTCCTGTTCCATTATTATTTTTCAACATTTCTCCACCTTCGACATACAAACTATAGCTTTTCCATTTGTTTTGTTTTTCAAACTTCAAATGAAATAAAATTTTACCTGCTTCATTCGGACTATTATATTTTACCCCGTTTTCTACAAGTGTATGGATGATGGCAGGAGGAATAATTTCATTCAAATCAATTCCTTCATCTGACCAAACATAGGCTATCTCCTTTCGGTATCCCATTACTTCCAAATGGCTTTTACACAATTTTAGTTCTTGCCCGATGGGTACTAATTTATGGTCAGCGACTTCATTGAGTACTGCAAATTCGTCTGCTAAAGAGTGAATAAATTTAGCGCCATCCGCTGGAGAATCTTCCACCCAATCAATAAGAGAGGTCAGCGTATTCATGATAAAATGTGGGCGCAGATTTTTCCTCAATAATTCATTTTTCAATCTTTCTGAATGGACTAAAGAGGCTTCATAATTTTTTCGTTCTTGACGTTGACGATAGGCTGATATATATAACATTGATATTACAATAATTGAAAAACTAATAAATACTGCCACATCATAACCCGAAACATAAGGAACTGGAAAATGTCTAGCGATTCTAAATACAATAAAGGATAACAAAAATCCAAAAAGTACTATGAATGCTTCTTGCTTTCGATTCATACAACCATACGCGACCGCTATAAATGAGAATCCCCACATTATTGCATTTTCGATAATAGCTAAGTAATCAAAATGTTCAAATTCCTTGTACTCAAAAAATATAATTACACTTACCAGTATGCCAAGAAATAGTTTTTTCCAAGGAAATTGAAATTGAAATAAAAAGAAACTCGGTACTAATAAACTAAGTCCCACATGCAAGTATCCAATGTATTCCAATCTTGTTCGCTGGAAACTATAATGATAATGATAAAATAATTTCAGGTATTCCATCAGTACTAATCCTAAAAAAACAAAACAAATGATACTAGAGGTCAGCGCATTGAAATCTCGAAAGGAAGAAGTAAAAAAGAGAATCAAAAAATACAAGGCTACTGCAAGGTAAATGCCCCCAATTAAAAACATATACTTACTGATATGAAGAGGTTGTGTGATTAAGTCATCATATTTCCCCGTATAAGCATATGCATGGTGATGATAAGTATCTGATTCATTATCAATTTTGGTTCTTAACGCCAACAAATGCTTTCCTTCTTTCATCAAGGAATCAGGCACTAAATAACATTTAATATAATTCGCTTTGCCGCCTTGTTTCTCCCAATTCCCATTCTCACCAATATAGTGTCCGTCCCAGTAAGCTTGATATTTCCCAATAGCTGCGATGCGAATACCTAGCGGTTCTGATTGTGTTACCTCCTCAAATTCAACAGGCAAGCGTATCCATAAAACTTCATTTGGAACAAAAGTATCTGGCCATATTCTCCAAGTGGTATCTACAAATTCAATAGTAGACCATTCCATTTCATCACCATATTTGACTCGCTGATGTTCGCCTACAATATATTCTCTTGTTTCCTGACAAGACGCCAAAGAAAGAAGGAAGAGCAATAGAAGTAAAACATTAGAAATATTCTTTTTCATATGACAAAGATAAGCGTCCTTTTTATTTCTGAAGTGCATTTCACAAAGTCTATGAGCAGTTGGCAAGTAAAAGTCGATGACTCCTATAGGATGACCTTATACTTGTGGAAAGAAAACAATATTAAGGTATTCGTAGCCAGATGTTTTCAAAGTGTAAACCAATAAAAAAAATTATTATGAAAAAGACAACATTAATTTTCCTACTCGCTAATTTTTTATTTTCATTACAAAATTTGACTGCACAAAATGGAGTGATCAAAGGACAACTTTTGGATAATGATAAAACGCCTATTTCTTATGCTAATATCACCCTGATGGCTAATGATACTATTTTTATAACAGGTGCTATTTCAAATGAAGAAGGAAGATTTGAGTTTAAAGACCTTACGCTTCAACCTACTACTGTCAAAGTAGAGTTTCTTGGATTAGAAGATTATTCAACCAAAGTGGATTTGGGAAAAAGAAATAGAAAAGTGAATTTGGGAATTATAACCATGAATACACAAAAGAACGAATTAAATGAAGTGATCGTTTCGGCAGATAAAAATGCTTATTCTTTTCAGTTGGATAAAAAGGTTTTTGATGTGACTGATGATGTCAGGATGCAAGGAGGAACTGCTTTGGAAGTCTTAGATCAAATTCCTCAAGTGACGGTGCAAGCAGGCGGACAGATACAATTGAGAGGAAGTAGTGATGTCCTTATTTTGATCAATGGAAGACGATCGGGCTTGACAATGAATAATGCGTTGGATCAAATTGATGTCGCGAATATCGAACGAGTAGAAGTAGTGACAAATCCTTCTGCAAGATTTGATGCCCAAGGCTCGGCAGGAATTATCAATATCATTTTGAAAAAAAATAAAGACCTCGGTTGGAAAGGGCAAATTAGAACTTCCGTCGGAACTCCTGCAGATCATACCATACTACCTAGTTTGAGTTATAAAACTAAAAAACTAAATCTTTTTGGAAATGTACGGTTGCGATATTCTGATTATAATGGTTGGTATGATTCTAATCAAACCGATAAAGTCAATGGTCTTTCTTTGATAAAAAATGAAATCGAAAAACGTCATGATGATGGACTCAGTTTTTATTTAGGTGGTGATTATAATTTTAATGAAAACCAATTTTTGACCCTTGCTTATCTTCGTGCTGCTACTAAAGATACCGATACAACTACGCTGAATTATGAAGCCATCCAAAATAACGAATCCAATACATTTGTCAGAGGTGGCAATTCTCTAGAAAAAAGATTTTATAATCAACTAGAAAGCAACTATACCCATAAATTCAAAAAACAGAAAGCGGAGTGGCGGGTAAACATGCAGTATGACTTCTGGAATAGTAATAAGAATTGGTCGCTCCTAACTTTTGGAGATAATTTACCTGAAAATGTGGATCAAAATTTACGGACGGAAAATGAAGCAAGTAGTGCAGACTTTGTAATTGGAAGTGATTTTGAAATACCCTTTCTTTCTGGAAAATTAACGACGGGTGCAAAATGGGAAAACCGAACAGTAGAAAATATTTACCTCGCAGAAAGTCAAACTGATAATGAATGGACGGTATTTCGAAATATCAATAATGATGTCACCTATACCGAAAAAATATTGGCAGCCTATGCAGAATACGGGAAGCAATTTAAAAAATGGGATTATAAAATTGGTTTGAGAATGGAAAATTCTGATATAGAAATTTCTGACGCTGAAGGTGTTTATGGCAATGCAAATAAATATACCAATCTCTTTCCATCTGCTTTTCTTTCTTATAAAGCTAGCGATGCTTTAAATTTCCAAGGGAGCATTGCTCGAAGAATTTCTCGTCCGAGTCTTTGGAATTTATATCCTTTTAATGAAGTGACAGATGTCAACTTTATCGAAATAGGTAATCCATTATTGAATCCTGGCTACACCAATTCTTATGAACTTTCGATGTCTATCATTGGCGATAAAATTAGTTTGTTTCCTAGTTTTTATTTTCGAGCAACAAAAGCACCTGTGGCAACTTATGTTTCCCAGACCGAAGATGGCATCCTTGAATATTTGCCCGTCAACATTGATCAAGAAAATATATTAGGAATGGATTTGACCGCTCGTTTTAATGTATCCAAATTTATCCAGTTGTCAGGCGATTTAACCTATTTTGCTTTCGACCAATCAGGAACATATAACGATACAGATTTATCGGCAAAGGGAGGAACATTTATGGGAAGATTCACTTCTCGAATTAACTTGCCTGCTGTCGCTCGATTCCAAATATCTTATCAATATCGAGGAAATCAACAAAGTGGACAATTGACTTTTAAGCCTAGTTCTGACTTGACCATCTCGGCAAGTAGAGTCTTTTTAAATGATCGTCTCGAAGTATCTATTGTCGGTCGAAACTTACTAAACTCTAGAATAAGAAAGGTAAATGCGGAAACCGAACAGTTTTCTTTCCAACAAGAGTCTAGCAGAATTAGAGAACGATTTTCTTTAAATCTTACTTATAAATTTCGATATACGAATCGGGATAGAATGCGAACAGCTAATCGAGGGAATAGAAATTAGAAATAAGAGCCGCTTCAAAAAAATGAAGCGGCTCTTATCTGTTATCGGATTGTTTAAAATTAATTAATTAGTCACCTTGGTAAATGTTTTTACGATTACCTCTTGTCCATTAGAAAGCATAAATTGGTAAGTACCATTTTTTAATTGACTGATCATCATCTGATCAGTATGTTCATCATCTGCTTTAGCAAATTGAGTAGTGAATATCTTTTGACCTAAAATGTTCACGATATCAACTTGTACATCTCCTCTCCAGTTATTTTCTAATAGAATATTTAAAAATTCTGTCGCTGGATTAGGGTAAATGTTAAGTGCTTGATTACTTACCACTACTCCTTTTGTTGATACAGTAAATGGGCTTTCATAAGCACCAACGTCCACTTGGTTTCCTTGAACACGTGCATTTCCTGCTAAATCAAATGCTGCTGTTACTCCTGCTCCCAAACCTCCATCAACTGCTGGACTGCTTGCTTGTAACTGGTAGTCTCCATTCCCTACAAAAAGAGGATCAACGTTAAATTGGTCCGTTGAAAGTAGTATACTCGACAGACTTTCATCTCCAATTAGATTACCTCCTAGAGAGGTAGCAGTTGATGGACCAATTTCCATGTAATCTGTACTTTCGGGGTTATACAAAAGCGTGTTTTGTAATTCCAACTCACCGTTAGCATTTGTTATACCGCTATTATTATTTGCGATGGTCGTGTTTAATATTGATAAATTTGATACCGCTATCATCCCTATACCTCCTCCATAATCACCACCGCTATTATCGACTAGAAGACAATTGTTAAGACTGATCATGTCTTCATTATTAGATAATAATTGAATAGCTCCAGCACCATCCATACTAGAATTATTGCTAAATATTGTTGATTCGAAATTGAGCTCAACAACGCCATTTCCAAAATTAATCAAAGAAAAACCTCCAGCTCCTTCTTCTGCAATTCCTGTAGCATCGTTGGTATTTCCATCGAATAATGAATGACTGATATCAATGGTAGCGGATCCATTATTAAAGGTAGCGAAATTGACTCCTGCTCCTTCATTTCCAGAAGTATTATTGAGAAAATGGGTATTGCTAATCTGCAAATTCAAATCTGCTTCGCCTAGTTGGGCAACTTCAAATCCTCCTGCATCATCGATCGCAGAATTGCCTTCGAAAATACATTCATCTACAATTATTTGTAAGTTGACATCATCACTTTCCGTCCGATAACCTCCTCCAAAAAATTCGGCTTCATTGTTTAAGAATTCACAATTCGACAAACTTACTTCCTGATTCATTCCCTTAGCTTCGGTGGCAATCCCAGCACCATATAGTGCTTTATTAGATTGGAAAGTAGTGTTTCTGACATCCAGATTATTGTTAGTAGTAAGGTCGGTGTCATAAAACATAATAGCCCCACCCAAAGAATCAGATTCATTATTTTCAAAATGACAGCTATCCACGAGAGCAGTAGTACCATCAGAAAAGTTAAAGAAAAACAAAGCACCTCCACCTCTAAGCGCATCAGGAAGAAGTTCTGAAACCCCATTTTCCTCGAAGGTGCAATTTAGAACTCTATAGTTATGGTTTTCCCCAAATGATTGAATTCCTAAACCACCGGCATTGCTCGATTCATTATTTTCAAAAATACAATTCTGAATAGTATTAGAAATAACCATAGAACTATCAACTGTTTGATTAATAAAAACAGCTCCTGCAGCCAAATTACTGGAATTCCCTGAAAAGAAACTGTTTATTATTGTGCCATTAGTACTAACCAGAAAAACACTTCCGCCAGATAATCCTGCATGGTTATTAATGAATTGACAATCCTCTATCTCAATGCCATTGCCCGAAACAAAAGAGGCGGTTAAGCCTGCTCCTCGTTCACCTGTATTATTATCTTCAAAAATACAATTCACCACTTTCCCTCCTTCACTAAATTCATTACGAAAGAAAAAACCTCCACCAGAAAGATCTGCATAATTCTGCTGAAACGTACAATTGAAAATTTGTGGCGCACCAAAGGACCAAACTCCTCCTCCAAATTGTCCAATAAAATCAGGCAAAGTTTCATCATCAGCATGTCCACCTTCAAAGATGAAACCATCTATAATAGTTGCAGTAGTCACGGTACTTTCAATTAACATGATGTGGGTAGTATTATCGATTCGGTTGGTCACAAAATCATCTTCGACATCATCTCCATTCAAGTCGCCAGAAAGGATGGTTGGATTGTTTTCAATTACTCTATCATCTATGCTGCTCTCTGTTCCAGTAAAACCACCATAAAGTTGAATGTCAGTTGTGAGATGAAAAGTAGCTAAATCAGTTGTACCAGGAAGGTAGGTTCCAGATGCTACCCAGATTTGATCTCCTAAGGTAGCATTAGTCAATGCATCTTGTAGGTCATTGAAAGCGTCTCCCCAAGAAGTACCATTATTAGCACCGGTTGCATCTGATTTTACAAAATAGGTTGTCTGTGCTTGAGAGGTATTAATAATAAATAAAAAGCTTAAAAGTAAATAAATTGATTTCATAATAACAGGAGTTTTAAGGTTGAAAAAAAGATTAATTTATTAATAGCACTAAGGTGAGGACAGATCGAATATTTAATCTAGATAAATCGTTCAAAGTCTTGGATTATTTGGAATTTGGGTAGGAAAAAAATTTGGATTATTGATGCACAAGAAGACTCAAATAGTCAATAAACAACTGATTATCAATCGTTTACATGTTGCATAGGGAGTATCACTTCATTTTTGGTTAAAGAATATTCATTACCTTTTTCCATAAAAAATAGAGTAGTATTATCATGGATGTGAAATACCTAACTAGAAAAGATGTGTAAATTTGAGGCTGGTTTATTTTGCCCGATAATCACTTGGAGGCACACCAAATTCTTTGGTAAAAAGGCGAGAGAAATAAGCGGGATCACTATAGCCAACATTATAGGCTACTTCGGAAATAGTAAGTTGGGGATTTTGTAATAATACTTTTGCTTTGTGTAACCGAATACTTCGAAGATAAATGGAGGTAGACTTACCGGTGAGCGAAATTAACTTTCTATAGATTTGTGAACGACTCATTCCCATTTCTCTACATAGTTGAGGAATACCGAAACCATCATCACTTATGTTCTCTTCAACGAGCTGATGAATTTTATTTAAGAAGGCACTTTCAGGTGTAGCTGCTACCGCAGTTTTATTTTGATCAGGAACAAAAGTACTGTAACGTTCTTGAAGTTGAATTCTTAAGGCTAATAATTTTTCTAAACGAACCAGCAACTCTTCTTTATTGAAGGGTTTGGTCAAATATGCATCGGCACCTTGTTTCAAACCTGCTATCTTATCTTCCTCCGTTGTTTTTGCAGTTAATAAAATGATTGGAATGTGACTGGTTCGAGTATCTGTTTTTAAAATTGCACAAACTTCATAGCCATCCTTTTCTGGCATCATGACATCACTTATAATTAAATCTGGAATCAGCTCAAAAGCTTTATCAATTCCGAGTTGTCCATTGATGGCTTTTTTGATTTCGTAGTCCTCTTCCAAACAGGTTTGGATATAAGTAATCACATCTTCGTTATCTTCAATCAGTAGCAAAATGGGCTTTCCAGAGGAGCTATTTATTTCAACTTTTGAAGAGCGCATTGAAGTAGCTGCTTCCATTTTTGCAGGCGCCTTTTTAATTGGTGTCAAATTAGGTTTTGCCTTAGGCGCTAAATTTTGAATCGGCAAAATAATTTTAAATTCAGTTCCTTTTTTAAGTTGGCTAGTTACACTTATTTCTCCGTTCATTAATTTGACCAATTCTTTAGTCAATGCTAAACCAATACCTGTCCCCTCTCCTTTTCGAATGGACGAATCATTTACTTGATAAAAGCGATCAAAAATTTTGGGTAATTGATCTGGTGGGATTCCTATACCATTATCTTGAACTTTGATTTGCAATTTTTTTGGACTAGAGGCTACCGCTGTTATATGCAAAATCACTTTACCATTTTCATTCGTAAATTTAATGGCGTTCGTCAATAAATTACTGACTACTTGTTTTAGTTTTTCTTCATCATAATCCATTATCAGCTCATCAATTTCCGAATAAGCCATCAAACGAATTCCTTTAGACTCTGCTAAAGATTGAAAAGATTCTGCGACATAGAGCAGGAAGCTGACAACATCCTTTTGTTCCAATTCCAATTTTAAATTTCCGGACTCCAGTTTTGACAAATCCAACATTTGATTAACGAGGGTTAGTAGATTTTGACCATTGCGTTTGATTAGCGTAATCGCTTTTTCTGGTTGCTTTTTGACTTGATCGGCCATACCCAAAATGACGGTCAGCGGAGTACGGAATTCATGGGTTATATTCGTGTACAATTTGGATTTAAAATTATCCAGTTCTCTGAGTCGATTGGTTTCTTCTAATTGTAATTGGCGATTTAATTGAAACCGATATAAACTATATAGTAACCCAAAGAAGCTGATTAAAAAAAAGGCATAAGCCAAATTGGTTTTCCACCAAGGTGGGGTAATGGTCAGTTGCATGGTAATACCTTCTTCGTTCCATACTCCATCGCAGTTAGCCGCTTTTACTTGGAAGGAATAATTTCCTGGATCTATATTGGTGTAGCTGGCTGTATTGTTGGTGCCCATATATCGCCATTCTGTTTCATAGGGTTCCAATTTATAGGCATAGGTATTTTCTTCAGGGTTGCAATAATGTAGCGCTTGAAATTTAAAAATAAAATCATTTTGATGGTGAGAGAGTGCAATTTCCTTTGCCAGATTTATATTCTGTTTTAGTGTAGGTCGGCCTTCTTTTTTTGGATCCTTATTATTCATGATTTGAAAATCTGTAAACACCAATTGGGGTGGGAACGGATTATCGTTTATCTGTTCAGGAAAAAAACGGTTGAGTTCTTTTCTATCAGGGGTAGAATTAATAAAGATTTCTCCGGAAGAAGCTTTTTGCAGAAATCGTAATCCATTGGAATTATTTGTCAATAACCCATCTTGCGTAAAATAATTTCTGATCTGTTTTGTAGTTGGATTAAAACAAGCTAGTCCATGTTCAGTGTATAGCCAAAGATTGCCCTGAGCATCTTCAAGAATATCAAAAACTGAATTACTGCTCAAACCTTCTTCAAGCGTATATTGTTGAATAACATCTCCATTGGATTTATCAAATTGAACCAAACCACTCTTCAAAGTCCCTGCCCACAAGCGTTCTTGGCTATCTTCGTAAACCGTCCATATAGTAGAAAATCTTTTATTTACCAGACTCAACGCTTTTGTTTTAGGATCAAATTTGTAAGGTCCCGTTCCATCTGTTCCCAACCAAAAGAAACCCTGGGCTCCTTCTACAATAGAATAAATACTGGCATTCTCTATAAAGAGGGAATCATTATAATCTCTCTTGTATCGTCTAAATCCTCCTTCATCAGAAAGGTATTGATATAGACCTCCGTCCCATCCTTCGGCTATCCAAACTTGATTATTGGAATCTTCTATTATTTGAAAAACGGAGTTGTTAAAAAGACTTGTGGGGTCAGAGGGATCGATAAAAAATTGAGTAAATTGCTGTTTAGAAAAATCAACACGAAAAAGACCACCATCATTACTATTATAGCCTATCCACCAGAAACCCTGACTATCCTTGAGCACTATTCTTAAACATTGGGCTTCATCGTTTTCAGAAAATTTAATCCAAAGTAATTTATTGTCGTCTTCTGCCAACCATAATTCTTTGGTTGCTTTTAATGATTTTTTGGCAGCGGTATTTATAGTATTTTGATTGGGTGTAAAACGTTGTAATTTTAGCGACGCGTTCAACTTATAGTCATCGAATTTTTTGGCAGGTAAATTCAGGACATTTAATCCACCTCGCCACGACCCTATATATAAAATACCCGTTCGGTCTGTTAAATAACTCATGGAAGAAACGCCTTTCACAAAACCGGTCGGATGTCCCGGGGTTTTCCCTCGAAAGCGAATAAATGAATTACTGGAATAATCATAACGATGCAGTGTCTGGCTAGCAAATTCATTAAAGCTGAGGGATAAAAACCAAAGGTTTCCTTTTTTATCTTCATGAATGGGAAAAGTAGTGGGATAACTAATACTATGCTTGTCATTGGGGTCAGGAGAGAAGTGGATAAATTCCCCTGTTTTCGGATTCAATTGGTCTAAGCCACGAGCGGTATTTATCCATAGGTTATCTTTATTATCTTGCCATACGACCCGAGCAAGGTTGGAAGACAAGGAATTTTTTTCTGTAGCGTCATGAAAAAATGTGGCAACATGGTTTCGATCTTTATTCAACTGATGGATACCATTACGTGTACCAATCCATAAATTTTCCTGCTTATCTTCGAAGATGCTTATGATGGAATCGTTCGTAATCTTTTTGTGATTATGGCTTTCAGCTCCATAACTCACAAAAGTATCCCGCTCAGAATCATATTTTTTCAACCCATCACCATAAGTACCTACCCAAAGAACACCCTTCCTATCCTCATAAAAAGGAGGGGTCACCCATGTATTTGGCGCATTGCTATAAGTTTCATTCCTACTCCAAATAAAGTGTAGCGCAGGATTAGCCTTACTTTCATCCGTATCCATAAAATAATGTTTAAACGATTGGGATTTTTTATCCCATCGATGGAGATCCCCACCTTTCCTCCCCCTGTTACTAACCACCCAAATATTACCTGCCTGGTCTTCTTCAATTAAAATGATCTTCTTATTGTCAAATGTCAATGTATCGTCCTCAGGAATGTGATTATATCTGGAAAAGGTTTGGCTTTCTCTATCGAAAAAATTCAATCCTTCGAGTGTTCCAACCCACAAGTTTCCTTGTCGATCTTCCTTTAAAGTAAGAATGGAATTATTCCAATTTTTGACTGAATCTGCCTGTTCATATTTAAAGATGGTCATATTTTGACCATCATATTTGACCAAACCTTCTTGAGTGCCTAACCAGAGAAAACCCAGATGATCTTGAATCATTGCCATTACACTATTCTCAGGTAGTCCATCAGCGACTGTGACGTGTTGGAAGGTATAGTTTTGGGCGGAAAGAAAAGAGTTGATGAGAATGACGAATAGGATAGGAAGGAGTTTCCTGTTAAAGGCTATGTAATTAATATATGGTACGCGTTTAAGTTCGGACATGGATTGTTGTATTCTCTAATGGAGCTTTTCATATTGCTTTATTGTAAGTCTTAGCTCTTCGCAAAATAAAATAGCTAAAATTAGTGGCAGCAAAATCAATTAGAAATAAAGGTATATAATTAATCTAATTTTTAGTAACCATATAAGTTTTTTTGCGAGGCCTCTACGATGGTTCATTCCATTTTGAGGAATTTATTTCTGGGGAAATCGTTTGATTAAAGGGATAGAAATAAGGATTAGTAATTTTACCTAAGAAAGAAGAGTAATATACTCTATCAACACAAAACCACAAACGCTCGATGTCATTAAATTAAGGTAGTCATGTCAGCAGTATTCTATATATTTGTAAAGATTAATCTAAACTTAAAAACATGAAAGACTTTTATTGCGAGCAAGTAATCCCCGGTAAAGTAAAATTAGAAATCATTTTTGAAACAGATGAGGTGATGGCTTTTCATCATACCAATCCTTATTGGGAAAAGCATGTGGTAATTATTCCGAAAAAACACATTGATTCACTTTCGAGCTATCCCAATTCAGAAAACCTAAATTTTGATTTTTTCGAAGCGATCAAATTTGTTACTAAAATGTTTGAAGAAAAATATGGAGGCTGTCGTATATCTTCAAATATTGGGAATTATCAAACAAGCAAACATCTTCATTGGTACGTTCATTTCGGAGCAAGACTTAGGACTGAAAATGGTGACCAAATTAAAAAATAAATTATCTACCCTACCCCAACAATTCATTCACCCTCAATTTGTAAATCTTCCCAATTGGAACAACCGCTTCTCCAATAAAAATCTGATTCCCTTCCACACTTTTAATATGCTTAACTGCTACCGCAAATGATTTATGCACTTGCAAAAAATCATCACTTGAAAACGAGGTTAACAGATCTGAAATCTTTCCTCTGACCGTAAGCATTTCATCAGTCGTAATCACCTTAGTATAATTCCCTGCAGCTTCTAAATACTGAATCGTGTCAATAGAAACTTGCGTATATTTTTTATTACTACGAAGAAAAATACTTTTTGTAACTGTATTGTTTTTTCCTATAACAGTCGTCTGTGATTTTACTGTTGGAGTCGGACTCAAGGTTTTATTGACCGCTTTGAGGAACCGTTCAAAACTAAATGGTTTTAATAAATAATCTGAAATATTAAGTTCGTAACCTTCGAGTGCATATTCTTTGTAAGCAGTCGTGACGATAACTTTGGGAGGAACAGGTAGGGTTTTTAAAAAATCAAAACCTTTGAGTTTCGGCATATTGAGATCCAAAAATATCAAGTCCACTTCATGTTGATTCAAATATTCCATCGCCTCCAATGCATCATAACAATTTTTCATCAACTGCATATTGGGAAGCATATCGCAATAGTCTTTGATAATATCATGAGCGATATATTCATCATCGATAATTAAATATCTAATCATAATTTTATGCGTTTTAAGATAGACGTTAAACGTTTTACGTTTGTTTCTAAGAAGTTAGTGAAGGAGGTAATTATTTTTTCAAATACTAATTCGCAATAGCACTTTATACACATCATCTGTTCCTGAAAAAATGATCGAATGTTGATTCTGATAAACTAATTCGAGTCTTCGTTTTAAATTTTCCAAACCAATTCCTGTTTCCTTACTCACTTCCGTTTGATCAAAATTATTTTCTATCCTAAAAATTATTTCATTTTCAGTCGTTGTCATATCAAGATAAACATAAGCATCTTTTCTTAAATTCTCAACCCCATGTTTAAACGCATTTTCCAATAAAATAATAAAAAGTAAAGGCATCACTTTCACACCTGCGTCTTGAATATCGAGATCAAATTCTACATCTATTTTTTTATGATAACGCATTTGATGCAACTCAATGTAATTTTTCAAATACTCAATTTCTTCTTCCAGAGTAACGAACTCTTTTTGACCTTCGTAAATACTATAACGCATCATGTCCGAAAGTTTCAAAATTAATTGCTGTGCTTTTTTCGAATCTTTATTGACTAGACCATATAAATTATTGAGCATATTAAAAAAGAAATGAGGATTAACCTGACTCTTCAAATGTAGTAATTCTGTTTTTGCTTTTTCATTTTTTAATTGAATGATCATTCTCGCTTGTTTAAAAATCCAGCGCATGATTAAAATAAAAGAAGCCGCCATATACATAATGAACACAGTTACAAAAAACTCTTCATCCATTAAGTCATTCAAAGAAACAAATACGATTCCAAGGCCTAAAGCTATTAATCCAAAAGGAATTTTTCGTTGGTTCTTTTGATAATCTCGATAGCTAATTCCTACAGCAATAAGCAAAATCAAAATATAACCCCCTGTTAGTTCTGGAAAACTCGCAAATGATTCGAGTGCTCCCGCTAAGCTTAATAAACCTACTGAAATGGACGCAAACCAAACTTCTTGATCCAACCATGTTTGCAAAAAAGATAAAGTATTCTTTCGTCGAAGCAACCAAAAAATTACCAGATAAATAATCGTACAGATCCCTCCAAGTAAGAAAAGTAATCCTGTAATCTCTATATCAAGCGCCACCATTATTACTCCTCCAAAAAAGGAAAATAATAACAACCCAAAAATAATTAACCCTCGTTTATATCTTTCTATCATCGAAATCATACTCAAAAATAGCAGTATAAATTTTATCACACAAATTAGTTGATAAACGGACTTCAACCAGGGTTTAACTGATTCGTAAATGGGATAAAATCACTTCTTATTCACCCAAAGTCTTTGTAACCCTACCCCAACCTTGTTCATCACTATTAATTGAATCGCACTCGGCTAGCGATTATGTTTGTTGAAAAAAATAAGATGAATAATAAATTAACGATTGCCAACCTTTCCAAAACCTATTCCAATGGAGTCCGCGCACTTCATAATATTTCCTTAGAAATTCCAACTGGCATGTTTGGTTTGCTTGGCCCGAATGGCGCAGGCAAATCAACTTTGATGCGGATCATTGCGACGCTTCAAGAAGCTGATGAAGGAACAGTAACCCTTGGCGAATTAAATGTCTTCTCTCAAAAAAATGAAGTGCGTAAGATCCTTGGCTACTTGCCTCAAGAGTTTGGATTGTATCCCAAAATATCCGCAGAAGTTCTGCTCAATCATTTGGCGGTGCTAAAAGGGATTACCAATAAAAAAGAGCGGAAAGAAATTGTAGAAACATTGTTACATAAAACTAATTTGTACGAAAAAAGGAACAAGAACTTAGGTAGTTTCTCTGGAGGAATGAAACAACGTTTCGGGATTGCACAAGCATTATTGTCTAATCCAAAACTCATCATCGTCGATGAACCAACCGCTGGACTCGACCCTGCCGAAAGAAATCGGTTTTATAATCTGCTCAGCGAGTTGGGAGAAAATACGGTTGTAATTCTTTCTACTCATATCGTCGATGATGTCAAAGAATTATGTACCAACATGGCGATTATCAATCAAGGGGAAGTTTTGCTAAAAGGAAATCCATTGCAGGCTATCGAAGAATTGCAAGGCAAAGTTTATCAAAAAACGATTCGAAAAAATGAATTGGAAGATTATAAAAAACAATATACAGTCATTGCTGAAAAGTTTCTTTTGGGCAAACCGAGTATCCACATCTTAAGCGATCAGGATCCTCAAAATGGTTTCGTCCTGTTGCAAGCTGATTTAGATAGTGTGTATTTCTCTCAGATTTTTGGAGAAGCATAAATGTACTTTTTATCATTTTTTATTTTACTCAAAATTCAGAAAATAATGTGGTTCGAAATTTTAAAATTTGAAATTCAATACAGAGCAAAGCGGGCAGATACTTATTTATATTTTGGTATCCTTTTTTTGTTTTCCATTATTGCAACGGAATTCATTATGTCAGGAAGTGAGATCATTGGAAAGGTAAAAAGTAATGCTCCTTTTGTCATCGCTTATGTAATGGGTGTAGTTTCTGCACTTTTCACTATGGTTACCTCGATGATTATGGGTGTTGCCGCTTTGCGAGATTTTGATCATAATATGGAATCCTTGATGTTTATCAATCCCATCAAAAAAAGAGACTACCTACTCGGTCGATTTTTAGGCTCATATATCGTCTTAGTTTTTATTTTTAGTGGGTTACTTTTTGGAATGGTGTTAGGAGACTTAATTCCTTTTCCTTGGAGAGATTTGGAAAACGCTTTGCCTTTTAACTTTTGGCACTACCTCCAACCATTTCTATTTTTAGTTTTACCCAACTTGTTTTTTTGCGGCGCTATCTTTTTTGTCAGCGGTGCGTTGAGTCGAAAATTGATGGTTGTTTATACTCAAGGAATTCTTTTGTTGGTTTCCTATTTATTGGCGATGCAATTGACGCAAGGAACTGGGAATCGTTTTTTGGCTGCCCTATTTGATCCTTTTACTTTTCAAGCTAGTAAAATACTGACTCAATTTTGGACACCTGTTGAAATCAATTCACAGATGCTGCCAATGGATGGAATGCTTTTATACAATCGATTAATTTGGATGACTTTAGGAGTTATCATTTTAGTCGTCGGACATTATGGATTTAGTTTTAATGTGGTTAGAAAAAATAAATTAAAAAAATGGAAGAGCCTAAATGGTGAAAAATCAATCTCTCCTTCTCAAGACTTTTCAACTACAAAAATTCCTAGGATCTCCTTACATCATAATCTAAAATCAAAATTTCAACAACTCAGTCATCAATCTCTTTTTAACCTCAAATTAATTTTAAAAGAAGTTCCATTTTGGGCGATCATCATTTGTGGGATGGCGATCATTTTTATTAATTCTTTTAGTTTGAGAACTACCTATGACGTGGATAGTTTTCCGACCACATTTATTATTGTCGAAGACCTTCAGGAAATGTCGATGATTTTCTTTTTGATGATCCTCTTATTTTATTCGGGAGAATTAATTTGGAAAGAAAGGGATGCAAAAACCAATGGAATTTTTGATGCAGTTCCTACTTCTGATTTCATCAATCTTTCGGGCAAATTTATTGGATTGATCCTTTCCTATGTGGTGATAATTTTCACTTTAATTTTCGCAGGAATTCTTTTCCAAACCTCAAAAGGATATTATAATTATGAGTTTGGATTATATCTTAGTTTGTTCTTTGGTGGGATCTTTCCTTTTCTAGTCCTGTTTACTTTTGTGGCTTTTTTCTTTCAAGTTTTGACCAACCATAAATTCTTGGGACACATTTTAGTCATCATTTTTATTTTCGTTTCAATGATTCTTTTACCTGGAAAATTTAATGTCGATCATGGTTTAATGGTTTTTGCTGGAGGCCCTTTACCCAACTATTCTGATATGAATGGCTTTGGTCATTTTTTATCTTCCTACGTTTGGTTTAAAGTTTATTGGTTGGCATTTTCATTTTTGATGTTTTTGATAGCAGTCGTTTTTTCGGTACGAGGAGTCGATGTTCGAATAAAAGAACGTTGGAAATTAAGCAAATTCCGATGGTCACCTTCGTTGATAAAATTGGGAATTGCTGTCATGTCTATTTTCGTTTTTTCGGGCAGTTATATTTTTTACAATACTAATATCCTCAATTCATATTGGACGGAGGACACCCAAAAAACTTATATGGCTAATTATGAAAGAACGCTCAAGCACTTCGAACATATGGCTCAACCGAAAATTGTAGCCGTCAATCTTAATGTAGATCTTTTTCCAGCTAAAAGAAATTATACCGCTGAAGGATATTATATTTTAAAAAACACCCATCCAAAAACTATCCATGAAGTACATATCCAATCCCTTCCAAATCCTCAAATTTCTAATGGAAATTTCAAACTGGAAGGAGGTGCAAAAATCAATGATCAGTATAAAATCTATGGCTACAAAATTTTTGAATTAAATCAACCGCTACAGCCTGGTGACTCTATTAAGATGGAATTTAGCCAAACTTATACCACTAACGGATTTGTAGAAAACCCTGATTTTCATTTAGTAAATAACGGAACATTTATTCAACAAAGTCAATTCCCAACAATCGGATATAATGAAGATATTGAATTAGAAGAGGAAGATCATCGAAAAGAATTTGATTTAAAACCTAAACCACGCCGCGCTAAACGGGATAATGCTTTAGCTCTGTTGGAAGGCAGATCTGATGAAGATGGAGAGGAAATTAATTTTGAAATAATCATTGGAACTGACGGTGAACAAACTGCTATCGCTCCTGGATATTTGCAAAAAGAATGGACTGAAGGCAATCGAAATTACTTCCATTATAAAATGGATAAACCGATGTCAAATTTTTATTCCATCGTCTCTGCTCGCTATGAAGTCTTGAGAGATCAATGGGTTCCTAAAAATGATAGTTTAGGCGGACCAGTTGATTTAGAAGTTTTTTATCATAAAGGACATGAACATAATTTGGATAGAATGATGAATGGTATGAAAAAATCATTTGATTATTTTTGCGAACAATTCAGTCCATACCAATATCGACAAATGCGAATTTTAGAATTTCCAAACTATGATGTAAAGGCTCAAGCGTTTCCGAATACAGTTCCGTTTTCGGAAGGCATTGGATTTATTTTAGACATTGATGATGAGAAGGATGTGGACATGGCATTTTTTGTAACTGCTCATGAATTATCACATCAATGGTGGGGACATCAAGTAAATGCTGCGAATGTTCAAGGGAAAGGAATGGTCTTGGAATCGTTGGCGCAATATTCTGCGATCATGGTGATGCAAAAAGAATTTTCAGAAGAGAAGATTCAACAATTTTTAGGGCAAATGCGAGATAAATATTTGAAAGGTAGAACGCAAGAAAAGATTCAAGAAATGCCTTTGGAATTGGTAGAGTCTGGACAGCATTATATTCATTATGGAAAAGGGCTTTTAAACCTTTATGCTTTGCAAGATTATATTTCTGAAGATAGTGTGAATCTTGCTTTGAGGAGATTTATCAGAGATTGGGATAGTTTTAAAGGTTTGAAAAGAGGAGACAAGTATCCTACGACGATTGATTTGTTGGGATATTTTAAAAAGGTCACGCCTGATAGTTTGCAATATGTGATTAAGGATTTATTTGAAACGATTACACTTTATAACAATGCAATTACAGAAGTTGATTTTAAGAAAAAAGCAGCTAATCAATTTCAAGTCAACCTAAAGATAGAAGCGATAAAATATCGAGTGGATAGTTTGGGCGTGGAAAAACTAATTGGAATAGATGATTGGATGGACATTGGCATCTATTCAGCAACTGCCAATGGGAATGATGAGTTGATTTATTTGAAAAAACATAAGATCAAAAATCAAAAAATGGAACTGAAAATTTTAGTGAATGAGCTCCCTACTAAGGTTGGAATTGATCCGACGTATAAATTGATAGATCGAAATCTGGAAGATAATATTAAAATCATTTTAGACGAATAAAGTCAATAATAACTAAATTAAAAAATCCTGCTCAATGAGCAGGATTTTTTAATTTAGCCTTGCTAAAATTTTAATTATTCTCTATAAATAAGTACTAAGTAATCTTATCCGAATGGTGGTGGATCACCTTTAGCCCCAAATGGTGGTGGATCGCCTATTCCTCCTTTAATACTTTTAATTGATTTGCTATCTAATAATTGTGTCGCATTTAATTTACTTGCGAAGTTTTTGATTGCATTATTCATAATAATTGTTTTTTTAGTGATTGATTATTGAAACGTTTGTTCCTAAGTACGATGTAAATATAGAGCGGGATGTAAAATTCCTTAGGTAGTTAGGTTTCTATAAGTGGGAATATGGTTACAGCAATAAAAAAAACCTCATAAAGTGCTGACAATCAACACTTTACAGTATCTTATAAAAATAAAAAATACCATTTTTATTGAAAAATAAATGAAAAAAAATACCATTCGCCCTCCCGTTTCAAGGGATTGTAACGATTTCCAGAGTGTGATGTAACCATTTTACCTATGAAATGTAACCTAATTACCAGCGATTTTTTGAGGAATAGAATTTGCAAAATAATGGGGCGAAAAATGAAGCAAGAAATAGAGTTTCTAGAAAAAAAAATGAAAAAAAGTATCTTTTTGGAAGAAATCAATTAATTGATTGAGGCTTTTTTATACTTTTTTTTGAAAAAAATTAGATTGTTATGATTATCAGAACCATTTTTTTATTCTTTTTGATCTTTAATTTTTTCCATTGCAAGGAATCAACCACTCAAAAAGAAGAGATAAAAACAAAACCACTCGAAAAATTTGATTCTCCTCTCCTTTTTAACCCCGAGAGTCACTACAACAATTATAAAGATTTAAAGCATCGAGTTAAGAAACTTAGATCTGAAGTCAATCAAAAGGATAATATCGCTGAAAAACTTCCCCTTGGAAGAGAACTTTTCGCCAATCTTTTAATCGATTCCATTTTCAATTATTGGTACGGAACAACTTGGGATTTTAATGGACACACCAAAACTCCCCGAAATGGAGAAATTGCTTGCGGATATTTTATCACCACCACCATGAAAGATGTAGGCATCAACCTAAATCGAATTAAATTAGCTCAACAAGCCTCTTCAGAAATAATTAAAAAATTATGCAAAGAAAATACGATCAACCTATTTTCTGATTTAGGAAAATTGAAAACCTATTTATCTGAGATTAAAAATAACGAAGTGCTTATTTTAGGGTTAGATTACCATGTTGGATTTGTAGTGAAACGTAATGGGAAAAATTATTTTATTCATTCTAATTATATTTCGAGGGAAGGAGTGATTAAGGAAATTTTGGAAAACTCCCTAGCCATCAAAAGTTCAAATATTTATATGATTGGAAATGTAACTCGGAATGATCAGTTAATTTTAGACTGGTTGAATTAATAGATTGTGGTTAATGCAGAAAAAAATTATGCATATTTGCCATCAAATAGAATGAATATTTCACAAAAAAAAAGACAATGAAAGAGTTAATAATACTAATCTGCATATTTTCAAATTTAAGTTTTATCAGCACTAAGTTAAATGCACAATCTCTAGAAACGGCAACAGCCGCATTAAATGAAATTGATAGTTTTAAACAATTGGAACAATTAAAAACCAAGCACCTTGATTGGAGTATTTCAAGTGACAAAACCCTGGTTTCTGATTCCATTAAATTTTCAAAAATTACAAAAGCAAAAATTGGAGATATTATACAAATGCAATACGCTCCTAATGCACCAACCTTTGTACTAAAAATAATTAGCATAGAAGAGGAAGAGCTCTGCAAAGCAAAATATATTTATCTCGACGGATCCAAATATTCAAAACCTGAAATTGATTCTTTGCGAACAAAAATAATCCAGCAGTACCAAGAAGGTGAAAATTTTGAAACCTTAGTTAATAAATATACCATGGACGGAAGTCCAAATGGTGATTTACCTTGGTTTTACAAAGGCATGATGGTGGATGAATTTTATCAAGGAGTTAGAGATAAAAGTAAAGGTGAAATATTTACCATTGACGTAGAAGGAAATAATTGGTTTTATGTTGTTCTAAAAAATGAGGATAACAAAATTGAAAAAGCAGTCAATGCAATTAGGATTAGGTATGAGGAATAGAAAATATTTCTTTTCAAGAAGTCAATTTTAGACCAAAAAATAAATGAAAAAACTAATTAAAAACATCCTACTTTTCATCTTGCCATTTCTAATCATGATTCTCATCAATGAATCAGTTCGCCCAACCATAGAGGAAAAACCATATAAATTAAAAGGTGTTCAAACAATGAACTCAAATATAGTTTCTAAAAATAAATGCTCTTGGAATTGCTACATCGATACGAACTATTGCAAAAAGTATCATGTCAAAACTGTTTCTAATTATTTCGAATACATTGATCCAATCTATGAAGGAATAATTAGGTCTTTACATTCAACTGGCAGTTATGGATTAGCCAATGTTATTTTTCTAGTCCTTCTCCTCCCCTTCTTGATGTTTCTTTTATTTGTAAAAATTCTTGATCTCCAAAGTCAAATTAATTCTTTAAAATCAAAGTCGTGAATAATTTATCCGAACTCATCAATATCGTTTTTGTTTACTGCACCGATTTTATCATCAATCTGGCAAATCTATTTGATTGGTCTTATTATGAATTTAATGCTTTGATTTTTTGTTTTCTATACCCGTTATTATTTTTTGGATTGTTGATTTTGTATTTTATTCAAAAAAGAAGATTGAGTACCTTGCGGAATAACAACTAGCAATAAATATGAAAATTCTAACCTTTTGCTTTTTAATCTTTTCCACATCAACTTATGGACAATTTCCTGATGAGTATAATTTCAAAAAAGATACCGCAAGTTTTATTAATTATATGTTAATTATAAAAACCGAAATCGATTCTAATAGCATTATTAAATATCAAACACTTACCAAACATTTCAATAATCAGGGGTTTATCAACCTTGAGTATACACTTGATAATTCCGGTGATACTATTGAATTGATCACATCTATTTTTCCTAACCAATTCACAGAGGTCCAATATCATAAATTGAAAAATCGGAAAGTAGATAAAGGCACTTTCATTTATAATCATGATGATTTTCTAATTCAGCAAATATGGAATTGGGGAGAAGGAAATGAAAATGACACATCAACTTATACCTATAATAATCAAAATCAATTAATAAAAAAAGCTAACCAATATGAAATAGGTTATTATTACGATACCCTAATTTATCAAAATCAAAACTTGATTTCAATTCTTTCTTATGATCCAAAATCTGACCTTAGAAGCTCAATTTCTTATTATTACAACGATAGAGGTAAATTAAGTGAAATAAAATCTTTCGATGAGAAAGGAACTTTATTGTCTCTAGAAAAATTTATGCATTTCAATAAAAACCAACCAACCTTAATTGAGAAAAATTATTTTTATTTTCAAGGCTATAAAGTTCAACAAAAGCAAACCTCTAAAATAGACTATTATCACAATGGCAAAACGAAGAGTGAAAAAAGTCAATTATATAAAAATGATAATCTAGTTTGGGAAACCCATCTCATTTACTCTAAAGAAGGTTTTATAAAAGAGTATTTCTACGTTGATTTTCAGAGAAAAAGAAAAGAGTCATCATTCTCTATTTTACAAAAAGAAAGATAAAACATTCGTCAAAATATAATTTTTTATTTGTAAGAGCATTGTTATTTTACATTCTTAAACGAATCAAATATGAAAAACCTATCACTCCCCTTCTTCATTTTATTTTTTCTAAACTTCGCCCAAGCGCAAACCATCAAAGTCCAACCATACCTACAAGACGCATCACCCAATTCCATCTTTATTTTATGGGAAACCGACTCCTTGTCAGAGAGTATCGTCGAATGGGGATTAACTGATGTACTTGGAAATATCGCCATTGGAACGGCAGAAAGTTCTGTCAATGATGCACAAATCCACGAAGTGAAAATCGAAGGACTTACCCGTTTTACTAAATACTTTTATCGAGTAAAAACAGGTGCTGCAACTTCTGATATTTATACTTTCAAAACACCACCCTTTGCTTCCGACCAGGAATCTTTTCGAATAATTGCAATGAGTGATATGCAACGAGATGGTTCATTTCCCAATAAATTTCAAGAGGTCATTGAAGATGGTGTCATTGATTATTTAGCAGATGAATTTGGTGGAGAAACGATTGACAACCTTGCCTTGATTTTAATTCCAGGAGATTTAGTTTCGGATGGAAATAATTATGGTTCTTGGGAAAATACTTTTTTTAACCCTGCGGAAAAACTATTTCGAGAAGTTCCAGTTTATCCAGTTCCAGGGAATCATGAAAATAATTCGAATTACTTTTTTCAATATTTTAAAATGCCAGAAAACGGAACAGCTGGCTTCGAAGAACATTGGTGGTACAAAGATTATGGTAATACTCGAATCATTGGTTTGGATTCTAACAATCCTTTTACAAATCAAGAACAACTCGATTGGCTCGATGGAATTTTGGGAATGACTTGTGCTTCTGACTCGATTGACTTTGTTTTTGCACAGCTTCATCATCCTCACAAATCTGAACTTTGGACACCAGGTGAATCTAATTATACTGGTGATGTCATTGAACGATTAGAAAATTTTAGTTCCGATTGCGGCAAGCCAAGTATTCATTTTTTTGGACATACACATGGCTACTCACGTGGTCAATCAAGAGATCATAAGCATCTTTGGATCAATGCTGCAACAGCAGGTGGTGCCATTGATAATTGGGGAGAGTTTCCCAATTTTGATTATGATGAGTTTTCTATTTCCCAAGATGAATATGGTTTTGTCTCTGTAGAAATTACTGATGATGCCGATCCAAAGGTTGTCGTCAAAAGAATTGGTAGAGGCGATCAAGATGCGATAGTTGACAATGAGTTGAGAGATAGTTTTACCATGAGATTAAATCCTTCCATCGTAAATATCCCTACTCCCCTTTTTCCTATTGACGAAGAAGTCATTCCTGAATGCGTGATCCTCAAAGCAAATAATTTTTCCGCGCCTACTTCTTCCTTGCATGGTCAAAGTCATTGGCAAGTAGCCAATTCCGCTGATGATTTTTTACAACCTGTGGCGGAGAGTTGGAAGAATTTTGAGAACTGGTATTTTGAAGAAGATACTCAATTAGGTGATGATTTGACCGATGAAGAAATTTTAGGTTTAAATGGAAATTCAACTTATTGGTGGCGAGTACGCTATCGAGATCGAGAATTAAATTGGAGCGAATGGACCACACCCGTTTCATTTACGACCGGTGCTTCGATTGCTTCCCAAAATCTTTTATTGAATGCGGGAGCAGAAGATAGCTTAACAAATTGGATCCCAGTTGAAGGCGTGGTCGAAGCATTAATAGATGGCGTTTGCCAAGGCATTGCTCCTCATTCAGGCAATAGATATTTTGCCGTAGGTGGACTTTGTGAACATAGTGAAGTGGGTAGGTGTATTCAAAATGTAGACGTGACTTCCTTCGCAGATTCGATTGATGCTGGAAATTTTTCTGCCAACTTTGGGGGTTATTTATCGAATTTTGGAGGAAGTGATTTACCCGAAATGAAATTGATTTTTTTAGATGAAGATGAATTAGAAATTAGTTCTTCCAATACGCTTTCGACCTTGAATAATTCATGGTCCATATTCTCTGAATGGATCAATATTCCTTCAGACACTCGCATCATCCGATTTGAATTAAAAGGTACTCGAAATGCTGGAACCGATAATGATTCTTATTTTGATGATTTATTTTTAACCGTTGGAAATACTGATTTTGGTTGTAGCATGTTTACTTCAGTTAGAAATCAGCCAATGGCAAGACTTGAATTATTGAAAGTAAATCCCAATCCAATTCAAACGGTCGGTTATATTAATTTACCAAAAACCAATTACTCTCAGCTCCAATTTTCCATAGTTGATGCCAATGGTGCGAAAGTAATTTGTCCCACAAAATATGAATCGAATAAAATCGTTTTTGAAAAAGGTAATTTAGCCAAAGGCGTTTACTTCTTTTGGGTAAGAGAAAAAGGGAAAGTAATCGGACAAGGGAAATTTATTGTTATTTAAAAAAAAAATATCTGTTTAAACGAATCCCCTTTATTCTACTTTTTTGTTGAAGCAAAGAAGTAGGAAAAACAATACATTATATATGGTGTTACGTAACCAATAAATAGAAATAACTTTACCCTTTCATAGATTATTGGTACCTAGTATGATTATTGCTTCTCTATAAAAGTTCACTATTTTTTGTAGTTCTATTAGGAAGAAGCGTTAAGTAATTAAACAATAAAACTAAACTAATTTTTAACTTTTACTTAACAGCTTCAAATCAGAAAACCAATCGGAAATCATTAATTTTGTAACCTTTTTTGAAATGTAACACAATCTATTTTCAATATGAGTCCAAATCACCTATCTAAAATTGTATTCTTTTTATTCTTTTCCATTTCCCTTTCTGCTCAAACTAATCTTCGAAATTTAGGAATTCCTTATGCTACTTTCGCCAAAAATTATAAACCTTTAGAGGTTTGTGAGAGCACTACACTAGAAGCTCAACTGAACCAGAAATTAAACCAAAATCCAACTTGGAGAAAATTGATTCAACAGAAAAAAATGTCTGTGGCTCTTGTTGATTTGAGCAATTCAAGTAATACTCGATTTGCAGAAGTGAATGGAGATAAAATGATGTATGCTGCAAGTTTGCCAAAAATTGCCATTCTTTTGGCAGCTGTTGATGCGATTGACAAAGGAGAATTAAAAGAAACTGCTGCAGTAAAAAAAGACTTACAATTAATGATTGCCAAATCTAATAATCAAGCTTCAACTCGAATGATTGATAGATTAGGTTATGATAAAATAGCTGATGTTCTTACCAATCCTCGGTACAATTTATATGATGAAAACAATGGAGGAGGATTATGGGTTGGTAAAAGATATGCAGCAGGAGGTAAAAAAAACCCAGATCCTTTGCAAGGATTAAGTCACGCAGCAACTGCCAGTCAAGTAGC
Organism: Saprospiraceae bacterium; assembly: GCA_045104975.1. Lineage (GTDB taxonomy): Bacteria > Bacteroidota > Bacteroidia > Chitinophagales > Saprospiraceae > CAJQQY01. The sequence goes on from JBGCCY010000062.1 coordinate 53,195, forward strand.
TAAATTTTACTACATGATGGCTCATGGAAAATTAGTTAGTCCTAAGCGTTCTGAACAAATGATGCAAATCATGGTCAACCCAAAGTTGCATCATAAATTTGTTAATACACTTGAAAAAATTGCTCCTAAAGCAAAGTTATTTAGAAAATCAGGATCATGGAGTATTTACCATTCTGATAGTATTATGGTGTGGGGACCTAAGCGACAATATATTTTGGTCGCATTGGTAGAGGATCCAAAAGGAGAACAAATCATTCGCCAAATTGCAAAAAAGGTAGATAGTTTAGTGGTTAAGAAAAAATCATTATAATTAATAAATCATAGATTATTCTAAAAAACGCCGATTGCAAATTTTGCAATCGGCGTTTTTTTGGCTTATAAACAAAATAAATATTAGTTAAAACTTATTTTAAAAATTGCAATTGATTAAAACAAAACCAACCTTTATACTTTGTAAGGATACCACCCATTTCATTATTTTAGATTAATCAAGAATTTGAATAAAATAAAAACTACAATCAAATACTTTTTCTTTCGGCTATTCGATATTCGAGAAGGAGAAATTGGACGAGCATTATTGATGCAGTTGAATATTTTTTTGATTATTGCTACCCTACTTATTATCAAGCCAACGATCAACGCGCTTTTTTTAGCACAGTTTGGCGTAGAGTCTTTACCTATTGTTTTTATCCTTACTGCCATCGTAGCTGGAATAATTTCTACTTATTATACCACCCTAATTTCCAAGTTTTCCTTATTCAAAACTAGTCTTGCCACACTTCTTATTTCTGTTACTTGTTTGCTATTATTTGGAGTTGCCCTGAATCTGCAGTTATTCGAAAATTTTATCTTATATCTCTTTTATATTTGGGTGGCCATTTTTGCGCTCTTTACCACTTCTCAATTTTGGTTAATTGCCAATGTGGTTTTTGATGCGAGAGAAGCAAAACGTCTATTTGGATTCATCGGAGCAGGAGCTATTGCAGGAGGAATTGCAGGAGGATATTTGACTTCTACTTTAGCTGGGCAATTGGGCAGTCGAAATTTACCTTTCGTTTGTGCAGCCTTGCTAATGATTTGTATTCCTATTACACGTTATATTTGGAAAAATTATTACCACCCTACCCAACCTAAAAAAGAAAAAACACCGGAAGGAAAAAATGAAAAAATTCGACCCTTTCAACTCATCAAACAATCTAAACATCTTACCTATGTAGCTTGTATTGTTGGGATTAGTGTGGTGGTAGCGAAATTGGTAGATTATCAATTTAGTGGAATTGCCGCAGCAGCCATTCCTGACACCGATTTATTGACCTCGTTTTTTGGGTTTTGGTTTTCTACTATAAATGTAGTTTCCTTGCTGATGCAATTATTTTTTACTCGTTGGATCATTGGCAATTTAGGTGTCAGAAGTTCCATTTATATTTTACCCGTAAGTATATTGTTAGCAGTTGGTGTTTTGATTGTTTTTCCAGAATTATTGACTGCGGCTATTTTACTCAAAATGGCAGATGGTAGTATCAAACAAAGTATCAACAAAGCCGCCATGGAATTGGTTATCGTTCCTATCTCTCAAGAATTAAAAACTAAAACCAAAACTTATATTGATGTTTTTGTAGATAGTGTAGCCACAGGATTGAGTGGTTTGATTCTTATTTTCATCATTCAAGGATTACAATTATCCTTAGTGGCAGTCAGTTGGATCATTGTAGGTTTAGTCTTTTTTTGGATTTATTTTACTTGGAAGTTGGGGAAAGAATACCTCTCTTCTTTCCGATTAAAATTGCAAACACTTGCTCCTACCACCAAGGAAGAAGAAGTAGAAAATTTTTTTCAGGATCTACCTGAAGGAGGTTGGAAAACAGTTTTAGAGAATGGGAAAAAGCATGAAGTATTAATTGTTTTACAAAAATTAAAAAAATTCCCCAACGATCAAGTTTTCGAAAGTATCCAAAATTTGTTGGCACATCCTTCCGATGAAGTTAAGATTGCCGCCATTCGAAATTTACCATTTTTTGAAAAATATTCAATGACCTCGCAAGTCAAAACATTACTTCAACATCCAAAAGAAAAAGTAAAAATTGCCGCTTTTAATTATTTACTTAATCACGATGTAGATGATGAAATTGCTTTTATCAATAAATATTTAAAATCAAAAAACTCTCGAGTGAGTGAAGCAGCTATGGTGAGTTTAGCGAAAAGTATTCGCCAGAATCAAAACGTTGAATTGAAAATTAGACTCACTAGATTTCTTCGAAAGAAAATCAAATCACTTCGCTTTATTCGAGAAACCGAACAACTTAATGCTTCCAAAATTGCTATCCTCAAAGCAATTGGCTATGCTCAGTTGGAAGACTATTATTCCTTGCTTCACAATGGAATTAAAAGTATCAATCCCGCTATCGCAAGAAATGCGATTGTTGCGGCAGGGTTGGCAGAGCATCGTTCTTTTGTTCCTCCTCTTTTGCATGCATTGGGAAGTAAGCAATTTAAATATGCTGCTAGCAAAGCATTGATTGGTTACCAAATTAAATTAATCCCGATCCTTCGAGAAAAATATCGCTTCAAAGAAATTAACAAAAAAGCATTAAAATTACTCCCTGCTGTTTTGGAAAAAATAGAACAACAAGAAGCAGTCAATTTATTATTTGAAATGTTAGATGAAGAAGATCCTGGAAATCGAATGCCTATTTTGCAAAGCTTAAACATCATGCGTAGCAAATATCCTGACTTCGATTATCATTCAGAAGAAGTAAGTTTGAGAGTAAAACAGGAAGCAGATCTTTATCAAAAAACTTTAGCTATGGTCTACACTCAAAAACTAATGGAAGAAAATGAAGAGACGATCATTGATGCCGAAGTAACTGCTGCCAGAGAAGATTTGCAACAACTTTTGGAGGATAAACTTGATATCAATCTAGAGCGTATTTTTGGATTGCTTCGACTGAAATATCCAACTGATGATATCTATAATATTTATCAAGGGATCATGAGTGAGTACCCTGATTTGAATTCGAGTGCGTTAGAATTCTTAGATAATTTATTGGAAAAAAATACTAAAAAGATTTTAATGCCTCTCGTAGAAAATAACTTGGAGGATCACCCTATTGATAAAACGGTGGAGCGATTGAATTTAAATATTCCTGAGGAAGAAGATTATTTTAGAATGTTGCTCAAGCAAAAAGATAATCAAATCAAGACCGCTGCCTTATCACTTATTTTGCAATTGAAAAACAATACCTATAGTAAAATATTTAGGCATCCCATTCAGAGAGTTAGACATTCTGCAAGTAATGCCATTAAAAAAATACGGAAGGCTGGTTAGGAGTTATCGGATACTTTGAAGGTATCCGATAACTAATCCACACTACAACCCACGTACTAATTCATCAATTTTCCCTGCCAATCGATTATGATCCGAGTTAGAATTTCTCTTCAAAACATTCGTCATCAAAGCTACTAAATAAGCCGTCCCATCAGGTCGTTCGATAATCGAAACAGAATTCATATAATTCATTCGATTCCCTCGATATTTTCCACAATCAGGCATTGTAGTTCGATCACAGCTATACAAACTTCCTGACTTAAAATAAACAGCTGCATCATCCAATGCCTTATTCGAAGCATAGCGTATACGACGATCTGTCAAGTACATCAATCTTTTGATTTCCAAACTAGATAAATAATCGACCACTACTCCCCTTTCCAAGGCAACCATAAATTTCATCAAACCTAAAGGCGAACCAACGCTTCCTCCCTTTGGTGGAATAATCCCAGATGCACCTCTCGTAAATAAGGTACCGAGTCTCCACTCATCTTCTCCGATACCCAACTTTCGTAAAGGATCATTAACTACTTGAAGATGAATTTCAGTCAACTCTGATTTCTTTGTTTTTTCAAAATACTCATTAGCTTCCTCATCGGTAAGTGTTGGATATTTTTTTCCAAAAACTCGCATCAAAATTGCCTCTCGCCAAACAATCGCAGCAGCTCCATTATTACTCACCGAAAGCATATGATCTATCCATTCATAAAGTGTAAAAACATCTGAAGTGGTTACTTGTCGCTTCACCAATCGCTCTTTTTCTATATCATAAAATGGTACGGTATGTTGATCTTTCACGCCCCATTGTCCTGCTCGAACTGAACGATTTTTCATCAACTCTACTCTTTTTTCAAATGAGTATGGATAAATTTTACTAAGCTCCGCAAAAAAACCAACTACAACTGCTAGCTTACCCACACTCCCAGGCTGGAACTGTCGATCCTCTTGTCTTCTTGCATAACGAGTTGGTTTACCTGACGTAATATCCATCACGGTCAGCGAATAACTTTCATCCAAATTAGGAAAAAAGGAATTCAACTCTTTTTGCATTTCTTCATCGACTTCAAAAAGTGCTGCCACACTATCTCGATGTACTCTTGGCAAATGCAATTTAATATCTTTCAATAATAGAGTTGCGCCCGGATCGAGTTCCTTCCCTTTCATTTCTCCATCATCAATCAATTCAAGCCTTTTTAATCTTTTGATCCCAGTCCGTTCATAGCCATCAATTGGATAAAACCCCATGATTGGCAATAAAAAAACTGTAAGTAGTAAAAGTGTTCTTCGTTTTTTAAGCATTATCCGATTTGTTTGTTTGATAAAAATATAAACCACCAATGGCAACTATTACAATTAATAAAACTAACCATATCCATGAGTTAGACTTCTTTTCGTCTTCTGTACCCGTTGAAGTTTCGGACGGTTCTGTTTCTACTTTTTCAGGAATATTTCCATCCAATGAGACTACTTTATTTTCAGGTAATTGAGGAGTGATACTTGCTAAAAATTCTGATCCTTTAGCATTTTTATTTTCTACAAAAGGTCGAATTTGGAAGAGCCACATTTTATCATTTTCAAATCCCAACTCAATATCGAATGGCCCTGATGATTCTATCCCTACAGTTGTTGGAAGAATTCGATTGACCTCATCTGTCAATTTTCGAAGGCTATTAAGATTTTTGGTATTTAAAATTCTATTTTCAAAAGTAGTTGTATTGCTAGACGTTCCACCTGATTTTGGCAGGCGTCGATAAAATGGTTCTCGAGCTGGAGAAAGTAACATATCTATTCCGTCTGCGGTCAATAAATAAGACTCGGCAGCTTGCCCATCTACTGCTCCTCCTGCTCCTCGACTGAACGCTACGGTCAAATCATCTTCTTGTCCTGAAGTAATTCCTTTGGTAATCAAAACGCCCGAATACTCTACATCCACACTTGGAATAATTAAGATAGAAGGAAAAACATTTTCAGGATTAAGTAGAAATTTTTGTCGCCACTTATAACTTCTCTCGGTGTAAGGTGAGGCCCAGACGGAACGAATACCTTGCATGATTTTATCATCATCCAACACATTGAACAAAGTCAAATTAAGTCCTGCTCCAGTAAAATCTTTTAGATCCTCCATGTTCGTATCACTTCGCAAAAACACAGGAACCTTTCCCATCGATTGTCCAAAAGCCTCTCGAAAACTCTTTTCTAAATCTTTGACAAAACTATCTTGAAATTCAATCTCGGCAATCGCCTTTCGGAAAATAGTTAATTCTCCCAAAATAAATTTCTCCGCTTTTCCTTCATCAGAAATATCTGCTGCTTTGGCAAAAGTAGTGTTGAGAAATTCCCAATAAGTAATATTTTGTCGGGGCATGGACTGATCCATATGCTGTCGGAAAATACTAAATGGAATCACAATTCCTTCCACCACATCATCAGGAAACATCGCTTTGAGTTGACCTAAATTAGCTGCTTTGGGTCCAGCAATTTTTCCAGAGTCTTTGGAGCGAATATCTCGCATATTTAAAACACTTGTATTTTTCAGTTCGATATCTTCAATCGGAACATTTACTTTTTCTTCACTTCGTTTTTTAGTTTCAAATAATTTTTTCTCCTCCTCAGTCATGTCTTCTTCTAACTTCATCACGACTGTCCCCTTGTTGGAAACTGCGTAGAAGATCTTTTTTCCATGAAACTTTTTGAGGTCGTTCAAATTTTGATCTGACAAAACTGAATTGGGAATCCCTAAATTTCTCGCCAACAATTGAACATGTGAAACCATATTCCCTTCTGTAACGGTTGCAATTCCAGCTACCGGTTTTAGATCAGAAGAAGGTACTTGAAAAACATAAATTTTATCTTTAGAAACTTCTAAGTCTTCCGCCGAACCATCTATCACCACCAATTCTCCCAAAGCATATCCTGCATTCAATCCTCGAAAACTACTCTGACCATTGATGTCTAAAATCTGATTTGAAAATTTGGCTTCAACAGCTACTCCATTTCCCAATTCGCTGACTGCATTCCCCAACGGTAACAATATACTTGACCGAATTTTATCATCAAAAAACCCATAACTCAATGGCTCAAATCCTGCAAACAAATCCACCTCATCCTGGTAAACACCTCTCGCCATTCCTGCGCCCCACTCCACTACTCGACGAGCATCTTCATGCCACGTCAATAATTCAGGTAATGGCAATTTATTTATATTTTCGATAGGTAATCGAGATTTGATTTCATCCCATTCCCAAATTTCGATATAACCACAACCTGCCGAAGCCTCACTAAGCGAATATATTTTTTTCATCAAACTACTATATGTTGGAGTCTTCCACTCCGCTGCACCTTTGAATAAAATATCTTCGAGCGCAATCGAAATATCCAACATCGCTAAACGAGCTTTGGAAGAATTGACCGTAGTAATATTCTTTCTTAAGTTGAGCAACATCTTACTTGTTGCCATCATTTTTTCTGCACTAAAATCTGAGGAGTGGGCATTAATATAGTCCTCCAAATCTTTGCGAATCGTTTCTTTGGATGAAATCTGTTTGACATATTTATTAAGTGAAGAAAGATCGATTGGTCGATACAACTTTTCCATTGCTTGAATCATTTCCTCTAACTCTTTAAGGTTTTTCTCCGCTAACTCTCCTCGATTTTTTTCCAAAAAATCTTTAGAAGATTGAATATCGGAAGCATCAGGTTGTCCATGAATTTTTACCCGAAGGTTATAAAATGGTTGATACTCATCTGAAACAACTTTAGATAAGGCTCGAATATTTTGAGTTAAATCATTGTCGCCAGCATGTGGAATATCCTTCGCAGCGGTTCGCAGCAGATAGAAATTTTTATTAATCCTTTTTTCATCTTTCAAGATCAAATCAAAAAAATTGATTCCCCATTCCTCTTCATCTTCCACCTGAATTGCCCCTCGATAGTATTGTGCTTTGCGAAGTACCCATCCATCATCTACCCCTTGTAAATATTTTTCGATTTGGTACTGTTTAATTCGAGCATTGGAATTGAGTTCATCCCAAAAATCAGTTCGAGAAGTCGTACTAAGTACTTGACCTAGAAAAACATGATTTGTTTCTCCCAGCAATTCTACCTCTTTTTTCAATTGTGCCCGTTGCACTCCTCCAATATCTCCACAAGGTTCTTTGGATGGTTTTATCGTCCCATCATCACAAAACCATTTGATTCCTAGGAACGGTCCTCGATCATCATTTTTATATTTTTCCACCATTTTTTGAATGGTACTGTTATCTTTTTTTTGAGAAAAAGTCGAAAAGGAAAAAAAGAAAAGAACGAATACAATACTTAAGGTTTTAAATCTAACCATTGCTGTTGTTTAAAGTTTATTTATTAGAATATTTCAGACACAATTTACCTATTTATAAACTGTGTCTGAAATATATGAAAGACCATTGTTTAACGCGCCCCCAATTTACCACTATTTGCGTCTTTTTGTAATTTATCGTTAGCAACAATTACTAATTCTACTCTTCGATTCGCCGCTCTTCCTGATTCTGTTTCATTACTTTTCACAGGGTCATTTTCTCCTTTTCCCATCACTACGAATCTAGATGATGGCACTCCTCTTCTCGATAAATAATCACTAACTGCTGAAGCTCTTTTTACTGACAATTCTTGATTGTAAGTGTCACTACCACTATTATCCGTATGGCCTTGTGCTAATATCTCGGTATCATCATATTTTTTTAAAATAGAAGTTAATTCATCGAGATTGTTTTTAGTCTGAGTGGTCAAATTATAGGAATTATACCCAAACATTAACCCTGAGTCAAACGTAACTAAAATTCCTTCTCCTACCCTTTCAACTGATGCCCCTTCTACTTTTTCCTCGATTTCTTTTGCTTGCTTATCCATGTACCTTCCGATCAAAGCACCTGCCACACCTCCGATCGATGCACCAATCAGTACCCCTTTAGATTTACTTCCACTTTTCGCAATGATTCCTCCAAGAACGCCACCTGCTGTTGCACCAATGACTCCGCCTTTAAGTGCTTTGCTACTATTACAACCTGTTGAAAGTATCAACATTAAAAAAATTAGAGGAAGGGAAAAAACATAATTTCTTTTATTCATGATTTTTAAATTTAATGATTAATATTTTTTGGTAGAACGAATGAAGGTTAATTTCGTTCACGGGAATTTAGAACGATTATTTGTATTTTAAATTAAAAAAAGTGGTTTTCTAAAACATAGATTAGCGCCTTTCGAGAAGGACCAATGGAATGATCCATCGATTTTTTTTACTTTAGCAAAAAAAGAAATTCAATTTTCTTAAAGTTATTTTTGAATCGGTACTTCTCATCCGTATTGAGATAAAAAAATTAAACATGAAATACTTTTTCCTTATATTCCTTATCCTTCCAAATATTTCTTTTTCGCAAGATGATAAGAAACTCCAGATAAAAAAGAAAGATGATCTCTACGGGTTAGTAAATTCAAAGGGGCTCGATATTATTGAATTTAAATATCTCAAAATAGAAGAAGCTTGTGATTATTTTATTATCACAAATTCTAATAAGCATAAAATGTTACTCAATAAAAAAGGAGATGAAGTCATTTCGAAGGAAATGAAAAATTTTAAAATTAATTGCTTTCGTCCCAATATTATTTTGGGGACAAATTTAAATGGTGAAATTGAAATTTATAATTCAGCAGGTGTAGAAATTTCTCCGATAAAGTTTGGAAGTATTCCAAGCTATATGAATTACTCAGACGAAAGTAACAAACTCGTTATCACAAAATTGGATGGACAAAAATGTTTACTCAACTTTTCAGATTATAGCGACGAGCAACCAAAGTTAAAAATTATAGAAAAACCCAAAGGTCATAATTCAGCGAAAATAATTACTTACCTCCCGGCAGAAAAAGGAATTTTTTACCGGCAAGTCAGTTTAAATAATGAGCGGTTTTTATCCAAACCAATTTACCAAGATATATGCTTTGAACAAGATTGCATTTTGAAATATCAAGACAAAATTAATATCAAAGCAACTAAATCTCTTTTTACAAAAGCAGTTGGAATTCTACCCGACTTGACAATTCATGTTTTTAAAAATGATGGGACGATCAGCAATCAATAAAAAATTAGCCTTGACATAGGGTTGTCACTCCCCTATTCTATCTTTGTCCCATTAATAAAATCAAAAAAAGAAATCATGAAACACGAATGGAGAAAAAAAGAAAAACAACTTTATCTTCCTAAAAAAAAACCTGAGGTAATCAACGTACCTGAATTTAAATTTCTCACTATCGGAGGAGAAGGCAGTCCTGCCAATGAATCATTTTCAGAACATATCGGCGCATTATATGCAGTTGCCTATGCTATCAAAATGACGTTGAAAAAGGAAACAGATCAACCTAAAGATTATGTTGATTTTACCGTTTATCCGCTGGAGGGAATTTGGAGTCTCAATGAAGAAGCCATAAAAAAATTCGATGGTACAATCAACAAAGAAGATTTTGTTTTTAAATTAATGATTCGACAACCTGATTTTGTAGATCGTAATTTTTTCGAAAGAATGCTGGAAGTCGCGAAGAAAAAGAAAGCAAACATTCTTTTAGAAAAAGTGAAATTTGAAAAGATCAAAGACGGCAAATGTATTCAAATGATGCACCTCGGAAGTTTTGATAATGAACCAGCCACTTTTAAAATCATGGAAGATTTTGCGGAAGAAAATAACTTAACTAGATTGGCAAAAGATCATCGAGAAATATATCTAAGTGATTTTAGAAAAGTCGCTACTGAAAAATTAAAAACAGTTTTACGATTTAAAATAAAATAACGTCAGCAATGAAAGTCATCTTAATTTTCACCTTTTCTCTATTTATGACTTGTTCGAATAGTCAAGATTCAAAAGAGGAAATCCAACCCCCTACTCAATCTCAATCTGAAAATTTGGTAGCTCTCCTTGACACTATTTTTAGAACAGAGCAAGAGCCTATTCGTTTGAGAGATTCAATTATGAAAATACATGGCGACGAGTCAAAAGAATTTTTAGAGCAACAAAAAATCTACGAAAAGAATCATGCGATCAATGAAAAAAAGATCAAAGAACTACTTGATAAATCTGGATGGCCTGAAAAAAAAGTCATTGGCGAGCGAGGCAATAGAACTATTTGCAATGTGATTCAACATGCAGAAAATGATATTCGAATTAAATATCTACCTATGATGAAACAAGCAGTTTTAGATAAACAATTGAATCCTCAACTGTTGGTCAGAGCCGAAGATAGAATCGCAACGGAAAGTGATGATCTTCAAATCTATGGCGGACAAATGAAATTCTATCCTGAAACAAAGACCTTTAATGTATGGCCAGTCTTGGATCCTGTGAATATTGATAAACGAAGAGCTGCCATTGGACTTGGTCCCATTGCGGAATATTTGAAAATTCGGTTTGACTTTGAATGGAATTTGGAAGAGCAAATTAAACGAACAGAAGCGTTTGAAAAACAAAAACAGCAAGAGAAAAAATAACATAGAACATCATGCAATTTGAAAAAGATTTAAAATCAGAATATAAAGATTTGTTCCTTCAGGCTAGAGAGTTGCTATTATCTTTCGAAGGAATCAAAGAAACTAAAAAAGAACGGATTACAACTTACTCTAATGAAAAAGGTGGAATCTGTCATATGCGCACGATGCCTTATGGAATTGATTTTGGGTTTTTGAAGGGAGCAAAAATGAGTGATGAATTTAAAGTACTGACTGGAAAAGGAAAAGCAATCAGAGTACTACCTCAAAAGGGAGCTTTAAATAAAAAAATGGTGACGCATTATATCAACCAAGCAATTGAAATTAACGCTAGTAAATAATAACCCAAAATGAAACTATACTTCCCCCTGAATTGTAGTTAAACAAAAAATCATGTTCTTACCCGAAGTAAAAAGTAAAGTAAACGAAGACATTTCTATCCTAATCAAACTCGATAATTATTCCTTTAATTTTATCTGTGAATGTGGCGACGCAAGCGATTTAACGGTAAAAGAATGTCAAAACACCGAGGCAATTTTTATTAGTCATACTCATATTGATCATTTTATAAATTTTGATTTTGTCCTTCGACATCAAATCGGAATTGGAAGAAGGATCATCATCTGTGGACCAGAAGGAATTACTCAACAAGTCCAATCAAAAATTAAAGGATACCAATGGAATCTGATTGAAGAAAATTCGATCACTTATGAAATTAGAGAAATTAAAAGAGATGGTCAAGTAGAAATTTCTGAAATCAATCCTCCTCATTGGGAAATTATCAAATTGGAAAATAAAAATCCTGACACTTTATATAAGAATAAAAGATTTACCGTCGATTTTGTCATCTTGGATCATAAAACGGATTCCATCGCTTATCTTTTCAAAGAAGAGGATACTGTCAAAATTGATCTTAGCAAGAGTGAATTTAAAGGAGGCAAATGGGTTAGTGAATTAAAAACTGCTTTTGAAAAAGGCGATGAAACTGCTTTGATCAAAATCGACCATCAAGAATTTAAAGTAGCTGAATTATTTCATTTGCTTGAAATTAAACAAGGAGATTCACTTGGAGTCATCATGGATCATGCGGCGAATGAGGCTAATCATAAAAAAATCCAAAGCCTTTTTCAAAATTGTAATCAAGCGTTTATTGAATGCTTTTATAAAGCGGAGGACAAGGAATTTGCCAAACTGAATTTTCATAGCTACTCTGAAGAGTCTGCCAAAATCATGAAAACATGTAATGTAAAAACAGCAACACCTGTTCATTTTTCTAGAAAATATAAAGAGGAAGAAGTGAAGGTTTTGTTGGACGAGTTTTATACTCATTTAAAATAATTCCATGCAATTTGAAAAAGATCTAAAACATGAAAATTCGAGAAGCAAAAATTGAGGATATTCCACAGATTCAAATCGTCAGAAATTCCGTTAAAGAAAATGTGTTGTCAAATCCCAATGCTGTAACTGATGAACTTTGTGAGGATTTTTTATTTAAAAGAGGAAAAGGATGGGTTTGTGAAATAGATCATCAAGTGATTGGTTTTTCAATTGTAGATTTAAAAGATAAAAATGTTTGGGCGTTATTTTTACACCCTGAATTTGAAAAAAAAGGGATTGGTCGTAACTTGCATGATATCATGTTAGATTGGTATTTTTCCCAAACCAAAGAAAGTATTTGGCTGGGAACTTCTCCCAACACTCGAGCAGAAATTTTTTATAAAAAATCAGGCTGGAAAAAAATTGGGAAGCATGGAGATGGAGAAATAAAATTTGAAATGACTTTTGATAACTGGAAAAATAAATAAAAATATGTCAATTAGAAATGAAGCAGAATTAGCAGGGATGAAAAAGATAGGTGAAATTGTAGGTTTAACTTTAAAAAAAATGAGGGAATATACTAAGCCTGGAATTTCTACCAAAGAACTTGATGATTATGGGTATTCGATTTTAAAAAAACATGGGGCAATACCTGCACCTCTAAAGGATTACGATTTCCCTGGATATGCTTGCATTAGTGTAAACAATGAAGCTTGCCACGGCATTCCTTCCAAAACAAAAATTTTGAAAGATGGAGATTTAATAAATATTGATGTATCAGCAGAATTAAATGGATACTACGGAGATAATGGAGGATCATTTATTATTGGTTCTGATTCCCAAAATCTTCAACCTTTAGTAACAGCATCTCAAGAAATACTTCATGCTGCTATCGATAAAATAAAACACAATGTTCGCATAAATGAGATAGGAGGTTTTATTGAAAAAGAAGCAAAAAAAAGAGGATTCAAAGTTATCAAAAATTTGTGTGGCCATGGAATTGGAAGAAAACTTCACGACGCTCCTAGTGAAATCCCAAATTTTAAAGACCGATTCAATAGAGGTAGATTCAAAAAGAATATGACCATTGCCTTGGAAACATTCATTTCAACTAATGATGAATATGTTCATCAGACAGATGATGAGTGGACGATGGTTACTAAAAATAATAGTTTTGTTGCTCAACATGAACATACCTTGATCGTAACCGAAGACAAACCAATTATACTAACCAAAATTAATGGTATCTAAATAATCTTCGAAGAAAAATTCTCAAATATTTACAATTTAAGCATGTGTAATTTGGAAAACGTTGAATAGAACTTTAAACAAATATTGAATTCCTATGAGATATGCACACACCAATATAATCAGTAATGATTGGAAAAAACTAGCTGAATTTTATATCAAAATATTTGAATGCAAAATTGTTCCTCCCATCAGAAATCAATCAGGCGATTGGCTCTCAAAAGGAACTGGAGTAAACGATGCAAAATTAGCAGGTGCCCATTTATTGCTCCCTGGGCATGGAGAAAATGGGCCTACTCTGGAAATTTATCAATATGGCCATGTTGAGCAACAAGACCCCATTAGCCCAAATAAAAGAGGTTTTGGACATTTAGCATTTGAAGTAGAAAGTGTAGAAAAAATATTGAAAAAGATCGAATCCAATGGTGGTAAAAGAAATGGAGAAGTTACTACGAGAGTGGTTAATGGTGTTGGAAAAATTACATTTGTATATGCACGAGATCCCGACGGAAATTTAATCGAATTACAAAGCTGGGAAAAAGATTGAGCTACACTTCCTAATTTTAAAACTTGAAATAGTTAGCCAGTCTTTATAAAAAATCAGATAATGGAAAATAACTCCGCCACCAAATTCCTTCACCTCTCCCCTGTCCTCGCGTCTTCCAACGTTCCACGAGATATAGAATGGTATGAATCCAAATTAGGTTTTAAAAATGTCTATGATAGTTCTGCTTATTCAGAAGGAAAAATCGACTATGTCGTTTTAGGTCGTGGAGGTTTATTTTTCCACCTGCAATTTCAGTTTCCAGATGATATGACAAGTACCGATTTAAAATTTCAAGTACAAAATATTGCCCCCCTTTTTGAAGAGTTAGCCGCTCATGGATTAATTCCTCCTGGGAAAATAACTCGTAAAACCAGTTGGAATACTTCGGAAGTTTCGCTTTTTGATCCAAGTGGAAATCGAATTACATTTTTTGAGGATGTGTGATTTTAAAACCACAAAAATTATAATTTAAATTATTCTGCTATTTTTTTCAAAAAAAGTAGGGCTTTTAGACTTTCAGTTGTCTTAATAAAAGAGGCGGTTCAAAATACAGATCCACCCCTTTTTTATAAATTTACAAAAATAATTTTCACACAAATTTTAACATGAAGAATACTTTAACTTCTCTTTTCCTTTTGATCGCCGCTTTAGGTTTTGGTCAAGATTTTTATGATCTCAATTCAGTTCAAACGATTGAAATCACTTTTTCCCAAACCAACTGGGATCAATTACTTGACAATGCTTATGCTTCAACTGGCGATTATATCCTAGCTGAAAGTGTCAGTATCAATGGTGAAGTTTTCGATAGTGTCGGAGTCAAATATAAAGGCAATAGTACTTATCAATCTAACCAAGTGAAGAATCCATTTCACATCGAATTAGACACTTATAAAGATCATCAATACGAGGCTTATACTGATATCAAGTTGAGTAATGTGGCAAAAGATCCTTCCTTTTTAAGAGAAGTCTTATCTTACCACGTTTTGAGACAATATATGGATGCGCCACTTTCCAACTATGCAAATGTTTATGTCAATGGAACATTGATTGGCTTGTACAGCAATTCAGAAGCGATTTCGAAAAAATTTGTCAATAGCCGTTTTTATTCTAAGAAAAATACTTTTATCAAATGTAATCCTCCAGCAGGCGCAGGGCCTCAATCGAATGATTTCCCCAACTTAGTTTATCTCGGACAAGACAGTTCTAATTATTACGATGCTTATGAATTAAAATCAGATTATGGTTGGGAAGAACTCATCAACCTTTGTGATACATTAGCCAATAATATCAATGACATCGAAGCAATCTTGGACGTAGACAAAGCCTTGTGGATGTTGGCTTTCAATAATGTACTCGTCAATTTAGATAGTTATTCAGGTGGTTTTAAGCAAAATTATTATTTGTATCGAGATGATTATGGTCGATTCCTTCCTGTCGTTTGGGATTTGAATGAATCTTTTGGTCAATTCAGTATGGCAGGTGGAACAGGAAATAATTTGAATAACACGGCTGCAAAGCAACAAATGGATCACCTGCTTCATATCAACGATGCAGATTTTCCATTAATCCAAAAATTGCTGAGCGTACCAACTTATAAAAGAATGTACCTCGCTCATATGAAAACGATGTTGTTGGAAAATTTTGATGATGATTCCTACATCGCTACTGCAGAAGCATTGCAAACTTTGATCGACGCAGATGTGCAGGCAGACAACAATAAATTTTTCACTTACGCTAATTTTACCTCTAATTTAAACTCAGACATCAATGGCGGTCCTGGGCCAGGTGGTGGAGCAACTCCAGGTATCACTAACTTAATGGATGGAAGAAATGATTACCTTTTGGGATTATCAGATTTTACACAAACGGATCCTACCATTTCAGATATTGCTACCTCTACTCCTACTCCAATTATTAATGAGACGATTGCGTTTACTGCTACTGTCACAGACGCAGACGAAGTGACTTTGGGTTACCGAACTGAGTTAGGCGCACCTTTTATCAAATTGGAAATGTTTGACGATGGGGCCAATAATGATGGGGCAGCAGGTGATGGAGTTTATGGAACTAACCTAACGATCACGAATCCATTTGTACAATATTTTATTTATGCAGAAAACAGTAATGCTGGAAAATTCTCTCCGCAACGTGCTCAATATGAATATTATACTTTGACCGCAACTACCACAAATCCAACTGTTGGTGACTTAGTCATCAATGAATTTATGGCATCGAATGATGTGACTGTAGCGGATCAAGATGGCGAATTTGACGACTGGATAGAATTTTATAACAATAGTTCTACAACTATTGACCTGGAAGGATATTACCTTTCAGATGATGCCACCGATTTACAGAAATGGGCATTCCTTCCAGGAGCTGTGATTGAAGGAAATAGTTATGCAATCGTTTGGGCAGACAATGATGAAGCACAAACTGGGTTGCATGCCAATTTTAAATTATCAGCATCCGCAGAATCTATCTTTTTATCAAATACGGCTGGGACAATTATTGATGAAGTAAGTTATGTCGATCAAACAACTGATATTTCATACGGTCGATTTCCAAATGGTGTAGGAAACTTTCAAGTTATGACACCAACTTTTAATGGTGAAAATAATGGAACAGGAACAACTAGTATTTCAAATACAAGATTAGAATCTTTTAATTTAAAAGCTACTCCGAATCCGGCAGACGATCACTTCTTTTTGGAAATAGAAGGAGATGAAGGAAAAGAAAGAAACATTTCGATTCATAATTTAAATGGTATTCTGATTTACCAAGATGTAATTTCTAAAAATAAATTTATTCATACTCATGATTGGGCAGCAGGAATGTATATCATTAGAGTTGATAATTCGTTTTTAAAAATAGTAGTCAACTAGCACGTAGCTGTCTGCTTTAGCTGACCTTAAAAAAGATACAAACGAGAGAAGTAATTTTATTTATTCAAAAAAATCGCTCCGCTCCTTTTTTAAGGTCAGCTAAAACAGACCACCACATTACTATAAACTTGATTCAAATGAAACATCAATCGTTATTAATTTTAATAATCCTAACCATCGCAAGTTGCGGACCAAACAACAAAAACTTAACTGAAAAAATTATCCCCGTAAATCCTGCTCACTTTATCCAAGAAAGTTTACTCGAACCAATTACCACAGAGGAATATAAACTCTCCAATGGCACCACAACTGAATGTTATAAATTAGTCGTAAGGTCCATTCCACACGAACACAAAATGGGCCCGTGGTGTCCAACTCATATCAAAGATTCGAAAGAGCAAGGCGGCATCTGGTTTGAAGATGGAAAAGTCTATGATGTAGATGGTCACTTCATTTCCAATATTGGAGAATTTTATGCTGATGCAAAATGGAATTTATATAATGAAGATGGCTCCATAAAAGTAACCAAAACCCAAAAGGCATGTGAAGGGGCTGCCAAACCAAACGTAGAAGAAATTTATAAAAATCATTGTGTAGAATGTCAACCTTCCTTTTATCACGATCACATCACGACTTATTATATTCCAATCAACCCTATTTATCAAACTTCATCAACCAATCCCAGACGAGGCATTATGGGATTAGCGTTTAATGGCGTCAACTTTGATCCTCCCGCTCCTACTCAAGCAATTTTGAATGCTCATACTTTAGCTCCTTTGGATGATTGTGGCGGTCACGTCAATCCTCACGTTGGATATCATTATCATGCCGTAAATGGTTGCACCAAAGAAATTGAACAATCTGATGGACATGCTCCGATGGTTGGATATGCGATTGATGGTTTTGGAATTTACGCAGCGAAAGATAGTGAAGGAAATAAATCAACAAACTTAGATCCTTGTGGCGGACACGAAGATAAAGTCAGAGGTTATCATTATCATGCTGGAGCACCTGGAAGCAATCAAATTCTCGGTTGCTTAAATGGCGAATATGGGAAAATGATTGTTAGCCATTAACTCAAGTTAATTCGTATTTTTTCAAGTCCTTTTTAATCATAATTGACTAAAAGGTAGGTCTTTTTCCAGTTTACTTGTCTTTAATTTAAGCATACGCTTAATAGCTAAACCTTTTGTTAAAAAAAAGAACAAGTTTTTCTTATGAATTATATCAAAAATATATTCCCAATAAAACTGATTGCCTTTATCAGTTTTTCTATATTATTTTTTAGCTGCGCAAAATCGACAGAGCAAAAAAGCGAAGTAAATGCATTGCCATATTACGACGAGGCGACTTTTACTCCACATTGGTTTAGTGCAGATGATTCAGCACTAAATGATTTTCATAAAATTTCTTCTTTCCAATTAGTCAATCAAGAAGGAGAGTCGATATCTGAAAAAACTTTTGATGAAAAAATTTATATCACCGATTTCTTCTTTACGATCTGTCCTGGCATTTGTCCAAAGATGACAAAAAACATGGGGGTGCTTCAAGAGGAATTTCTGAAAGATGATGAGGTACTTTTGCTTTCTCATTCCGTTACTCCTGAAATGGATTCCGTTTCAGTTTTGAAAAAGTACGCAGAAGAAAAAGGAGTCATTTCTAGAAAATGGCATCTAGCAACTGGCACTCAAGAAGACATTTATAAATTGGGTCGCCAAGATTATTTCGTAGAAGAAGATTTAGGTTTAACAAAAGAAGCTGACGAATTTTTACATACCGAGAATTTTGTTTTAATTGATAAAAACCAACACATCCGAGGAATTTATAATGGATTAAATTCCGCATCGGTGAGTCAACTAATTAAAGATGTAAAAACATTGCAAATGGAAAAGTGATAGAACTCTAGAAAAGCGTGATTACTTAGGCAACTTTTTTTTATCTTATAGTATCTTATTATTTATAAAATGAGAATCCCGAATTTTTGGTAAATCAAAAATTCGGGATTTTTTTATACTTCATACCTAAAGGAATAAAATGGATCATTTCATTTTTTTTCGAAAAGAAGATAAAACGTGGGGGGAATATAACTTTCAGGTGTCTTTAGTGTAGAAGTTGTTTTAAAAAATCTAATTGAAATATAGGTATATGTAAGATTTTAGGATTATTTTTTAATCAAATAACTCCTTATAATCAATAATTTTCTTTTCCTTGATCACTTAATAAAACAAAAATTCAAAGTTATCTAAACTAAAGATTGTAGGTTCTACTATATCTGCAAAAACGAACAACATGATGCAAAGAAATTTATACCTAATTCTATTTACTCTAACCAGTTATTTCGCTTTTTCTCAGCCTGCTCCTTGCGGCACACCTCCTGCCATGACAACTACTTGCCTCGATGCCTGTGTGATTTGTGATATTGATGGATTTACAGGAAGGAATGATTTACCTTCTGGTGGTCAAGGTTTCCCTGAATTCTGTACAATTGATTATGACCGAATGGCCTATATTGCTTTTATCGCTGGAACGGTCGATTTAGAAATACAGGTTACCGTTACTAATTGTGTTGGTTTTTCTGGTTTGGAAGTTGGAATTTTTGAAAGTTTTGACTGTGAAAATTTTACCGCAGTTACGCTTTGTGATACAGATATTCCATCCAATGCTTCGGTTATCTTTACTAATACAACTCCTTTAGTTGTTGGTCAACATTATTACTTGGTAATGGATGGATCAAGCGGAACTATTTGTGATTGGACCTTTGATGTACTGAGTGGAAGTACTGCTGTTGGACAATTAACGACTTCAGGAGACATCAGCGGACTCGCTCAAACTTGCCCAGATATGCCAACCACTTATTCCACGACTGGAGATGTTGGTGCTGCACTTTTTTATTGGACAGTAGATGGAACTCCTTCAGGTGGGACAACTCAAACGGTTGACATTACTTTCCCTGCTGACGGAACTTATGAGTTATGTGTCACGGCTGCAAATGTTTGTGATAACGCTCCACCAACTTGTACAACGGTAGAAGTGGTCACTCCAGGTACGCTAAATTTGGTTGAAGAAATTTGTGATAATGATTGTTACGATGTGGCAGGGCAGACGATATGTGAATCTGGAATTTATGATTTTGTCATCACACTTCCGAATGGATGTGATAGTTTAATATTTTTAGATTTAACCGTTTTGCCACAAGCGCAAGAAGTAGTAGATATTAATTTATGTGTCGGTCAAGAATTCTTTATTGGCTCTAATCCATATTCAACTACGGGTATTTTTGTCGATACTGTTTTGACTGCTGCTGCTTGCGATAGTATTGTTACACTTGATTTATTTATGGTCGAATGTGAAATTATTGGTGCGACAGATTTCATTTCTCCGATTTGTAATGGGGAAGCGAATGGATTTTTGGTTTTCTCTGTCCAAAATGGAACACCACCTTTTAACTATGTTTGGGAACACATCACCGATGTAACTATTTTTGGATCAGGTAGCACTATCTTGTTTGACAACAATCAAATCTCCAATGTTCCAGCAGGTATTTATGAAATAAATATCATGGATAATTTTGGCAATAATGTAGTACTCTTTCAAGAGGTAACGGAACCAACTGTGCTGAGTGTTGCGACAGATGCTATAGACATTGATGGATTTAATCTGAGTTGCAATGGGGGAATGGATGGCACAGCTTTGGCAACCGGAGATGGCGGAGTACTACCCTACTCTTTCTCTTGGAGTGACAATCAAATGCAAATTGGAGATCAAGCCAACAACCTCGCTGCAGGTTTTTACACCGTCAGCATCACCGATGATAATGGTTGTGTGCAAACCAATAATATTACTTTAACTGAACCTACTCCCATTGAATTTTTGATTGATTATATCGATCCTAATTGCGATGGCTTTGAAACTGGTTTGATTCAAATCGATTCCGTTTGGGGTGGAACACCACCTTATCAAACTGCGATAGGAAGTGGATCATTCAATTCAGAAAATATTTATCAAGATCTACCTTCTGGTACTTACGATATTTCCATCATGGATGACAATGGTTGCGAAACAGTAGATAGTGGAACTTTAACCGCGCCAGATATTCCAGTTCTTTTTATGGGACCCGATTTGGAAGTGGCATTAGGCTGCGATATTTTAATTCCAGTTACTACCAATAATACGAATTTGGTAGACATCATTTGGACTAGTGTAGATAACACCATCGATTGTGATACTTGTCTTCGCCCAACAGTTGCGCCGGTTAATAATGCTTCTTATTTTTTGACAGTTACTTCTATCGACGATTGTTCGACAAGCGATTCGATTAATATTTTTGTCAATAAAATTAGAGACGTTTTTGTACCTAATGCTTTTTCTCCAAATGGAGATGGTGCGAACGACTTCTTTTATGTCAATGCGAATAAATCAGTTTCATTGATAAAAAATATGCGCATTTTCAATCGTTGGGGAGCAGTAGTTTTTGAAGGAAACGATTTACCTCCAAATGATTTTAGTTATGGATGGAATGGATTTTTCAAAGGAAAATTAGTCAGTTCAGGCGTTTATATTTGGATGGTTGAAATCGAATATTTAGATGGTGAAGTCATACAACTTTCAGGCGACTTGACGATAACTTTGTAAAAAAAGAAATCACTAACAATTGACTTATCTTTGTAAAAACGAAAAAATGATGCAGAGAATTTTATACTTATTTCTATTCATGTTAACCAGCAATTTTGCTTTTTCTCAACCTGAACCTTGTGGCCCAAATCCAGCTACAACTTCCACTTGTCTAGAAGCTTGTGTGATTTGTGATATTGATGGATTTACAGGAACCAATGATACTCCAACTGGAGGACAAGGTTTCCCTGAGTTTTGCACCACACAATATAACCGAATGGGATATATTGCTTTTATCGCAGGAACGGTCGATTTAGAAATACAAGTTACAGTAACTAATTGTGTTGGTTTTTCTGGACTAGAAGTAGGGATTTTTGAAAGTTTTGATTGTGAAAATTTTACCCAAGTTACTTTTTGTGATACAGATATTCCATCCAATGCTTCCGTTATTTTTTCTAATACCGTTCCCTTAGTTGTTGGCCAACATTATTACTTAGTGATGGATGGATCGAATGGAACTATTTGTGATTGGACTTTTGATGTACTGAGTGGAAGTACTGCCGTTGGTCAATTAACGACCTCTGGAGACATCAGCGGACTCGCACAAACTTGCCCAGATATGCCAACCACATATTCGACGACTGGCGATGTTGGAGCGGCGCTTTTTTATTGGACGGTAGATGGAACACCTGCAGGTGGAACCACTCAAACCGTTGATATTACTTTCCCTGCTGATGGAACGTATGAGTTATGCGTCACGGCTGCAAATGTATGTGATGATGCTCCTCCAAGTTGTACCACAGTAGAAGTAGTGACTCCAGGAACTTTAAATTTGATAGAAGAAATTTGTGATAATGATTGCTACGAAGTCGCTGGCCAAACCATTTGTAATACAGGAATTTATGATTTTGTCATCACACTTCCGAATGGATGTGATAGTTTAATATTTTTGGATTTAACCGTTTTGCCGCAGGCGCAAGAAACAGTTGACATTAATTTATGTGTCGGTCAAGAATTTTTTATTGGTACAACTCCCTATTCAACAACAGGCATCTTCATCGATACAATTCTGACCGCCGCTGCTTGTGATAGTATTGTTACGCTCGATTTATTTATGGTCGAATGTGAAATTATTGGATCTACCGATTTCATCTCGCCAATTTGTAATGGTGAAGCAAATGGCTTTTTGGTTTTCTCTGTCCAAAATGGAACACCACCTTTTAGCTACGTCTGGGAGCATATTACCGATGTAACTATTTTTGGATCAGGTAGCACTATCTTATTTGATAACAATCAAATTTCTAATGTTCCCGCAGGTATTTATGAAATAAATATCATGGATGATTTTGGTAATAATGTGGTGCTATTTCAAGAAGTAACTGAGCCATCCGTTTTGTCGGTGGCAACCAATGCAATTGATATTGATGGATTTAATTTGAGTTGTAATAGTGGAATGGATGGTACTGCTTTGGCAACTGGAAATGGCGGAGTCCTCCCTTACTCTTTTGCTTGGAGTGACGGGCAAATGCAAGTTGGAGATCAAGCCAATAATTTATCTGCTGGTTTTTATACTGTCAGTATCACCGACGATAATGGTTGTGTACAAACCAATAATATCACTTTGGCAGAACCAACTCCAATCGAATTTTTAATCAATTATATTGATCCAAATTGCGATGGATTCGAAACTGGCTTGATTCAAATAGATTCAGTTTGGGGCGGTACTCCTGCTTATCAAACTGCTATGGGAAGTGGTCCATTTAGTTCTGCTACCATTTATCAAGATCTCGCTTCTGGCACTTACGACATTTTCATCATGGATGATAATGGTTGTGAAGTGGAAGATAGTGGAACTTTAACTGCACCTGATATTCCTATTTTATTCATGGGCCCAGATTTAGAAGTGGACTTGGGATGCGATATTTTAATTCCAATTACGACCAATAATACAAATCTTATCGATATCATCTGGACTAGTGTGGACAACTCCTTGGATTGTGACACTTGCCTACGACCAATGGCGAGTCCTTTAAATAGTACTTCCTATTCATTGATGGTGACCTCGATCGACGATTGTTCGACAAGCGATTCAATCAATATATTTGTCAATAAAATTCGAGACGTATTTATTCCAAATGCGTTTTCTCCAAATGGAGATGGTGCGAACGATCACTTTTTTATCAATGCGAATAAATCTGTTTCGTTGATAAAGAACATGAGAGTTTTTAATCGTTGGGGAGCGGTAGTTTTTGAAGGAAATGATTTGCCGCCAAATGATTTTAGTTATGGTTGGAATGGATTTGTTAATGGAAAATTAGTTAGCTCAGGTGTCTATGTTTGGATGGCAGAAATTGAATATTTAGATGGTGAAGTTATTCAGTTATCTGGCGACTTGACCGTGACGTTGTAAAAAGAACTGAATATCCAATCTCGGATATTCAGTTCTTTCAACCTTCACCGCAAGTTTTAAAACATATTGCCATCTAATTTATATGAAATTTTATAGTCTCTTTATTGTTTTATTTTTTCCCATTATTTCATTTGCTCAGCAAGCAAATCAAGTAATCGAATTCAAGCTTTCTATCAATCATCATTCTATAAATGTGGGTAAAAAGTATTTTAGCCACACCCTTTCGGATAGTATCTATTTTGATGCTATCCGATTTTATATTTCTAACATTCAGTTTTTTCAAGACGATGTGTTTGTTTCTAATTTGAAAAAAAAACATCACTTAGTTGATTTGGAGAAACAAGAATCACTAAAAATTGATTTAGGGAAAAATGCCACCTTGCAATTCAATAAAATAAAATTTGATTTAGGAATCGACAGTTTAACTAATGTTTCTGGAGCTTTTGGCGGAGATTTAGATCCGACAAATGGAATGTATTGGACTTGGCAAAGTGGATATATTAATTTCAAATTGGAAGGCGTCACGCCAAGTTGTCCAGCTCGAAAAAATTTTTTCCAATTTCACCTCGGCGGTTATCAAGCTCCCTTTGCCAATGTACAATCTGTTGAGTTAGATATTTTTGATAAAAAAAACATTATCATTGGGCTTCCAATAGATCAAATTTTGGAGAAAATTAATGTACCAGAAACTTATGAAATTATGAGCCCCAATCAACCAGCAGTTGACATGGCAGAATTAATCGCTTCCCTTTTTTATATCTCAAAATGAAATTAAAATTTTATTTCATCATCTTATTTGTTTTGAGTTGCGTCGCATTTTGTGCGGAGCAGATTTCATATTTTAATCCTCCTGAACACTTTCCAAAACCAGTTTACGATTTCTCTAACAATACACTTACAAAAGAA
This sequence comes from Saprospiraceae bacterium, assembly GCA_045104975.1. GTDB lineage: Bacteria > Bacteroidota > Bacteroidia > Chitinophagales > Saprospiraceae > CAJQQY01. The sequence continues at coordinate 77,948 of JBGCCY010000062.1, forward strand.
AAAATAACACTCGGCAGAGCACTTTTTTACGATCCTATTTTATCCCAAGACAATACTATTTCTTGCGCTTCTTGCCATTCACCATACAATGCATTTGCCCATACCGACCACGATTTGAGTCATGGCATCAATGATGAAATTGGCACTCGCAACGCTCCTCCCCTTTTCAATCTTGCTTGGCAAAAAACATTTATGTGGGATGGCGCTATCAATCACCTCGACATGCAAGCACTTGCACCGATCAGTCATCCAAAGGAGATGAATGAGACTTTAAAAAATGTGGTCGATAAATTGCAAAACAAACAAATCTATCCACCTCTTTTTTACCAAGCATTCAAAGATAGTTTGATAACTGGGGAGCATGTTTTAAAAGCACTTTCTCAATTTCAATTAACATTAGTTTCCGCCACTTCAAAATATGATGAGGTAAAAAAAGGATTAACTCAATTTTCCCAACAAGAAAAAAACGGGTATTCTCTTTTTCAAAAAAACTGCAACTCTTGCCACACGGAACCACTTTTTTCTAATCAAGAATTTGCTAACAATGGGCTTCCCGTCGATACCACCTTAAATGATTTTGGAAAATGGATAATTACAAAACAACATGGCGATCGTCTAAAATTTAAAATACCAACATTACGGAATTTAAATTTCACCCATCCCTACATGCACGATGGGAGGTTTAGAAAATTAAACCAAGTCCTAAATCACTACACTAGAGGAATTTCTCAAAGTCCAACTTTGGCAACTGAACTAAAAAAATCCATCGAATTGACCTCCAATGAAAAAGCAGATTTAATTGCATTTCTACTCACTCTAAATGATAAAAAATTTGTCTTCGATCAGAAACATCAATTCCCAAAAGAAATATTACTTTCTAAGTAGGGTTTTCCTAACCTAAACTGTCTTCATAAAAAACAATATTTTATATGAAAAAAATTATCCTTTTAACCTACATGTTTAGCTTGGCAATCATGAGCCAAGCGCAAGGTCCAGCAATAACTTCGTGGTTACAAAATACCACCGAAACAGGAAGTTATTATGTGCAAGGTAACTCCACGTCAATTGATAATGGTATTTTATACAATTGTCAAAAAGTGGAATATTCTACAGATTTCGTTTACGTTTCTACAAAAGGAATCCCAGCTTATACTACTGGTCCATTCTTAGATGGAAATCCTTCTCAGGCAACAGATCAAGATGCGATCTTTAAAATTCCACTTATTCCTTTAGAAAATACGGGAGCAGCTATTTCAACCACCGGAGGAAATATCGGTGTATTTATTAATGGTGTTGCGTTATTCGATTATCGAGATGGTGTCGCTTGGAATCCCAACACTAATGCACTTTGCGGTGGGCCAGGCAACGATCCATGTCCTGGCGGTCCAATGGCACAAAATGATTGGAATCGAGATGCCATTCCTGCAGAAATGGATGGATTCGATTGTTCCAAAGCTCATCCAGCAATGGGTAATTACCATCATCATCAAAATCCTTCCGCATTCAAATTGGACTTGAATGTAATTTCTGACATTTGCAATCTTTACGATGCAGAAGGATTATATGCCATTGATGCAACGCAACACTCTCCCTTGATTGGATTTGCTTATGATGGTTTTCCAATTTATGGTGCTTATGGCTTTAAAAATAACGATGGAACTGGTGGAATAACCCGCATAAAATCAAGTTATCAATTAAAGAATATTACGACTAGAACTAACGGTCCAGATGTTGACGCTACCTATTTTTTAGGGTATTTTAGAGAAGATTATGAATATGTTTCTCACACCGAAGAAGATTATTTGGATGAACACAATGGTCGAATTTGTAAAACTCCTGAATATCCAGATGGAACTTATGCTTATTTTGCAACGGTAGATGAAGATTGGAATTCCGCTTATCCCTATGTGGTTGGCCCAAATTTTTATGGCATTTCAGAAAATCGAAAAGTAAATTCTGTAGATGAAACGACAACGGTTTATGATGGAACTTCAAGCCTTTCAGAAGCTGAATTTCAAAACTTAAATATTTCTATTTTTCCAAATCCAGCGACTGATTTGATTGCGATCCAAGTGGCAGGTTTGGTAGATGAAGATTTAGATATTGAGTTGGTTGATTTGTCTGGAAAAGTGGTGAGTGTTTCAAAAATTAATAAGGGAAGTACGATTGCTTACTTTGATATTCAGACGGTTTATGGAGGAATTTATTTGGTGAAAATTTCGAATGGGGAATTGAGTGTTTCGGAGAAAGTGGTGATTATGAAGGAGTAGAAAAAGTAAGGACGCTATAAAATAAAAGGACTGCAATTTCGCAGTCCTTTTCCTTCTGGCTTGTTTTACTTTTTATTGATCAAAAGCATTTGGATCAAGCATGTACCATTCTAATTTCTTTCTATTATTACTAATAGAACGCTCTTCTAATTCCTGCTCAGCATCAATAATGACCTCAAGAGTGTATACATTAGAGCTGTTGCCCGGAAATAAGTACTCCAATTCAGCCCGAATTCTTCGAGTCGTGAAAGTTCCATCGCCTTCGATTTCTTCATTATTCTCGAACATAAGTCTATCTTCAATAGAAACCGTTCGAGGTACTGTTGCCCTAGAATTTGGATTTAATATCGAATATGATACTCCGAAAACAATAGTGAAAGGCCCCGTTGCAGGGATGTCTCCAGAATTTTTGATTGTACACGAAAATTCAACTATTTTCGATACATGATCTACATACCAATTAAATCGAATGTTGCCTAGGTCTGTCCAGTTTTTTGGTAATCGCACCCCTACATTGCCAGGGTGTGTTGGTCGAGAAATTCTTGAGTAAACCATAATTTTATTTTTTAGGTTATTAAATAAGACATTAATAATGTAAAGATGTTTGTTTTTTAGACTGCTAACATCCTCATTTATAAGGGTTACAAAAACATCCTCATTTATGATTATAAATCAAACGCTGTGTAATTTATTATTACGAAATTGGAATTGATTTGAATTTATCGAAGTGACAATAATTGACGGTTCGGGGCTATGTTCTAAAATTTGATAGTGTCGTATGGATAACATTAGACTTCTCTGATGTGTGATACAATGACAGATAGGTAATGACATCACTTGATAAAAAACAATTATCTCTAAAACCACTCCCACTCCATCTTTTTCCAAAAAAAATCTCCCTACATTTGCAGCAATTTTATAATAAATACCGATTAATAAATGTCAAATAAAACCTACTTCGCCCACGAGTCAGCTTACGTCGATGACGGTTGCGAAATTGGAGAAGGAACCAAAGTATGGCACTTTAGCCACGTGATGCCCAATTGCAAAATCGGAAAAGATTGCAGCCTCGGACAAAATGTATTTGTTGCCTCCAAAGTCGTCTTAGGCAACAATGTTAAAGTACAAAATAATGTCTCCATTTATGAAGGCGTATTTTGTGAAGACGATGTTTTCCTCGGCCCATCAATGGTTTTTACCAATGTCTATAATCCTCGAAGTGGCGTTATTCGCAAAGAAGAATATCGAAAAACTATCGTCAAAAAAGGAGCTTCCATTGGAGCCAATGCCACCATCGTTTGTGGCAACAACATCGGTCAATATGCGTTTATTGGCGCAGGTGCAGTCATCAAAACTGAAGTTCCAGATTATGCACTCATGGTAGGTGTTCCCGCTCGACAAATTGGTTGGATCAGCGAACATGGCGAACGTCTTATTTTTGATGAAAACGGCATCGCAACTTGCTCTGGAAATGGAGAAAAATATCACCTCAAAGAAAATAAAGTGAATAAGTTAATCAGTTGATTTGGTAATAGACTTGTTACATGAAGTATCAACTCATTAAATTTAATAAAAATAAATTATGAAAAACTTTGCATTGATTGGCGCAGCAGGGTATATCGCTCCTCGACATATGCGTGCGATAAAAGATACCAATAATAATTTAGTAGCAGCTTTGGACACTTCCGATTCGGTGGGAGTCATTGATAGTTATTTTCCTAATTCTGCTTTTTTTACCGAGTTTGAACGCTTCGATCGGCACTTGGAAAAACTCAGAAGGAAGGGAGACCCAATTGATTATGTGAGCATTTGTTCTCCCAATTATTTGCATGATGCACATATTCGATTTGGTTTAAGAAATGGAGCGGACGTCATTTGTGAAAAACCAATTGTGCTCAATCCTTGGAATATCGATGCGCTCGAAGAATCAGAAAAAGAGTCTGGACAAAAGATTTATAATATCCTACAATTACGCTTGCATAAAAGTGTCATTGAGTTAAAAGAGCAGGTTGACAAAGCGCCAAAAGATAAAATTTTCGATATTGATTTGACCTATTTGACTTCTCGTGGAAATTGGTATTACGCAAGTTGGAAAGGCGATAAAAGTAAATCAGGCGGAATTGCTACCAACATCGGGGTGCATTTTTATGACATGCTTTCTTGGATTTTTGGTGATGTGAAAAAAAGTACGGTCCATGTTCATGAACACGATCGAGCTGCTGGTTTTTTAGAATTAGAACGAGCTAATGTTCGCTGGTTTTTAGGTATCAATTATGATTTGATTCCTGAGCACATCAAAGAAAAAGGACTTCGAACCTATAGATCTATTCAAATCGAAAATCAAGAATTTGAATTTAGCGGCGGATTTACTGAATTGCACACACGCAGTTACGAAGAAATTTTAAAAGGAAATGGATTTAGAATTGGATTGGCAAGAAGGGCAATTGAAACAGTTTATGATATTCGACACAAAACACCAATTGGATTGGTGGGAGATTATCATCCATTGGCAAAAATTCCTTTGTCAAAACATCCATTCAATAGAGGCTAAAATAAAGAAAACCAGCGAAAGAATTTCGCTGGTTACTCTTACTATCAATAATCATCAAAGTAATTTCTAATTGGAAAATCGTGATTTTGTTAAATATTACACGATTTTGAGTAACAAATTTACTCATTATTTGAATAAAACGAAATAATCGCATTATTTTTTTCTATAATTTTAGAGATTTATCACCTCAGTCAATCTTCTAGTCTTTCGCAAGTTAGTTTTTTAGATTATATTTTTTTAATAAAAAAGGCAGAATTATATTTTATCATCGTATTTAAATGACCAATAAAGAAGCCTATTATTTATTTTGTGAGAAAGAAAAAGAGATGCCGCTTTTTTCACAACCTTGGTATTTGGAGGCAGTTTGTGGTGAAAATGGATGGGACGTTTTGATGATCTCCAAAGGAAATGAGGTGGCAGCGACTATGCCTATAATAAAAAAGAAACAATGGAGATTTTCGCTTTCTAGAATGCCATTGATCACTCCCTATTTAGGGCCTTATTTTCCTGAAAAATTTCGTTCCAGCAAGCAGCAAGAAAAATTAATGCGTAGCATAATTGAGCAACTTCCGAATTTTGATTTCTTTGATCAAAATTTTCCTCCTTCGATTACGAATTGGTTGCCATTTTATTGGGAAGGTTTTGAGGCGACAGTGAGATATAGTTTTTTGGTAAATTTAGAAAAAGGGTTGGAGAGAATATTTCAAAAAATTAGTTCCAATTATCGAAATAATAAAATTGCCAAAGCAAAAAATCACATCAAAATTATCTCCGATCGCAGTCTTCAAGAATTTTATGAAATTCAAAAAAAGACATTCGAAAAACAAGGAATACCTATCCCCTACTCTTTTGATTTTATTAAAAAATTTGATTCTGCTTTAAAAAAAGAAAATGCTGGGAAATTATTTTTTGCTGTAGATGAAAAAGAGCAAATTCATTCTGTGGCATATTTGACTTGGGATGAGGACACAGCTTATTTTCAAATGACAGGAAGCGATCCTAATTTTCGAAATAGCGGTGCAGGAGTTTTAATTGTTTGGGAATCTATTAAATTTGCAAAAGAGATCTTAGGAAAAAAGAAATTTGATTTTTGTGGAAGTGTGATTGAGAATATTGCGAAAGTGAGACAAGAATTTGGGTCGGAACAAGTTCCCTATTTTAATTTAAAAAAATTTGAGTCAAAGGTTTTGGAAATTTTGTACAAAGTGAAATAACCAATAGATGATAAATCTTTTAAAACGTATTTTAAGAAGAGATAGAACTACTTTTTCGCGAATCTGTAAAGTCGTTGGATTGGATCTTGATTTTTCAAAAAATAGAAATGCGATTAATGTTTTAAAAGCTATTTTTGAAGAAAGAGAATACGCCGATTATTTTCCTTTTTATAAAAAAGTAACCATAGTTGATATTGGTGCGCATTATGGATATTTTTCTCTTTTTGCTGCGAAAAATACTTCTCCATATTCAACCATATTTTCTCTTGAACCAAGCCAACAAAATTACAATAAGCTAAAACAAAATTTATCTGATTGTAATATCCAAAATGTAAAACCATTTCAATTAGCCATTGGTGGAGAAAATGGTACCCTTGATTTATTTACAGGCCGAAGTATCAATCATTCACTTATTGAAAATTATGCCCTTCTTGGAAGTGAAAGAAATACTCAAAAGGTTGAAGTAAAAACACTCGAACAATTTATCCTTGAAAATAAGATTGAGAAAATTGATTTTTTGAAAATTGATTGTGAAGGGGCGGAATATGCTATTTTGTTTAATACCCCTGACTATATTTTTGATAAAATTTCGACGATTTCTATGGAGTTTCATGATATGAAAAATGCGAAATTTACAGGAAATGAGATTGTGAAGAAGTTGGAGAGAAATGGATTTGAAGTGGTGAAATTTGGGTATGAGAAGACAGGGCTGGATTTGAATTATGGGAAGATTGTGGGGAGGAAAAATGGAATCATTTAACTCAGTTATAGAATTTTTTATAGTTTGACATTTTACAAAAAACTTCCAAGCAAACAGTATCATCTATTTTTGAAATCACTTCTTTAAGTTCTTTTTCAGTTACAAATTCCATCAATTCCAAACGAAAATTTATTGAAAAATTAAACTTACATCCTTCATCAATTTCAACTAACCTTTCCAAAATTAAAAATGTCTCTTCCTTAAATTCTGGAAAATTTGCTTCAAAACTCAATAATGGAATTCTAGCATTTAACCCTTGGATTACTTCTAATTCATACCCTTCTACATCAATTTTAATAAAAGCAGGAACTCCCTCTTGCTCAATTATTTGGTCTAAAGTCGTTAGTTCTATAAAGTCTTAGTTTCGCTGAAAATCCTTCATCTTGTTTTTTTAATTCAATACTTTCTTTCCATTTTGAACTAAACGTATTCAAAGAAGAATTTCTATTATGGATAAAAAAAGGAGCGGTCGTTTCTTTATCACTCACTCCTTTTTTTATTAATTTAAATAAGTTTTGATCTTGAAATCTTGTTAATAATATTTTTTGATTTCGTTGATCTGGTTCTATTGCAATAACCTTAAATTCCTCTTCCAAAAAAAACTCCGAAATGAATCCTTCATTCGCTCCAACATCAAAAATCATTTTTCTATCACCTTTAATATTTTTTAAAAGAGATAAATAGTATGATTTTTCAGTCTGTAAAATCAAGTTTACTGAAGCATGTTTTTTTTGAATATTTCTAAGATAAAAATCAGAATACCTTATTCGAAAATAAAGAGGAAATGATTCGAGAAATTTTCTAATTTTTTGTCTTAATTGCATTATTATCTCAATAAATTTTCAATTTGTTTTACTAAACCAATTCGAGTATTTTCTTCATTCATTTTTTCTAAAGCAGGAAGTGTTTTTTTCCTAATTTCGACGTGTGTTGAATTCTCAATCCAGTTGGTCATCTTTTCTACTAATTCTATTTTATTTTTAAAAGTTGAAATTAAAGGAGCAAATGGTTTTTCAATTAGATAGGAATCAATTAGAAGTGTTGGAATACCAAATCTAATAATATCATTTAATCCTCCGGAGATACTTGATTGCCCATATTCTTCTCGGACGATCCCAAATCTTTTATATCTTTTGATTGGCAAAATGATGAAGTCTGTTTGTTTCAAATATTGATCAAACTCTTTCTGCGAAAGCAATCTTTCAAAATAAACTAATTGGAAATTTTCATTTTCTAAACCTTTTATTTCTTTTACCAATTTTTGACCATATGCTCTATGAGATGAACCTAAGAGTTGTAAAATTATTTTTTTCTTGGTAACTGGAATTACCTCTTTTAACGCGTTTAAAATTATTTCATAGTCTCTAAGGTTTGGGGTTACACTTCCAGGAATGCTAATAATAATTTCTTTTCCTTTTTGTTCTTCTTTCAAATAATTCTCATAAAAAGTAAAAGGAAAAGGTTTAATTATTTTAGCATCAAAGTCATTAGTGATAGTTTTTGCATATTTCGAAAGTTGGTTACTTGAAAATGAAATGTAGTTCATTTTTTTTTTTTTTTTCCATTTATAATACTGATCCCTTTGAATCTCATTTCTTAAAAACCGAATGATATCAAAAGTAAAATTTTGAAAAGATGATTTATCTAACCATAAATGTTTTTTAGGAGCTAAAAAAGCATTGGCATTATGGATAATAAAAATAGTAGTCGGCTTAAATTTTATATTTGAAAAAAAACGGAAAGAAGAAATCAAAGTCGTGAAAATAAGTAAATCATTTTCATTTATACTACTTGAATTTCTTTTTAGGAACTGTTCGGTTGATTCTTCTGTTCGTTGGATATGCCATCCTTTTAAATCTGATTCAAAATAATCTTTTGCATCTAAAAATATTGCGTGGGTTGTAAATATACTTACATCATAATTATCTTTTAGCAATTTGTATAAAACAAATAAAACTTCACTATGGCCATATAATTCGACAAGACTAATTTTTCGATTCAGCATTGATTATTCTTATTCGAAACTGTAAAAATCATTTGGAAAAATAGAATACCCTTTTTTAATTTCCTCTAATTCATTTTGGCTCCATTTTTTTTTCCAACTATCTTTTTCTTCTGATGCAATTCTTTTTATTTCGTATCCTCCTGATCCTCTCTTATTATTTTTTTCAATAAAATCTTCTA
>JBGCCY010000063.1:0-18851 GCA_045104975.1 Saprospiraceae bacterium
ACCAAAATTTTTCCAATGGGAAAAGTATGTTCTTTTGAAATCAAGTTTCACTAAAGAGCCTTAGGAAGCCAATTCTTTTAACTCAGATATAAACAATCTAGCTACAATAAAATTAACATTCTAAGCTTAAACTTTCTTTAAGATGTTTATCAGATAAATCATATTCCCTTTCTAATTTTTAATAGGACTTGATACCCTAAAAAAACACTCATTCGAAAAGATACGATCTATTTTAAATCTGCTGGAACTAACAATTTTCAAAATGTAATATAATTTTCTCTTGGTTTTCAAAAAAAAAATACTATTTTACATAAGATTTTATCTTCATGTTTAAACATACCTGTTCGAAAATTTTGATTGGTGACTAATCTAATTAAGTCATTCTTTCCATCCAAACAATTCACGATTACAACCTAGTCACCTTTAATCTACAATATATAATAAGGGAAAAAGCTAAGTATGGTAAAACCATTTTCAGAAGGGTGAAATGGCTACTTACTTCTTAGTCATAGTAATGTATTTCCTTATACCTTTTTTTATATTTCTTTCAATTCTTTATATAACAAAAATTGAATTACAGTTGTAATTCAATAAAACCTCAAAAATCAAAATGAAAGAACAATACGTTGACGCTACCCTGAAAGGGCTGGCCGGACATCTGGTCATTGAAACTGCAGACCAGATTCGTAACTTCAAATTATTAGAAAAATCCCTTGCTCAATCTAACCTAGATCAAGATTTCCAATCTTGCAAAAAGAGTGATTTTACTTTCGAAAAATCGGACTTGTTTTTCGATGAAAAAATTCCCAAAGAGCATCGTATCGTATTGAATAAAATAGCTACACGCTATACGAAACGAAAGGAAGAACCTCGGTTTAAAGTATTCGTTAGGGAAGTTCCGCTACGAGAACAATTACTTCAAAGCTCAGTACCCGATTGGGCTGCAGGCGGTAAAGTTGACCATACTGTTGGTCCTTTTGTTAATTCAGATGGCCGTCAATTTTGGTATGACTTTTTTCCAATTGAAAAATTGATCACATTATACGTGGAAGGAATGACAGAGCCAGCTCTGTTGTTTAAAACTCGTTCCAGGAGAAAATTGGCAATCTCTCCCAAGTTCCCTATTCAAATAAACCTCTCTAAAAAATATACGCTTGCAAAAGGTACGATATGGATAAATGCCAAATTATTAGGACCTAATGCTCCGATTAATACTTTCACCGGATTGACCATTGATGGTGGAACGGTAGAGTTGAGTAAAAAAGCGACTATTGTAAATGATAAATTAACAGCTGCTTTGAATACTCAAGTGTCTGTTGAATTGAACCTGGGTCAACAGGAAGCGAGTAGTATGGATGAGTCTGCTCCGTATGGAAAAGATGCAAGGAGTATGGAACTAAGCCTTCCTGATCATTTAAATTTTCATTTTTCAGCTCAAGGCAGAACTATAGATAGTGTAGGTAGTGCTTCTTGGAGGTTATATGGGCAGCCTATTCAATTTAGGTCGAACAGTCAAGTTCAAGTAAATTATAATCCTCTGATTCAGCGAATTGTTTTTCCAATGAACGCTTCGGAATCAGATATTGAGATTCGGGAAAGTGATTCAGATTTTAATGAAGTACAACAGACTGCACTCATTGTTCAAGCTGGTTGGGCTTTGCCTGTTGCGACTATAGATATTTCGCAGCCTACCTCAGCGGGAGGTACTGGAGCGATGATGGTTAATACAGGAGCTGGAATATCTAATACTTGGCGAGGGGTCAATAATGGGGGACTACATCTTAATAATCCTGTCTTTTTAGTTGGACCTAATCAAATATTTATTGGTGATTTTACTGCTAGTAATCCACATGCCACAGTTAATCTTGATCTTTGGAAAGATGATTTAAATGAATTTGGAACATCTGTGAATCTAACTTTTCCAACTCCAACATTGTTTTTTTATGTAAGCAATGTGAATGGAAATGAATTAATTCTTTGTCTGACTAATTCGGATTTTAAGGTAGATCGCCCAGTCAAAGTTAATGGAGAACCGCCGCGAATTAGATCCTTGAATTCATTACTGATGATAGCTGTAAATGCTACCAATCGGTTAATCTATTTGTTTGATGATAATATGATTGCAGACGATATGCAATTGAGTAATCAGGATCCATTTATTCCGAAACGGATGGCATTGGCCATGACTAATGCATTATTTAAAGTTTCGCAACCAAATGGTTGTTTATTGTTTGGTAGTTTATCGGAAGATTTTGAAAAAATAGAGCAAGGATTTTTGTTTTTAACTTTTGGTCTGTTTGCCTATATCCCAACTTTGCCAGATCCGTATGCAGCAAACCTTGGCGTATTAAAAAGACAATTAAGAGGAAATGGAAATATCCCAGGGACGGCCGCAGCAAGTCCGATAAATGCCTGGCTTGTCTGCCGTGTACAATGGAGTACTGGCTCTCCTTCGGATGAAAATGATTTTGATGATGTAAATGTATCATTCCATTTTGCGCCATTAAATAATCAATTTGCTGGGATTTCATTTGAAAATGAAGAAGAAGAAGCAGAACCAACGTTCGAAACTCCTGGAAGTGTTACTGCTACATTTGAACCTAACGCTGCTCAATCAGCAACTAATATTTCTGCGGTAGTTGGTAATCCGGTTGCTCAAGCCTTCGACTTTCAAAAAAGGAAAACAGTTGCTACGAATAGAGTTGATAATTTATCCACAGTAGAAACAACGTCCGTAAATACAGCTGCAGCCTCTAACCGAAAACCATTGCCTGATTATGAAAGTGGTTGGGATAAAGTAACAGGCAGATACCGTTCAGATATGTTTGCCTTACTAGATGTAAGTACAAATGCTGATCTGTTCGGAATAAGTTTTGACTTGTATTCAGGTCGTCGACCAAGTACAACAACTCATGTTCCTGCAAATAATTCAGGACTCCCATTTCCTATTCAAGTAGAGGGGATGGAAGTAGTGAGTACAGGTTTAAATGTAAGGGCTTTTACGGTGCCTCAAATATCCTGGGAACCTTTACTGAATATGTCAGTTATTCCTCCAGTCTCAGGCGATCCTCCTTATGGATTAAATTATTATCCAAATGATGGAGGGCCAATGCGAATTATTAATAATGGGGAAGACTCTGTAGCATTAGCACCTTTACCACTTACCAATTATTTGATTGAAAATTTCGATTCTGAAAATGGCAATGATGATTTTGCAGCATATTCGTTTATGACCTTGCCTTTTGGAATTAAAGCTTTAGCAGTTTTACAAAATACCTATAATTTCACATTAGATGATGGGACGGTAGATAGCCGACCAGGTACTCGTGTAGTTTTAAATTCTCAGGAGTTTGAAAAAGATGTCAAAGGTGGTTTGCAAATTCAATTGAATGCTGGAGAAGCTTTTATTGACGGGGAGAGTGATATGTTTGTTGGAAGTACGATACAACTGAATAACGTGTTGGACTTTCTCGGAAACAATACTGGTGCGAGTACACTTGGACGATCTGTAACTGAGATTTTTAATAATGAATTTTTATTGGAACCATTTAATTTAACTCGCCAACGAGGTGTCCCACTTACTCGAATCGATTTAAGCGGATATGGTGCGAGTACTTTTAGCAACTGGTTGAATCCTGGTGCTGCATTTGGCGCTACTAGTCAGGCAAGATTTGATATTCTGGTTGGCAGATGTTCACATGAAGTTATTCAGGTAGTTAGTATGATTTATCCTTGGGGAATTAAAGTAGTTCGAACGATTACTATTTTCCGAGTTGGAAGTGGCTATGTATACAGAGTTGATTCAGGTTGGCAAGCAGATAGTGATGGAGAGTTTGATTTTAGATATTTTGTAAATGTTACACCAGATGATAAAGAGGAGCAGCCATCACCATTTGAAATTCATCCAGGTGTGGTGAAAGGACTTTTTAATATTCAAAATATCATTGAAACAGACGAGATTGAGATTTTTGAAGGAAGTATGATTTCTCAAAAGATAGTAGATGAAAATGGACTTTATGTAGATAATCCTGTAGCAGGCGATATTCTTGATTTTAAACTCCAGCCTGTATATTTCGATGCTGATATTGATATTGAAAATCCAACGACTGGCTTTAATAATAAAATTATAAATGGGGTTGATAAAAAATTAGTCCCTTCTAAAAAGGTGGTTGGTTATGTTCAAGTTGCTCCACGAGGAATACCAGTCAATTCGCAAACGCTCAGAAACTTGGTTAATCAACAACTAGGAACTATCGGCGGACCGATAGATTGTGAAGTTAACCTGGCAGGAAGTAATCAGAAGATGCGTTTTAATCGGTTTGATTTCAATAACTCCTTTGGGGGTAATGGATCGGACATTGTATTTGCTATGGCAGGTCGTGGAAATGTTTTATTACCTAAAGATGGAGCTTGGACACTTGTGAAACATGAACGAGGCAATGGCGATGTTAGTCCAGTACCTTCTGATCTAAGTGTACCTGTCATCAGGATTGGAAAATTAATAGCGGGTGCAGCGGGTCAAGTTTTGGATACAGCCATTGAAAGTACTTTACTGCGAATAGCTAATCCTAGTGAATTGCTACGTCAACCAGTAGAGGATACTTTAAACTTTGGTTTTTTACAAAGTACAGATACTCAAAAAGCATTATTCCTTACACCATCATTTGAAGTGGGGGTTCAGAAATTGATGAGTAAAACGCCTCCACTTTTCGTTGATTCTTTCCGAATTGTAAATTCCAAATCTATTTTCCCAAATATTGGTGATGGTGAAAACGACCTGGGTGATGCTATTTCACTAATTAATAATGGAACAGAGTTTTTGAAAGGTGGTCTTCAGGATTTAGGAAAAGATGTCTGGGAATTGATGGATGTGTCAGATGTGGTGGATGGTGCTAAGCAACAAGGCTATCAATTATTGAAAGAGGTAACTGATTTTGACTTGCCTCCTTTTGAATTTGAATTGATAGATGTAGGCGATGGAAATTTTAGAATTTATATTGAATACGAGGCCACCAATAGCAATGGTAATAAAAAAGGCAAACTTGATTTTAATATAAACTCTCTCGCGAATGATGTAGCTGATAGTTGGAAAAGTAAAATGAGTGATATTGGACTAGTGATTGATCTGGCTGGGATTGAACGCCTATTGACTATTCGTGGAAACTGGGATTCTAAAAAAGGTTCAGAGGCTTCTTACCCAAGTCCAGAGTTAGAGTTTTCTCCCGAGTTACAACCAGTTATTGATATTCTTGAAATCCTTCAACAATTGCAAGGAGGAGATTATGCAGGAGCAGTAGCAAATGGTTTAAAATTGGCGATGAGCAATAAGGCAGGAAGTTGGGAATATAAATTTGAGGCTTCCAAAGAAATACCAGTTTTGCGATTCCCTGTTCCTGATGCGCTCTACAATGATCCGAACACTCCATTAAAATTGGAAGCTGGATTAAAGATCGGGGCGTATTTCAATGCTGCAATTAAAGTTACAACAGATGCGAAAGAATTATTACCATCCGCAGGAGGCTTGCTTGGTTTTTACGGTCGGCTTTCAGTTATGTGTGTATCGCTTTCGGCGGCAACAGTATATGCTATTGGTCAAGTTAATCTCGATATAGCAGCGGATACCAAAATAGGTCCATCTCTAAAAATGAAATTTGGGTTTGGTGCTCAGGTAGTTATTGGTTTACCAGTAGCAGGAAATGTGAGTGTCTTATTTGTAGTAGGTGTTGAGATATTTGCTGCTTCTGGCATTATAGAACTAACTGCTTTTATGCTCTTTGAGGGACATGCGGAAATATTAGGTGGACTGGTTTCTATCACGATTAAAATAGAAGCAAAAGGAACGGTGTCCAAGAAAACTATTGGAGGAGGAGATTCCCGAACCGATCTAGCATGTCAAGTGACCTTTGGACTGGACATTAGTATTTTCCTTGTGATCAATATTAGTTTCAGTACTTCCTGGCAGGAACAACGCCAGATTGCTTAATTAATAATAGGTTTTATTCTAAATAAAATCTTAGGAGTTCAATGGGTTAAACCCATTGGGAGTAATTTCGAATAAAGATTAATAAAGTTTAATAATTTTTAACCAATGAATGACAATCAAAGAATATCCATATTACCTTTTCCACAGTTCTTTAATGGAAATGAGTTAAGCATTAATATAGTTGTTTTACCAAGGAATCAAAACCCTTTAGCACCTTCCATTGAGCAACATGGCACCATCCCTGATTCGGTTCCTTTTGCGGATGCGCAGCTTTCATTCACAGCGAACATCTTTGATACCTTGAATGTATTTCCGCATTCTTTTCCACCGGTGTCAGGTATTCCTTTAACGACGAACTCACCGGCAAATGCGAGGGCAATATTTGAAGCTATGGGGAGTCACTTGCAAATTGCTAACCCCAATGTTTTAAATACAAATGGGAACGTCAATAATCCTTTAAATGACAAACCCGAAACAGCTACACCAATAAGTAGAACGGTTAAGAAATATTTACCCAAATCCTATCGTGGAGCATTTAACTTTACCAGTCCAAAACATCCCAATGCCTTGACTGATGATAGTTATTACTGTGCAGTAAAAGCCGCAGAAAAAGTTCCTGGATTTCAAAGGAGTTCAGATGTAATTAGTTGGGGTAAAGCTATTGCTTATGTGATGCGACAACCGCATCTGGCAGAGCAAGCTGGTATGATTTATAGAACAACCTTAACGCTAGATCCTAGTCATTTTGAGAATGGAGGTTGGCTGTACATAGACTTGGATGTAGAGAGTGATTTTCGACAGCAGTCGGACGCTGATCATAATTTTGTAAAAAGATATGCTGTCCGCATACCTGCCTTAACTGCGGGAGAGGAACGACATCTTTTTGCACCAGTATTATTTCCTGTATTACACAAAGCGCAACTTGCTGATCCTGACCCTGCACCTAATGGAAATTATGATGACATTTTTAAAGAAGCTGCTGAATATGATGATGGTTTTGCAAAAATAGTTCATTGTCAACAACCACCCAACAGGGATCTTTTATTAGAAGATAACGATGGAGCACATCCAGTTAAAGACGTTGGGATTCGTTTAGGTTGGGATGATGAACAAATATTGATTTGGTATGTGCGGCAAATGCTTGCTGATCCTACTGGCGATCTTAATGGTCGTATTGATTCACCAATGGGGGTGTTTGGTTATTGTATTGATGTTCGGACTACTGACCTGATTGGAAGTAACTGGGTTTCTCTAAATCAGGTATCGAGTAATCAATCGTTGATTCTTTCCAGAACTCCAAATGATTTGACTAACCCTATTCAGTTGGGAAATTTTGTTGGAGAATTACCTTACCAGGTTTATCCGATTCAACTAGATGGCAATAAAGATGAAAGTTATTGGTTGCCAATGTACTTTGGCAGTTGGAATGGCCATAGTATGGTTTTACCAGATGAGGAAGCAGCTTTGATTTATCAAACTACCAATGTTGATGTAAACGATGATCTTGAAGATGCGATCAATGATACCGGAACTGGTGTAACTGGCCCAGCTCAAAATCAGTTGAATCAAATTTATGGAGCAGATTTGCAAAACACCGTACTTCGATATGGGTCTAATTATGAGTTTAGAATTAGATTGCAGGATTTAAGTGGTGGTGCACCAAGTTTAGATAGAAATCCTGTCAACCAAACTAATTCGGATATAACTTCTTGCCGATTTAAAAGATATATTACTCCAAATCAACCCCGAATACTTGAAATAATGCCGGGTGGAAATGATGATGTTATTGCGAATAGTGATGAGCCACAGCAAATCAGTCAACTAAATATTCAACGACCTAAGCTTGGCTATCCTGCAGTAGTTTATACGGGTAAATATGATGATCCGATTCAACGATTAATTGATCAGGCAAGAATAGGGATTACCGTTGATGAAGATAATCATTCCATCAATGCAGAGCATCGAGTTGGGTTAGGAATTGCAGATCCAGACGTTGGTCGGGTAGAGATTACGGTTGAATTAGCTTCCTTAAAATTAGACAAACTGGATTCGGTGTCAGGCAAAGATGATTATGTTCATTTTTATACTACGACAAGAGCTTTTCCTACAGTTACAAATGATGCTGACTTTGAATTGAGTTTAAATATCCCAATCCAATATATAGATGCAACAGTTGTGCATACTGGTAATGAAACTGACGTTGAAAATGTCTTGGGTATAGCAGGAGATATTGATACCTTAAGCGACATCTTTTTGCCAACAGGAAGAACTGTTCGATTGACTATCCGGGCAATATGTGATGATGGAAATGATCCGGAAAATTATTTTGGTTTTATTTCTCCAGGAAATAAAGTATATGATAATCGTTTTGGAGAGCCAATCCAGATTATGGCTTACAGTCCTTCTATGGATGAACGGAATCTAGTGATTCAAACTGCTGGTGTCCCAATGGTTCAAGGCATCTTTATGCAGTCAGATCTAAATACTAGTTTTGATGGAAAAATTAACACATTACTTTTTGGGAAAACGAGTATCAATAAAGTGAGTAATGTACAGCAGTTAGCAGATCGCTTAAATATAGAAAGCAATTCACTAACCTTAAATGCGCCCAAAGGAGACCGAGTAGTCTTTGGTTGTTCCAGTAGAATTCGTCATACACTTGCACCAGATAATTCCTCTTTGACACTTGCCTCAAAAGGCGATTTAATAAACCATTGGTTAGTTTGTATCAGCATCGAATTGGATCGAGATTGGATGTGGGATGCATTACAAACCAGGAGTCTTTTAGTTCGACGTACCAAGCGATATACACATAGCGAAACGGCTGAATCCACCAATGCTTTAGTAGGCGATATTGAGTTGATTCGGACAGCTTCCTTTGAGTCTTTGCATAATCCTGACCGACAATTTACCCGAATGATTTTCATCGATGCGGTAGAACCCAATCGGGATGAATTGGATGAAGATGGAAATCCATTATTTCCAGACGAGATTGATTTAAGTTATTCTCTAGAATTTCAATTTAAACCAGGTCATGGTAATCAATTTGACAATATTGATCCAATTGAATTGAGGCTGCCAATAACTACAGCACCAAGTCAGGTACCAAAAATAGCTTCTGTAGGCATAGCTCAATCTCCTTATGTTCATAATGAAAAGTACTCAGCATCTGAGGCACGGAACCGATATTTATGGGTGGAGTTCGAAGAAGAAATCAAGGATGACAACAAAGACATCTATTTTGCTCGAATTCTGGCAAATGCACCAGATCAGCTACTAAGTAATAATAATCCTTCGCTTCTTGCTGCTCCTCAGGAACCTGCTATCTCCTTGGATCCCGAACCAATTCGTGTGATTACAGAAGGAGCCACCAATGATTTAGCGGGATTAAATGCAATGCAACCAATGGAACAAAGTACTTCGAGTAAACGGCATTTTATCTTGCCTTTACCTCCAGGATTGCATGCGGATTCAGATGAGATGTTTGGTTTTTTTACTTATGAATTTAGAGTGGGGCATTACAGAAATCAGGACACAGATGAGATGGCTTGGACTACGGCCCAAGGTCGCTTTGGTCGTAGATTAAGAGTGACTGGAGTTCAGCATCCAGCACCTACTCTTACTTGTATGCCAAATAGAGATGAAGATAAACTATGGGTGACTGCTCCTTATGCAGTAGCCGTTCATGATGGTAAAAACGTAACAGCTAAGCCTCCCCGAACCCAACTATGGGCATTGCTTTATGCACAAGTCAAACAAGCGGATAATCAAGCATATAGAAATATCTTACTGGATGATCGACAATTAGATTGGCGGATTCAGGTTAAACCCAAAAAGAAAAAAGCGAGGGAGGTAATTAGAAGTTTCGTTCTAGAGCAATATACTGATGATCAAATTCAAGTCTTGAATGCCATTACCACCAGGAACTTTAAATATGAAATCAATGCAGCCAATGTCTCCAATTTACTTCAATTAGTTGATTTTACTAAAAAGAATAAGGATGCGACAAAATACGGAACAACGGTTTGGAGCAACAATGAAGTAAACGAACTTTTAGGATTGTATTGCTTGCCTGAAAATTCCGATCTGAGTGTAGTTGTTGTGGAAATTTTACCTCAGGTAACTAATGTTTTTGAACATGTTTCTGAAATAGAAAAGCCAAGGAATGCTTATGCAGCCCAGACGATGGTTCAGACAAAATCTGGTGAGA
Source organism: Saprospiraceae bacterium (assembly GCA_045104975.1). GTDB lineage: Bacteria > Bacteroidota > Bacteroidia > Chitinophagales > Saprospiraceae > CAJQQY01. Next base: position 10,194 of record JBGCCY010000063.1, read on the forward strand.
CAGTTAATAACTTGGCAGAACAAGCCAAATCTGTCAAAAGTCAAAAAGCTTTTGCACGTGGGCCTAGTCCCTTGGATGAACAATTAGGACATCATAGGATTTTAAGGGTTGCTCCTCTTACTGAAGTGCCTGAAGTTTGTTGCACAGATTGTTAAATGAGAGGGGATGTAACAAACAAATCGACTGTAAATGAATTCAGAGCAGGATTTCAAATGAATCCCTGCTTTGAATAATTTTCATTCTGATGTTTTTCATTTTATAAAGCTTTGTGTAATCTTATTTCAGTATGGGGCAACCCAAAAACAAAAAAAGCCCAACGAAAATCGTTGAGCTCTTTAAATGTACACCCGGGGGAAATCGAACCCCCACTCCCGAAGGAACTGGATTTTGAATCCAGCGCGTCTACCAGTTCCGCCACAAGGGCAAGAGTACAAATCGCTTTATTGTAGACTGAAAAAAGTTACTCTTTTTCCTAAAGCGACGCAAATTTATTCAAATTTTCTTGAATTCGCAATAAATAACGCTTTTTCAAAAAATAATTTTTAATCTCATTAAGTTCTGCTTCATTTGCAGAATTATCGGAGTAATTATCAAGTATATCTTGAACCTCATGAAAAATGCCAGATTCCAATCTTTTCAAATCACTTTCCACTTTGTCAAAATTACTTTGATCGAAATCAAATTCTAATTCCATTAGGTTTTCATTGATATCCATCATCTCCATTAGAAATTCTTGAGGAATTTTATTTTTACCTTCCTCTCCTAAAACACCCTTTATTTCAAGGATGTATTTCATACTTTTATCAAAATCTGAAAGTGTTTTGTATGCATTGTTATTGAGCGTAGAAAGTTCGAGGACTTCCATTTGTTTCTCTTCTGATTCTAAAGTGAAAAAATCAGGATGATACTTTTTACTGTTAGCGTAGAACTTACGTTTCAGATCTGCAGTATCTATTTTGAAACTAATAGGAATATTGAAAAATTCAAAGTAGTTCATTATATAAAGTTGATATTGCGTATTGAGATGATGGGTATTGAGAATTTCGAATACTCATCATCTCCATACGCTATACTATTTTAACGAATAAAGACATTCCAAATATCCAACCCTAAAATCGAAATCATCAAAATGACTAAAAAGAGAAAGCCTGCAATAGTTGCGTATTCCATAAATTTATCATTTGGTTTTCGACCGCTGATTACTTCATACAACAAAAACATCACGTGACCACCATCCAAAGCAGGAATCGGTAATAAATTCATAAAAGCCAATATCAAGGAAAGTGTTCCAGTCAAAGTCCAGAATTTTTTCCAATCCCAAATTGGCCCATATGCTTGTGCAATTGAAAACACACTTCCTAAGTTATCTTTCGCCGCTAATTTCCCAGTAATCATTTGACCGATAGCTTTTGCTTGATCAGTCAATGCTCCCCAGCCATTTTTAATCCCTAAAGGAATGGATTCTGCAAAACCATATTCTATTTTTTTAGTACCCAATGCGTCGAATGGGTTTTTATAAGCCACACCCATTCTTCCATTTTCATTTGTCTTAAGGCTGATTTCCTTGGTTTCATTTTTTCGAAGGATAGAAAGAGTAATTTGTTGTCCTTTCAAATTTTCTAACTCATCAATTATCTGATGTGAATAGGGGGTTTTCACCCCATTGACTGCAACAACCTGATCACCAGGTTGAATTCCTGCTTTTTCAGCAGGCCTACCTTTTGGTGTTTCGACTACGATAAAAGGAGTTCTTACCTGAAAAACGGGATATTTACGATTCGCTTTATTTCCAAGGGTACTAGATACATCTTCTGGAAGTTGAATTGTTTGCATTGAACCATTTCTCTCCACCTCTAAAGTCTTCGCTTGATTGATGATAATTTCTTTTCTGAAAAGTCCAGGGTTTACTTTTTCGAAAGGAACATCTCCGATTTTCATAATCTTATCACCATCTAATAATCCTAGTGAAAGTCCAATCGTATCGGCATGAATACCATAAGTTACATTTTCGCTAGGGATGTATTCTTCGCCCCAAGTGTAAAGAATCCCGATAAAAATGAGTAACCCTAAAACGAAATTAACGGTCACTCCACCTAACATAATAATCAATCTTTGCACAGCCGTTTTACTTCGAAATTCCCAAGGTTGAGGCTCCTGTTCCATCTGCTCGGTATCAAAACTCTCGTCAATCATCCCTGAAATTTTTACATAACCACCGAATGGCAACCAACCAATTCCATATTCGGTTTCGCCTTTAGTAAATTTGAAAAGAGAAAAATATGGATCAAAAAAGAGATAAAATTTCTCTACTCTTGTTCCAAATAATTTTGCCGGTAAGAAATGCCCACCTTCGTGAAGCACAATTAAAATGGACAAACTTAAAATCAATTGCCCTACCATTACCAATGTACCCATCTATATTTTTTTATTTTTCGTTATTGAAAAATTCCTTAAAACATGAATTTTGTCAATGAACCATTATTTATTTGAAAATTTCTGATTTACTTTACGTTATTAAACAGATTCTTTTGTAAATATGTTTTTAAAACGAGTGCAAAAGTACTATTTAGATTATGAGTTTCAAAGTTTATTATACGAGTTGATTTTTATAACAAATGCACCGATCTAGAGCGGTGATTAAAGAAATATATGCAGCTTTTTTTTACAAAAAATATCACAGGGAATATCGCCACCTTCGAAGCAGAGGAGGCGCGCCATATTCAAGTTTTACGAAAACAAGTAGGAGACGTTCTGCATTTCGTTGATGGAGCAGGAGGAATGTATAAAGGGGAGATTACAGAGATCCACAAAAAACAATGTTTGTTAAGTATCCTTGAACATAACCCTTCGTATAATGAACGAAAAGTGAAATTACATATCGCCATTGCGCCGACCAAAAACATCGCTCGACTTGAATGGTTTTTGGAAAAAGCAACTGAAATTGGCATTGATGAAATCACTCCGATTCTTTGCGTTCGATCAGAAAGAAAAAGAATAAGAACAGATCGGTTGGAAAAAATTACGATGTCTGCGATGAAGCAATCGCTCAAAGCATATATGCCGAAGTTGAATGAATTGACTGATTCTAAGGAATTTATGAAACAAAACAATGATGACATCAAATACATAGCTTACTGTAATGATGATGCTTTGAATCATTTGAAAAAAGAATATTCTACGGCAAAAAACGTTACTATTTTGATTGGCCCAGAAGGAGATTTTTCTCCAAAAGAAATTAAGTTAGCCTTGGAAAATGGATACCAAGGAATCAGTTTGGGAACAAGTCGATTGCGAACAGAGACTGCTGGAATTGTGGCTTGTCATATTATTAACTTAGCGATTGATGAATAAAAGTATAAAGTGGAAATTTTAGATACGCCTGAAAGTTTAGAGATAAAAGTGCCAATTCGGAAATATTGGATTCCAATGTTTCTTTGTGGAGCGAGCGCTATTGTGTTTAGCATTTCCGTAATCTTATTTTTTCTGTTGTTAGCAAAAAAAATAATTGTTGGAGATAGTTTAGGGATTCCAATAGAACTTTATGCTCATATTTTACTTTGTCCAATATTTTTAAATTTAGCCATGTGGTTTAATTTTGGGTATGAAAAAATAATATTTACCAACGATCGACTTGAGTTAATAAAATCGAATCGAATTTTTTACAGAAAAAAAAAATTTAACGTTAGTGAAATCAACTCAGTAGAGATTAGAAAAGATAATCCGAATATTCTTGAAAGAGTACAATATATAAGAGAAATGAGAAGAGCGGTGTTTTTTTGGAGAAAAATGGGGAGGATCATTTTAAAAACAAATAAATCAAAATTGACTATTCTTAATGGATTGCCAAGAGGTGAGGTAGTCCAAATGAAACAATTAATTGAGAAAGAAATTGAACAGCGACGTCCTTAAAAATAAATAAAAATATGAAAAAAATATTATTCCTGCTACCCATTATCTTTTGTTTTGCCTTTGCGGCAAATGTGGAAAAACCCAGTTTGAAAATGGGATTGCTAAAATACAACGGGGGAGGAGATTGGTATTCGAATCCAACTGCTTTGCCCAACTTGGCGGATTTTTGCAACACAGAATTAAAAACCAATTTTGATAAAGATTACGGAACGGTGGAAGTCGGAAGTGCAGAACTTTTTAACTATTCTTTTTTGCACATGACAGGGCATGGAAATGTTGTTTTTTCAGATGCAGAAGCAGATAATTTACGTAACTATTTATTGGCGGGAGGATTCTTGCATATCGATGATAATTATGGAATGGATCCTTATGTGAGAACTGCGATGAAAAAAGTTTTTCCAGAATTAGAATTTGTGGAGTTGCCTTTTGAGCATCCGATTTATCATCAAAAATTTGAATTCAAAAATGGCTTACCTAAAATTCATAAACATGATGACAAACCAGCACAAGGATTTGGATTGGTTCACGAAGGTCGGCTAGTTACTTTTTATTCTTTTGAATCTGATTTGGGAGATGGTTGGGAAGATCAAGATGTGCACAAAGATCCAGCGGAAACTCGAAGATTGGCTTTGCGCATGGGAGCAAATATTATTCAATTTGCATTTGAGCAATAGAGATCAGATGTAGACGTGTTTACTTTTATATGAACAAGAACTTATGTTTTTTTTAAATTGCTCTTTTTTTATTAAATTTGTTAGCATCCATTTTAAAAGCATAAGATACATTGACCTATCAATCATAAACACAATTAAAAAAAGAGTTATGGATAAATTTAAAGATTTAATGGAAAAATCTGCTTTTGGAGTTTGCAGCTACCTGGGCAGAAAAATGGGGATTGCATCGAGTAGAGTTCGTCTTTATTTTATTTATACTTCCTTTATTTCGATGGGTTCTCCCATCATCATATATTTATTTGTTGCCTTTTGGTTGAATGTGAAAAAATATATCAAAAAAGGAAAGAATATGATTTGGGAATAATTTTTTCAGATCAAATAAAAAGAAAGAGGATAATCGATTGATTTCGATTATCCTCTTTTTAATATATGGTGATGATTTTCTAAGCTTCTTCCGCTTTTTCTTCCGCTGTATTGATTGCATCAATTTCTTTATCGATATAATAAAGCGCCATAGGACTTTTCCCAATCAACTTAATTTTATCTAAAATAGATCGCATCAAATTTTCCTCTTCTCGTTGCTCAGCGATATACCATTGAAGGAAATTTTCGGTGGTATAATCATTTTCAGATTTAGCAATTTTTAATAAATCATGAATAGATTTAGTTACTTTTTGCTCATGCTTATAGACCATATCAAACATTTTTTGAGGTGTTCCAAACTCGTGAGGAACTTGAGCAATGGCAGGTGTCAAAGCCATTCCATCGACTTCACTCAGGTATTCAAATATTTTCAACATGTGCATTCTTTCCTCTTCTGATTGGCGTTTCATAAAGTTTTCACAACCATCCAATCCTTCATTACCACACCAAGTGGCCATTGACAAATATAAAAATGAAGCATATCCTTCTCAGACAATCTGTTGATTTAAAGCCTTGAGCATTTTTTTTGAAATCATAATATTTTTGGTTTTTATTTTTTTGCAAAACTACATTTATTTAACAATTTCAAAGTCAAAATGGTTACGGAAAATGCTTCTATTTTCAATAGTTTTAATAAAAAATATTGGATATAAGACAAAAGTGTATTTATCCACAGAGAAAATAGAGTACTCCATGATCTCTGTGTCCATCCTCTTGATTTTCTCCGTCGTTAAAAATCAATAATTTATTTTGTCCTGTGCTTTAGTGAAAATTATTGAACTTCGATGTTGACTAATTCAATAACTGGAATCATATCTATCAATCCACAAATTGATTCTTCCGTAGTTGGCTGATATTCAATGGTTACTTCCAAATCATGTTGTAAAAAGTTAGTTGGCAACGAATCAGCTCGATGATTTTCCAAAGTCCCATCTACTTCAAATTGAACCACCCAACCACAACCATCCAAAGCAGGATCTCCAAGGTCTAAAATTTTGGCGTTGGTTTCGATAGGGCAAGCTCCTTCAGAGAAAGTAACTCCAGCACATTCCGCATAGCAACTGTTGGAATAAGTTTTCCCATCATCTCCACATACCGGTGCATAAATTTCAATACAAACACAATCTCCCTCATCTTTGGTGCAGCTAGAATTAAAGATTAAAATCCCAACGAAGATTAAAAGCAATAATAAATTTTTCATAACGATTTTTTTTAGTGTCAAAAAATAAATTTAGTTCTCTGATTAGGAAGACTTCTAAAAAATTAAAATGGATTGGTCGAAAAATACCGTTTATGATTTTTTTAACAAAACAAGTTTTGTCACTTTTGTAATATTCCATTGTCATTTAAATTTGTGGGTGGAAGACTTATCAATAACTTCAAAAAACTATGCTTGAATTATATCGGAAAATTAGAAGAAATGAATGGCTCAATTTATTTGTAATCTTAACTAGAATATTAATAGGAACGGGGTTTACATTTGCTAGTTTCCCAAAAATATTGGGACTCCGATTTACACAGATCTCGGTAGACACACCGATAGGGTATTTTTTTGAGGCAATGTATCAAACTGGGATCTATTGGAACTTTTTGGGATGGAGTCAATTAATTGCAGCCTTCTTATTAATGACTCAAAGATTTTCAACTTTAGGAGCAATTATCTTTTTTCCGATAATTGTAAATATCTTTTTGATCACCTATTCTCTTAGTTTTCCAGGAACCATTTATATTACTTTTTTAATGCTTTTGGCAACTATCTTATTATTGGTTTGGGATTTTGAAAAATTGAAATACATTTTTTTTCCAGATAATTTCAAGGTGGTAGATGATAATTTTAGGAAACCAACTTATAATAATTTTTGGATAGCAACAGGGGTAATTATTTTTATCAACACCGTTCTAAGTGCGATATTTAAAAGCATCCTTAGTTTAACTTTCGGAAATACGATTATTATGATTTCAGCATTAATTGGACATTTTATAATAAGGAGGAAGAATAAAAGATTAAAAACTTAAGCTACCTAATCCCAAAATTCTATCTTTGTGCTCGAATTTAGAAACCAATTTATTTTTTAAAAAAATTTACTAAATATAATTATGAATAAGATTGCTCTGTTTTTTGGGTTTGCACTTTTATTGCTTTCCTGCAAAACGAAAAAACCAATGACTGCTCTGGGGCAGATGACTGATAAAACAATTGCTGCATCTACCGTAAATGTCAACAATATCAAAAGCCATATTTTTTACTTGGCTTCCGATGAATTAAAAGGTCGAGATACGCCATCTGAAGGGTTGAATATTGCGGCAAAATACCTAGCAACTAGCTTGATGAGATATGGTATCAAACCAGCTTATGGCGAAGGTGTTCAAGGATATTATCAAGATGTTCCTTTGGTAAATGTGTTGCCTCCAACGGGTGGTGCATTAAAATTTGGCGATTTTGATTTACCATTGCCTGATGGATTTTTGATGATTCGAGGTGAAAATATGGATGTGGAATCTGAAATGATTTTTGCAAATCGAGGTACCGAAGAAGACTTAAAAGGATTAGATGTAAAAGGAAAAATCGTTGTGGTGATGTGTGGATTTGAAGGAGAAGACAATCCTCAAGCTTGGTTTTTTGCAGGGAGAGAAAAACGAAATGCGGTCAAAGCTGCTGGAGCAAAAGCGTTGATTGAGATTTATAATAATGCTCAATTGCCGTACAATTTTTTAATTCGATTTTTGAATTCACCACAAATGAAAGTGGATGATTCAGGAGATGATAATGCGAGTCCGTTTCCACATGTTTGGATCAATGGTTCAAATGCAGAAGCAGTTGCTAAGTTAAGATCTGCTAATGGTTTGAAAGGAAGTTTGAAGATTGAAGGGATGAAAAAGGAAAAAATCAAAACACAGAACATCGTTGGAGTATTGGAAGGATCTGATCCTAAATTAAAAGATGAATACATCATTTATTCAGCACATTATGATCACGTTGGAATTGGACGAGCAGTTGAAGGAGATTCAATTTATAATGGTTCGCGAGATAATGCAGTTGGAAGTGTAACCGTTTTATCGGCTGCTGAAAATTTGGCGAAGTACCCAACGAAACGTTCTGCTGTGTTTATCTTTTTTACAGGAGAGGAAAAAGGATTGTTAGGTTCCTCTTATTATGCTGATAATCCTGCGATTCCTTTGGACAAAATGACTTACTGTTTCAATAGCGATAATGCTGGATATAATGATACGACCAAGGCGATGATTATAGGTTTGGAAAGAACATTGGCTCGGCCGCTAATTGAAAAAGCATGTACTGCTTTTGGGTTGACTGCCATCCAAGATAATATGCCTGAGCAAGGATTATTTGATCGATCTGATAATGTGAACTTTGCGAAAAAAGGAGTTCCTGCACCAACCTTTGGAATGGGAATTACAAAAATGGATGATGAAGTCAACAAATATTATCACCAGCCTCAAGATAATCCAGAGACATTGGATTATAATTATTTGACTAAGTTTTTCAAATCGTATGTTTATGCATGCCGACTGATTGCAAATACGAATGAATCAGTTTTTTGGAAGGAAGGAGATAAATATTATGAGGACGGAATGAAGTTATATAATATGAAAGATGTGAAAAAGTAAATGAAGATTAGTTAATCTTTAGCTT
>JBGCCY010000064.1:0-56139 GCA_045104975.1 Saprospiraceae bacterium
GGCTGTAAGAGAAGGACTCGAACCTTCACGAAGCGATTAGTACTGATTGCTCAGCATTTATTTCGAATTCTTCACCCTCGAGACAAGAGGGCATGGCTGCCTAATTTCATCACCTTACAGTATTTTAAATTTTAATGAATAGTTTTATGTTTGATTGAAAAATTATTCATTTAAAATTATGTCATCGTTCTTTAACGTTGATAATACAAATATACGCTAATTTCTATTTTTAATGCAAATTAATTAATGAAATAGTTTTATTTATACGAATTGACTAATTTTTAGGTTATTATGTTAGGTGATGTGTAATTTAGTTGTTGAAAATGGAACTTGAATTAGATGATTTTCAAAATAAGGCTTAAGTAGTATAATAAAAAGTCTATATATTTAAATATTGTACAATGAAAAATGACTTTTATTGCTGATTTGATAATTTTAATTAAAGAAAATGCTAAAAGATTTATTAGAAAAATATCAATCTGACTTCTTTCCTCTTTTAGGAAGATCTTTCCAAAAAGAAGATTTTTGTAAAATTGACTTAAATGTAAATGCACCTGATCTAGATTTGGAAGCGATTCAAACTTATGATGGATTGGATTTTTATATTCAAAATGAATTAAAAAAGAAGGAGGCAAAAGTTGGAGTTGGTGGATATTTAGAAAAAAGAGTGCTTTATCAGCAAAGTAATAATTTTAAAAGTGAAGCTGAAAATCGAAATATTCACCTTGGGGTGGATTGGTGGTCAGCGGCAGGGACGGAAATTTATTCGCCCTTGGATGGTAAGATTCATAGTTTTCAATACAATGATTTATATTTGGATTATGGAGCGACGATCATTTTGCAACATGAGTTGAATGATCTTGTCTTTTATACATTATATGGACATCTGAATTTAGCTTCGCTTGAAAATTTAGAAAAAGGAATGCTTATTAAAAAAGGTAAAGCTTTCACCGCCATGGGAAATCGAAATGAAAATGGCGGATGGGTTCCTCATTTACATTTTCAAATCATAAAAAATATGATGGGCAAAGAAGGAGATTTCTCAGGGGTGACAAGTGAAAAATTGCTTACTGAATTTTCGGAAAACTGCCCTGATCCAAATGTGTTTTTTGTTTATTAAAAAAATAGTCACAAGATGAGTTTTTAATTTCGATGGAAGATTTTTAAGTTTAATTGCTCCCTTTGGAAAAGACTCCCATAGTGAGTAAGACTAAAAAAATAGAATAAGATCATAAATACTCCAAATCAATAATTTTTTAAAATGAAAATATTTTCACTCCTGATTACATTTTGCTTTTTAAGTTTTTGCTGCAATACTCCTTCAGAAAAAATGAGTTCTGCTTCTCTAGAGTTGCCAACTGAAAAAATGAAAGGGCTTAGTTTTGTCGCTCCTTCTAATCCGTTCTCAGATAATCCAATGGAACGAATCAATGCCGTTGGAGCAGATTGGATAGCGGTGACTCCGTTTGGATTTTCGCCAAATGAAGAACCGATGGTTCGGTTTAATACTAGTCGACAATGGTGGGGTGAGCGAGCAGAAGGTACAATCGAAACGATCCGACTCGCAAAAGAAAGTAATATAAAAGTATTGCTCAAGCCACATGTTTGGATGCATGGAAGTTGGATTGGAGACTTAGATTTTGATAATGAGGCAGATTGGAAGAAATGGGAATCAGATTATACAGACTACATTTTGACTTATGCAAAAATTGCAGATTCATTAAATGTAGAAGTTTTTTGCATCGGAACGGAAGTGAAACAGTCGGTGAAAAAACGAGAAAAGTATTGGAGAGGATTGATTCGTGCAGTTAAGAAAATCTATGATGGGAAATTAACTTATGCCTCAAATTGGGATGCATATCAGATGGTGAAATTTTGGGATGAATTAGATTATGTGGGAATCGATACTTATTTTCCTTTGGTAAAATCGAAAACTCCAACCATCGAAGAACTAAAAAAAGCATGGCAACCTACAGTCAAAGAACTACGTAAGTTTTATCGAAAAACGGGTAAGCCCATTGTTTTTACAGAGTATGGTTATATGAGTATTGATGGTTGTGCGCATAAAAATTGGGAACTAGAAAGTCGACGCACAGAGATTCCAGTTAACCAACAAGCGCAAGCCAATGCCATTGAAGCACTTTTTGAAGTTTTTTGGAAAGAGGATTGGTGGGGAGGAGGTTTCCTTTGGAAATGGTATCCGAATTATAGAGGAGAAGGGCAGGGGAGGCGTGCGAGATTCCGAGCGGCAGATTATACCCCTCAGGGGAAAATAGCAGAAGAGGTTTTAAAGGATTGGTTTAAAGGCTCGAAGTCGAAATAATTTTTTAATTTCGGTAAATATTTTTTTGAAAAAACGGAACAGATGAATTATTTTAAGATTACCATTTTCATATTTAGCCTTGCATTTGTTTTTTCAAATTGCACAGGCAACGAAAGTACTCCAACGGAAGAGTCGATAAATAGCATTTGTGATTGTACACAACCTGTCGTGGAAATTAATCAAAAAATTAAAACGCTACAAGTCGAGGGAAATATCGAAGCCATTACTGCTCTAGTTGAAAAGGCTGGAATCGCATTTGACGAAGCAATCAAGTGTACTCAAAAAAATGCCTCTGATAAAGTGGATAAAATAAAATTAAAAAAAGCGTTGATGAGCAATTGTAAAGTGGAAGAGAGAATGATTGATGATTTGATTAAGAAATTGTAAAATCCTTGTCCTCTAAAAGGGAATGTTCTATTGATGTTTTCCTTTAGTAAATAAAAAATGGGTTTGATAAAGTAATTTTATCAAACCCATTTTATTTCTATGGAAGATGGTTTATTTTTTTTTGTAGAAAGGTAATTTCACCACTTTCGCATTCAATTTTTTCTTTCCTGCAACGACTAAAATTTCTGTTCCTACTTTTGCAAGTTCCGTTTTTACATAACCCATTCCGATTGGAATATCTAATGAAGGAGATTGAGTTCCAGAAGTTACTACGCCAATTTCATTTTCATCTTTATCCTCGATCATATAGCCTTGTCGAGGTACTCGTCGATCTTCGACTACGAATCCAACTAATTTTTTATCAACACCTTCTGCTTTGTGTTTTGCAAAGATTGGTTGAGAATTAAAGTCTCCTTTTTTTACTTTCGTAATCCAACTCAAACCTGCTTCAATTGGCGAAGTCGTATCATCAATATCATTTCCATAAAGGCAATATCCCATTTCCAATCTCAAGGTATCTCGCGCTCCCAAACCAGTTGGTTTTATATCAAAAGGCTTTCCTGCTTCCATCACCGCATCCCAAAGTTCAGCCAAGTTTTCATTATCTACATACAACTCAAAACCTCCTGAACCAGTATAACCTGTTGCAGAAAGAATGACATCTTTGATACCTGCCATTTCTCCAATTTTGAAATCATAATATTTGATACTACTCAAATCTACTTCAGTCAAACTTTGCAAAGCTTCCACCGCCTTAGGTCCTTGCACCGCTAACAAACCACATCGGTAAGAAATATTTTCCATCGAAACATTGGCATCATTATGATTTTTTATCCAATTCCAATCTTTCTCAATATTCGATGCATTTACCACCAACATATACGAAGGTGCTCCATCTTCATCTTCCAGTTTGTAAACCAAAAGGTCATCTATAATTCCTCCATCATGATTGGGCAAGCAAGAATATTGAGCTTCACCTGGAATAAGATTAGCTACATTATTAGAAGTTACTTTTTGAATAAGTTCGGTGGAACCATTCCCTTTGATCAAAAATTCACCCATGTGAGAAACATCAAAAACACCTACACTATTCCGAATAGCATGATGTTCATCTTTAATTCCTGCATAAGAAATTGGCATATTATAACCAGCAAATTCTGCCATTCGAGCACCTAAGTCAATGTGCTTTTGAGTAAGAGGAGTACTTTTCATTTATTTCTTTTTTAAAATATATTTGGTTAATTTTTTTGTAAAAAGTCAAATATCTAAAACTGATAAAATTCGTTTCGTTCCCCTTCAGGGGACAGAGGCGGAAGCGGTTACTCTACAATCTGTACCTGTTGAATTTTCTCACCTACAGTTAACTGATGCACCACATTCATTCCGTCTACCACTTTTGCGAAAATGGTATATTGTCCATCCAAGTGTGGAGCTGGTGCAAATGTAATAAACCATTGCGTTCCTTCTGTATGATTTCCAGCTGAAGCCATTCCGACGTATCCCTCTTCATCATAATTCAAAGGTGCTAATTCAGACCGAATGGTATAATCTAATGAACCATAACCATCACCTCTTGGACATCCGCCTTGCGCCACAAAATTAGGAATGACTCGGTGAAATGTTTTTCCATCATAAAATCCACTCTTCGCTAATGCAACAAAATTAGTCACCGAACCTGGTGCAGCATCTGGAAATAATTTTAAAATAATAGATCCTTTTGCTGTTCTTATTTCCACTTTTGAATCTTCATCAATAGTATTAAAAACTCTCCAATCAATCGCATGATTAAAAGTTGGCTTCGCTAAATCAGTGGTAGTTTTTCCATTAAAGAAATCAATCGTTCTTTGAATTTCATAAAGTGTCTCTGTTTCTTTTGGAATTTCTAATCCATTTTTTGCGACTTGCAAAAAATCCAAAGTGTCATAAACTGATTTAAACTCCAGAGCAGGAATTCGAATCACTCCAGCTGCAACAGCTTTCATTGCAGCATCACCTTTGACCAATGCTTCTTGAAAATAAGCTCCCAATTCTTTCTTCACCAGAGTTCTTTGAGAACCAAATGTTGCATTAAAATTTTCATTTTGAGCGATATTTGCCAAAGCTTCCACAGCAGCAGTTCGCACCACAGGTTTATCACTCTTAAAACCTAACTCATAAATATCTTTATAATTTCGACCGTACTCACCAAGTCCTTTTAATGCTGCAGCTTTTTGATATACAGAAGTGGCATTCTTAAATAGATCTTTCAACTCATATTGAAGTGCCAATCGAGTGCCTTGTGAATAAAGGCTCAAATGCTTATTGGCTGCTTGATAGAGTGTCGACTTTACATGCCAATCTAAGGAATCATTTCGCCGTGCGATTTGTCGATATTGAGGAGCAGCATTCATAATGCCATGATTGAGAAAATAGTTAGCAGCGGTGGTCGCGATATGAATATTTTTATTTTGAAGCAATGGAGTAATTGGAATAACAACTTGTCGATATTCAAAATTTCCAAGTGCATTAATAATATTGCAAGTCACTCGATAATCTCGTTCCCGATTCAATAGTTCCAAAAGTGCTTCAAGTGCTTGAGGCGATTGTGTTCTTCCCAAAGCAAGAATAAGAGGTAATTTTACTCGGGTATCTTTTTCGACATATAGTACTTCCAATAATGATGGAATAAAAGTATCGATTGGCACTCGAAATCGGTACAAATAATTAGCTGCCATCATTCGAACATCAGCAGGATAATTTTTTTTGGTCAAAAAATTAACGACTCGATCTGTTGCTTTTTGATGAGTAATCTTCCGCAAACCGAATTGATACATTCCTTTGACCATTCCTTCCAAAAGAAGTGTATCTGATTTTAAATATTCCTTAGTCGAAGCCATGAAATGTAAAGATTCCAACCTCCCACATTTTCCGATGGCTTCCAAAATTGATGAATTAAATCGATGATGAACACCTAGAGAATCATAAGTTTGAAAAGATTTGGTCAACCATTTCTCTCCTTTACTTGAACCAATTTGGCCCATGGCATAGGCTGCTGCAGTTCGTACTTCTTCGATGTCATCTTCCAATAGTTTGGCAAGACTATTTACTACTGAGCTATCTTTGATAGAGGCAAAAGCCATTGCAGCAGCATATCTATAAGTGGGGTCTTTGTGATCAAAGTAAGCGACTAAACTGTCAACCTGTTGTCGATCTTGCAAATCATAAACCCGTTGGAATTCTGGTTTTGATAAATCAAAATTGACTTCGGTTAAAACTTCATCCTGCACCGGGATACATTGTGAAAATAAGATTGCTCCTAGAAACAAATAGAAGAAATATTTTTTAATCATTTTCTGCATACTAGTTTGATTCTTTAACTTATGGTTTTTTGTAAAAAAGACTGAATGGGGTTTCGCAAAAATAGCTGAATCCTTTTAATTATTCGAAGAAATAGGGAAATGAAAATGGAGGAAATTTCTCTTAGTCGTTTTTCATCCAAAGTATCTTAAGTTTAAAATTATGGATTTGAAAATAGCGAATCGAATCTGCATATTGATCGATTTGGATGTTTTGAGATTGATAGGCTTGACTAGAATCAGATTCGTCTAGTTCTGAGATGATGATGGCAGGTTTTTGGTCAGTCAAAATATTTTTGTCATTAAAATATTCTCCCCAAACAGGATAAGTTTTAGCTGTTGTTTTCCAAGTCAAAGAAGGTGCCCATGCGCCAATAATTGGTCGATCTCCAAATTCATATTTTGCTAAGTATTGATTGATTTTTCTGATGTCAAATGTTCTTCGCTCGAAGGCGTTTTGATAATTTTTTAAATTAAAAAACAAGACAATTACAAAAAGTAAACTGGGGATAAAAACCCATTGTCGATATTTTTTTTCTGAAAATAAAAAACGAAATATTTCAAAAATAACCAATGAGTTAATTGTAGCCATGCAAAAAATTAGACTCACCAGATATCGAGTGGGCAAATACATCATGGTCAATTTGTGAGATTCTAGGAGTAACCAAATACTTAACCCCAGAAATAATTTCTTGTAAAGGATTGATGTTTTTCGGAAAAGTAACAATCCTCCTGCTGGGAATAAAAAATAAAAAAGAACTGTAACTGGTTGTAGTTTTTTTTCTAAAAAAATATTTTTATTGATCCAATGAAGATGATCCGGAAGGTCAAAATAATAAGCAAATCGATTCGTCGTTTGATCAAGCATCACATAATGATAGAATTCTTGATTGGGCAAATACCAAACTAAAATATAAATCAAGAAAATAAGAGCCATGAAAATGGAACTCCATAACAATGATTTTACATGGATGTTTTCTCGGTCTTTTTTCTTGAAAAAATAAACAAGTAACAAAAGCGGAAGAATCGGAATGATGTATAAAAATTGAATTTTAAAAAGATATGCCATTGAGAAAAGGAAAGCAAGTCCTCCAGCTCTTTTCCAAATTTCATCTTCTTTTAAAGGTTGTGCAAAAAGTAAAATTCCTAGAAAAATAAAAATTGTGCTCGGTATTTCCGCCAAGCTAAAATGCGAAAAAGTAAAAATGTGATACTCCAAAAACACCATAGGAGTGAAAAATAACAATAGTCTTACGTAATATTTATTTTTCCAACTCATCCAGAAGATTAATAGAAAGAAAGGAAAAATCACCGCCCATCTCGCAGCAGAAAGAGAAGAACCAAACAAGGCGATTGGCGCAAAAAGATAAGCACCAAATAAAGGTGTTTTGATAAAGTTATCAGATTCTTGCAGACCTAGATTTCCGTGATTGATGAAATTTCTAATTTGTGAAGCGTGCAAACCTTCATCTGTATTGGCTCCCCTACTCCACGAAATTTGGATATCAGGATCAGCTTTGATAAAAGGGATTTGGAGACTAAAATAAATCAAACTCAAGAGTAAAAGCCCCCATTTGGGAGTGAGATATTTACCAAAAGTATTTGATTCGTTTTGTTTCATTTTTTTAAATAAGAAAATGTAAATGTATTGTTTAGTAAATGGAGCATAAAAAATGCCACACATTTTTTAATAGAATGTGTGGCATTTATATATTTTTAGCGAGGGGAATTAACCATCAAATCCTTCATTCTCATCTCCAAAGCCTTCCTCCTCTAATTCTTGATCTCCAAAAGATTCATCATCACCTTCTGGTCCAAATGGATTAGCGTCGCCTTCGTAAACATTGCAATTTATTTCTATTCCTAAGTCTCCTTTTGGTCGATAGAATCGGGCATTGACATCATAATTGGCCGTTTCATCTTCTTCTAGTTTTCTAATGAAATTGGCAAAAAATGGTCTAGCCATTTTAGCTCCTGCTCCATCTCGAATAGATAAAAATCGAACCCAACGATCTTCTCCGCCAACCCAAGTTCCCACGACTAAGTCAGGTGTTAATCCCATAAACCAACCGTCGACGTAATCATTGGTAGTTCCTGTTTTTCCACCTATTTCGCTTTTCAAACCTCTAAAATCAACTTGTCCTTGATTCATTACTTCTTTGAGCATGTGAAGCATCACATAATTTGCTTGAGATTTGATAGCAGAGTTTTCTAATGCCGATTCGCTATAAATTATTTTACCATTTTTATCTTCAATTTTTGAAATGAAAATAGGTTTATTATATAATCCATTATTGGCAAATGTGGTATATGCTCCAGTCATTTCAAAAACTTCTAGGTCAGTTGCACCCAAGCAAATGGAAGGTACTTTTGGAACTCTATACATTCCATTGGATCTTTTTTTATTTTTATCTAAGCCCATTTCATGAACTAGTTGACGTACCAATTTGGTACTTCCCATTTGTTTCATCAAATTGACTGAGATCGTATTTTGTGACCATTTCAAACCTTTAACTAGAGTGAAATCTTCACCGGTATAAACACCTGCATTTTTAGGTGTCCAATCTTCTTGAAGGATGAAATCGCCTTCGCCTACATGAATTGTGTAGGGAATATCTGCAATTTTTTGACAAGGAGAAATTCCCATTTCGTTGATGGCAGTTGCATAAATAAATGGTTTGAAAGTCGAACCAACTTGTCGCTCAGAAGTGACATGATCGTACTGGAAATATTTATGATTGATTCCTCCAATCCAAGTTTTGACATGTCCCGTCAACGGATTAACTGACATAGAGCCAAATTGCAAAAACATTCGATGATACTTAATAGAGTCTAGTGGACTCATGACAGTATCTTTTTCCATCTTTGGAGTGTAGGCAAAAACAGTCATAGGAGCTGGTTTGTCAAATTCACTTTTGACTTCCTTTTGAAATTTGTTCCAAGCTGTTTTAAGCGTTTTCCAATCAGCGCTATTCATGATCTTACGATACTTTACCGCTCGCTCAGATGGAACAATTTTTCGAGAAACTAATCTTGCAATTGCTCCCTTCTTTTGGTCTTCAGCAATCATTCGATCAATATCAAAATCACGTAATTCGTAATCATCAATCCCTTTGCTGATTTTTGCAATGACTGGATTTAGATGAATCGTTCGGAGTGTTTCGTAGCGATCACTTCCTCTTATTAATTTTTGAAGTGCTCGTTTTCGACTGGCTAAATCTTCCTCAATCTCTTTAGGTTTTCGATCATCAGAAGGATCTTTATAAGTCCAAGGATCTTTTCCTTTCCATCTTTTAAAAAACTTTTTTTGTTGTACTTTCATGTGTTCTACCATCGCTGCTTCTGCATGCTTTTGCATGACTGGATCAATGGTAGTGTGTATTTTTAAACCATCTTCGTAAAGGTTGTATGGTTCGCCGTTTGATTTGAATTTAGCTTTAGTTTCGTCTACTAAAATTCTTTTCAACTCTTCTCGCAAGTGCATTCTGAAATATGGAGCTAATCCATCATCATGAGTTTTTCGCTTAAAACTTCCCATGCCCAGGGGCACATTTCTCAAAGAATCATACTGTACTTGCGTAAGCATTTTGTTCTTTTGCATTTGCTTAAGCACGACCATTCTTCGATGTAAAGTAGTATCTGGAAAACGAATAGGGTTAAAAAGGGAAGGGTTTTTTAACATTCCAACTAACATGGCAGCTTCCTGCAATTCTAACTTATCTTGCCCTTTTCCAAAATAAATTTCCGAGGCCGCTTTCACTCCAAATGCGCCATTGAGGAAACTAAATTTATTCAAATACATCGCTACGATTTCTTGTTTGGTATATTGTTTTTCCAAACGAACTGCGATGATCCATTCTTTTAATTTTTGAACGACCCGTTGTGTAAAACTTGAACTAGGTTTGTCAGTAAATAACATTTTTGCCAACTGCTGAGTGATCGTACTGGCTCCTCCAGAACTTTTATCACCAAGTAAAACTGTTTTTACTCCAGCTCTTCCTAATCCCTGAAAATCAATACCAGTGTGACTCATGTATCGCTCATCTTCTGTGGCAAGCAATGCATCGACCATGTGATGGGAAATTTGATCAAAATCAACCGGGATTCGATTTTCAATAAAGTAACGACCCAAAACTTCTCCATTGGCAGCATAGACTTCACTCGCCAAATTATTTTTTGGATTCTCTAATTCATCAAAAGTTGGAAGGTCTGAAAAGGAAAGCGCAAAGAAAAATATTCCAATTCCAAGTGCACCTAGAATAGCTCCGCCCCACATCACTTTTACTAATTTTTGGTAAAGTGATGATCTCTCTTCTCGAATTTCTTCTGCGGTTTTTGATTGTTCCTGCATAGTGAAAAATTATTTTTTTAGAAAACGTACAAATATAGCAAGAGGATATGTAGAAATGATAATTGTTATTAAGTTATTTGTTAATTAGTTATTCTTGCGATTTGGTTTTTTTTGAGAAAAATGAATACAAGTCATAAGGGAATTATTCATTTTAAATCACTTAACCTAATTAAGTCTTGAAAATGATGATGGAAAATCACCTTGTGACTGATACTTTTATGAAGTAATACCAATTAGTTTTGTTGCTTCCATCAATACTTGTAATCTGATTTTTGTGAAATTTTTCATGTCAAAATTTTCTTTTGGATCAACATTCGTAGCCACGAAATACACCTCATCTCCTTTTTCAATATAACCGACAAACCAACCTAAATTATTGCCATTGCGAATGGACCAACCTGTTTTTCCACTTAGTTTATAAGTAGTTTTTTTGTCCATAGAAATCATCTCTTTTATGATCTTTTCAGTTTTTTTGGAAATAGGTAATTGAGAATGATACAATCGAGAAAGAAAATTAATTTGTTCCATCGCAGTAATTTTAGAATCACCTTCCAACCAAAACAAATCTAAATTAGAAGAATCCACGACCATATTTTTATAATCCAATTTTTCCAAATATTCATTCATTCTTTTCACGCCAATCCGTCGAGCAATATCTTGATAACAAGGAACACAAGATTTTCTCAAAGCATTGGTAAAAGTCAAATCTTCTTCCCAAATTTTTAAGGCTCGTTCTTCTCCATCCCATTTGAAAATAGTGTTTTCATCTTCCACGACACCAGTTTCCAATGCAATTATTGAATTTGGAATTTTATAGGTCGAGGCAGGTAAAAAACCTTGGTTCGCTCTTTCAAAATCATTCGAATGATAGGAGTTATTTTTTTCGTCAAAAATCAAAATTACTCCATTCACTTCGGCTGCATCAAGGATTTGTTGGAAACCTTGGTTGGCTATTTGTTTTGGCGGTTCGATTATTTCCTTTTGTCCAATTGGAATTTGTGGCGCATCTTTTTGCTCGGTACAAGAATTTAAAATTAAGAGAAAAAGTAGTAGATAAACTGGTTTCATATTGTACGATATTTTTGTTTAAACGATGCACAAATATAAATGAAAGAAAAAGGAAGATGGAGGGGCATTGATTATTCGTAGGGAGGGAGTTATTATTTGTAGGAAAATTGAAATATAAAGAAACGAGAGGTTTCTAGACAATGCTTCCAATATCCTAATTGGTGATTTTTATCAATAGATACTATTGACGTTTCTCAAAGTATTTTTTTCCCATCGGGTATATTTTTGTAAAAAAAAATAGATGAAAAAGATTTTGATACCCACCGATTTTTCCTCAGTTGCGGATAATGCGACAAAGTATGCATTCGAAATAGCAGCTGTATTCAAGAGTAAACTTTTTTTATACCATGTGTATAGCATGAAAAAAAGTGATTATGATTTGAATTTTTCAGATGAGAATCAACCTTTCAAAAAAAAGGTAAAACTTAAGATGAATAAAACTAAGGAGCAGTTCAATGAGCTATTAACAGAGAAAAATTTGACGATAAAGACGAAAACTTATCAAGGCAATATCTTTTCTCTTTTTGGAAGAACCGTAAAAAAGGATGGAATAGGGCTTGTTGTAATGGGTAGTAAAGGTGCATCAGGAATTACCAAAGTTATTTTCGGAAGTGTAGCTGGATCAGCTTTGGAAAAATCTCAAGTTCCTCTTTTGGTCGTTCCTCCTGAATATACTTTTCAATCCTTACAGCACATCATTTTGGCAATAGACCACAAAGAAATATCTCCAGAGGTACTCTCCCCACTTCAAGAATTAGCAGCTAAGTTTGGAGCGAAAGTGACCATACTTAATATCAAAACAGATTCGAATAATGATATTAAAACTGAAAAGAAAGTAGATCTTGATGGTGTAGAAATAACTTATCGAGAAGTTCCACTCTCCAAAAATATCAATAACTCGATTAATAAATTTATTGAAAAAGAAAACTGTGATTTATTGTGTATGGTAAGAAGAAAAAAGAGTTTTTTTGAAAGCATTTATAAAAGGAGTATTACCAAAAATCAAGTGTATAATAATCAGGTTCCACTATTGGTTTTGCCTGAATAAATGAAGTTAAATTATATGCTTTGTAGATTTTAATTGCTGTCGTGTAAAAGCTAACTGCTGACTCGTGATGACTTTTTATGTATCCTTTCATTTTCAATTGAAATTATTTTGAAGGAAGAAAGTTCTAAAAAATCATCATGAGTCAGCAGCTAAGTTACTCTAGTTTAACATCAGTTATTAAGATGCAGGAATTTTATTGACTGTAATTTCTCTCTCAACATTATCCTTAAGAATCAATAATTGAATAGAATTTTGCTTTTTGATCTCTGCCCATTCTGTTTTCCAAAAATCACATAGTCTCGTTTTTCCTAAATTGGAAACATCATGCTCATTGATTTTTAAAACTTTTGTTCCAAGAGGAATGTCTGTATGGTTTTTACTTCCTTTTATTCTTCGTTGAATTTTAATTATTCCTTTTTCATAATTAGGAGAAGGCATGATTTCAAAAAAACTTAATTCATCGCTATCGATTGTTGAAATAGGATCCAAAATTAACACATCATTTTTCCAATCAATCGTAAGTGTAAAATGTTTCCAAAATTTATATCCAATCAAAGACGAAGCGCCTTTTTCAAAACTCACTTTTTGATTTTTAAGAGGAATATCTTCCACTTGAAAATCTTCTACCATAGCATAACTTTCTTCTCCCGTCGTTATACCTAAAGCATCTGCACCTAAAACTCCTTCCACCGTTTGGAATTTAAGTCCCTTCATTAGTTCCATATCACCTACTTGAAATTTACCAGTAAATCCAGTATCAAATGTGGCTTTAGTATTCACTCCTGAAATTTTTATATCGAAATAAATGTTGCCATATTTTCCAGCATTCATTTTCAGGCGGTGTGCATCCTTTGAAGTTTTTAATTTGGAAAAATCATCAGTTGCTCTAATAACTTGATTTTGATAATCAATTTGCCAATTAGATTTTCTGATCAAATTGTTTCCTAATACGCCATGAATAGGAAAACAACCAAGCGCTTTAGTCAACCCAGAAAGATCAAGGAAAACTGCAGCTGTATTATTAAATTCAATTCCATCAAGAGAAACTTTAGGAATCGATACAATTTGTTGACCACGCTTTGAACTAGTAGTTGAATTAACTTTTACTTTTTTGATGGATTTAAAATTGATTTGTGAAGCAAGACTTTGATCCAAAAAATGTACTTCTGCTCCAGTATCAAAAACTAGGTTATAATTTTTGGAATCAATTTCAACCGTTACAATCATCAGATTACTAATGAGCTGGAATGGAATTTCTTTAAAGAAATTTTTAGTTTCTAGAGTTCCTTGCATCTTGAATTTAGTTGTACTACAACTAAATAATAAAATTACACTTAGGGTGAATAAAGAGGTTTTTAGTTTGGTCATTTTTATAATTTTTTTGAGTAATTAGATTTCTATTTGATTCGTTAAACGAGATGCTTTTTATATTTAGTTGGGCAGGAAGGGGCTGATTGCTTTTGGTTTAACAATAAAATAACTTCTTGCTTAGAGTTGTGTTAAGGTGAGACAGATTGTGAAGTATTTCGCTTGGGCTGAGCGAATTGGTTTTGAACTTACGATGCAAAAATATAAATGAAAGAGGAGATGAAGGGGAACTGATTATTTGCAAAGGAAATGGGTTATTATTTCTTTGTAGGTCGGTTTTCCAAAACCGATTAGTAATATAGGTTGGGATTCCGATTACAAGCCGTCTTCCAAAGTGGAACTGAGTTACGCGGATTTTAAACAGTTTTCTTTTTGGTTCTTTCAAAAATGAATAAAGTTCCAAATGTATCGAGTAAAAAGCAATTGTCTCCTTCAATGATTGGTCCTTGCCAGGAACAAATAGATTCTTTTCCTTGAATTGGGAAAGGAGTAATGGATTCAACTTTTTCAGTTTTCCAATTAAATGAAATTAATTTTCTCTCGAATTCATCAAAAAAGGTTATTAATTCACCATCAAAACAATAATTAGTGGACTGATTATATAATCCTTCAGATGTAAATTTGTTGCTGTAATTAATTGGTTCTGCTACATTTCCATTAACCAAATTTATATTCCATAATCTACGATTTTTCATTCCTATCATAAGATTTTCATTCAATATTTTAATATTTGAAAATCTTAAAGCTGCTTCATCAGCCCAGCCTTCTGGTTTTGGCAACTTATCAATAGACCACTCTAAATTACCATTCAATAAATTAATGGCAATAATCTCATTAGTGCTTGTCCATAAAAAGATACAGTTATAATTAGCCCCTAAAATATGATTGAATCGTCCCGTAAGATTAATCTTACTTCTCCATACGGTTTTACCATCTATAGTATTAATCTTTACTAGCTCTCCTTTTTTAACGGTTGTAATATATATTGCGTTTTCTTTTTTATGCTTAAAAAAGCGAAGAGGAGTATATTTCTTTTTCCAAATCAAACTTAAGTTACCTTCAATAATTTGAAATTTAGTTTGATAGTGTTGATCATTATCATCATTGAAATACGCATAAAAAGAATCAAGCTCTTCATTATTAGCTGCTCCTTGATAAAGTATGCTTTCGTTATTTTTAAAATTTAGATTGACACTACTTTTGAATTGTAGATTGAATACTTGAGTTTTTCCATCATGATCTTGCCAAATTAAAAAATTATTCATTAAAGATAATTCTCCAAAATCTTGTAGTTGAACGTCCCAAAGAGATTTAGATAAGTCTTTTTTAAAATATATTTTGACTTTGCCTCCTTTTTGTAGAACAGATAGGTAAGTAGAATTTAGATCGAATTTCCTTAAGTCTGTGATTTGATGATTCAATTTCCACATGAAATTTCGTTTATTTTATACATAGAATTTCTCTGGTCTTGTATACCATTATAGAAAATTATGTTTTCTTACATTAAAAATATACTTTTCATAAAAATCTCAACCTAACACTTCCCCTTCATCCAAGTCTTCTCCTTCTTATTCAAAAACGGACTCAACTTCTCCAGCACCCCCCGATGATAATCCTCCAACCACTTCACCTCCCGCTTCGTCAACATCGGATAATCAATCAAATTTTTATCAATCGGAAATAACGTCACCGAATCAAATTTTAAAAATTGACCATAAGCAGTTTTCTCCGCTTCCACCGCCAAAATCAAATTCTCAATTCGAATACCATACTCACCAGTTTTATAAAACCCAGGTTCATTCGAAGTCAACATGCCAGCTTCGAGCACCGTCGCAGCTTTGGCCGTAATTCCAGAACCAATCGACTGCGGCCCTTCATGTACATTTAGAAAAAAACCAACCCCATGACCAGTTCCATGTCCATAATTCAAACCATCTTGCCACAAGTGTTGTCGAGCTAAAATCTCGACTTGATTGCCTCTAGTTCCTTTTGGGAATTTCAATTCTGCCAAACCAATATGACCTTTTAAAACAGAAGTGAAATTTCGTTTTTGTTCTTTGGTCGGTTTTCCCAAAGCAACTGTTCGAGTGATGTCAGTCGTTCCATCTTCATATTGTCCACCAGAATCTAAAAGTAAAATCCCTTCATTTTTGATCGTCGCACAACTTCCTTCCTCTGGACGATAATGAACAATCGCACCATTACCTTTATAGCCAACAATCGCATCAAAACTTTCGCCATGATACTCTCCTTGCTCTGCTCGAAAACCACTTAATTTTTTAGCGACTTCAACTTCGGTAACTGTTCCTTTTTCCAACGACTTCTCCAGCCACATAAATAAACGAGTCAGTGCAACGCCATCTTTAATCATTGCATTTTTGATATGCTTAACCTCCGTCTTATTTTTGAGTGCTTTTAAATGTGTAGAAATCGTCTTGCCATGAATGACCTGCTTTTTTGGAATAGCGTTGTACAATTTCATATTTGTAGTCGAAGGATCAACTAGAATATTTTTAGACTTGTTTAGTTTTTTTAAAAAATCAAAAATGCCTTCGTACGATTTTAAAATAATTCCATCTCGCTGAAATTGTTTTCGCAAGCGCATCGGCACTTTCTTTTTATCAATAAAAAGGTAAGCGTTTCTCGAACCAATAACTGCGTAAGCAATACTCACCGGATTGCATTCCACATCCGACGAACGAATATTGAAAATCCAAGCAATGTCATCCAAGGTTGAAACGAAATGATAATCAGCATCTTGAGATTTCATTTCAACTCGAATCGTTTCTATTTTTTTAGCCCTGCTTTTGCCAGCGTATTTTACTTTATGTTCAAATATTTCATTGGTCGGAAGTGCAGGGCGATTTTCCCAAGCTTCCGTCAATAAATCTTTGGAATAGTCGAGTTTGATATTTTTCTCTTTAAATAATTTTTCCAATTGTTGGATTTGACCTACGGAAAAAAGCATTCCGTCGCAACCTACTTTGCCACCACTTTTTACATTTTCCAAAATCCAAGCAATGTATTCAGAAGTGTGCGCCACTTTTAGTTTATGCAATTTCATTTTCGTTCCCTTCAATTCTTTTGTCGCTTGAATAAAATATCGAGAGTCTGTCCAAAGCCCTGCATGGTCATTCGTCACGACTACATTTCCAGCAGAACCAGTAAAACCAGAAATCCATTTTCGAGCTTTCCAATGATCGGCAGCATACTCACTTTGATGTGGATCGCTTCCTGGAATAATGTAAGCATCAAATTTATATTTGGCCATTTGTTGACGCAATGCAGAGATATTATTGTTTACAGACATATTTATTTTTTATAATTTAAAAAAAGAATATTGTCACAGAATCTGAATTTGAAACTGCGATTGATGCAAATTTGGCAAAACTATTTGAAAAAACAGAAAAGTAGAATGGGGAAATAAAATTTAGAAAACGTTGATTTCGCATTGATAAATATTTATTTTTATAATAAATTAAAAAATAATATAAAATATTGGCAAGATTTTTGGTAAAAGTCGTGCCAAAACCAAACATATTAAATAGATTTCCGTTATATTTAATTCAAGTTCAGGCAATTACAAAAAAACACAGTCTCTTTCTCTGTCACTTTAGTAAACCGAAATTGCCTCAGCGAGAAAGAAGAAACCCCGTAATTAATACTTCAACCATTTAAATAACATATTTATTGAACACTATATTTACTCATTAGAGAAAACATTGTAATCCCTATGTTAAGACAAAATTTAAGTCAACGGTTACTCCAAAAGCTATCTCCTCAACAAATTCAGTTAATGAAATTGTTGCAGATTCCGACGGCTACCTTGGAGCAAAGAATTAAAGAAGAGTTAGAAGCAAATCCAGTTCTTGAAGAAGGAGAGGACAGAGATGAGCAATTAGAGATGTCGAAAGAAAATGAAAAAGCTGACGACAAGGATGTAAAAGAAGGAGATGAAGAAATCGAAAGAGATGACGAATTTGAGTTGGATGATTATCTAACGGAATACTTTGAAGATGACCCTTCTAGTTACAAGTTGAAAGCGAATAATTTTTCTGCAGATGAAGAAGACAAGACTATTCCGATTCCTGTAGAAGATACTTTTCACGAATATTTAGAGCAACAGCTAGGAATGCTGGAGTGGAAAGATGATCGAGAGTTTTTGATTGCAAAACAGATTATCGGAAGTATTGATGATGATGGATATTTGAGAAGAGAGCCAGAAGCGATTATTGACGATTTGATTTTTTCTCAGAATATAAATACAAACGAGGAGGAGATTGTTTGTATTTTGAAAAAAATCCAAAAGTTTGATCCTCCTGGGATTGGATCAAGAGATTTACGAGAATGTTTGTTGTTGCAATTACAACATCGAGATAAAACCGAGACAAATTTGACGCATGAGGAAAAGGCTCCTTTGCGATTGGCGACTCGAATCATTGAAGATTATTTTAATGAGTTTTCGAAAAAGCATTATCAAAAACTCCAGCGGTTTTTGACGATTTCTGAAAAGCAGTTGAAGTTTGCGGTGGATGAAGTTTTGAGATTAAATCCAAAACCTGCTAGCGGATACCGAACCAATAGTTCAAGAGGAGTACATTATATTGTACCTGATTTTATTATTGTAAATCGAGAAGGAGAATTGGACTTGACTTTGAATTCAAGAAATGCTCCTGACTTGCGAATCAATGAGCATTACAAGGATATGTTAGTTTCCTACAAAGATAATCGAGCAGGAAAAAAGCGAGCAGACAAAAAGCAGAAAGAGGCAGTGATGTTTATCAAGCAAAAAATTGACTCTGCTAAATGGTTTATTGATGCAATTCGTCAACGTCAACAAACGATGTACAAAACGATGTATTCAATCATGCAATATCAATATGATTTCTTTTTAACAGGAGATCAAAAGAGATTACGACCAATGATTTTGAAAGATATTGCAGATATAACTGGTTTGGATATTTCGACGGTTTCAAGGGTTGCCAATAGTAAGTTTGTACAAACTGAATTTGGAACAAAACGATTGAAAGATTTCTTTTCGGAATCACTTCAAACGAGTACAGGAGAAGAAGTTTCTACCTTGGAGGTGAAAAAGATTTTGACAGATATCATCGAAGAAGAGCACAAACGTAAACCTTATTCTGATGAGAAATTGAAAAATATGCTCCAAGAAAAAGGATATAATATTGCTCGTAGAACGGTGGCAAAATACCGAGAGCAATTAAATATTCCAGTTGCACGATTAAGAAAAGAGTTATAAAAGTATTTACACTTTTAAAAATATAGAACGGGTAATCTTCGAAAGAAGGTTACCCGTTTTTTCATTAACACGTGGTGGTCTGCTTTAGCTGACCTGGAAAAAAAAGAGCGAAGCGAATTTTTTTTAAACTCAGAGAATAAATTTCTTTAAGGTCAGCTAAAGCAGACCACCACGTATTTGTATAAAATAGGTGTTTTCGCCGAGAGCGAAAGCGCCTATTTTTGTTATTTTTAAAAGCTAAAATGTTAAAATTAAATTTATCTACGATTTTTTTCGTAGATAAGTTTGGTTTTACGAATAACTTCGTAGATATTTGCTTCTACGAAGTTATTCGTAACTTTATTGAGCAAGTAAATGTGCGCTCTTGAGCAGGCGCATTTTTTTTACAACTGTCAGAGAAACTTCCGAGGCGACGGCTTCGGAAGTCAGTTGAAGAATGATTGAAGTCATAAATACTATTTAAAAAAACATTTTTATGTCAAAAATAAACATCAAACCTACCGAGGCTGAATTAGAAATTTTGCAAATTCTTTGGGAGCAAGGCGAAGCAACCGTTCGAAATGTAAATGAGTCATTAAATAAAAAAAGAGATGCTAAATTAAAAGAAATCGGATACACGACGACTTTGAAATTGATGCAACTCATGCATGAAAAAGGATTGGCAAATCGAAATGAAGAAAGTCGAACGCATATTTACTCTGCCAATGTAAAAGAAGGAGTGATGCAAAAAGCGCTTTTAGAAAAATTTGTTGATAAAACATTTAGAGGGTCAGCTATGAAAATGGTAATGCAAGCACTAGGAAATCACGAAACATCAAAAGAAGAATTAGACGAAATCAAAGCATTGATTTCTAAAATTGAAAACAAAAAATAAGAGGGCTGAAAAAAAGAAGAGGCAGTTTTCCGATCTGACTCTTCACCCTTAACTCCTAAAATAAAAATAAGATGATACAAAATATTTTTTCCGAAGAAATAATTCAGGCGATAGGGTGGACGATGATTCATTCACTTTGGCAAGGATTTGCCGTTGCCGTTTTAATGGGAATAGTAATGATCGGTTTGCAGAAAAGATCATCGAAAGTGCGACATGAATTTGCGTTCTTTTCTTTGTTTTTGATTTTTATTATTTCGCTTTCGACTTTTATTTATTTGTATGATTCAGTAGCGGAAGGAGCAGCATTAGGAACGACCATTACAGTAATAACGGAAGGTGGATTTGTTTTGGAAAATGCCACAATTGTTCAGTCTTTTTTCCAAAAATCAATTGAATATTTTAATGAACACTTACCATTGATCGTAACACTTTGGTTGACCGGGATGGTTTTCTTTTTATTGCGATTGCTGGGAGGTTTAGCTTTTATCCAAAAACTTAAAACTCAGCAACAGCAAGCACTTCCTGCTGAATGGCAAGCTGTTTTTGAAAAAATACAGGCTAAGTTTCCAATGAAAAAAACGGTTCGAATAGTCGAATCAGCTTTGGCAAAAACGCCGATGGTTATTGGATATTTAAAACCAGTTATTTTGTTTCCGCTTGGTGCGGTCAATCAATTGACGCAGCAAGAAGTCGAAGCAGTTTTGGCTCACGAACTCGCTCATATTTATCGAAATGATTATTTGCTCAACATAATACAATCATTTATTGAAACCATTTTTTACTATCATCCTGCAGTTTGGTGGATCTCTGCCAACATCCGAATGGAACGTGAAAACTGTTGTGATGATATTGCCGTAAAAATTTGCGGTAGCTCAATTACTTATGTCAAAGCTTTGGTGACACTCGAAGAAATTCAACCTGCACCAAACTTGGCGATGTCTTTTTCCTCTGGCAGTAAAAATCAATTGCTCAATCGTGTTAAACGTATTTTAAATCAACCACAAAACAAATTTAACATTATGGAGAAGTTCACAGCAACTTGTTTTTTATTGGTAGCACTTTTTTTATTCTCATTTAGTCCGACTAAATCTGAGGAGAATCAAACAAACGAAAATTCAACAAAGATTGAAGCTGCCCCACTTGGATTGATTAGCGCACCTGAAACAGATACTATTCCTGCGCCGCCGCCACCGCCACACGAAGACAAGCTTCGTAAAAAAGGAAATAGTAATTTCGTTTATGTAAAGGATGGAGAATCAGTTGAAGTTAAATACAAAAATGATGAGATTGTAAAATTGAAAATCAATGGGGAGGAAATCGAAGAAGAAGATTTTACTAATTATGAAGGATACATAGATGAATTAGTGGATGAAATTCCTCTTCCTCCACCTCCACCTCATGTACCTCATAATTCTGTAAGTAAAATTACCTCGAATGGTACAACCACTACTTTTAGTGGAGAGGGTACTCGGATTGTAACTAAGTCGGAAGATGAAAATGGGAATACTGTTTATATCATTAAATCAGATGATGAAGAAGCACCTATGGTTATAAAAGGAGGAAGAGTAGAAGTAGATGGAGAAATTTTTAGAGTAGGATCAGCACCGGCAGTTATTAGTGATGGAAAAACGATTTCGATTAGTGATGGAGCAGTAATTATTGACGGACGCGCGATGTCTATAAGTGCTGATGATTTCAATTTTGATTTTAATGAGAATGATTTTGATTTTGTAATCGCAGATGTTGCAGAGTTAGTAGAGCAAGCAGAACTTCCTGATTTTCCAGAATTTTCTAGTATGGCAGTATTTCCTGATATGCCTGATCTTCCAGAATTATCTTTTGCAGATTTAGATAATTTTCATTTTAATTTCGATACCATTCCTTCTGGTTCAATTATGATTAATGGAGAAAGAAAAAAATGGAGTGAATTGTCTGAGGAAGAAAAAAGAGATTTTGAAGAGGAGATGCAAACCTTAAAAGCAGAAATGAAAGAGCAACGAGAATCATTACATCGAGAAATGAAAGAAATGCAAGAAACCAGAAGAGAAGAATACAAAGTACAAATGGAAGAGGCTCGTGAAAGAATGGAAGAAGCAAGAGTACAAATGCGGGAAGTTCAGCAAGAACAAAGAGAGAGAGTGCGAGAAATCCAGCAACAACAAAGAGAACTTCAACAAGATATGCGAGAACAACAAAGAGAAATGCGAGAACAACAAAGAGAATTACGTGGAGCAATCTCAGCAGAAAGATCAAAATGGACTAAGTCATTTGAAGCTCAATTACAAAAAGATGGACATATCAAAAGTGATGGCAGTTTTAAATTTTTCATGAAAGACAATCAATTAAAAATCAATGGAGAGAAACAGTCGCAAGCTGATTTAGAAAAATATAGGAGTCTTTATGAGAAAGAAACTGGCAAGAGTTTAGGCAATGATTTTAAAATCGAAATTTCTACTGATGGGAAAGATAATAGAAGAACCTCAGTTTCTATTTCAGATAACTCCAACTAATTTGTAACAAATCCTTTTTTCAATCCGTCATCTCAAAAAAGGATAGAAATTCAATAGATACAAATTGCTATTTTTTAGCAATTTGTATCTATTGAAAACCTTCTTAAATTTTTCTTCGTATATTTTATATCAAATCACATCAAATAAAATGTGGCTTTTTTGTAACGCTACATTATTTTTGTAGTACCCTAAGTGAATCTTAAGTGTTAAAATTGGTACTTCAAGACCGGAACAAGCAACAATTCATTTGTCAGTATGTCTTTTTGTAAAAGATAAAAGTATTGAGTCTTTTCAATGGATACTTTTGTTTTCATGCATATTCAATGCTGACACCATTTTATCACATATTAAAATCACTAAATTATGAAGACATTTCAACAGTCTATGTTACTAACACTCGCCTTGGTTTTATTTTTGGGTACTTCTCTCAATGCACAAACTGAAAATTCAAGCAACAACACATTTTTAATTATTCAAAAAAATAATGGCGAAGAAAAAGTTGTCAAAAACTTTGACGACCTCGATAATATTTTGATTGAATTTGATGTGAAGCAAGATGACAAAGAAAAGATTGAAGAATTTATGTATGCTGGAAACAAGCATTCAAAACCATTTTTAGGAGTTTACTCAAGTGAAAATTCTAATGGAAATGGAATCGTTTTGGACGGAGTTGTTCAAAATAGTTCAGCGAAAAAAGCCGGTTTGCAAAGAGGTGACATCATCACTTCGATCAATGGAAATGCAATTAACTCAGTTTCAGAATTACGCACGGAATTAAAAAATCACAAAGTAGGTGATGCAATAAATATTGCTTACACTCGGAATGATTCTCCTGCTCAAATGGAAGTTGTTTTAGGTCGCAAGGCAAGAAATAACAACCATGTTTATTCTTACAACACTCAGCGAGATAGAGTAGAGCGTGATCCTTGTAAAGTTTTTATTGGTGTTTACAGCGGAACTTCTTTTAGTTCAAAAGGGGTAAAAGTGACTGGTATAATTGATGAAACTCCAGCAAGCGCAACAAACTTGGAGCGAGGAGATTACATCACAGCCTTGGATGGAATTGAAGTTCATTCTCACAAAGAATTATTACGAGAGCGGAATAAACATAACGCAGGGGATCGATTTTTAATTACTTATACTAGAGATGGACAGGAGTTCGATGAAGTAGCTTACTTTAAAGAATGTCCAAAACCATTCGTAGAAGATTTAACAATAGATGAAGTTATTGAAGAAATTCCACCAGTTGAGGAAATGCCTCAAGTTACTCAACCATCAAATAATATATTAAAAGTAGAAGGTTTGAGTGCTTATCCAAATCCTACTTACGGAGATTTAAAATTAAATTTCCAAGCGGAAGCATTACCTACTAATGTTAGAATTATAGATGTACAAGGAAGAGTGTTGTTCCAAGAAACATTAAATAA
Organism: Saprospiraceae bacterium; assembly: GCA_045104975.1. Classification (GTDB taxonomy): domain Bacteria; phylum Bacteroidota; class Bacteroidia; order Chitinophagales; family Saprospiraceae; genus CAJQQY01. Next base: position 23,952 of record JBGCCY010000064.1, read on the forward strand.
TTTTGATGGAAATTATAATAGAGATTTAGATGTAAGTAATGGAACGCCAGGAGTTTTGGTAATTTCAATTACTCAAGGAGGAAAAGTATTTACGAAAAATATTGTTCTTTTAGCAAGAGCTTAAAAAATTACGTTTATAAAAGTATCCGTGTCCCCGAATTATCGGAGGCACGGATTTTTTTATTTAATCATGTTTTACTTTTTTCAAAAATATCGTTAGGGATATAAAAACATGAAAATAAAATCCTTTTCAATAATATGTATTTCTATTGTTATAATTATTGCACTACTTAGTTGTACATCCGATTCAGCTTCGCAAAAAGAAAAATCAACACCAATTCAAGAAGTAGTTTTTGTCAAAGAAAAAATCAAAAAATCAGTTTACCCAAAAGACCGAACTGAAATTCTTAAAAGGCTTCAGCAAAAAATTGCAGGCAAAAAAACACTAGTCATTCACGCCTTCGTTCCACTTTGTGATAATGATAATCAAGGCATCGTTCCTGTCAGTAAATCTCTTGGCAATGGATTAAATTTGCGAACCAATTTATACTGGGGAGCACTCTACGGAGTAAAGACTCATTTCAAAAAACAAAAAGATTGGGAGTTACTTTTTTCCAAAAAAGATTTAAGCGAAAACGTTTTAGAGCGAGTCGTTTTTTTCAAAAAGTATAAAAATGGAGCGCAAGTATATTTTGTAGCAGATGCATATCGAGGAGATCAAATGGCAGCATGCTTGACGGATTATTTTTCTGCTTTGTCAAATGAAAACCAGAGTGACTTTAACTTTTTGGATAAAAAAATAGGAGTTGAAGGTAAGGCAGATCTAATCGTGTTTAATGGACATAATGGTTTGATGGATACAAGTGTTGAATTTCCTAACAATATTCACACGTCAGCTAAAGATGCCATTGCAATTGCTTGTGTTTCATTTGATTACTTCAAAGAATACTATCAACAAGTGAATGCTTATCCTTTGTTAAATACTAAAAACTTGTTAGCACCGGAAGCGTATGTTTTGGAAAATGTTTTTGATGCATGGGCAATGTTGGAAGATGGAGAAGCTATTCATCACGCTGCCGGAAGTGCTTACAATCAATATCAGAAATGTGGATTGCGAGGAGCGAAAAGGTTATTTCAATCGGGTTGGTAAAATGACTTTTGTTTAAGTTATTAACAAGTCAGATGTGTTTTTTATTTTTCAATTTCTCTAAATTCATCTATCTCAGTTGAGTAACTCCAAATCAATTTTTCAGAGTCATTAAAATGAATTCGTAAAAGTTGTTCATTTTTTTCAACAACACTACCTTTTTCTGTATCTCTTCTCAATAAATAAACCACAGAAAATCCAATAACATTATCTTCTTCAAATTTAGCTTTCTTGAATTTATATGTCAAGTTAACCTCATCAGGATTAGTCAATAATGCAATTGTTTGGTCTATTGTCATGCCCTTCTTTAGCATATTCATATTTTCAAGTATAACGGTATTTCTTTGTTTAGATGCTACGTAAGGGTAATCTATACTTTGTTGACAAAGTTTTATCTTTTCTATGTTCATATGGGATTCATTTTGTCCATATAATGTCAATGTCCAAATTGTAAAAATGAATAATGAAATGTATTTCATCTGATGATACTTTTTAATTTAAATCCGTGACACGACTTTGAGTCGTGCCACGGGGTCTGCATAATTAGTTTTTAATTTTATAACCTTTTTTCTTCCCCTGTTTCTCCACAGAATTTTCAATTGATTTTTTCAAATTATTACCTACGGCACTTTCCTTCGAATTATTCTCAATGTGAATTAATCGTTTCGAATTCAACGACTGAATTTCATTTTGGATATTCGTTCGTTGTACTGAAATAGTTTTGATTTTTACTTCCAATTCTTCTACTGTTAAAGTTTGTAAAGAATCAGGAAGTGTAGTCCTTTCGATGGTTCCAGTAATTTTTTCTGAATCTTTGTAAGCATCAACCAGATCCCAACTTTCCGCTTTATATTTTTTGGAGCTTTTAAAATAAGCTCGATCAGCAGCATTGGCTGAACTATAACTTGAAGCATTATAATCTTGCTTCGTTTGATTTTCTTTTTTCCTTTTCCCTTCCGTTCCGTAAGGAATATAAGTCTCATTTAATTTTTGATTCAACTCATTAATTTTTTTATCGTAAGGAGTTTCAATGTAAACGGTCGTTTGGTTATGATCTATATTCATATATTCTCCATCGGTCAATTGCGCACCTTGCTTCCACATTGTTTGCACACCTTCTTGATATGTGCCACAAAAAATAGTATTGACGGTGATGTCTTGTTTTTTAGCCAATTGACAGGCTTGCGCATAGTTGATTGGACCTTGTGTAAATGGCTCATTCCCTGCGATGTAAATCATTTTAAAATTGCTATCATCTTTTCCCCATTCCAATTCGCTAATAGAAGTCGTAATCACTTCACCACAGTATTCTTCTCCGCCCGAAGTTCCTAAGGCAAATAATTTTTTTGAAATCAAATCCATATCAGTTGTGAACCCACTTAACTGTTTAATTTGTCGTGCTCGTTTACCATAAGTTGGACTGCCGTATTGGTAAAGTGCAATTTCTAATTTCGTGTCTTCATTTTCTTTTTCTGTATTTGCAAGTGTATTTAAAATCTGCCAAAGTTGAGATTTTGCTTGTTCAATCAAACCACTCATCGATCCACTCGTATCTAAAAGTAGCGCAACTTGAATTGTGTTTTTTTTATGAGTTGGAGTTTTTGCAGCTGCTGAAAAATGAGCTGTGTTTGTAAAATTGGAAAGTTGTGGCTCCCATTTTTCAGTAATTAAATAATTGCAACTAAGTGCAAGTAATGCTGCGGTAAAAATGGATAAGAGGTTTCGATTTTTCATATTTTTTTATTGTGGTGCCGATTTTAACCAGCACAGTAGATTATTAAAAATGGTTTTTTAAAAACACGTCAGTTAAAACCAACGCTAAGAATACTTCAAATCTCCATCAAAAAAACAGAAAATAAAATCTACAATTGGTAGGTTAAACACTTCGCTTGGTCAACAAGTCGTTTGACTTGGTAAACGTGTCATTTATGCGTTTTTTTCAAAAAATCATAAAAAAAAAGAGTTGTATATTTAGGCATATGAAATTAAGGATTCACATTTTATTGGTGTTTTTGATTGCATTTTCTGTAAGTGTTTTTGGACAAAAAGAAAAATACTCCAAATCAAACCGAGTGCAATCTAACACAGAACTTTTGGAAGAAGCGAGAGCGATCCAAAAGGAAAGACCTGCGGAAGCAATTGAGTTGGTGGAAGAAGTTTTAAGGAATTTTAATAAAAAGAAAAAGCGAAAAAGGCGAGCTGAATTTTCAACTGAAGCCAAAGCATACACATTGCTTGGTGAAATTTATGTGAACATAAATCAGAACAAATTAGCACTTCAAAGGTATCAGCAAGCAGCTGAAATTTGGAGAAATTCAAAAGGGAATGATGAACCTGCAAGTGAATTATATTATCGAATCGGACAATTATACTTGAAAGAGAAGGATGCAAAAAATGCAGAAGGTTATTTTTTACGTTGTGCAAAAACGACCGATGATAAATCGCTTAAGCAACTTTGTCAAGAAGGTCTTGCCGATGTGGAATTACTCCGTGGAAATGTAGAAAAAAGTTTTTCTCAACTTGATCAAATCGAATCAGATTACGAATTAGATAGTTTGGCTCAATCACGGGTTTTAGCAAAACGATCTCAAGGTTACAATCAACAGAATGATTATTCCAATGCTGTTAAAAATTTGGAAGAGTCCGTAAATAATTTACCTAAAAATCAAAAATTAGAGACGAAAGATATTGAATCAGTTCAAATTGCAAAAGATGACATTCAGTCTAATTCGCAAAATAGTAACCAACAAAAAATAGTCGCTTCTTCAAAGTCAACTTATGGAAATGTAATAGCAGGCACTATCGAAAACAAAACAAAATTTAAGGATAATGCTTCCTCAAAAAAGAAAGAGCAAATCTCCGTTCCAAGTGATTTACAAATTCGAGAAAACCTCCAACTCGCTTCTCTTTACGAAGAAGAAAAAAATCTAATCGAAGCGGAAAAATTCATCAAAATTTCCAAAGACGTAATTGATAAAAATACCGCTGCTGCTTCCGTAGCAGACGTTTATAAAAAGTCAGCCGAACTCAATCGAAAAAAAGGAAAATTAGATGAAGCATTATTGGATTTAGAAAAATATACAACGGCAAAAGAGGAAGCCATTACAGATCTAGAAAATAAATTGAAAGAACAAATTGAAGTCGTCAAAGGTCAGCAGCAAATTGATTTAGTGCGAAAGGATTTTGACATCGAAGAAAAAGAAAGTGAATTATTAGGTTCGCAATTAAAGACCCAAAAAGTCATTTCTGGATTTCTTGGATTATTGCTTTTAGCTTCGCTAGTCTTCTTTTATTATTTAAATAAAAATGTAAAAGAAAAACGAAAGGCGAATCAAATGCTCCTTGTTAAATCATTGCGGACGCAAATGAATCCACATTTTATTTTTAATGCACTTAATTCTGTTAATAACTTTATTGCTAAAAATGATGAGAAAGCGGCGAATAAATTTCTCTCTGAGTTTTCTCGCTTGATGCGAAAAGTGTTGGATTATTCGCAGCGAGATTTTATTTCATTTGAAGAAGAAATTGAGTTGAATGAGTTGTATTTGAAATTAGAACATTTTCGTTTTCGAGATAAATTTGAATATACTTTCGAAAAGAATACGGAGGTAAATACTTACGATTTAGAAGTGCCACCAATGTTGATTCAGCCATTTATCGAAAATGCGGTGTGGCATGGCTTGCGCTACAAAGAGGGGAGAGGACAGTTAAAGATTTCTATCAATGATCTTGGAAATGTATTGTTAGTGAAAATTCAAGACGACGGAATCGGACGAAAAAAATCAGCAGAACTCAAGACTGCCAATCAGAAAAAATATAAAAGTACAGGTCTTCAAAATGTGTCGAAACGCATTGCTTTGATCAATGAGATTTATGGAAAAAATTACAAAATCGAAGTGAGTGATTTTGATGAGACAAAAGAGGATGCAGGAACATTAGTGCAAATCAGAATCCCAAAATAATTAATTTATCACAGAGAAAACGGAGCTGGGACACAGAGAACACAGAGTAGCAACTAATTAGACTCTGTTCTCTCTGTGTCCCTCCTCTGTTCTCTCTGTGGTTCAAAAAAATAGCATGCAAAAAATAACTTCAATCATCGTCGACGACGAACAAGACAGCCGAGAAACTTTACTCAATTATTTAGGAAAATACTGCTCGCAAATTTCCCCTCTTGCCGAGTGCGCCAACATCCAAGAAGCAAAAGCTGCGATCTTAAAACACCAACCACAACTTGTTTTTCTCGACATTGAAATGCCTCGTGGTAATGCATTTGATTTACTAGAACAATTTGGCGAAGTGGATTTTGAAATAATCTTTATTACCGCTTTCAGTCAATATGCGGTGCAAGCATTCAACCTTAGTGCAGCACATTATTTACTAAAACCTGTAGACATCGAAGAACTCGAAAAAGCAGTAGAAAGTGTCGCCGAACGCCTCGCCCAAAAAGATCAACTAAGTCACGCAAAAATTTTATTAGAAAATATGGCAGCGCTCAATGCGCAAAATCGGAAGTTAGTTTTGCCCTTGATGGAAGGATTTGAAGTAGTAAGAATGTCCGATGTTTTATTTTGCGAAGCGCAAGATAATTTTACTTGCTTTTATTTTACCAATGGGAAAAAAGCATTGATTTGTAGAAATTTAAAGTTTTATGAAAAGGCTTTGAATAACTTTGGTTTCTGTCGAGTACATCGTTCGCACATCATCAATTTGGAATATGTGAAACGATATGTCAAAGGAAAAGGGGGAACAGTTGTTTTGGAAAATGGAAAAGAGATTATGGTTTCTAATAATAAAAAAGTTGAGTTGGTGAGGAGGATTAAGGAAGGTTAACAATTAAAATATAGCAGATGATTTTTTTTGAATTTATTGCAGAAGTAATAATTACACTTTTTTTTGAAGGGATAATTTTAAATATGCTTAAACTGATTCGAAAGTTAGGCGTCCTTGTCTTACAACTAATTACATTTAGCAAATCATCGTTTAAAGAACTTGACCAAAACTATTATAAAGATGCTATAGATCCATATTTTATGGGATTTGGAATCATTATAAGTCTCGGGTATTTATTATGGTAGTTTCCCCAAAAAGAAAAGGGATAAGCATTACTGCCCATCCCTTTTACTTACAAGATGACTTAAATTTTTATTCAGCCACCCCTGTTACTAACAATGAAATTTCATCTCTCAACACTTCCACAAATCCTTGATTGATTTCGAAAGTCACTTTCTGACCATTCGCTTTTTCAATACTAACTACTCCTTCTCCAAGTGCTGAAACTAAGGGGGCGTGACCTCGAAGTATTTGGAAACCTCCACCAACACCTGGGACTTTCACAGATTTGATTTCGCCGTTAAATACTTCTTTATCTGGTGTAAGAACTACAATATTCATTCTTAATATTTTTAGAAATGAAGAGCAAATCAAATGATTCACTCTTCACTATTAATTTTTCTAATTAAGCAGTTGCTTCTGCCATCATTTTCTTACCAGCTTCGATTACATCATCAATCGAACCTTTCAAGTTAAATGCAGCTTCTGGATATTGATCCATTTCTCCATCTAAAATCATATTGAATCCTCGAATTGTTTCATCGATAGGAACCAGTACTCCTTGAAGTCCAGTAAACTGTTCTGCTACGTGGAAAGGTTGAGATAAGAAACGTTGGATACGTCGAGCTCGTGTTACTGCCAATTTATCTTCGTCAGATAACTCCTCCATACCAAGAATTGCGATAATATCTTGCAATTCATTATATCGTTGCAAAATCTGCTTCACAGCCTCTGCTGTATTATAATGCTCATCTCCAATAATTGCTGGATCCAAGATTCTTGAAGTAGAATCCAAAAGATCTACCGCTGGGTAAATACCCAAAGAAGCAATCTTACGAGACAATACTGTTGTTGCATCCAAGTGAGCAAATGTTGTCGCTGGAGCAGGGTCAGTTAAATCATCCGCTGGTACATATACTGCTTGTACAGAAGTAATCGAACCTCTTTTCGTAGAAGTAATTCGCTCCTGCATCACACCCATCTCAGTAGCCAATGTTGGTTGGTAACCTACTGCTGAAGGCATACGTCCTAAGAGTGCTGATACCTCAGAACCCGCTTGAGTAAATCGGAAGATATTATCAATAAAGAACAAGATATCTTTTCCACCTTGAGGATCACTTAAATCCCCATCACGGTAGTACTCAGCAATTGTCAATCCTGACAATGCAACTCGAGCACGTGCCCCAGGAGGCTCATTCATCTGACCGAATACGAATGTTGCTTTTGATTTTTCCAACTCTTTAGCATCTACAGAACTCAAATCCCATCCACCTTCTTCCATTGAATGCATGAATTTTTCACCGTAGTTAATAATTCCTGCTTGCAACATCTCTCTCATCAAATCGTTTCCTTCACGAGTTCGCTCACCAACACCTGCAAATACAGAGATACCATCGTATCCTTTTGCAATATTATTAATCAACTCCTGAATCAATACTGTTTTACCTACACCGGCACCACCAAATAAACCAATTTTTCCACCTTTCATATAAGGCTCAATCAAATCGATTACTTTGATACCTGTGTACAATACTTCTTTAGAAGTAGAAAGATCTTCATAACGAGGAGGTTTTGCGTGAATTGCACGACCACCTTCTTTTGATACTGGAGGAAGACCATCAATTGGCTCACCTACCACATTAAATAATCGACCTTTAATCGCATTACCAATAGGCATTGCAATCGGTTGACCTGTATCAGTTACTTTAGTTCCTCGTGTCAATCCATCAGTTGCTTCCATCGAAACAGTTCTAACTGAATTTTCACCAAGGTGCTTTTGTACCTCAAGTACGATAATATCACCGTTTGGACGAGTGATTTCTAATGCGCTTAAAATTTCAGGTAATGTAGATCCTTCTGCTGCAAAACTTACGTCTACAACTGGTCCAATTACTTGTTTAACTTCACCTATATTTGCCATAATATTATATTATAAATTGGTTGAATTATAGTGGGTTCTCAAAATCGGTGCAAAGATACTTTTTTTGTCTCTTAAACCAAAGAAAATTTGGTGTTGAAAACTTCTTTTTTGAAATAAAATTTACTTTTTCTTCATCCAATGAATCGAATTTATATTTCGACATCTTTTGTAATTGAAATTTTTTATTTCTAAAAAATACTTTTTTGTGAAACGTAATTTAATTTCCATCCTTTTACCCGTACGAAATGCTGGATTCTTTTTATCAACTTGCCTAAAAAGTATTCAAAATCAAACTGAAACTGATTGGGAATTGATCGCAATTGATGATCATTCGATTGATGATAGTTTTGAGATTCTAAATTCTTTTGCAGAAAAAATGCCTGAGCAAATTCATGTTTTTAAAAATGAAGGAAAAGGAATTATTCCAGCTTTAAAATTAGCTTACTCTAAATGTCAAGGTGAATTCATTACAAGGATGGATGCCGATGATCTAATGGAAAAAAACAAACTAGCTTCGCTAAAATCTCTTTTAGAAAAAAATGGAAGCGGACATGTGGCAACAGGTTTGGTAAAATATTTTTCGGAAACTCAATTGGGTGACGGGTATAAAAAATATGAAGAATGGCTCAATGCACTTTCTATGGAAAATAAAAATTACGAAGACATCTATAAAGAATGTGTGATTCCATCTCCTGCATGGATGTGCCATCGAGATGATTTGGAAAAATGTGGCGCATTTGAAATTCAGCAATACCCTGAAGATTACGATTTGTGTTTTCGTTTTTATAAAAATACTTTAAAAGTAGTCGCTGCGAAAAATATCATTCATCATTGGCGCGACTATTCTAATCGAACTTCTCGCACCGATCCAAATTATGCTAATCAACACTACTTTGATTTAAAACTACCTTATTTCTTAGAATTGGATTTCGACAAAAAACGCCCACTAGTGATTTGGGGTGCAGGCAAAAAAGGAAAACATCTCGCTAAAAAATTAGTCGAACAAAAAATCGATTTTCATTGGGTCTCCAACAACGAAAAGAAAAATGGAAAAATGATTTACGATCAACTAGTTCAACATTTTGAAAAAGTAAATGAATTGGAAAATCCACAAGTAATTGTTTCAGTAGCATCTCCCGAGGGACAAGTTGAGATTCTAAATTTTTTCCAAAATAAGAAAATGGAAAAAGCAAAGGACTATTATTTTTTCACGTAAAACGATTTTCCAAGTCGTTCCCACAAACAGAACAAAACACAAATAAACGATTTGGAAAATCGTTCTACGCAAGTTTTTAAAAAATACATCATCCAAAGGATATATAAAAAATAACTTGGACGAAACTCAAATCATACCACAATTAAAAGAAGGCAACGAAACCGCCTTCAAAAACTTGGTCGATACTTTTCAAGAAAAGGTATTGAACACTTGTTTAGGTTTTGTGCCCAATCGGCATGATGCAGAGGATATTGTACAAGAGGTATTCATGGAAGTTTTTCGAAGCATCCATAATTTCCGAGGAGACTCCAAATTGTCCACCTGGGTTTATCGAATCACAACCACCAAATGTCTAGAACATATTCGTGCAAAAAAACGAGAGAAGCGAAAATCATTTTTCCAATCGCTCATTGGAATGCATGAAAATGCAGATCGAATTAAAGCATTCGATTTTAATCATCCAGGAATTTTATTGGAAAATAAAGAACGCTCCAAAACACTTTTTGCAGCTATCGAAAAATTACCCGAAAACCAAAGAGTCGCATTTACGTTGCATAAAATAGAAGGCTTGAGTTATCAAGAAATTACTGCAATTATGGAAACGAGTTTGTCTTCTGTTGAGTCATTAATGTTTCGAGCCAAAAAGAATTTACAAAAGACACTTGGAGATTTTTATAAAAAAAATAAAACGTAGTGGTACTCTCTGAGCCCGGTAAAAAAAACAGGATTCGGAAAATTCCTGCTACGATAAAAAAATAAAACGCAAGTTTTCCCAAGCCAAAGCATCTAATAAAAGAATCGTGAAAATGAAAAATAGAAAAATAAATATCGACCAAGAAGTCCAAAAGACAATGGAAAGTATCGACCAAATTCAACGAGTCGAAGGCAATCCATTTCTTTACACACGACTCCAAGAGAAACTTCGCCAAGAAGCAGAAGGTAATGTTGTAACAATACGCACACGTTTTCCAATTTTGCAAATGGCAATGGTGGTTGGTCTTCTTTTTATCAATGGATTTGCATTGACGCAATCAGGGTATTTTGGTGAGTCAACTGAAACGGCATCTACGAGTATTGATCAATTTGCAAATGAATATGCATTAATAGTAGGCGAAGAGGAGGAGTTGGAATATTTAAGTTTGAACGATTAACAGGTACACTCTTTGACAAATTTTGACTTAAAATCAAGGTTGGTCAATGAGCCAAATATTTGAATTATGAGCATTACAAATAATAAATATACAAAATGGATTATCGGAGCACTTGTCTTGCTCAACTTGGTTTTACTTTCCGTTTTATTCTTTTTAAGACCTAAGCATGATGGAGGTGGAGGAAGAAATCCAAGCGATTTTTTAAAAAAAGAATTAAACCTTTCGGATGATCAAGTAGTCAAATTCAAAGAACTTCGAAAAGCCCATTTTCAAAAATCAAGAGAAGAATTAAAAGCCATTCGGGTTTTAAAAAATGAAATGTTAGATGCGGTTTCTGCAGAATCGCCTGATACTTTAAAAGCTAATCTGATTGCTGATCAAATCGGAATCAAAGAAGCGAATAAAGAAAAATTGTTAGTTCAACATTATTTGAAATTACAAGCGGAGTGTACTCCTGAACAACGTCAAAAGCTCGAGCGCGTTTTCAAGAATGCAATGTCCCGAAAGAAATTTCGAAAAGGAAAAAGAAAGAAAAAGGAGAAAGAAACAGAGTGATTTTCCTAAACCTATTTTTTAAAAATTAAAAATCGTTCTTAAAACACTTTGTGATTAAGAGCTCAAAAATGTAAAAAGATGAAAAAGAATATTGTAGTATTAATGTTAGGTTTGATGATTACAACCTTGGCGTTTAGTCAACGTGGAAAAAAGAAGCATCACCAACCAAATCCTGAACTCAAAAAGGAAATGCAAAGCTATATTGAAAAAGATGTAGTACCCGTTTTGCAAACTGCTCAAGATGAATTTGATTCGGAATTAAGTGCAGAAGATTTAGCATTTGTTCAAGTGAAGCGAGCAGAAGTGGCAAAAAAGAGAGCAGAGAAAAAAGCGAATCACGAAGCTCATCGAGCAGAAAGAAAAGCGATGAAAGAGAAAGTCAAAAATATGACTGACGAAGAACGAGAAGCGTTTCGAAAAGAAAAGAAGGAAGAAAGAAAAGCCAAAAAAGGTGGCGACCACAGAGCAGAGTACAAAGCGATGAAAGCAGAGATGAAGGAATTCATGGAGCGAAATAAGGTTTTGATTGAAAGTACGATGACGTCGCTGAAACCAAATTATGAAACTTGGACAAGTGAGCAAAAGGCAATTTTTGAAAAACATAGGCCAGCTGATGCACCTAAAATGAAAGAAGGAAAGCGCAAAGGTAGAGTTGGTTTGTTTGGATTAGAAATTCGAGGAGGTAAGCATCATAAAAAAGGAAGACATGGAAAACACCGAGGCGATAAAATGAAAGGAGAGAAGGGCGAAAAAGCAGAGAAACAAAAAGGTAAAAAAGGCGGAAGACTAGCTGCTCAATTTATTTTATGGGATGGAACTGCACCGACACCTCCTGTTGAGAGAAGAGAAGATGTTGGTAGAAATCAAACTTCAACTTCAAATGTAAATATATTGTTAGGGCAAAATTATCCAAATCCTGCAACTGGAACTACTCGTATCGAAGTGGAAATTCCGTCAGGTGTAAATCAATTGGATTTGACTGTTACAGATATGAATGGAAAAGTGGTGAAACGATTGAATTTGAATAATTTGAATGCAGGAAAGGAGTCGATTGAACTTGATGTGAATGATTTAGCGAATGGACAATATTTTTATACTGTCGAAACAGATGGATTTAAAGCGAGTAAGAAAATGACGGTGAATCATTAATCTAAAAGAATAATTCAGTTAAATTTAAAACTTCCAGATTTTTAAAAATCTGGAAGTTTTTTTTTGTCTTTTATTAAATCTATCCTTTTCCTTTCTTCTTTTGGTAATAATCAAAGACTTTGGTCACCACAGCTTTTCCTAATTTTTTAGGATCTTTTCGAATTTTAGATTCTTCTTTTCCCATTCCTAAAAATAAAGCATCAACTGCTCGTTCTGCCATAAAATCAGAAAGCGAACTATCTACTTTTTTACTAGCAAAAAGATTATAAGCATTAGCTGCTAAAGGCCAATATTGAGTAACTTCAGTTTTTTCCAATTCAGTTTCGAGTCGTGTACTATATCGTTTTTTGACGGAGCCATACATCGCTTGGCGAAGTGATTCAGTTGCAGCATTTTCTCCGCCAATAACAATTTTTACTGCATCTTTAAATTTTAATTCTTTCACCGCATCTTCGATAATTCCCGCACTTTCGTCTGCCATGATTTTAGAAACGAGACCAATTTTTTTATTGGCTTTGTCTATTTCTTTTTCTAATCCTAACGCTTTTAAATTGGCTAAAACAGGTTTTAACTCAGGAGGAACAAATCCATCAACACCATCTTTATTTAATTTTCGAAGCGTTTTAATTGCTCGGAATGCGCTGCTATTTAAGACTTCTTTGACGGCAGAAATTGTTTCGAGGCTCGTAGGTTCGGTGACTATTTTTTGCAATGAACTACAAGAAGATAAAATTAAAGCCAACGTGAAAATTGAAAGCTGAATCTTTTTCATGATTATAATTTAGGTTAGATAATGATTTATTGGTGAGACGTGAGTTCTTAAAAGTAGGTACTTTATTTTTTCTTTAACAATTCAATTACATTTTTTTTAAAAGTGGTTTTTCCAAAAAATGATTTCTTAAAACCAGAAAACGATTCCACTTGCGTCAACGCATTTTTTAAATCAAAATCCTTTTGCGTGGCGGTGAAAAATATTTTTTGTTCAAAAAAATGACGAGCTAAATATTCTTGTTCCGTTTGTCCAGGCGTAGGAATGAGGATCGCTTTTTTCTCTAAAGAAACTAAATCCATCAAAGTAGTGTAGCCTGATCGGCTGATTACAATTTCGCTTTCTGCAATTGCTTGATTTAGTTTTTGGGAAGTTAAAAAAGAAATCACTTCAATGTTTTCATTAAAATAGAAATGCTCTTTTTTTTCTGTCTGACCTTTGACTAAAAGAAATTGGAAAGGTAGTTCTAAGGCTTGTTCTAATATTTTTTTTTCTAAAAAAGTACGTTGTGGTTCTGGCCCTGAAAGTATGATAATTGCTTTTCGTTTCAGATCAGTTTCTAGTTTTTCTGGCCTCATGATAGGCGGATTCATTCTAGAAAGCGAACCAATATAACTTGTAAGTGTATTGTTTTTTATTTTGAAGTCTCCATGTGAAAGATTGCCTGATAAGTTTGGTTCGCCCTCGAAATCAGGAATCCAACATTCATCAAATTGTTGAATCATTTTTCGATTTAGCCAATTTCCAATCTGTCGAAATACAGGAATGGGAATAGGTAAATTGATCTGATGCGTCATAAAAATGTTGTAGGTTCTTTTAGAAAAAACTCCGAATCGGTTGTCTGAAATGATGATGTCAATTTTTTCTCTAGCTATAATTTTAGAAACTTCTTTTTTCTCATTGGCAATCGCTCGCATCATTTTAGGAAATTGCCAAGCCATATTCCACATCATGTTGGACGTACGATATGTGATGTCATAGGCAGGAAGTTGGAAGATGGGAAGTTTTGGAAATTCTTTTTGCAACAGATGAAACGCACGACCGTCGGAAGCTAAAAAAACAGACGCATTTTGTTTTTGCAAAAATCGAATAATTGGAATACATCGAGTCGCATGACCCAATCCCCAATTTAAGGGAGCCACTAAAACCTTTTTTGGTTCGTTCAAATTTTAAACTAAATTTGTTTTGAAAAAAAATCTTCAAAATTAGAAATATGAAAAATCGAAAAAATTTAATCTGGTTGTGTTTTTTAGCAATCACTATTTTGACTATTGCTAGCTGCAAAGCAGGAGATTGTAATTGTCCACAACTTTAATTATCTACGATCTGCACACCTAACACATTTTGTACTTTCAGGCATGTACATCAATCTAGCTGGTCGTATCGGGTTTTTACACATGGAACAAAATCCAAAATTTGCATCATCCACTTTAGTCAAAGCCAATTGCAATTTCGACAATTTGGCTTTGGCAGATCGGAGAGCAGCTTCCGCCACGCCTTTATTATTGATGGCATCCATTCTACTTACTCGTCCGAGTGAATTTTCAGGGCTGATTGGTTTGGTTGCATCAAGTAAAGGAAGTATGGCCGCTTCAATTTTTACAATTTCTTCATTTATCTTTTTTCTTAGGGCTTTTCTATCTTCGAGTGTCATGGATATATATTTTAATGTGGTGGTCTGCTTTAGCTAACCTAAAAATAGAGCAAAGCGACTTTTTTTTAAAATTCAAAACCCACGATGTTAATTTTTTTTAGATCAGCTAAAGCAGATCACCACGTGTGATTTTGATAAAATTAAACCATTCTAACTGCAAATTTCATTTTTCTTCCAAAAAAATAAAATCGTAAAAACGTTACTTTTTCCAATATTACCATTTAGATTATATGTTAAAGTTCTTTAGTTGGAAAAACTAAAATTGAATTGCCTAGATTTTTGAAAGAAAGAACTTTCTCACTCATAGTCAGCAGTTTAAATATTTGCTTTAAAAATATTTAAAATCAAAACAGATAGATTTTGCTATTTTTTGACAATGCTAAGACATCATTCATCTATCATTTTTGAACGAAAAGACTTAACTTATAACTAGAACAAAAATTAAACATTCACTAATAGACATTTTAAAAACGTATTCTTTGAAAATAAACTTTACATTTTTACTCCTTTAAAGATAACATTTTAAGATGTCCACAAATACCACTAACCGTGAGTCAATTCAATTGGACATATCTTGCACCCTCCGGCAAAAAGCACCACGTAGGCCTTTTTCATGGAGACAGTACAGGCCATGTTATGATTTATTGTAACTCTAAAGTCGTTCTCGTCGACTTCAAGGTACGTGAGACAAAATCCTACTCCATTTTTATCGAAGAAGAACTTTGCGAAATCGGAATCGAGCGACAAAAAGATCGTTTTGTGTATGGTTTTGATATTAACAAAGAGGTCGATACACCACTTAATCGAGTTCGAAAAGCTACGGACAAAAAACACCTAAAGCAAGGTGTTGGATTTTTAGCAGTTTTGGGAGTACTCGTTTTTATCGCAGTAATGTTTTTGGGGAAACTAGGAGATGACCCAGGTAAACCTAATCTTGCCGCACTTTTGGCAGCAAGTGGAAAGGAAACGAATGCTAAAGTTTTTCTTTCTGATCCAGATAAAGCGACTTATAATTTCGTAGCCAATGGAAAAGTTTATTCGAAAAAAACGGCTTATGAATTAGGCATTGATATTATTTTGGAAAATGGAATGCCACTCGAAGATGGAGATGAATTTTTGGTAAAATACTCTTCACAAAAACCAGAACTTCACAAGATCCATTTCAATCGACCAACTGTCAATCAGATTAATATTTACAAAACTAGAGCAACGGAAAAGTATCAAGAGCTTCATCCAAATGAAAGTATAGAATACTGTGATTGCTTAACGGATATTGCTTACGAGTTGGATGGAATTAATGGCTATGCAAAATTTTACTTACAAGATAAGAGTCATGCTGAAAATCGGCGATATAATGAAAATAGTTTCCATCGTTTAGTTCGAAGTGTACCTTTTCAAAAAAAGGCAGAAGAAAGATGTTGGGAAATGAAGTAAATTACTAGGTGATTGGTTGATTTAGTCATCAGCTGACTTGTAAATTTAAAAGATATAATTTAGTGAAAAGTCTACAATCGAATGAAAAGATTGTGGACTTTTTACATTTTAAAATTAGACTGTCTCTTAGTTTTTTTCGCTAATTTTGCGGAAAATTAAAATCAAAAAATAGTGGAGTTTTTAAATCAACACATCGAAAGTTTAATCTTTACCGCCAAACAACCAATTACTGTTACAGAAATTGGGGATGCCTTGGAACATACCTTTGAAATGCAATTTCGAAAAGTAGAAATCAAGGAGGCTATTGGTGAAATTGAAAAAAAATATCAAGACGAACAGTTTCCATTTGAAGTAGTAGGAATTGCTAACGGTTATCAGTTTTTGACCAAAGGTGCTTACTTTAATACAGTAGCAATGTATCTGAAGCAAACGACGAAAAAGAAATTATCTCGTGCGGCATTGGAAACACTTTCGATCATTGCTTATAAGCAACCAGTGTCAAAACCTGAAATGGAAAAGATTCGTGGGGTGAGTTGTGATTACGCTTTGCAAAAACTTTTAGAGAAAGAATTGGTTACAATAGTAGGCCGAGCAGAAACAGTTGGGAAACCATTGCTTTATGGTACGAGTGAAAAATTTATGGATTATTTTGGTTTGAAAAACTTGGAAGACTTACCCAAGCCAAAAGATTTCAAAATGCCAGATACAAGTATCGGAGAAGCTGCTCCAATTGATGAAGAAGTTTCCATTTTTGGACAAAGTTATGCGATACCTGCTCATCCAAGTGGTATCACGCAAGTAGTGGGCGATATCATGAGTGCAGTTTTGACGTTGGACGATAATGCTCCGAAACCGAATTTTGTGGTTTCGCCTGATGCAATTTCTGAAGAAGAATAGGTTTTATTCGTTGGGCGTTTCATGCCTAATATTTCACGTTTGCTCCTATAACTTCATGAGGATAGAATCTAATAAAATAAAATTATGGAAGATAAACCATTAGTAAATAGAGTTGCGAATAGTGGATTGGTTACGATCAATTTGGAAGATTTTTTCCCAAAAGAAAAAGTAGTGATTTTTGATTTGAAGGATTACCTCTACATGGAGTTAATTTTGAAGGAAAAAGATTTTCGAACTGCACTAAAAGAACATGATTGGACACAATATCAAGGAGTGAATTTGTTAGTGATTTGTTCAACTGATGCAATCATTCCTGTGTGGGCATATATGTTAGTGGCAGGTTATGCAGAGCCATTTGCGCATGAGATTTTTCAAGGTGATGAAGAGACTTTTTATAAAGTGGCTTTCGAAAAAGCGTTGATGGATTTTGATGGAGCACAACATGAAGGTGGCAGAATTATTATCAAAGGTTGTAGTAACAAACCTGTTCCGCCAGCAGCATATGTGATGTTGACTAAAAAATTACGACCGTTTGCGCAAGCGATTATGTACGGTGAACCTTGCTCGACAGTTCCTATTTTTAAAAGACCTAGAGTCTTAAAAAAGAAATAGAATACTTTCCTTTTTACGTTTCTAAAAAATCAAATTATGACTTCAACAGAAACGGAATGTCAATTTATTTTTTGGATAAAATATCTAAAAATCATTAGCCTCTTTTTTGCTGCGATGGGAGTGATGTGGGCCGTGATTGGTTCATTTGATCCTTTTGGAATTTATGATAATCTTTTTGCTCAAAGTTTTTTTGGAGTAACTGAATTGCCTGCCGATGTTAAAAAATCTATTCAATTTATTTTAGCTCCATTGGGCGCGACAAATACTGCGTATTTTATTTTACAATATTTTATTGCTAAAAATGCTTTTGCAAAAAAAGAGCTTTGGGCGTATCAAGCGATTGTCTTTGGATTTTCGATTTGGTTTATTTTGGATACCGGCATGTGTATTTATCATCAAGCTTATTTTAATATTTTGATAGCCAATATCCCTTGTTTATTAGCTATGCTTCCTATTTTTTTTACAAGAAAATATTTTTCGTAAGGCGACTCTCTGTGTCGTTAACCATATCGTACTGACGACTCGAAGAGTCGTCTTACGGTTGACTTAAAATAAATTTTTAAAAAATAATATTCTACTTTTATCAAATCAACCGCAACATTAGTATATTGAGTTTACGTTTTATAGAATAGAACAAACATACATTTGACCAATTCAAGCTAATCTTTTCAAAACCTACATTATTTAATTCAAAAACCATTTTGTGTTAGCCTTGATTTTTTGTAAAATCATCGTTGATTCAACCTGTTTTGCAAACCCCTTATTCACTAATTTTTTTAAATCTGATACTATGCAAAAGTCATTAGCTACCTACACTTTAATTTTAGCTGCATTTTTAACTGTCGCAGTTTTCGCTTCTTCCACTCAAAAGGGAGATAATTCAACCAAGCAGAGTTTAAGTTCTTCGATGGGTGAAAAAGATATTCCTCAAGTTATCAAATCAGTCAATTTAGATAAAGATTTTTCCTTTGCAGGAGAAGCATTTCCGATGGATAATTTTGATGTAAAAGAAAGATTAGATCGAGAGCTTTCGAGAAATACTTACTGGCATTCCAACACACTTTTAAATATCAAAAAAGGAAATAAGTATTTTCCATTGATGAAAAGAATCTTAAAAGAGCATGGTGTACCTGAAGATTTTATTTATTTATCAGTTGCAGAAAGTGATTTGAGAAATGCCGTTTCACCTGCTGGAGCAAAAGGGTTTTGGCAATTTATGAGGCCAACTGGAAAGCAATATGGCTTGGAAATAAATAAAGAAGTGGATGAACGATATCATTTGGAAAAAGCGACAGTTGCGTTTTGTAAATATATCAAAGGAAATAAAAAACGATTTGGAAATTGGTTATTGGCTGCTGCTGCTTACAATATGGGAGGCACTCGTTTGTCCAAAGAAATTAAAGTACAAAAAGGGGAAAGTTATTTTGACTTAAATTTGAATCAAGAAACTTCTCGCTATGTTTTTCGATTGGTTGCTTTGAAAGAAATCATGACGAACCCGCAGGACTTTGGTTTTTATATTGAAGACGCAGATTTGTATCAACCGAATGATAATTTTTATGAAGTGGAAGTAAAAGAGCCTGTCGCAAATTGGGGTTCATTTGCACAAAAATATAATATCAGTTACCGAATGTTGAAAGTATATAATCCGTGGTTGGTTTCGACAAGTTTAACGAATAAAAATCGGAAGAGTTATATTGTGAAAGTTCCGAAGAAATAATGGTTAAATTTTTCCCATTGTGGATTTAGTTCTATCAAAAAAAATAGCGCATCGATTAAATTCGATGCGCTATTTTTTTATAAAACGAATGAGAAGCTGAATAAAATTTAGAATCGTAAAACGTCTAACATTCAACGAATTGAATAATTACTTTTTCATTCCAAGTGTTCCATTTTTCACTCCATCGTAAGTGGTCAATCCACAATTCAAATAATCATTGTATTGCTCCCAATCATTCCATCCATCCAAATATCCAACTGGACGAGCTAGCACTTTCTCATCTGGAGTCATCAATACATAAAGTGGTTGAGCATTATTTCTAAAGTTAGCAATTTGAAAATCAGCCCATTTGTTTCCAACGTTTCTGATTTTTTTTCCTTGAGCTTTAGAGAATAAAGTTTTTTCTAATTTATCAGGCGAATCCACGTAAAGTGAAACTAAGACAAAATTCTTATCAATATTATTTCGAACAGCATCTTGTACCCAAACATTATCTTCTGTTTTTCGACAATTGACACATCCATAACCCGTAAAATCAACTAACAATGGTTGATTGGTTTCTTGAGCATAAGCCAAACCTTCGTAGTAATCTTTGAAGCAATCTAAGTTGTTCGCACACTTCGTAAATGAAGGAAATCTTTTCTTCATTTCAGGATCAACTTCAGGAGTTGGCAAAAAGAAATTATAAATAGAAGGAGGCGCTAACCCACTCAAAATACTTGGAGAATTGTAAGACTTAGTTACCTCATTATATTGAAATCCCATTGCTAAGAAAATTGAAATTCCTAAAAATACTGCGGCAAGGGTTCCTCTAATTGGTGTTACTTTTTTCAATGGAGCATCATGTGGAAACATAATATATCCTAACATATAAAGTGCCATACAGATTCCAATGATGACCCAAATACCTAGGAATAATTCATATTTCAAGATTCCCCAATGGAAAGTATAATCTGCTACCGAAAGGAATTTGAAAGCTAAAGCAACTTCCAAGAAACCTAAAATTACTTTTACGTTAGTCATCCATCCACCTGATTGAGGTAAAGAATTTAGCCAAGCAGGGAAAGCTGCAAATAGACCAAATGGCAATGCTAATGCTGTGGAGAATCCAAGCATAACTGTAAATGGTCCAATAGGATCAGAAGCAGATTCTACGAGTGCAGAACCGATGATCGGTCCAGTACAACTAAATGAAACTAACGATAAAGTTGCTGCCATAAAAAATGTTCCTAGCAAACCTCCTTGATCTGCCATTGAATCTGTTTTGGTTGTCCAAGAGCTAGGCAAAGTGATTTCGAAGTATCCAAAAAACGAAATGGCAAAAATGATAAAGATGACAAAGAAAAGTAAATTCGGTAACCAATGTGTCGAAAGTCTATTCAATGCTTCGGGCCCAAATGCAAAGGTGATTAATAATCCAAGTGCAACATAAATTACAATAATCGAGGCACCATAGATTAATCCATTTTTAATTCCTTCCGCACGAGTCTTACTTCCTTTGGTGAAAAAACTAACGGTCAATGGAATCATTGGAAATACACAAGGTGTCAACAATGCCAATAATCCACCACCAAATCCTAATAAAAAAGTCCAAATCCATCCACTTCCAGATTCAGTTTCTCCTCCACAATCTCCAGCTGGAGTTTCAAAAGTAGAAATAATACTTGCTCTTGATTGATCGATAGTATCGCCTGACATGTGAGATTGTCCACCATTCCCACTAGTTTCAGATGCAGAATAAGCACCCATCATTTTAGTAGCTGTTGCTCCGATGTACGCCTTCCCATTTTTTACATCGATAAAAATATCATCCGTATTCATGATACATTGTTTGTCATCACAAGTTTGATATTCGAAATATGCGGTAACTGGTTTGGAAGGATCGGTGATTTTTATTTTTTGTGTAAATGTAGCTTCATTAGAAAATTTATTTACATCCATCTCAAAAACTGCATCTCGAACTCTTTTCATATTATCAGACTCAGTCGTTTTTCCAACTAACTCATAATTATCACCTGGGTCGTAATTGAAAGCTGTTGGATATGGTCCATCATAATCATCTGAATCTTGATTGTCTTGGATTTGAGAATACAAATACCAATGATCTTGAATTTTTGCTTTTAGAATTAAATTATATTCTGAATCATTTACTTTCTCTAAAGTTGCTTCCCAAGAAGTTGTTTTTTTTAAACCATTGTCAGCTTGAGCATCATCAGTTGGTTCTGAAATGGTCGATGGAATTTTAGAATCCGTATCTGCTGAAGCATTTTGATTTTGATTATTTCCACCAGCGCCATCATTTGAACCTGATGAAAAAGACAAATCACTTTTTCCTTGAGGAGTTTTTTCAGGAGCAGGTTCTTCTTTCTTAGGTTCAGGAGTTTCTTCCTTTTTCTCTTCGCCACCACTTGCAGACTTCATCGTATTTTTCAATGCAAAATTAAAATCAATATCCGTAGGAGGAAGACATTTTGTAGCATCACAAGTCATGAATGTAAAATACCCTGTGACTGGTTTTGAAAAATCCTTGACTTTAACTCGTTGGGTAAGCACAGCATAGTCAAAGAATTTGACTAAGTCCATTTCAAAAACCTTATCATATTTCTTCACTCGATTGTCGGATTCTTTATTTTTTCCAACTAACTCAAAGTGTCCTCCTTCGTCATAAGTATAAGAAGTCGCCACCGGGCCATCATCACTTTCCAAATATTGGGAGTAAACTGTCCAACCTTCTTCGATAGTTGCTTTAAAAATTAAGTCAAATTCATTGGCACTCACCTGCTTTGATTCCATTTTCCACTTTACAGGATTATGGATTTGAGCGAATGAAGCAGTCATGAAACTGAGGCTAAAAAGTAGTGTAAGCAGTATTCGCATATCTAAAAAATTTATTTGATTTTGAAGTAGTTCTATTTTATGTCGAAATTGATTTTTGCATATTTTACAAAAATACAAATCATTACATTACATATTTGCAAATATACCTTTCTAAAATGTCTTTTACTGACTGTATAGATACAAAAAAAGTGATTGGCAGCAAGCTCGGAGCTTACTGCCAATCACTAACAATGGTTTTTCAAAAGTATATTTTGAATTTATTTTTTTAAATTCAAGATACTTGACCATTTTTTTCTAACAATGTTTTGTCTAACGTTTGTTTAAACGGGAAAAAAAGTTTTTCGTTTTGCTTAGATTAAAATTTAACATATTCGGATGAGTAATCAGGTGTTCAGGTCATTCGCCTTTGGCGAATTGTCAGGAGTCAGGGGCTTTTTGTTTCCTCACAGTATTCAAATAATGAGAGATACAAAAAAGCTCCTGACGCCTGACTCCTTATTACCTGAGTGCTATTTCAAAATTCACATCCTCAGGAGGAAGACAACTTTCGTCATCACAAGTCATATAAGTCAAATGACCTGAAATAGTATTAGAGTCATCAATTTTTACTCGCTGAGTAAATCTTGCTTTCCTACTAAATTTGATCAAATTCATTCCAAATAATTCATCGAAAACTTCTTTTCGATTTCCTTCTTCACGTGCTTTACCTACCGCTTGAAGATCATTATTGTAAAACTCAAATGTTGTTGGAATTGGGCCTGCATCAGATTCAAGATAAGGAGAATATACCGACCACCCTTTGTCAATCTTAGCAGTAAAGATAATGTCGTACTCGGTTTCACTTACCTTTTCAACATCAAAAGACCATTTGACTGGCTCCAATTGAGCAGAGGAAGAGAAGAAAGAAAATAAGCAAATTAATAGTAAGGCAACTCTCATGTCTAGTAAATGAATTTAGGATTCGAAACAGTTTAGATAATATATAATTTAGTCAGTCAATAAAAATGGTACTATAAATAGTTGTTGATTTTCGTTTTGTTTTGATGCGCCTAAGTGCTCAAATAGATACCAAATTTGATTAACTGACTGCTCTTTAGTCAATAGATATGAAAGGGTAAAGTTTTAAAATATGAAGGTTAATGGGAGATATTAAATATGGGAAGGATATGTTTGTTGTCTGTTCTTTTAATGCCTTTTAGTATTATAGTGCTAAATTATAAAATTAAATTTATTTGGCGCTATTATTTTCAAAATAAAAAAAATAAAAAATGGGATAAAATCAGTCAACTGAATTTATCCCACCTTAATTTATTCTTAAGTTTCAATTTTAAGCATCTACCATCAAGCCAATCAATGACTCAAACATAATTCGCCCTTCATCATTTCCTAGTGCTTTTTCAGAAGCTCGCTCTGGGTGAGGCATCATTCCGAAAACATTTCTATTAGCATTACAAATACCTGCGATATTATTAGTCGAACCATTTGGATTAGATTCGTCAGTTACATTTCCATTTTCATCAGAATACTTAAAAAGAATTTGGTCATTTTCTTCCAATGATTTTAGTGTAGCTTCATCAGCCAAGTACCGACCTTCCGCATGTGCAATAGGAATCAAAAGTGGATTGTCCAAATCAATACTTGAAGTAATGGCAGCATTATTTGTCAATGTTTTCAAATGAACATTTTTACAAATAAATTTTTGATTGCTATTTCTTAATAAGACTCCTGGCAACAATCCTGCTTCGCATGCTACTTGGAATCCATTGCAAATTCCCCAAACGTAGCCACCGTTATTGGCAAATTCAATGACTGATTTCATGATTGGAGAGAATCGAGCAATCGCTCCTGCTCGCAAATAATCACCATAAGAAAATCCGCCTGGCAATACAATACAATCACCTTTTTCGAAACCATTGAGTTCTGTGTCTTTGTGCCACAGTTTCACAACGTCTTGTTGCATAACTGTACCGAGCACGTGAATCATGTCATCATCACAATTAGATCCTGGAAAAACAACTACTCCAAATTTCATATTTTAAACCCCGACCTCTAAAGGGATGTTTACAGTCTGCTTTTATTGGTGCAGGTTGCAAATTCCGCTTTGATGTTTCTATAGGGAATTTTTTTAGGTTAAAAAATAAAAACACAAAGATATTGATTAATTAAGAATTGACCATTAAAATCAAAATTAAAATGACCATCAAAATCAAAAAACTCCTAATAGTGTGATTTCTACTATGGGAGTTTTTTGATTGAGTTTCTAAGTTTAATCCAAACATCAATATATTGAGAGGTTACATAAACAACAATCGATATTGTAAAAATAAAATTCCAATCAACCAAGTCAAATGAATTCCACTTCCTATTTCTCTTTTCCTAAATTCTAAAAAATTCAATGGTAATAATAAAGACAATGGAATCGCTAATAATAAAAGATGCTCCACCCGAATCCCCTTTTGAATAAGAGCAGTCAAAAGAAAAATTATGATAAAGTAATATAAAATTTGAATATTTTTTTGAGAACGAATGCTTTGTTTTTGGAAATAAATATTAGCACTGCCAAAGACCGTTAATATCAAAATTCCAAATAAAGTCATCGGGACATAATTGCTCCAATGTTCTACCCATTCAAAATTCCAAAAGCTAAATTCAGTTAGGAAAGAAGTTTGGTAAAAGTTACTCCAATCATTCGTTAGATAAAAAATAGTTCCAGTCAAAAATAAGGGAGTGATCATACCAATGATAATCATAAAGACTTCACTTATTCGAATATTTCGCAGAGTGGCCAATCCAAAAATCGCCAAAAATATAAATACGAAATTAGAAAAGTAAAAAAGACTTGCCATGCTAATCCAAAAACCTACATTGAAAATAGAACCTGCAACGGAAGATTTTTTATAAGCATTAAACAAACTTGATATGGCTAAAATCAAAAATGTATTGCTCATCACAACTGGAGACAAATGCAAAAAACTCGGCAACGTACTCATCAGTAAAATGTAAAACAAACCTGGAAACATCGTTACTTCCTTCGACACCCTAAAACGTGCCGACAATATATTTAATAATAATGCTTGTAGTAAAACTAGGATAAGAGAGAGCAAATCAGGCAACCACCCGTGAGTTCCTACGTAACTATAAACGACGTGACTAAGAACTCCAGCAGATCCAGGTTCCCAGACTTCAGTTGCAAAAAGACCTGAAGTACGTAATACCAATACATATATTATTAAAAATAAATTGGCAGCTAATTGATTGGTTCTAAAAAATCCTAGCACTTTTTAATTTTAGAATGTTAAGTGAAAACATAAAGCCCCAAAATTAAAGATAAAAATTAGGATAGCTAATTTTTCAGGGAAAAACAATTTGGAAAAAACTATATTGGAAATTAGATAATTTTTATACATAAATAATTGATCATCAGCGTTATATAGTCAGTTGTTGGCCTTGAAAATTAGAATTACTTACGTTTTTTGATTTGAGAAAAATGGAAGTAAACGTCAAATTTAAATAGAATTTTAAAACTAGATTATTTAATAAAACACATGCAATTAAAATGGCAAATTCAATTTCTCTTACTACAGACATGACGAAGCTCCAATTATTTTTTCCTGATGGTGCACTTCCTCAAGAATTTTCTTTAACAGGCAATGGAGTATATATTACTTCGATTTTAGGTAATGTACACGTCGTGGCTGCGTCTAGTGCTTTAACTGAAGGTGCTGATGAGTTTTCAACTGCTGCTGTAGCACAATGGAATGCTACATTTCATGAGAATACTAATCAGCTAATGATGATTGGCGATGATGATATAGAACCCACGTTTACTGGAGATGTAAAAAAATATGGTTTGTCAGGAGGTAACACTTTTAATTTAAGATTAAATTCAGCTCAAACTAAGTTGTTGATTAGAACAAGTAAATAATATTAACATTAATAAGGAGAATCTTGAAAAGCAATTTTTAAGATTTTTCTTATTTCTTATTCCTTTCTAGTAACAATTGAATAATAGTTTTTCCTTTAACCTTACCATTTACCCATAAATTAATTTCATCAAAACCAACCCTTCTTTTTGACTTTGCAGGTAGTTCATCAAGAGTAATTTTTAATTCTTTGATAATTTTTGTTTGCTGACTAGGAACGACTTTACTCATTCGTTTTACTGACCTTAGGACAATGTGCTCCAATGATTGTCGTGGTAAATCAAGATTTTTATAGTATTTCTCAGTTGATTTAATCTGTTTATCAAATTCATCTAAGTCTTCCATATCATAAAGTGAAATCACCTTTAGTATTTGTGCAAATTGAATTTGTAATCTTGCCATATCCAATTTTTTAAATGGATTATATAAATTGACCCATTTGATACATTCCTTGTACCTTTTATTGACAAAGAAAGCCACTATAATATTAAATATTAAGGCTATTTGAACTCCTTCATTTAATTTATGGTTCTTTATCCCTTTTTCAATCGCATTAGCTAAGTTGCATACTTCATCAATTAGACCTTTGTTTAGAAAGTAATTTTGTCTATTAATCATTAGTCGATGGAATTTCATGGCTTCTTCATATTGGTTATTGGGTTTTATTTCTTCTATCTTCCTTAATACGTATAAAAATTCATCATATTTTTTTAGTTTGGCGTAACCTATTAACAAATTTGAAAGTGATCCAATATACAGATGTGGGGATTGATTTAACCAGGTCTCGTTATCTTCCCACCAATTTATTATAGTTAGTGCTTTTTCAAGATAAAGTTGATATTCATCAAGCAGATAATGATATTGTGAAAGTGCATTATATAAGTATCTTTTAGAAAGAATGGAGAGGTTATTATCTTTTTCGATTTTAAAAAGGTGAGAGAAATCATTTCTGAATTTATTTATTTCTTCTTCATTTGTGATTTTATTATTTTTTTGTCTTAGTGAAGAGATTAAATCAAAATCTTTTCTAACCTTTTCTTCTTCTTTTAATTGTTCAAATAAAATATTTCCTTCTGAATGAATAGCTGCTAACTTTTTATCTATATTTCTGGACCGAGTAGACCTAAGATAGTCACTTTCAAATCGATTAATCTCAATCAAACTTAAAGTATCACCACATTTTCCTGCCAGTTTTTTTGCTTCTTTTAGGTGTCTTTCCGTATCCTTTAAAAGCCCTCGCTTAAATAAAAAATTAGCATCCCTAATCAACACTTTAATATAATCAGCAGACTTCTTAGTTTTTTTAAAATGAAAAATTCTCAACGATTTCATTAATGCATCATACAACTCTTTCTTCTTGACGGTGAAATTTGAAAATTCCGCTTTCCTTAATTTTTGTAAAAAAAGCTGCTCTGCTTTTTCCATATCAATTTTTTTCATCTTATCTAAAATCTTAAATAAGAGATAGTAATCGGGGATTTCCCCTCGATTATTTCTGATGGATTGAGTATTGATATTGAAGTATCTTTTCTCCATACGAGACATACTATGAATTAAATCATAGACAGGGTCTGAAGCCTTTGTAGTTGATTGTTTGGAAACCATTATAAAGCGTATAAATCAAATTGTCAAAAATAAAATAAAATTACAATTATTTTTTTGGACTTTAGAGACCATATTTAGACTTTTTTGAATGATTGGTTTTGCGATTGAAAATTAGAGAAGGTTGAATTTTTATTTTTGTTGTATATATTTGATTATCAGTATGTTATGATTTTTTTTGATTGGGGGGAGTGAAATTAATAGCTTTTGGAAAATTAATTATAATAAACTATTTAAACTGCTTAGGAAGCATAAAAAATAGGTGATGCTTAAGTCATATCAGTAAATAAATAATTTTCTTTGAATATCATTATATAAAACAACACCAAAAAATAAACAACACCCTTAATTTAATTTATTCCAAAAAGAATAAAATTCTCATAACCCTTAGATCAAAAACCAAATGAAAGATCCTAAAGATTTACATAGTCTTATTAAGAGTCTTTCCAAGTCAGAGAAAAGGCAATTTAAAATGTGTGTAAATAGTGTTCATAAAAATGAAAACAATTACACTATTCTTTTTGACGCGATAGATGCACAACAGGAATACAATGAAATTAAATTATTACGAAAGCTAAAAAAACACTCTTTTTCAAAGCAAATCTCAAGAACCAAATATTTACTCTATGAACAAATATTAAAAGTGCTTCGGCAATTGTACAGCTCCCGTTCCGAGCATGCCAAACTTGGTGCAATGTTGAATTCGGCTGAAGTACTTTTTTATAAGACATTTTATCATCAAGCGTTAGAAGTTTTAAAGCGAGCAAAAAAAATTGCAATAGCCAATGAGTTATACGGCTTGCAACAAGAAATTATGGAAAGGGAAAAGCTACTCCTTCCATGTCTTGAAAATTATAAAACTATTAAACCAGCTATTAGCAAATTTTTAAACTCCTATGAACAAATTGCTCATTTAGTAAAAACAGAAAACGAATACAAAGCACTTCACACCAAAGTGCGTTTATATTATGACACCCTTTTGAATTTTTATGAAACCTCACAGGTAGATGCAGTTTTTAGCAAAGTTATGCAACATCAATTGATGTTAGACAAATCAAATGCGACGACCTTTTTATCTCAAGTGTTGTTTCATGAAATTCATTTTTTGAATGCAAATGCACGTTCAAATTTTACTCAAGCGAATTATTTTGGCGACGAAATGTTTTCCTTATGGGAATCTAAACCTGCCATGAAAAGTGTTTTTCGAGATACATTTATTCGACAATTAAGAGACTATACTTTTTGTAAAATTTCATCAGATCATTCACAAAAAAATATTCCTCAATTATTAAATGAATGGAAATCTATCCAACCTTTTTCAAAAGAAGAAGAAGGTATTTTGTCTTTAGAGATTGATACGATTCATTTTTTACTTCAGTTAGTGGATCAAAGTTATTCTGGAATTGAAGCCATTTGCAATTTGATTAAAGAGGATCATTTGGTAAGCCTTAAAAAAATACCTGCTTCTCAACAAATAGTTATTTTCTATCACATTGCGGTGTATCATTTTATGCAAAAAGATTACGCTAAGGTAATTCGACAAATCAAACAGATAGAAAGAATAGCCGGAGGTAAATTGCGCCCACATATTTTGAAATATGTAAAATTAATGGAGTTGATCGTTCGCTATGAGTTGGAAGATGAAGAGATAGAGGATAAAGATATTTTGCGAATTACTCGACACCTAAAATCATTTGGAGAGATGGGACGGATAGAAGAAATGTTACTTTCTTCTATCAAAAAATTAATCAATTTACCCTCGCTCGATGAACCACCAACAATTCTGAAGGAATTAAAAGAATTACTAGAAATTGACAGTCACCCAACTAATAATAAATTAGAAACCATAAATAATCAAATCATCAAAGTATGGGTTAAAGAGAAACTCTCGAAAGAATATTAGATTTTTTCAACCTCCCAAAAATCTCTAAGTTCTCTCTAAGACTCATAGCCCCAATTTAAACGCTCTCTCTTAATCTCCAGCACTCTTGATAAGAGTGTTGGATTTTTTTTCAAATCTACTTCCTCAGAAATAACGCCATTTTTATTCAACTAATCTTTTTACAGGATGTTTTACAAAAGCAAGGAATAGCTTGTATCTTGCAGGCTTAGCAGATCGCTTTACTTTTAGTGAAGCGATCTAAAAAAAATTACTTTCACAAAAAAATCCACCAAATTCATGGTCCAACCCAGCCGTCAGGCTCGATCAATTAAAACGATCAAGCGACCTATTGAAAAAGAGTTGAAAACTTTTGAGCAACGGTTTCGAGAAGACATGCGGAGTCATGTTCCATTGTTGGATAAAATCACTTATTACATTGTTCAAAGAAAAGGCAAACAGGTACGTCCTATGTTTGTTTTTTTGTGTGCAAAAGTCTGTGGCGAGATTAACGATGCATCTTTTCACGCAGCGTCGTTAGTAGAACTTTTGCATACAGCCACTTTAGTACATGATGATGTTGTAGATGACTCGAATGAAAGTCAAGGATTCTTTTCGTTGAATGCGATTTGGAAAAATAAAATAGCGGTTTTGGTTGGTGATTATTTATTGCAGAAAGGTTTTTTGATTGCATTGAAAAACAAGCGATTTGAATTATTAGAAATCGTTGCTGAAGCAGTCAAAGAAATGAGTGAAGGAGAATTGCTCGCCATTTCGAAAGCTCGAAAATTTGATTTTGATGAAGAAAGTTACTTTGAAATTGTTCGTAAAAAAACTGCCTCATTAATTTCAGCAGCATGCCTGGCAGGTGCAACTTCTACGACGGAAGATGAAGAAGTAATTCAGAAGATGAAATTGTTTGGAGAAAAAATTGGCATTGCTTTTCAATTACGAGATGAGTTATTTGATTTTGGAAGCAATGGAACGAGTAAGCCATTAGGGATTGATTTAAAAGAAAAAGGAATTAGTCTTCCCTTAGTTTATGCACTCAACAACGCTTCTGATTCAGAACAAAGAACAATAGTTAATTACATCAATAATGATAAAAATTTAAAAGAAGTCATTGCCTTTGTCAAAGCAAGCGGAGGAATAGAATATGCTCAAAAAGTAATGCAAAAATATCGAGAAGAGGCTACCGAAATTTTACAATCACTTCCTCCATCAGAAGCGAGAACTTCCTTGGAAGATTTAGTAGATTACGTTATTGAGCGTAAGCGATAAGGAATAGATATTATTCTAAATGAAGTTCTAAACAGTTTAGAATAAGGATTAATAAATCAAATTTATTTATGATAAAATCGTTGGAAACGATCAAGCAACCGATAGAAGAAGAGTTGAAGGTTTTTGAAAAAATGTTTCAAGAAGCTATGCAAAGTCCTGTGCCGCTTTTGGAAAAAATCAATAACTATATTTTCGAACGGAAAGGAAAACAGATGCGTCCGATGTTTATCTTGTTGTGTGCACAACTATGCGGTAAAATCAATGATGGAACATTTCACGCGGCCACTTTTGTTGAATTGTTACATACTGCGACATTGATTCATGATGATGTAGTGGACGATGCCAACGAGCGTCGAGGTTCCGCTTCGGTGAATGCGCTTTGGAAAAATAAGGTAGCGGTAACAGTTGGCGATTATTGGTTTACCCAAGCATTGATTATTTCTTTAAAAAACAAGCAATACCGATTGTTGGAAATTGTTTCGCATGCAGTCAAAGCATTAATTGAAGGCGAATTATTACAAAGTGAAAAAGCTCGAAAATTAGATATCGAAGAAGATATTTACTTTGAAATTATTAGACAGAAAACGGCATCGCTTATCGCAGCAGGATGTGCAGCAGGTGCCGCTTCAGCAACAGAGGATATTGAATTGATTGAAAAAATTAGATTGTTTGGAGAAAAAATTGGTATCGCTTTTCAAATTAAAGATGATCTTTTTGACTATGGAACGGATGATGTTGGAAAACCATTAGGCATAGATATCAAAGAAAAGAAAATGACGCTCCCGCTCATTTACGCTCTCAATAATGCTACTCGCTCAGACAAAAAAAGGATTATCAATATTGTTAAAAAGCATAATGAAAATCCTGAAAAAGTGAATGAAGTGATCGAGTTTGTTCGGGCAAGCGGAGGCCTAGAATATGCGGAAGAAGTAATGTTGAAATATCGAGAAGATGCCTTTGGAATTTTACATTCTTTTCCTACTTCCCCAGCTCGCGAATCCTTAGAAGATCTTGTTAATTTCTCTACCGATCGAAAAAAATAAGTTTGAATTATTCATAAACAATTAGTTTTGATGACTAACTCATCACTTATCATTCATAGTTCATCACTAAATCAAACAGTTCCGTAGAAATGCATTTCAATTAGGAAATGAGAATGTTATATTTGTCAACAATAAAATAAAGAAATTAAGAATGAAATTTTTCTATAAAAATTTAATGGTTGTTTTTTTGAGTTTAAGCATGATAGCATGTGGAGAAACAACTAAATCCGATTCGGTGAAAAATGCAAAAGCAGAAACTAAAGAAATAAATAACGATAACAATAATAAAACAAAAAAAAAAGAAAAGAAGAAAAAACAAATTCTATTTTTTGGAGATAGTTTGAC
>JBGCCY010000065.1:0-8020 GCA_045104975.1 Saprospiraceae bacterium
GGCATCTGCTATTGATTGGTCAAATGGTACAACTTTGACTGCTAAAGTTTGGTCGCCTGAAGCAGGAACTCCTTTCTTATTAAAAATTGAAGACCTTACCGATCCAATGAATATTGTTTCTGCGGAAGTTTTGGCAAATAGTGTTGCTGCTAATACTTGGGAAACCATCTCTTTTGATATGACTGCTTCTACTGTTGGTACATTTGATCCAGCAATTAATTATACTCAAGTAATTATTTTTCCTAATTATGATGTTGCTGGAACAGGAACAACTTTCTATGCAGACGATATAGCTCATTTTGCTCCTGCAATTACGCTTCCTACCCTTCCAATAACATTTGAAGATCCTGCTATTACTTACCAAAATTTACCATTTGGAGAATTAGTTTCTAGTGTAATTGCTAACCCAGATGCTTCTGGTGACAACACTAGTGCAACTGTTTTATCTTTAGAGAAAGTAGCTGGTGCTCAAACTTGGGCTGGTGCAACTTTACCTTTGGCATCTGCTATTGATTGGTCAAATGGGACAACTTTGACTGCTAAAGTTTGGTCTCCAAATGCAGGGACTCCTTTCTTGTTGAAAATCGAAGATGTTTCTGATCCAATGAATATTGTTTCTGCGGAAGTTTTGGCAAATAGCACAAGTGCTAATACTTGGGAAACCATCTCTTTTGATATGACTACTTCTACTGTTGGAACATTTGATCCAGCAATTAATTATACTCAAGTTATCATTTTCCCTGATTTTGATAATGCAGGAACAGGAACAACTTTTTATGCGGATGATGTAGCACATTCTTCTGTACAAGTAACGCTACCTACTTTACCTATAACATTTGAAGATGGTACTATTACTTATACTAACAATGCTTTTGGAGATTCTAACTCTTCAGTTATTCCTAACCCTGATCCTTCAGGAGCGAATACAAGTGCAACAGTTTTATCTTTCGAAAAACCAGCCTCTGCACAAGTTTGGGCTGGAACATCATTACCGTTAGAAGCACCAATTGACTGGTCGTTACAAGCTGGAAATATACTTTCTGTTAAAGTTTGGTCACCAAGAGCTGGTGTGCCGGTTTTATTGAAAATTGAAAATGCTGCAAGTATGGGAGCTACTTTTGCTCAAGTTCTAGCGAATACGACAACTGCAAATGCTTGGGAAACGATAATATTCGATATGGGTACTGCCTCTGACCCTGCTCTTGATCCTTCGGTTGATTATGATTTAGTTGCATTATTTGCTGATTTTGAAAATCCAGGAATGGATGAAACATTTTATTTCGATGATATCATGAATGATGTAGATGTTGCTATTTCTGATTTGGATAAAGCAAAAGTAGTCGTAAATACTTTCCCTAACCCTGTGGATCAAGTAGTTAATATTAACTTCTCCATCCCTGTTTCTGGAAATATTACTTTTACATTAGTTGATATCTTAGGACGAAATGCTCAAGAAGTAAATGAAGGAAAACTTTATGAAGGAAATTATCAAACAGTAATTGATGTGAATGGATTGAATAGTGGAGTTTATTATTTGGTAACTCGATTAGATGGAGAAATTATCTCTACTAAAAACATCATGAAGAAGTAAACACAAAAAACGTTTTTAGGTAAAATTGGTGCTCTGATTCTTCAGAGCACCTTTTTTTTTATAAATGTACTACATAGTATTCATCATGTAAAAATTAATCATTCATTCCTATACCACATTATTTATTTGCTTAGCAATAAAAGTGTACGCCTCATCAGGATTATCCCATTCACTAATCGCTTTCCCATTTTTAGGAACAGCTTGTAATTTCCCGAATGGCAATTCATACCATTCACAAGTACGAATAATGATTGGAATCACTCGAGCAGTTTTTGCTTCATGTCGTTCCAAGGCCCGCTTTAACTCTTTATCATAACAAAAATCTGATGCAATAAAATAGTTGCTAATTAACATTAAAATAATATCAGCACTTTCTAAAGCGGACATAATTTCATCATGCCATTCATCACCTGCATCAATGGCTCGGTCATCCCAAATTTTAATTTTTCCTAATCTTGCTAGTGGTTTTAAATGAGTTTTTAACTCATCTTTATAATCTTCATCTTTATGAGCGTAGGAGAGAAATACTTTTTTCATTGGTTACTATTTTTATTTTCCAAATATCAAAAAATTAATTGGTTTTTTATGAAGAAGTAATAGGTCAAATAAAAAGAAATATTTTAAATCTTGTACTTTTACTTTTTTAAAGTCGATATGATAAAAAAAAGGTATGCGAAAATTAATAGTTCCAATTCTTATTCTTCTTAGTTTTAATGGCTTTGCTCAAGATGGAGCAAACAATACAGCTGATGCTCGTAGCAAAGGTGTTGCCAATGCTTCGGTTTCTTTTACGGGAATAAATTCCATTCTCAATAATCAAGCTGGATTGGCAGAATTGGAAAACATGAGTTTTCTATTTTCAGCCGAACAACGATTTTTGCTAAATGATTTGAATAATCTTGGTGCTGGATTCGCGATGCCAACCAATTCAGGAACGTTTGGAATAAGTATAAATTATTTTGGCTTTGAGGATTTTAATCAATCAAAAATCGGTTTGACTTATGCTCGAAAGTTAATGGATAAACTTTCTGTGGGAATTCAATTTGATATGTTGAGCACTCAAATTGCTGAAAACGGAAATAAGAATTTATTCACTTTCGAGATTGGAGTTCAATCAGAATTGATTGAAAATTTATTGCTTGGAT
Organism: Saprospiraceae bacterium; assembly: GCA_045104975.1. Classification (GTDB taxonomy): domain Bacteria; phylum Bacteroidota; class Bacteroidia; order Chitinophagales; family Saprospiraceae; genus CAJQQY01. Next base: position 2,737 of record JBGCCY010000065.1, read on the forward strand.
TTCACCTTTTCAATCCTGTAAAATTGGAAATAATTGAAGATGAGTTTCTCCCCACTATCCTTCGCACAGGTCTTACCTATACCGCTTCAAAAAAATTATTACTACATGCTGAATTGGAAAAAGATTTTGACTTTCCTTTCGTTTTTAAAAGTGGCATTGAATATGAGTTAGCGAAAGATTTCTGGCTTAGAATTGGTGTGCAAACTAATCCGACTGCGTTAAGTTTTGGTTTAGGCTACCAAATGAAGAATGGGTTACGATTTGATTTGGCTTCGAATTATCATCAAGAATTAGGTTTTACTCCAAGCGTCGGAATTAGCTTTGATTTTATAAAAAAGAAAAAATAACACATTAAAGTCCGTCTGCAGTCTATCGTCAACCCAATATACAAATGAAACATCTTCCTTTTCATATTTTCACTCTAGCCATTTTCATCCTCTTGATTGTTCCACTTTTAATTCAGGATGGAATGTTTATGGATGGTGTGTTGTACACCGCTGTGGCAAAAAATCAAGCAGCAGGTTTTGGCGATTTTTGGAATCCCATTTTTGCAGACACTTGGAATAAACATGGAGTCCATACTTTTCACGAACATCCTCCTTTAGTTTTTGGGATTCAATCTTTGTTTTTTAAAATCTTTGGAACAAGTATTTATGTCGAAAGATTTTACTCCTTTTTGATGGCTATGCTCACCGCTGGTTTGATTCATTTTAATTGGAAAATCATTTTTCAAAATCAAAAAAAATTATTCAAATTCTCTTGGTTGCCCATTTTATTTTGGATCATTATTCCTGTCTGTTTTTGGAGTTTTCAAAATAATATGCATGAAAATACGATGGGAGTTTTTACACTTACAAGTACCTATTTTTTATTAAAATTTTATTTCCAAAAATCAAAAATACAATATCTACTTTTAAGTGGTCTTTTTATTTTCCTAGCCTCTTTTTGCAAAGGAGTTCCAGGATTCTTTCCACTAGCCTTTCCTTTTTTGATTTGGATTTCGCATCGAAAAATTACATTTGTAAATGTAATACACCATACGTTTTTATTAAGCTTAACTACCTTCGGGATTTATTCACTTTTAATGCTTTATGAACCTGCCAGAGAAAGTTTAATTTTTTATTTTGAAAATAGATTGATGGGGAGGATTGATTCTGACCCAACAGTTGGGAATCGTTTTTATATTGTTGGAAGATTAGTTCAAGAGTTGTTGCCGCCATTAATTCTGGGTGGTTTAATTTTGCTTTTTGCCAAACTAAAATCCAAATCATTTTCTCTTCAAAAAATAGATTTAAAAAACACCATTCTATTCTTACTCATAGGTTTTGCAGGAACGTTACCCTTGCTTTTGACGATGGTACAAAAAGGATTTTACATGGTTCATGCACTACCCTATTTTGGAATTGCGATGGCAATAATTGTTGCTCCGAATCTTAGCGTTTTTTTCCAAAATGAATCAAACAAAAAATCTTATAACAATATATTCACAATTACATCCATCTTCCTATTAATCGGTGCAATTTCCTTCTCCTCCTTACAAATTGGGAAATCAAAACGAGATGCAGATATGCTTCATGATATCTATTTATTAAAACACACACTTCCTAAAAATGCACATATCACCATTGAAAAATCTATCCATCAAGATTGGGGATTAAAAGTTTACTTGATGCGAAATAGTAACATCAGCACCAGCAACACCATTTCTTACCCTTATTTTTTAGTAGAAAAAAAGAAAAAGAATTTCTCTTTGGAAGGCTACAAAAAAATGGAAGTTGGACTAAAACGATACGAGTTATTCACCGTTAATGATTAACGGTGAACTGTGAACACCTCGTGGTGTTAATCATTAACCACCCTTATTTTTTCTCCCGCCACGATTTCACTAACATCACGATTCGATTGTAATTGATCACTCCTTCAGGAATCCCTTGCGTTTTCAAATAAGTGTCATAAACTGCATTTCTCCATTGAGGTAAAATATCAGGATATTTATCACTATTCGCATCGATGGAATACAAATCTGTAATCATTCCTTTGGGTAAAGTTTTAAAATATTCTGTGTAACCTTCTCGATCATTTCGACGGTAAGAAGAGGCCAAATATCGCCAATAACTCAAATGTCCTGAATATTGAAAAACTGGATTTTCAGATTGGATACAGGCTAAGTAAGCTAAAAAGTTACAAGTGCCTTCATCCGTAAATCCATACCCATGAGCAAATTCATGAGCCAAGGTAAAAGGAATTTGAATTGGATGAAGTCCAGCGTCAATATTACTTTCACCCGTCCATGGAAAATAAACTCCTGCTGTGCTAAATCGTAATAAAATCCCTTTGGGCTGCAGCAACCTTCCCCGAACGGTTCCTGCAGTTGGGTAGTCTAATTTTTCCAATAATTTTTCCACCTCCTGCCGAACTTCATTTTCTAAATCAATTGGTAAAAACGTTTTTTGAATCGCAGAATCTGTGATATTCGGAATAGTTAACCTGGCATCTGACACTTCTTTGGTATTAATTCCTAGTTCAGTTTTTAACTCAGTTAATGTCAAAGGATTGGGTGTCAAATTCATAGAATTTTCAACAGGCAATCGGCCATAGTTATATCCCCAAAGTACCAAGAAGAAGAAAATCACTCCAAAACAAAAAGATACAATTCCTAAACTAACTCGCTTTAATGATTCTATAAATGAGGTATGAGTTCGAATGAGATTCCGAACTTTGGAAATAATAAAAATAATAAGTCCAACCAAAAAAACCTGCACAAATGGAATGGGCAACCATCCAATTGTGTAATCCAATAAACATCGAATCCCCACAAAAATCCCTCTCGAATATAGGCGCTCCGTCAATTCTGGTGAAAAACCCAACAATACTCTTACAAGTATTGCCAACAAACCAAGAGCGACCCAGATCCACTTCTTCTTATTTTTTAAAAAATACCTTTTTTCCACGTTAACTGTTTTAGAAATATTCCGTTACTTGTAAAGTATTAAAAGAGTGATGAGTTTATCAAAAGCAACTCAACACGCAGAGCTTATTATTTAATAAAACCACAATATGAAAAATCATTTTTTATTAGGATTAATCATACTATCTATTTGTTTTTCTTTTTGCAAAAATAATAATCAAAAGGACAATGCCACTAAAGTTAATCCCTTTGAATCTGCTATGCCTCATACTGAAACGGATTTAAGTTCAGAATTATCTCAGGAAGACAAAAAAAAATTAGCCAATGCTAAAGGTAAATCTGCCATTCCTGTTTCAGAAAATGAGATGGATTCTATGATTCAATATTCTAATCAAATTTTGCATATTTATTCCTTTTTCAATATTGATAGCATTGAATCGGTAAAAGCTAACCAAACTGTATTATCCACTCAAAAGGAAATGGGTGATTCTTTGTTCCAAGTAGTTTTATTTAGCATGAATCGACCAAACGATCTTAATAAAATCAACTCATTTATTCGCGAAAATGACGTGACTTCCGAGGTATATTACTCGTCAGATACCTTGAATGCAACATGGTTTCGAAAGATTCATCCAAATTGGTCGGGAGAAGTCCCAGCTATTTTCTTGGTAAATCAAACAGATGGAACGCATCTTTTTTATCAAAAAACGTTTTCAAAAGAAGAGCTTTCTACTCTAATTCAACCATTTATACTTTAGTCCATTATTTTTTGTCTTAATTAAGACAGTAGAATAAATTGAAATAAGTATATTTGCAACCATTTTAAATCAAAGATGTTTACATCTTTATTAGAATCACTTTTTTAACAGTTAATAAAATAATATTATGGCATTTCAATTCACAGACGATAACTTTCAAGAAGTAGCAATCGAAAAAAAAGGTGTAGCAGTTGTTGACTTTTGGGCAGAATGGTGTGGCCCTTGTCGAATGATTACTCCAATTATTGAAGAATTGGCAACAGATTTCGAAGGTAAAGCAACTATCGGAAAAGTAAACGTTGACCAAAATCCTAATGTTTCTATGAAATATTCAGTTCGAAGCATTCCTACTATCTTGATTTTAAAAGATGGTGAAGTAGTTGACAAACATGTTGGTGTTACTACTAAACAAGCTTTGCAAGATAAAATTAATGCTGCTTTAGCTTAATTACAGCTAAAAGAAATAGTGAAAAAGATTTATAATAAAATCTAATATTTCTATAAAAAATAATACTTTAAAGTCCTCGTTCTAAATCAGAATGAGGACTTTCTTATTTGGAAAACTTTACTTGGTTTTTAGCGTATTATTTAAGTAGATTTTTCTTAAAAATAGATGCCAGCTGGTCAGGTTGGTCGCTAGCGACTAACCTGACCAGCTGGCACCTTTTAAAAAATAAAAAATGGATTTATTAGATAATTTTGATGTTAAAGATTTAGGAAATTTAGACTTACTGGCAAAGCAAGTGGTAGAAGGATTTATTATCGGTTTGCACAAAAGTCCATTCCATGGATTCTCGGTGGAATTTGCAGAGCATCGATTATATAATCCTGGGGAAAGTACGAAGAGTATCGACTGGAAAGTGTATGGAAGAACAGATAAAATGTTTGTCAAAAATTATGAAGAAGAAACAAACCTGCGTTGCCAAATTGTGATTGACTCTTCCTCTTCGATGTATTTTCCAAAACCAGATAATAAAAATAAAAAGAAATATACCAACAAGTTGCAGTTCTCTTCTTTGGCTGCTGCTGCATTGATGAACCTTTTGTCCAAGCAACGAGATGCTTTTGGATTAAGTATTTTTGATGAAAAAGTTCACACCCATACTCGATGCAAAGTGAGCACAACTCACTATAGATTACTTTTGACATTTTTGCAAAAGTTAATTGATAATCCTGAGGACAATCGAAAAACTTCGACAACGGAAGCACTCCACCAAATTGCAGAAAGTATTCATCGAAGATCATTGGTGGTCATTTTTTCAGACATGATGGAGCAGGGCGAAGATTCGGAAAAGTTGTTTAGCGCACTCCAACATTTAAAACATAATAAACATGAAGTCGTACTTTTTCATGTAGTAGATAAAAAGAAGGAAATGGATTTTGAGTTTGAAAACCGCCCTTATGTTTTTGTCGATATGGAAACAGGTGAGGAAGTCAAATTGCAATCGAATCAAGTGAAAGATTATTATGTGGAGCAAATGCAAAAATTTCAAGAGACGATGAAAATGAAGTGCTTGCAGTATAAAGTGGATTTTGTAGAGGCGGATATTAATCGGGGGTTTCGGCCGATTTTGCAAAGTTACTTGGTGAAGCGGAAGAAGATGAGTCGGTAGGATTT
>JBGCCY010000066.1:0-7578 GCA_045104975.1 Saprospiraceae bacterium
TTTCATTTTGGAAAAATACTTCTTGGGCGATTCGGAATACAACTCTTTAAATTTTCTTTTAAAAGTCGAAACACTCATCGCACATAATTTCGCAAATTCTTCCACCGACAAATTGGAGTATAAATTATTATTTATCGTAGTCCGAAAATCTGTCGCATTGGGTTGGAACATTGCCGCTAGGAAATCTAATTCAGAAGGAGCATTTTCTGATTTACTCAGCAGGAGAACAAATTCTTTGAGTTTAGTCTTTATCAAAGTCTCATCAGCTAATTCAGGATTGTCCAAAAGGATATTGATGCTCTCTTTAAAATTTGCCAATAGTGCATCTACTTGAAGTTGTTTGACATTAAAATCAACTTTATAATTTGAAGTGGAAAGGTCAAACTGAAACAATTCTTCCATCATAGATTGATGAAGAATTATGCCGAGCAATTCAAGATTATCACTACTCTCTTGTTGTGTTTTATTGGTTTCAAAAAAGTAATCAAAACATTTTGCCAACAACCCCTTACCTTTTTTAAAAGAAAGAAATTGATCTGGTGTTCGTACTGAAAATTCTCCCTTATTGATAAACATAAAGCAAGCCTCGTTCTTCTCAAACAGTTTGGGTATTCGTTGAAAGTAAGGCATCGTAATTTTCTCAAAAACGATTCTTCCTTTGTAGGTTAATATTTTTTGGTCTAAAAACATTTTGATTTCTTTTTATCCTTCCTTTACTACTTCACCATTTCCTTTTTCAACTTGCTTTAATTGCTTAGTCCCATTTTTCGCCTTCCGCTTTTTGATTTTATACAATACCTCAACTCTGATCGCTTTCAACCCTGAAACACCTTGCAGATCTTCCAATTCCAACATTTCGACTTCACCAATCAGATTTTTCGATTGTAAGTATTTGATATAATTAAGGTATTCAATAGCATCCTTATCTTGCGAATAAACAATTGCGATTTTACCCGGTTGAGTCAAACGCTCATCGGTATCTTTAATATGAGATTTATCAATTCTTTTCTTTACAATTTCATATCGAGCATTATATGCACCATCCACATCAAATTGTTTTTGCTCCATACTAAATCGAATAGCTAAAGGGTTGCTATGAATTAAAATCAAGGAAGCAACACGCAAATGATAAGGCAACTTTTCCACCAGATCAAAAGCAACTTGCTCCAATTCGCACATCGTTTCTAGTTGCCACAATCGAAGATTATGAAGATACAATAAGCTAAAAGATTCCTCATCTACTAAGGATGCTCCGATGTACATATTAAACTCCACTCCATCCGTTTTGTAACGCTCAAAATAATGTGGAAACATTTCTTGCGCCTCTTCTTGCTTTTTGTCTAGATAGGCTGCTAACTTATCATTCAATTTATTGACACTATCTTCATAGGATTTCCGCTGCTCATAAACCACATGTAGGTGCGGATCAATTTTAGAAATATATGCTTCTATTGATTTCTCGAAAATAGGATTCACCGTTTTTAAATGATTAAAAACAGGATAGATTTCACGCTTTAAAAATTCAAGAATATTAACCTCGTCACCTGCTTTTAAACCCTCCTCTACATGAGTAAGATAGTTTTGTACTCGATAAATCAAGTTATGATAAATTGGAAAAGATTGCACTATCATGATTTCCTGAAAGGTCTCAATCACCAAAGATAACTGCATCGCTAGATCTGCTTGAATAGCAGTATTACGTGCTGTCGAAGAGCCTTTGATATCGCTTTGCGCATACAGAGGATATACTTCTTCAAAAACAATATCTTCTAATACTGGGTCTTCAACACCTTCCTCTTTTTGTATATTAAATCCCTCGGAGGCTTTTGTAAAACGCCATTTTACGGTAGGATGAATAGCCGTATAATTTTCTTGAATTGTACTTTCCAAAATATTTTGATTCTCTTCATAATATCGCTCGGAAGCAATCTTAATAAAAGGAATAATATCTTCCAGCTTGGCAGCATTCAGAGAGTTCAATTCATTCTTTTGTTGAGAAACCAGTTCAAGCAGTTGGACATGTCCGTTTGACATTTTTAACGGAAGGAGAATAATACTTTTGATTCCATTTTTATGGAGTCTTTGATAAAAAACATTTTCATCTGTTAACTCACCGTATCGTTCAACATCTGAGATCGCAATGATGTCTGATTCATGCATCACTTTGGTGCAGATATTATCACAGAAAAAATCTTGATAATAAATATTTTCATTTTCCTTCAAAAAAGTACTCTGAGCACTCCGATTGAAATAACCAACTAAGGATTGTTTTGTCTTAGTATCGTACAGGGAATATCCTATTTCCAAATCTCTAATCCCCATAAATTCAGTTAAGTGCTCTTTAAATTCAGTAAAAACATTTCTATCATTTCGGAGAAAAACGGAACGGATTTTTGAAAGGATCACATCATTAGTTGCATCAAATAAATTCAGCATAGCAAAACCTTTGATGATATAACTGTTGGGAGGAAACTTGGATTTCCAAAATTCGAGGTCATTGCCACGAAGCAACAATTCGTCAATATCTGCGGGAGTCAATTCTGGTGCTTCTTCCGTTTTACTAATATCCAAAAAATCTACATTTAGCATCACTCGATAATTCTTAGTCACGCCAGTATTTTTATCAGGAACATTAATGTACAGCGGTCTACTCACATTAATGAATTGCTGGTAAAATCTCATCAATATAGTCGTACAACTATAGATATAAATTTTATCCTCATTAAATCCAGCAATATCTATTTGGTACCCATCTTCTGCATTATCTAAAATATTCTCAAAGCGTTTGGTCAAATGAAATGCGGTGTATTTGAATGGAATTGCAATCGATTTAATTTCGTTCAATTGCAAGTTTTCTGGAAAGAGCGGATCCACTAAAAGATTGATTTCCTTTTCGTACTGGTGCAATTCTTCCATGTCCTCAATACCATCTCTTAATGCTGGAGCTTTACGCACCGCTTCCAATACTTCTTTGCTTGACTTGAAGTAAGGATGCTTTTCATCTTTAGCAATTTTTTCAAATGCTTCAATTTGTTTTTCCAAACTAAATAAAACACGAAATGGAGATTCTGAGGGTTGACTACGAAATGGAATAAGTTTCATTTAAGGCTTATTTTATGTGAACATACAAGTTATACAATTACTAGACAATTGTAAACCATAATAGTTTCTCAAGATGTTAAAGAATGATTGGGTTAAAGAATTGAGCTATCTTAATTGATAGCGACTACCTTCTGTGGCAATACAATTTGATTAGGGTGTTGTCGATTTTCTGAAATCATCTTTTTACAAAGCTCATTTAAATTAAGGAGTGTTTGCTTAGAATTCTTTTGGACCTTTTTTTTAAAGAAAAGATTAAAAATCAATAATTTAAAAAAATTGGGTTTGGTAAAAACAACCGTTTCAACTTTAGTTTGATTTTTGCCAAGAGCTGTCAAAGTATAAATATTGGTAATATTTTTTTTGTGAGATGATTCTACAAAAGTGATTTTATTTTTACTAAAAGAATAATCATGAGCCACAAATAAAGGATCATTTTTGTCTCTATTAATTACACATCTATGGGTGGAACCATTTTGAGTAATTTTATGGTTGACCATATCACTATCAATGAGCCTATCAGAAATTTCATGTCGAATAGAATAATCAGACAAGATATTAAAGGTAAGCTCAATAGGAGCTTCTATTATTTGTTCTGCCTTCAGTAATTTTTTAGTAACTCCTGGAATACTAAAATCTTCTACAGTTGGTTCAGCCACCTTTTCCATCAAAGGTTCTAATTCGACATAGCAATAATTCGCTTTTCCAAAATCATACTCCTCTTCCATTTCGACTACCTCAGACCAAGCCACTTCTGGAAGTCTTTCCCAAGTATCACAAGCATTCAATAAGTTGTGTGAAAATAAACCATAGGCATTGGAAGGAATTTCATTTTTAAGTAAACGATGCGCTACGATAACTTCTTTTCCAAAAAGTACAAAACGATCCTTCACATGATTTTCTGCAACTTCTCCATAATGAGCTACAAATTTTATGGTTAAATTACTGGAAGAACTACACGCGCCACAATTACAAATCCTATGCGAATCTAACCTTTTGATATACTCATGAAATTTTGTATACATGGTCTGTACTTGAGACATCATTTCAGAAACAGTAGGTGCTTTTCCTTTCCGATAAAAAAGAAGTGCATCACCTTCTATCTCAGAAAGCTCCATATTTATTTCATTAGCATCCATGAGTACTTCGAGGAGCTCTTCCAAGATGTGTTTTGCATGAAGGATTTCTGTGGTGTTTACAAACTTGGTGTATCCACTTATATCAGGAATAAAAATTAAGGCAGCAGCTGATTTATTATTGAAAGTACTCATCAAGTTTATTTTAATAAGACCTTATTAATGAACATGTTGAATAAGGTATTTCTTATGAAGATCTATTGATTAACAAAATTTTACACTTGAAGTTCACTTATATTTCTTTTAGGACTCACTAGATGTTCTTAGCTTTTATATTCTTTAAATTAAAATAGAAAAAATCATATCTTTCACCGAAAAAAAAAGTTTAAATAAAAAAAATTATGAATAGGATAGGAAAAATATTTTGTGTGCTTTTAATCTTTACTAGTTGTGCCAATGATTCCAATAATAAAAATGGAAAAGCAACTTCTGAAAACCAAGCAATTAATTGGTCTTCTCTAATTGGAAAGTGGAAAGTATCGGATAGTAATCCCATATTGGAAGGCACAATAATAAGTGAATATTTTAAGGATAATACCTTTAAACAAAATGGAGTGATCACTTCTTTTCAACCAAACTATACTTGCCAAATGACTTCCAATGGCACCTACTCGATTTCCAATAATATTTTATCTTATTCCTATCTAGCAGAAGAAATGTTTGATTGCAAACCTGAAGAATATCAATTGATGGTTAATTCTTATATGGGCAATAAACAATTAGAGACTAGTCAAAACAAAATTATAAAATTGGATGATAAGGTGATGATTCAAGAAAATTTAGAGACCAATAAGCAACTTACATTTACGAGAGTGGTTGAATAATAGGCTCGTATTGTGATTCACTTGAAAGTCGTCGAATAAAAGAAAACAATTGATTAATTTTTTTGAAATGTATTTAGCATTTATAGAAGTGTAAAATTTATATCATCCGTGGTGAACTTGTAGAACGATTTTTCTCCATGAAGCAACTAATTCTTCTCAAAAATTGTCATTCAGTTTAAAGCATTAAGGAATGATCAAACAATAACTTATAACACTTTGACTTTTTCTTTTAACCTAACTCTTCATTATAAAGACAGTTACATATCCAGATATGCGCCTATTTTTATGTCTCGATTTAGGTTAAAATAATCGCCAAAGTGTTATAAGTTATTGTTTGATTATTCCTACATTTTTCGACTTTCCAAAACAAAACCATCATGTTTAAAACTAAACTAAAACTAGCCTTCCGTAATCTCAAAAAAAATAAATCCTTTTCCCTCATCAATATTCTTGGATTATCACTCGGAATGGCTTGCTGTTTTTTGATCATTTTATATTGCTGGCATGAGTTCAATTATGATACTTTTCAAAAGGATGCCGACCAAGTTTATCGAGTAGAATATTCCACTACGAGAGGTGGCACTCATCAAACGATGGCTCGAACGCCTTCACCTGTTGGCCCAGTGCTAAAAGATTATTTCCCAGAGATCGCTGAAGTGAGTCGATTCTATCCAAGAGAATTAAGTGTGGAGTTGCCAGAATCTCGGAGACAGTTTGAAGTGAAAGATGTTTACTTTGCGGACTCCTCTGCACTTAATGTTTTTCATTTTGATTTTTTACATGGTAATGCAACAAGAGCATTGCACCAACCTGAATCAGTTGTCATCAATGAAACTACTGCTCAATTATTATTTGGAAAAACTAATGTCATTGGAGAGTCTTTGAAATTAGCAGGCGAAAAAGGTTTTCGAATTTCAGGTGTAGTAAAAGATTGGCCTGACAATTCTCATTTAAGTTTCAATATGATTTTACCTTTCGAGACAATGATCAAAGTGGAACCAGAACATGCCAGAGAGGGGTTAAAACATTTTATGGAAAATAATTGGTCCGCTACTCATGCTTATACCTATGTCAAATTAAATCCCAATCAAGATCCTAAAAAAGTAGATGCTCGCTTCAAAACTTTTATTCAAGAAAAAATGAATGAGCGAGTTCGAGACATCATGACTTTCACTTTAATGCCAATCAAAGATATTCATCTTTATGCCGAAAGTGCAGGACCAAAACCAGAAGGGAATTTGAATTATCTCTACCTATTTTTATTGGTGGGTGGATTAACTTTGCTGATTGCTTGTATTAATTTTATCAATCTTTCGACGGCAAGTTCGATGACTAGAGCCAAAGAAATTGGGGTTCGAAAAGTATTGGGTGCACAGCGGTCTGCTTTGATTTCGCAATTTTTAACGGAGTCGATTTTATTAAGTTTTTTCTCTTTTCTCATTTCGTTGGGAATTACTTTATTGGCTTTGCCTTCTTTGAATAATTTGACGGGCATCGAAATTCCATATGCTGCGATGTTCAATCCGATTATTTTAAGTTTGTTTTTGGGTATCTTTTTATTAACAGGATTTTTAGCAGGATTGTATCCAGCTTTTTTTATTACTCGATTTAAACCAGTCGCAGTTATGAAAGGTGCTCTAGGTGGTAACAAAAAAGCAGGAAGTGAATGGCTTCGAAAAGGATTAATCACGATGCAATTTTTAGCAGCCATTGTATTTATTGCTGGCTCCATAACATTATATTTACAAATTCAGTTTTTGAATAATCAACCACTTGGATTTAACCAAGATTTAGTTTTAAGTATTCCATTGGATAGTGGAAATAACCTCAATGCAGTTTTGCGTCCTGGTGATGCAACACTTCGACAACGCATGAATTCTTTTGATGAAAGTTTGTTGACCAATCCAAATATCAAAGCTGTCACGCAATGTTCTCGCTTGCCTGGATTGAGTGCGATTAGTCGAAATGTTTCTACCGATAGTATTCCGTCTTCCGAGAATATAATTTCAAAAACACTTTCTGTCGATTATGATTTTGGTGAAACTTTCGAATTAGAATTAGCCGCAGGTCGAGACTTCGATGCGTCTCATGGAACGGATCACACTAGTGCATTTATGATTAATGAAAAAGCAGTCAAACATTTATCTTGGAAAAATCCAGACAATGCGCTCGGTCAACAAATGACGATGAATGGCAAAACTGGTTTGGTGGTAGGCGTGGTTAAAGATTTCCACTTTGAGAGTTTGCATGAAGAAATTGTTCCTTTAGTCTTGGAAGTTTCGCCAGGCGGATTTGGGTATTTTGCTTTGCGTATTGAAAATGCTAATATTCCAGAAACACTCGGTTTTATTGAAGACAAATGGAAAAGTGCCTTTCCCAACAAAGGATTTGAATATACTTTCCTGAATGAAACTTTAAACGATACTTACTTAGCTGAAAAACGACTTTCAAGTATGATTGGCTACTTTGCTTTTGTCGCTATTTTTATTGCTTGCTTTGGTTTATTTGGTTTGGCTGCC
>JBGCCY010000067.1:0-41770 GCA_045104975.1 Saprospiraceae bacterium
CGTAATATCTTTGATTCCCACAAAGCCAGAAGTGTCTCCAGATGCAATCGTCGAAACCATTATTTTTGGAAAACCATAGGGTAGGGCTTGCATGATTTCGCAGCAAGTCGAAGTTCCTTGGGTACCTCCTAATCCTAAAACGGCATGCACTTCGTTCGAGGTGATTTTTCTATTTAATATATCAATACAGCCTTTTACGACAAATGGATTAGATTTTTCTCTAGTTGGATCTTTTAAAATCTCAGTAATTGAACCGCCACCATTTTCTATTATTTTATCACGAGGAATGTCCGCTTGAATTCCTGGTTCACCAATCACTCCAATGTCCATTAATAAAGCTTTATGTCCAATGGCTTCAATTTGTTCTTTTAAAAATTGGGCTTCTTGATCTTTGGTGTCAAGGGTTACTAAAAGTGCAATGGTCTTTTTCATTTTTATAACTGATTTTAAAGTTGGCTCGTAGGTATCGGATCCCTTCAAGGGATCCGATACCTAATTACCTGTTTAATTATTTTTTATCAGGAAAACGCAAATCCGCAAATTCCTTTGCCGTCGAATAAACTGCTTTTTCAATTGGAATTCGCTCGGTAGAGGATCCCGTCCAAATGCCATCACAACTTGTATGATTTAAAATGTACTGCGCATCAACTGGATTTTCCAAAGCCGCACCATGAGCAATCAACATCACATCAGGTTTTATTTTTCGTAAAATAATATTGGCTTCTTCCGTCCTTGCTGCGGTTTGTTCAATCGTTTCACCAGAGTCATATCCTTTCAATCCACCTTTAGTCGTTCCAGCATGAAAACAAAAAATATCAGGTTGCGCTTCTTCCATCACCCGAATACTATCTTCCATATTAAAAGCTAAACCAATCGAAACCATATCCATTTCCTTAGCCAACTTTAGTAATTCGATTTCATTGTCAAGTGTAATTCCACTTTTGTTTAATATCTTATAAATTTCGCTATCCTTATCGACATAACTAATTGAAGGTCCGATGTTTGAGACAGATTCGACACCCATCGCTTTACATTCATTTAGTACCATTCGCATATCTTTTAATGGATCATTGGCATTGAGGCAAGCACAAATAAAAGAATCTCCTTTGATGGCTGGCATAATATCTTCTCGCGTATAATCTAACGTTTGTTTGTTGGAATCTAAGATGGGCCAAAGCATAGACATCGTTCCCATGCCGTTGGCTCTTAGTCTTGCGCCTGAAAAAGTATTGATGCAATCGACTCCTGCCTTTTCTAACAATTGAGCGACTAATCCACTTCCTGCGCTGGCAATGAAAAGTGGAATTCTATCTTCTATTTTTTTTCGAAGTTTCTTTAAAATTTCTTCTCTTGAAGTTCTAGCAGTAATCATAAGTTGGTTTTATTTATTTTAAAAAGGTTTTGCGATTTCACCACATAGGCACATAGAAAACATAGATTTTAATTTTGTCTATGAAACGTTCCTATGTTTTCTATGTGTCTATGTGGTGAAAAATATTACTTTCATAATCTTAATTTTAGACAAGGGAGGTTTTAAATAACCCGATCATTTCCTCCATCAATCGGAACTTGTGCGCCCGTAATTTTTCCAAAAGTATCTCCCAACATTGCTACCGCTAGGTTCGCCACATCATTCGAAGTGACTTCTACTTTTAGCAAATTTCTTGTCTTATATTCTTCAATCGTCAATCCATAATTTTTTGCTCGTCCACCCAAAACTTCCTCCGTCCAAATCGCCGTATCGAAAACTGCATTCGGATGAATCATATTTACTCGGATTCCTTTTCCCCCTAATTCCATAGCAGCAATTCTTCCTAATTGAGTCAAGCCAGCTTTTGCAACTGAGTACGCTGCGGCACCTGGCCCAGGAGCAGGAACATTTTTGGAAGCAATCAAAACAACTGCTGCCTCATGACCTAATTCTAAATATGGCGTACATATTTTTAACAAACGTTGATGACTCGTCAAATTAATATCCATACTTTTCTGCCATGCTTTTTCATCCATGTCTGCAATCTTGGAAGACGGTGGAAAAGTACCTGCATTGCTCACTAATAAATCAATTCCCCCAAAATGTAGAACCGCTTGTTCAATCGCTTTTTCTATTTGTTTTGAATTGGTTAGATCACATTGAATGCCTAAAATTTCTTTTTTGGAAAAAATAGATTGGATGGTTTTTGCAATATCGAGTGCGACAACTGCTGCTCCTTGAGCCACTAAGCTTTCCACACATGCTTTTCCAATTCCACTTGCAGCTCCTGTGACTATGGCAACTTTTCCTTGCATGGACTTTGGTTTACCTGCCTTGGCTAATTTGGCTTGTTCCAAACTCCAATATTCTACTTCAAATAAATCAGCTTTTCCTAAAGCTTTCCAACCACCTAATTGTTCTGCTTGGTAAATTGCTTTTTTGGTATGACGAGTGATATCTTCAATCACTCGAAGATGCTTTGGCGTTGGACCAAAAGATAGCGTTCCTACTTTTGGCAAAACTCCCCAGCGAGGTGCTTGGTCTAATAATTTCTCTCCTTGATTGTATGTTTTAAAATAAGTTTTATAATCATCGACATATTTTTCTAAATCTTTGGCGGAGTTTTTTGAAAAAACAATTGGTGTTCGTTTTGTTCGAATAATATGATCAGGCGTTAATGGACCTCGGTTAGTTATTTTTTTGACATTTGGTAAATGACTAAATGCAACTGACGCAGCCGAATCGTCGAGTCGAGTCAAAATAGGAGCGCCCCAAATTTCGGAAACTTGTTTTCTGATTTTGGCAATATCCAGCGCATTCACTTTTCCTTTTTTTACTCCTTTGATTGCTGTCGCTTTATTTTTCTTTAAATAATTTTCCGCTTTGGAAACGATGTTAATCATTTTTTCATAAGCTCGTTTTGGATCATGGTCAAAAGTAAAAACTCCATGACTCATCAAAATCATTCCATCCAAAGTATCCCAATCTATATTTTTAGTCATTTCATAAATCGTCTTGGCTAAAATAAATCCGGGCATCACGTAGGGAACGATCAACATGTTTTTTCCATAAATTTCTTGAATGCGACTTTTGCCTCCAGGCGTATTCGTAATAATTACCACCGCATCGGCATGAGTATGATCGACAAAAGTGTAGGGAATAATTCCATGCAAGATTGTTTCGACGGAAGGATTTGGAGCAGCAGGATTGGTCATCGCCATACGTTGATATTTGACCATGTCGACATCGGTTAAAGTGGGCAACTCTGCTAGTTTAAATAAAGCACTCAACTTTACGGGAGAAAATCCTTCTTCTTTTATCGTTCCCAGATCCCAACCACTTCCTTTCACATAAAGAATATCTTCTTCCTCTCCAAAAATATTTTTCTCTTTGATTTTGACGGAAGTGTTTCCTCCGCCGTGCATGACTAAATCTTCATCGTTGCCTAATAATTGAGAGGAGTAAACTCGTAATTTTAATAAATCTCCTTTCAGCTTTTTCGCATCTTCGTTTTTCCAATTGCTTTTCATAGGTAGGTTTTAATTTTTTTGCTAAATATAGTTTTTTAAATACAAGTATAAAAGTTGGAAATAGATGTTTTAAGTATAAAGTTGAAGATCAATTTTATTTAACTGAATTAAGCACGTTTTAGAAAACCCATAATGTGATTTTTTCGACGCTGACTTTTTATGATTTTTTTATGACTCATTATGTTTTCTCTCGTTTCAATTGTCACTATTTTTTGCTTGCAAAAAAGGAACATAAAAAGTCATAATGTATCATAGAAAGTCAGCGTCAAAAAAACCTTGTGTAATTTAATATCTTTGGAAAAATGAAAAATCAACTCTTATGAAAAAACAAAATTTATACCTTGTCTTATTTATCCTAATCTTAGGATCATGTTCAACTCCTATCGAAAATATAGAAGATGGAATCGTTTCCATTATTCCAAAACCAAATAATCAAATAGTCAGCGAAGGATTTTTTTTACTCAATAAAAAATCAACCATTGTCGTCGAATCTGAAACACAGTCAAAAATTGCCAATCATTTTCTATCCTCTTTTAATGTAGCGCAAGAATTAAAACCTTCGGTCCAAGGAGGAGAAGATGATGGAAATATCATTTTTGAAACAAAAGAATCTATTCCCAGCGAAGGTTATATTTTGGATGTCAAAAAAGAGGTAATTAATATCCAAGCAAGTTCTGATGCTGGTTTTTTCTACGCGTTGCAAAGTTTAAAACAAATGATGCCCGTTTCTTTTTTCTCAAAAAAACAACAAAGCACAACTACGTGGCGAATACCTTTAGTTAGAATTGAAGATGCTCCAGCATTCGGTTGGCGAGGATATATGCTAGATGTGTCTCGTCATTTTTTTGGAGTAGAAAAAGTAAAAGAAGTGTTAGATTTTATGGCGGAAAACAAACTCAATCGTTTTCATTGGCACTTGGCAGATGATCAAGGTTGGCGAGTGGAAATCAAAGCATATCCCAAACTAACAGAAATTGGCGCATGGAGGATGGACTACAAAAATACCGATGAAACCAAATCTGATTGGTGGGGGAGACCGGTGCAAAAGGAAGGGGAGAAAGCAACTTACGGCGGGTTTTATACGCAAGAAGAAATCAAAGAAATTATCGCTTATGCCAAAGAACGATACATTGAAGTGATTCCAGAAATTGATATGCCCGGTCATGCGCAAGCAACGATTGCAGCTTATCCAGAAATCGGTTGCGTCAATGCATCTCAATTTGTAGCGACTGGAGGAGTTTTTCAAAACAATACTTACAACCCTGGAAAAGAAGAGACGTATAAATTTGCAGAAACGATGTTGAATGAAATCATGGATTTATTTCCTTTTAAATATATCCATATCGGCGGAGATGAGTGCAACAAAAATCAATGGAAAATGGACCCTGATGCACAACGCAAAATGAAAGCAGAAGGATTAAAAAATGAAGAAGAGTTGCAAAGTTATTTTATCAAACGAATTGAAAAAATGATCAATGCCAGAGATCGAATCATGATTGGTTGGGATGAAATATTAGAAGGTGGATTAGCTCCGAATGCAGTTGTGATGTCTTGGCGAGGAGAGAAAGGTGGAATTATTGCTGCAAAAGCAGGGCACGAAGTAATCATGACACCCAACAAATTTTGCTATGTTGATTTGAAGCAAGGGCATGATGATTTCGAGCCAAATTTGGGTTATTCGCGATCATTGTTGTCTGATGCGTATAACTATCAAGTTATTCCTGATAGCCTTCTAGCCGAGGAGAAAAAATTGATCAAAGGAATCCAAGCGAATATGTGGACCGAGTCAATTAGTGATTGGGGAAAATTAACGTACATGACTTTCCCTCGATTATATGCCATTGCCGAAAATGGTTGGACCAAGCAAGAAAATAAAAATTGGGATGATTTTACCGAAAGATTATCGGTACAAATGAAACGGTTGGATGCGCAAGAAGTGCGCTATGCGGTCAGCGCATTTAGCCCTTGGATCGACCATCAAGGAAATGGTGAAAATATTGAAGTCAATATAAAAACAGAAGTTAATCATTTGAATATACATTATACGTTGGATGGAAGCGAACCGAATTTAAGTTCCAAAATTTATAAAAAACCATTTACCACAGATAAAAGTGTTCAGTTGCGAGCAAGGGCGTTTAAAGATTCCGTAGCAGTTGGTTATTTGTCTGCATTGGATTTTCCGATTCATCTTGCAGCCAACAAAAAAGTAAAAGATCAAAAAGGGAAACCTCATCCCAAGATGACAGATTTAAGTTATGGTCGATTAACTTCTGCTGACAAAGCTTGGCATCGATTTAGAAATGAGGTGGAACTCACTTTATCATTTGATGAATCTACGAGTGTCAAGGAGGTTAATTTTAATTCGCTTCGCTACACTATTTTAGGAATTTATCCACCAAAAAAAGTGGAAGTTTGGGGAAGTACGGATGGGAAGGAATTTAAATTATTAGGAGAAATAGAGCAGTTGGAAAAAAGTTTGGAGCAAGGAAGAAACAAAGTGAAAAGTGCTATTTCCTTTTCGCCTACTGCCGTTAAAAAAATAAAAATAAAAGCATTTGCTCATCGTCCGCTAGGGGAAGGGCATCATCGAGTAGGGGAGAATAGTGTGATTGCCATTGATGAAATTATAGTGTTTTAAAATTAATTTTAATTTTTTTTTTGCGAAGTGTCACATTTCAAAGTTCAAAAAGATATAAGTAAGTGAAAAGACCTTTTCGAAAAGAATTAATTAAAAAATAATAAAAACAAAATAATGAAAAAGAATTTTATTTACTTAATGGGCTTCTTAATGACCATGTCCTTGTTCTTGATTACCTCTTGTAATGATTCAGATATTGATGATGTTTTGATCACTCCCGAAATCGAATGTCCAACTCTTGGACTTAATATTGGTGATGTTTGTCAACAAACAACTGTAACTGGAGTTATCATAGAAGGTCTTGTCAATGCAGATTGTGAATGCGAAATAACTGCCACTTTTGATTGCCCAAATATCCAATCTAATATTGGGGATACCTGTACTACTGCTACTGGAGAAGCTGGAACTATTAATCCTAATTGTAATTGTTCACCAACTGTCACTTATGATTGTCCAAGTATCCAAGCTAATATCGGCAATGCATGCACGACCGTTAATGGAGGAGCTGGAACTGTAGATGCCAATTGTGATTGTGTAGATAATTCCACTTATGATTGTCCAAGCATACAAGCCAATATCGGTGATGATTGTTTCCTTAATGCTACTGGAACATTGATTGGAATTGTAAATGCCAATTGCGATTGCGAAGATAATAACACTTATGATTGTCCAAATATCCAAGCCAACTACGGCGACGCTTGTATGAATGCTGCTGGAGATGCAGGAATAATAGATACCAATTGTGATTGTTTAGTAAATACAATATATGATTGTCCAAATATTCAAGCCAACTACGGCGACGCTTGTATGAATGCTGCTGGAGATGCAGGAACAATAGATACCAATTGTAATTGCGATACTAGTGGTTGGGATTGTCCATCCCTCGAATTAAACTTTGGAGATGCTTGTACTAATCCAAATGGCGTAGCAGGAACTATTGATACCAACTGTAATTGCAATACTAGTGGTTGGGATTGTCCATTTCTCCAATTAAACTTTGGAGATGCTTGTACTAATCCAAATGGCGTAGCAGGAACTATTGATACCAACTGTAATTGTACTTAGTCCTTCATTAATCAAATGATAAATAATGGATAGAAGTATTCTAGAATTTAGAATACTTCTATTTTTTCATTTTTTCAAATATTAAAAATAAAGATCAACTCATAACACCTGAAACGCCAATCTTAATAGAAAAGAAAAATAACACCCTATTTAAAAATGACTTTTTCGAAAATGAAAACACCGCAACTAATTTTGCTAACGATAAATCAAAGGATACTGAAATTGAGTCTGAAGTATTGAGAAAAGAAACGCCTTTTACTTTTCAGAGCGTTAATTTCGAAAAAATAGCATCCACTCATTTATTGCTTGAATTGGAAAAAGAAAGTCAACTAGATTTAAACGGTCTAATTATACTTTCAAATTTCAAGCAAAAAAACCCAAGATTTAGTTTAGGTATTTTTGCAGGAGTTCACACGGTCAAAAATAAGTTTTCTTCCAACCTAGCCATCGATAAAGAACGAAGCGAATTATTAAATCAAGGGCATGATTATGAATTGGGAAAATCCTATGCACTAGAAGCTAGTTTCAGGTTTTATAAAAACCTATTCATCACTAGTGGCTTCGAATATGTACAATCAAAAAGCGAATTTAATTTAATCCAAAATAGGGATAACAATAGTTAATATTAATTCTCCTGTTGGAGCGTTGACTGATGCCAAAATAATTCGAACAGTTAAGCATCATAATAAATTGAATTATTTTTCTATTCCAATTTTACTTGGAATTCAAAAATCAATTGGAAAAATAGAAGTTGGAGCAAGTGCAGGAGTTGGATTAAACTTTACAAAATCTCATCAGGGTAAATCTATCAACTCTGATAATCAAATAGCGTTGTATCCTACAGATGAAAACGAACTATTGCCTAGTGCTAATTTTTTCTTATCCTATCATCTTCGACCATATCTAAATTATAGATTCAAAGAAAATTTATCTCTACAACTTCGAACAGATATTCGTTATCAAAATTTTGGGAATTCAGGTTTCTATAAATTAGATTACTCGTCTACTTTTTGGGGACTCTGTGGAGGTGTTCAATATAAATTTTAAAATTTCCATATTGATCATTAGAAGGAAGTCATCATAGAGTAGGGGAGATATAGTATGGTTGTTATAATTGAAATTATAGTGTTCTAGAGGTTGTTTGAACTATTTTCAAACAACCTCTAGAGCTAAAAGCGAAATTATAAATTAATCAAAATGGTAACTTGATTTTCTAAATCCAAACTATTATCTGTTTTACTTGTAACTGTAAAAGTATATTCTTGATTTTCAAAAATGGCTTTACTCATAAAAGATTCTTGAAAATGCAATTCTAAAAAATTGAGTCCAAATTGCTGAAAATTCATTTTTAATTCTTCCAAGTTTGAAAAGTCTGCACCCGCAGAAATGGTAATTCCATCAAAAATAAAATCTTGATTACATGTGATTGTCACAGATTCAGTTTCTATTTTATTGGTGAAATCTTCCGCACAAGATGTTGCCATCGCAGATGAAATCAGGCTAAAGTCTTCTAATCCAGAGAACCTAGTTTCATATTCATTTCTCAAAATAAACGCGCCTGAGATAGTATCTATAGGGGTGAATTCTTCCTCCATTGAATAGGCTCTCAATGTACCATTTCCAATAATAGTGTAAGTATTCGTACAACACCCTTGGATGATTACTGAAATAATAAGGAGGGAAAAGTAAAATAAAAATGCTTTTTGTAAATTTTTCATAAACTAAAATTTTAATGATTTTAAATAAATTAAGATTTTAGTACCGATGGATATTTAAGAATACGCAGAAACAAAATAGAAGGTTGGGTGAGAGCCAAGCAAATAATCAAATATAAAACGTGGGAGAAAAAAAACTAATGATGTTTGGAGGTAATCTCTTTTGGGGGAGCAAAGTCAAAATATTTTTCAAACCATCGAACCGTCACTTCTTCTCCAAGATTATCATAAACTACTTCTAACAATTCTTCCACAAAGATTTCAAGTGCTTGTTCTTCTCCTAATGATTTTGTGTTGCCAACATATTTTTTGGCAGGAGTCGGATGATGTAAAAAGCCTCCCAAATATTCTTGGCAAAATTCGCTATAAAATTGAGTGTATAGAATAAATGGATGCCACATCTCATCAATGATTAGCATGGATTCCGAAAAACCAATATCTGGAATATCTAATTCAGGATTCGTTTTTTTCTTTTCTTCATAGATAGCGTATAGCCAAAGAAATCGTTTTAAGTCATCAAATAAAATATCAATATCTTCTTCATTTCCTTGAAACCAAGTAGCAGTATTTTTGAATCGTTCGATGACCCATTTATTTTTATAGGCAAGAACTTCTTCTAGTGGTCTTATCATCTTTTATTATTATCATGTATTTGTTCTCAAAAAAAAATCAAGGAAAGAGCATTAGCTTTCTTCCTTGATTTTTAATTAAATTTAAGACTGAATTAGAAAGACTGAATTCCAATCGGAGGAGGACATCCAATACTAACTCCACCTTTAAGATTCTTCTTAGCTAGTTTAGATAAGAGTTGAGATTTGTCTAATTTCTTTGCGAAGTCCTTTGCGTTGTTTTTCATAATTTGAATTATTTTAAGTTAGAAAATTAAAAATATTGTTTAAGGTTTATATTCTTCGTTATCGTTTGATATCCTAAATGTAGGATGGAAAAAAAATATAAAAAAACAGAATGAGTGAGTTAGCCATATGGAAGGGTGAATTTGATCTCTGACTTATTGAATGAAATTTTCGTTTTTTTTAATCATGGGAAACCTAATGTTTTCAATACTTTTAGCTAATTTTTATTTATCATTACAATCAAAATAAAATATGACATTATGAAATGTAATCGCCTATTTAGGTTATTATTTTTGATTTTACTGATTGGATTGAGGTGCCAGATTGCACCAGCGCAAGATCCCGCGCATTGGCAATTAACTGATGAAAATGGATTGCCGAGTATGACTGTTTATCAAATTGCTCAAGATGGCGATGGGTATATGTGGATAGGAACCTCGAATGGAATATGCAGGTATGATGGAAAAGAAATCACTAATTATTCACATCGAATAATGAATGATAATGAGATTATAGGAATAACGATGGACACATTTAATAATATATTTTTCAGGAATTTGTCCAACCAGGTATTCTTAATAAATAATGATGTTGTTACTCCTTTAAAAGAAATAATTAATGAAGAACTAGTTTCAATAAATGATATTGCGGTGATAGATGACTACCTATATATGGTATTTCAAATCAAAAAAAATGAGAAGAATGAGTTCAAATTGGGAAGGTATAAAATAAATGAAAAGGGAGGATTGTCAGAGAAATTTATATTTGAGGTGAGTTTTAATTTTTGGAAACCAATGGTTAAGTATAAAAACCATTTAGTTTTTCCCCATAGAAAAACTAACACGAGTAATTACTTTTGGAACAAAATTACCAATGGAAATAATACGCTGATTAAGATGGATAAACTAAATGAAGCTGATACAAAAAATTTAAACTCAACACTTTCCCCATTTCATCAAGACCAATTGTTATTATTCAAGTTTAATGGTAGAACAATCCAAAAATTTGAAAAAGGAAGAGTAGATCTACTTTTAGAATTATCTGAAAATAATAACATTACTAATATTGATAAAATCCAAGACCGCAATTTTGTTCTTACTAAGAAAGGAATTATTGTAGAAAATGAAAAACAAAAATTTGACCAAGGTGATTTGATTTTTAGCGGAATCAATTGTAATAAAATCATTGCTGATAGAGAAAATAATTATTGGATTGGAACGACAGGCCATGGAATCATTTTTATTCCTTCTTTGGAAATGAAAATATATAATTCTAAAAATTCCATGCTTGCCAATGAGCAAATATTTTGTTTAGATTGGAATAAAAAAGATGGTGAAATATATGTTGGGCATAATGAAGCTAAATTTTCTATCCTGAGTAAGCAGAAGGTTACTACTTATAATCTTAATGCATCAGGAAGAATTTTGGATATTACTCAGACCCAAACTCAAAATGATCATTTATTATTGGCAAGTGATTCCAAACCCATCATTGTCCAAAATGTAGGTGAAATAAATCAACGGGATGTCCCCTTGGAAAAATTGCAGTCAGGGATCAAAACGTTTTTTGTTGATTCTCAAAATAGAATTTTCATTGGCACAAGTAATAGAGTTTTAATGTATCAAAATGAAAAGGAATTGAATCAATCCTTGCGAGTTATTAATCATATTTTATTAAAGAAACGAACCTATGCAATTGGAGAAGACTTTCAAAATGGAATTTGGTTGGGAACGACAGAAGGAATTTTTATTTACAAAAATAAAGAAGTAAAACCATTTTCTTCAGATCCTAAAAATGATTTTTATGTTTCCTCCATCACTCCAGGAAATGATTCTATGATGTGGGTATCTACTTTGGGGGAAGGAATAATTGGATATAAGAATGGTGAAGAGGTGGCTCGGTTTAATTTAGAGAATGGTTTGGCAAGTAACAATTGTAAAAAAGTAGTTGAAGATGGAGAAAACCTTTGGATTGTTACTAACAAAGGTTTGAATATATTAAATCAAGCATCTGGAAAAATTGAGTTAATCAATAAAACAGATGGTTTACCTACAGATGATCTTAGTGACATTATTCTTACTGAAAATGAAATCTGGATTGGAACATCAAAAGGGTTGATTAATTTCCCAAAAAATTTAAGTCATAGAAATTTAGTAGCACCAACCATTCATATCTCGGCTCTCAAAATATGGGAAAGAGATACCACCTTATCAACGGTCTATGAATTAGATCATCATCAAAATAATTTCCAAATTGAATTTGTAGGATTAGGTTTTAGATCCAAAGGAAATATTTCTTATCAATATAAATTATCAGGAGTAGATGCTAATTGGGTGTCAACGGATTTGCGAACCGTTCGCTATCCAACCCTTAATCCTGGAGCATATACTTTTGAAGTTTTTGCTATAAATGAGGATGGTATTAAAAGTAAAAACCCTGCAATCATTTATTTTTCCATCGCAACACCTTGGTGGAAAACTTGGTGGTTTTGGACCTTGATGGCCTTATTGTTTTTTGGATTAATTGGAGTTGTTTTTTATTGGCGATTACAACGAATTCAAGAGAAAGAAAGATTGGAGTTAGAATTTTCAAAGAAGGTAAATGCACTCGAACAAAAAGCATTGCAAATGCAAATGAATCCCCATTTTATTTACAATACCTTAAATTCGATTCAATATTTTTTGACCGTAAATGATGCGAAATTTGCGATGATTTATCTTTCTAGATTTGCCAAAATGATTCGAATGATTTTTGAACAATCCAAAAAAAGTGGCATTTCGATTGAGGAAGAAGTAGATTTTTTAAAAACTTATTTGAAGTTAGAGCAACTTCGATTTAAGGATAAGGTAGATGTTGAAATTAATGTAAGTGAGCAATTAAAAGACAATGGATTTGAATTAAAGATTCCACCATTATTACTTCAACCATTAATTGAAAATGCTTTTAAGCATGGTCTATTTCAAAAAGAAGAGAAAGGGTTAATCAAAGTAGATTTCAATTTAGAAAATAATTTTTTGCTTTGCATTATTGAGGACGATGGCGTAGGACGAGAAAAAGCAAAAGAAAAAGATGACTGGAAACCCAAAGATTATATTTCTTCTGGAATCAATACAACTAAGGATCGATTAAAAATGTTAAATGAGTTATCAGATTCGAAAGAAGAATCGGAGATCCAAATCATCGACATGTATGATCAAAATAATAGGCCTTCTGGGACAAGAGTAATTGTAAAAATTAAGTGCAAGGACTAATTATTGAAAATAATTTGAGCGTCTTGTTCAATTCAATATTTTTAGGTTTCTTTAGCAGCGAATTTAAAAGACGTTATAGATAAATAAACATGAGAGCAATAATAATTGAAGATGAGAAACATAGCAGAATGACTCTAGAAAATATGGTGAAAAACTTTTCTACTGGAGTTGAAATAATAGATTCTGTCGATTCTGTTAAAAAAGGGGTTAAAGCAATTCAAGAACATAATCCTGATATGATTTTTTTAGATATCGAATTTCCAGGAGAAAATGGATTCTCTATTTTCGAGTATTTTCCTGAGCCAACTTTTGAAGTAGTTTTTACTACCGCTTATGATTCCTATGCTTTGCAAGCATTGAGAATGTCAGCCGTAGATTATCTTTTAAAACCAATTGACTTAGAAGACTTACAAAGTGCAATTGATAAAGTTCAGGAAAAAAAGGAACTGGAAGAAACTCAAACTCGCTTAAATATTTTAAAAGGGAACCTCAATAACAAATTTCAGAAATTAGCACTTCCTACCAATGATGGCTATTCATTTGTTGAAATCGAAGACATCGTTAGATGTGAGGCTCAAGGAAATTATACCTTGTTTATTTTGCAAAACAATGAAAAGGTCTTGGTCTGTAGAACACTCAAAATTTTCAATGAAGTTTTAGTGAATTTTAACTTTACCCGAATCAGTCGATCTCAATTAATTAATTTAAAATATATTAAAAAATTTACCAGGAAAAAGAATCCTACAGTCACTATGGTTGATGGTTCTATCTTGCCGGTGAGCTCAGGAAGACGAGAAGAATTTTTAAAGCTAATTGAGAATTTCATTTAAAGAAAACAGTTTAACAATCGAAAGATCAGTTCATATTTCCTTTAAAGTTAAGATAGGGTAGGTGCTTTAAAAAATCGAGATGACTCCCTTTTTTGAATTTTCTATTCCGCTTTATCATAAGCCTCTTTCAGCCAATCCGTCAATTCTTTATCCACTTCTTTCGCATGGCCTAACTTAACTCGATGCGTACACATACTTCCAAACGGGCCAGAATTTTCTAATCGATCAGTTGTTGATTTCTCTTTTATTTTTAACCCTAAATCAATTCGAGTTTTGGTGGCAGGTTTGATAAGTGCAAATTGTTTTTTTCGAATGATGCTGACACTCGTCTTTTTTGGAGTAATGGTTACGTCTTTTCCAAACTTTTCCACAACACTCAACAGTTTTTTATAAATAGGAAATAAGTCTTCTTTGCCCTTGTATTGCGTCGTTACCAAATCATCTGCCGTATCATTATTTTCTTTTGACAATTGAATAATTGTATTCGCAAATCCATGCGTTACGCCATGCTCTCCTTTTAAAAATTTCATTGCTTCGCCATGCTTGGCAAATCCTTTTTCTTTTAAAATTACCTTCCATTCTTCCAATGACTTACCTGTTTTTTCAGGCATGTTAGCGATCATAGTTTGAAGTGCTTTTTCCATCTTTTGATATTAAAGTTGATTAAGAAAAAATTTAAACTTGATTGGAAAGTTAAACATTCTAAGTATCGAACCAAAATTATATTTAAATGAACTGTAGAATTATTTTTCTAAAAAGTAAAAAAAAATTCCTTTGCTCCTTCTAAGTTGAGGTCGAGAATGGAGAGCCTTTTTTTAAGAAACAAATATCCCGAGCTTTCATGTTGAAAATTCGGGATAATATTATTTAAAAAAAGAGGGCAATTTTTTAAATTGAAATCAGACATTCAAAAGTACTGTGCATCGAGTGCCTTTGTTAACTTCACTTTCGATGGATACACTTCCTCCCAATCGATCAACAATAGTTTTGACAATACATAGTCCTACACCTGAACTTTTAGTTAAGATGCAATGTCGATAAAATGGTTTATACAGTTTCGCATCCCCATCAGGAAGGTTCATTCCTTTTCCATCATCTTGGCCATAAATATACTCCTCCGAATAATACCGTTGATTACAATTAAAAGCTTCTCGTTTTAGTCTTTTGCAATTCCCATTCTATCCCATCTACTACCTCAGGAAAAAACATTAAACGAACATAACGCTAGCGCTAAGGTAATTACAAGTGTAAAAATTCTATTCATAGCAAAATTATGTTGAGGTGAAAAAATATCCTTTCCATAAATCTAATATAGAAAACATCTATTAAATTGAATCATTATACTTACATTTTTCCACTCAAATAACTCACCCATTGAGTAAAAAGAACTTTCACTTGAGTCACTTGCTAGATTAGTTGAGTCATTGGTTTCCAAGTTGAATTTTATTTTTATTTGATAGAAACTCAACCAATCTACCAAGTGATAATTCTTAGCCTTCATTCACTCATACACTAAATATTCCTTACTCCACCTGCTGTATGTTTGTACTATAATTACAAAACAGTTTCCAAAATAAAAAAACATACATCATGTGCATCTTTGCAAAATTTGCTAACCTCAAAAAAACAAATCCGAATCCAAAAAAATCATCTGGCTATTTAGGTTTTGTCAAAAATGGATTTGAAATGATTTTTGGAAAAATTGATATGATCAATATTATCAGTTTTCATTTTGCGATAGTTGCGATAATTGTATTGATGGCAGGGTGGAATATTGCAGAGAATAAAGGATTTGTAAATGTAGTGGGAGATAGTTATAGCGAGTGGCTGGGGATAATGGTGGATGCGATGTTATTGTATTTTATCAATTGGGCGATTCGAAGAGAAGAGAAAGATAAATTGATCAATCAGTTTGCAAGTGAGAGTAATTCTTTTGCCTTAGATGCGACTAAACGACTAAGAAAAAAAGGATGGTTGATGGATGGAAGGTTGAATGGAATTGATATGACTCATTCACAATTAGACAAAGCAAACTTAAGTAAAGCTGAACTTAGAGAAACCGATTTTAGCTATTCATCAATGAAAAATTCTAATCTGGTAGAAGCAGATTTTTCTAGTAGTAATTTGACTGGTGTAGATTTAAGTAACTCAGAATGTCGATGGGCCAACTTCGAAAACGCCAACTTGCGGTGGGCGAACTTTGAAGGAGCAACTTTGGATGGAGTTAATTTTGAAGGGGCGGATTTGCGTTTTGCTAGACTAGGAGAGATTAATGAATCGACTGTTTCTTTGGAAGGGGCAATGCTTTCCCAAAACTTGACGGACCATGAAGTTTATCTAGTTCAAAATAGCGTAAAAGAGATTCGGAAATCAATGGAAGAATTTTCGATGGCTTTTTACGACGAACTTTTTGAGGTAAATCCATTGGTAAAAAAACTATTTATTTCGAATATTAAAAGTCAAGCAATAAAATTTGCACAGGTCTTTGAACTACTAGTGACTAGTTTAAATAATATGGAAAGATTACTTCCTGCGCTAAAGTCATTAGGAAAACGACATAACAATTATGGTGTCGAAGAATATCATTATCAAATCGTAGGTGAAACTTTAATCACTACTTTAAAGAATAGCTTGGGGCAACATTTTTCCCCTGAAGTAGAAAGTGCTTGGTTAAAAACTTATGGATTGGTAACCATGATAATGGTTGATTCATCTAAGGGATTAATGTAGAAATATTTTAAGCACAACTTAAAATAACCTTGAAATAATAAATCAGATAACATTTTTTTTAAACAATTAAAAACCAAATCGATATGTCAACTCCACCTCGTGAATGGACCAAAAAAGAATTCCTAACCTATCTTTTATTGTATGCTGCACACGCAGATATATTTTTTAAAGAAGAAGAGAAAGATCATATTCTAACAAAAGTAAAACAAGAGACTTTTGATAAAACACTCAAAGAATTTTCTAAGGATAATGGTTATGTCCGTATTCAAAAAATAATTATTCATCATCACTTGAATCAATATTTTTCTGCGGAATCGCTTCTCGAAGAATGTAAAGAATTGTTTCTTTCTGATAATGACTTCCATCGTTTAGAGCAATTCACGATGTCTAATATGAAAAGATTATTGGATTGAAAAACAAAAGGAATTTCCTAACATGAATCATTGACTCGTGTTAGGATTTTTTTTTCTAAACCAACTTTACAATAAAAGTAAAAAGATGAAATCCACGAAATCAAATTTATCATCAACTTGGATTAATCGAATCAAAGTCCAAGGCTACCAAAATTATTCCGATCAACAAATCGCTGAATTAGCTTTTGGAAATCGATTTGCTTACCAACTTTGCACCGCGTGTCTATTTGTAGGTGTATTGTTATGTAATATTCCGATTTTAGGAACAATGATGGGAATTGCATTCCTAGGAGTAGTTTTATCTAACCATCCATTTGATTATATCTACAATTATTTTTTGGTCACCCGAATGAACAAACCCCAACTGCCAGCTCGTTCCAAACAACTTAAATTTGCTTGTTTGAATGCAACATTTATGATTGGAGCCACCATTTATTTTGCTCAGAATAATATGATGACTATCGCTTCTATTTTGGGATATACTCTTGTTGGAGTAGCATTTTTAGTTGCTACGACAGATTTTTGTATTCCATCAGTAATCTACAATGTTACTATAGGGAAGTTATTTAAAGATTAAAAATTTATAGTTCAATACTCACAAGCTGACTTGAAGTCAGCTTGTGAGTAAACCTTTCCATTCTTTTAAAACAAAAAAAAGTATCCCAAATTTTCAATTAAGAAAATTTGGGATTTTTAATTTGGTTATTTGAGGAGGTTAAAAAATGGTTTAACCAACGTTATAGAATTCTTTAATTTCTGGAAACGAAACAGGATTTTTAATCTTCTCTATTTCCTGTTTCATGCGACTGTAATCTGGCTTACGGATAATTTTTCCATTCGCAGCATGTTGTGCTGAAGCAGCTTCATGTCCATCACTTGTTCCAATGATAGATGCTTTCTTCTTTGTTTTAATCTTTGAATTTGTTTTCATTATCAAGTATTTTAAAAGACTCATTTTAGATCTATTCTAAAAAAAAATCTTTTGGTGAAATAATCAATTTGATAAGGAGTCAGTCAAAATGATAAGTTTATTATTGACTCATTCCTAATGCAATACTAAGCGTAAACAAAGAGGAGGTAAGCAGTATTTGAGTAAGAGAATAGATGTAATGATTCCTTTGTTGGTTTATTCTAGTAGGCATAAATTCAGAAAAGAAGTAGATCCCAAATTTCCCCACTCACCAATCAATACCAATTACTCATTAAGCAAGTCAACTACTAATCTACCTCAATTCCTTGCAGGTATCCATCCTACATTTGTATTAAGAATAATTCAAAAATAGATTCATCATTCCTTTTTAATAATAATGATCCTATTTAGAAATTTAATAACTTTTAAAAATCGAAAACAATGAAACGTACAGGAATTTTAATTTATGGCGTAATTAGTTACTTCGCATTCTTCGGTAGTTTTCTTTACCTGATAGGATTTACTGGAAACTTATTAGTTCCAAAAGGAATTGATGGAGAATTGGCGGTACCACTCTGGCAAGCAGTAGTGACAAACATTTCACTCATACTTTTATTTGGAGTACAACACAGTATCATGGCAAGAGCCTGGTTTAAAGAATGGTGGACGAAGATGATTCCTGAGGCAATGGAACGAAGTACGTTTGTACTTTTTTCAAGTTTAGCATTAGTCACAATGTTTTACTTTTGGCAACCATTAGGTGGAATTATTTGGAAAATCGAAACTCCATTTATTGTAGGAATCCTTTGGGGAACCTTTGCATTAGGTTACGCCTTAGTATTTGTCTCTAGTTTTTTAATCAATCATTTTGACCTTTTTGGATTGAGACAAGTATGGTTAAATTTCCGAGGAAAGCCATATACCGATTTACCATTTGGTACGCCGGTCCTATATAAATTTGTTCGGCATCCATTATACTTTGGAATATTGCTAGCCTTCTGGTCAGCAGGAACCATGTCAGTTACACGATTCTTATTTGCAACTGTTTTTACCATTTATACACTTAAGGCAATCCAATGGGAAGAGAAAGATTTGATGTCTCACTTTGGCGATCTTTATCGAAAATATGCGGAACATGTACCTATGATTATTCCAAGTTTTTTTAATAAAAAATCGAAAGAACCAGTTTATAAATCTATTGCAAAAAAGAATAAAAAAGAAATGATTTAAAACCAAGTAGAAGTAGAGAACTGTTTTGTTTGACTGCATTCTTCACCTTTTCTTTTTGCTCCAAAAAAATGAAAACACCAATCTTTTAAAAAAAAGTAAAGGATGGAGATTGCAGTATTTTTTTTTCCTTAAAACCAAATTTTATCAAACTACTGGACATAGGGGTTTTTGTTTTGAGTATCACTAAGTTTCATTTACCTAAAAATTCCAATACTCAATTCCTCTAACCTCAGGTCCAATAACAATAATTTTATTATGAAAAAGCATTTTAAAAAATACGGTAAAAAAGCATTGATTATTTATATTTGTTGGTGTACGATTAAAGGAGTTGCCTTTTTAGTACTTGGGAAATATCTTTTCAGCTAGTTTATCGAAAAACCATTTACATCATTAAACAGCATATAAAATATCACTTACAAGATTTTCGAATCGAATTGGATTTTTTCCAAAAAGGGATTAGCGCCAGCGTTATGCTTTTTGTGCTCGTTATTTTTTTGTCCAAAACTTAATTGGGATAAAAAAATAACGCTGATGCTAGCGTATTTATGGACGAGGTAAAACTCGAAACAAGCATCCGTTTTACAAAAGATGATGGATTGCCAAGTAACTTTATTCGATCGGTTACCGAGACTGATGATGGGTTTATTTGGATCGGAACAGGTGATGGATTAAGTCGATTTGATGGGACACAATTTAAAAATTTCCAAAACGATCCAGAAGACTCCACTACTATTTATGATAATCGAATTACGCCAATCATTGCTGATACTCAAAATTTATATATAGGAACACATTTGAGTTTTTCAATGATGGATTTACAAACCGGAAAGTTTAGAAATTTCCAATTTAGAAATTTTCAGGTCAGCGATACTTTGGATAAAAAATATCCCACCAGAGTGCTTTGTTTGGATAAAACAAATGACGGAGATATTTGGATGGGAACTTTTACAGATGGAGTTTTTAGATATTCTCCCGAGGCTGATACTTTTAGATGTTATCATTTTCCTCATCAAGAAGTGACGCCTTATTTTCCTGCTGCATGGAGAGTGGATCACATCCTAGGTATTCAACAAGATCGCTTTAATGATTCTATAATTTGGGCAGCAACCATTGCTGGTTTACTTCAGATTAATGCCATGACGCATGAGATGAAATGGTTTCATAATCCCAAAACTAACGAAAAAACATTTCTTCCTGAAAATTCATTTCGATCTTTTTACCAGCATAGCAATGGACTATTATATCTTACTTCATGGCACGCCAAGGTGTATGTTTTTGATCCAAAAATTTCTAAATTCCATCCGTTACCTATCTTAAACGATTCTCCCGAAGAACGTGCTGATGGATATAAATTATTGAATACTCCGATCTATCCCATTGTTCAAAAAAATGAAAACGAAGTTTGGATCAGATCTTTAGAAGGACTGATGACCTATAATATTGAGAGTCAAAAGTGGACAACATTGCGGTGGCATAATATTAAAAAAGGAGAATTTTATGGCGTAAGTTTTATTGATAGTCAACAGAGAGCTTGGATGACGGGCAATGGACTTTATCTTTTTGATCCTCACCAACAGCAATTTATTCAATATGATTTTGATCATTTAAATCCAAAGCATTTTGGTTTTTCTTATTACCTTTTAAAGAATACACCGGAAGGTGATTTTGCTATTTTACCTCGTGATTCAGATGGAATTTACTTTTTAGAAACAAAGAAAAATAAATGGGATAAATACCTTGTCCCAAAAAAACATAGACATGCCAATGGTGATATAAAACCCCGTGGCCTCAGCCAATCACCTTCTGGAGATTGGACCATCATCACTACTTATGGAGTCTTTAATTTCGATCCTAAACGTAAAACATATCAACCACTTCCTATCCCTGCTCATCTGATAAAAACTCAAGCCTATTCTGTTCTTTGGGATAGTCAGGGAAGACTTTGGTTAGGAACAAGTAATGATAAATTAATTCGTTGGACTCCTTCTGAAAAAAAATGGGAAGTATTTAAAGAGGAACTTAATGCTAAAAGTCCTCAAATAAATGTAGGAGCAGTCACCCGTTTATTTGAAGATAGTCAACAGAATATTTGGATTAAACGAGGTGGTGGTTTTAGCATTTTCCACCAGAAGAAAAATACTTTTTATAATTTTTTAGACAAAATAACGCCTGAGCAATCAGTTCCAGAAGTTAGAAATTTTGCGGAAGATCAGCAAGGAAGAATTTGGATTATTAGTCATAATGGATTATTGGCCTATGCAGAAATTGCGACTCCTGAAAAGGGTATTATTAAGAAATATGACTTGATGTCTTCTCATCAAATTATTGCTTTTTCCTACTTGACAGTTGATGCAAAAGGAATGTTATGGTGCTTAGGCAATGATCATCTTTATAAAATAAATCCAAATACGATGGATATTGTCAAGCATAGTCTAAACTATGGTGTGACCGAAGAAGCTAGATATAATTTTGAAATTTTAGCAGATGGGAGATTTGTCATTGGCGGTAAAAATAAAGTTTGGGTTGCTGAACCCAAAAACCTTTTGCCAAATGCTGAACAACCCAAACCATATTTGACTAGAGTATCTGTATTGCAAGAACCGTTGCAAACAGACACCACAACTCATCTACTTTCTCATATGAATTTAGATTATACGGAAAATTTTTTCTCCTTCGATTTTTCCTCCATTTCATTTACTCATGGTAAGAAAAATAAATTCCGATATCGGTTAAAAGGTTTTGATGACAAATGGACGGAAACTAGTGATAGACGTTTTGCCAATTTTACCAATGTACCTTCTGGCGATTATTTATTCGAATTGCAAGCTGCGAATAATGAGGGAGTTTGGAATGAAGAAAAATTGAATTTTGACATTCATATTGCGACTCCGTGGTGGAAGACGATTTGGTTTTGGACCTTGGTTATCTTAGGTGTTTCTACGATTGGATATTTATTGTATCGCTGGCGAATCGGAGAGGTGAGGAGAGAAGAACGATTGCATGCTGACTATGAAAAAAAATTAGCTGACATGGAAATGAGTGCGTTGCGAGCACAAATGAATCCTCATTTTATTTTCAATTCTTTAAATTCCATTGAATATTATATCATCAGTAATGAACCTGAAAAAGCATCTGATTATTTGAATCGTTTTTCAAGATTGATTCGATTGATTTTACAAAATTCAAAAAATACTATCGTTCCTTTAAAAGACGATTTGGAAGCACTCAAACTTTATATTGAAATTGAAAGTATGCGTTTCGACAACTTGTTTGACTATGAAATAAAAATAGAAGAAGGAATGAATGTTGAGAAAACTAAAGTTCCTCCGATGCTGCTACAGCCTTATGTTGAAAATGCGATTTGGCATGGACTGATGCAAAAGAAAGGAGAAAAAGGAAGAATTGATTTGGTGTTGCGAAGAGATAACGGTTCGCTAATATGTTTAATTGAAGACAATGGAATAGGCAGAGAGGCAGCAGGGAAATTAAAATCAAAATCTGCTTCCAAAAGAAAATCTTTTGGAATGAAAATTACCAAAGATCGATTAGAAACTTTAAATCAATTGGCCAATACCAAAGCTTCTGTTCAAATTTTTGATTTAGAAAATGATAAGAATGAGGCAAAAGGAACGAGAGTAGAATTAGTGATCCCATTATAAAATACTATTGTTGAAACAAACTACTAAAAAATGATACGAGCAATTATCCTCGATGATGAAAAACACTCCGTAGCTACGCTTGCTTGGAAATTAGAAAAATTTTGTCCCGAAATTGAAGTCGTCAAACAATTTACAGATTCAATGGAGGCCTTGGAGTTCATCAAAGAAAATCCACCTGAGCTTCTTTTTTTAGATATTGAAATGCCTCGCCTAAATGGATTCGAAGTGTTGGAAGAATTGGCTCAACCTATTCCATTTGAAGTAATCTTGATCACCGCTTATGATGAATTTGGTATTCGTGCAGTCAAAGCTGATGTCTTGGATTATTTATTGAAGCCTATTCAAAATCAAGAACTTAAAGCAGCGATCGAGAAGTTTAAACAAAAAAAAGAACTGTTATCTTCCGAGCAAAAAACAACAAATTCATCGGGAGAAGGGCCTGTCGCCAAATCCAATAGGATCGCTTTAGCAACCAAGGAAAGCATCGAATATGTTTTACCCGAAGATATTATTCTATGTAGTTCGGAAAGTAATTATACTATGATCTATTTAGTAGGAGGGAGGAAGAAATTGATTTCTCGAACACTCAAAGATGTCGAACAATGGTTGCAAGGTCATGGATTTTATCGAGCGCATAATTCGCATTTAGTGAATCTTTCGCATATCAAAGAATATGTTAGAACCGAAGGTGGTTATTTGCTTTTGTCAGATGGGCGAACGCTTCCCGTAGCTCGAAATCGAAAAGAAGAGTTGTTGAAATTGCTTTGATTTTTTGTAGCACTTCAACAATGTAGAATTTTTTTATTTTTCAACGCAAAGACGCAGAGAATTTTCTGAAGAAAAATTTAAAAAACTCTGCGTCTCTCTACGTCTGCGTTGAAAAATTCATTAGTGTAACCCAATACTGAATAGTTACGATTTTTTAATAAAAAGATAATATCAATTACGATAATGAGAAATCATCCTGGCTTTTTTTCACTCCTCTTTTTGTCAATGCTAATTACCTTTAGTTGTACCAAACCAAAGGATAAAGTAAGCAAGAAACCCAATATTCTATTTGTATCTATTGACGATCTACGTCCAACCTTAGGAGTATATGGCGACTCCATCGCGATTACCCCAAACATCGATAAATTAGCTAGCGAGGGAGCAACCTTTAGAAATACATTTTGTCAATCTGCAGTTTGCGCACCTTCCCGAGCCAGTTTGATGACAGGGCTAAGACCTGATGAGACTAGAGTATGGCACCTTGGAAATAAGTTTAGAAAAATAAATCCAGCCACCGTCACTATGCCACAACACTTTTCTAAGTATGGTTATCACACGGTGAATCTTGGGAAGATGTTTCATAACTATATGCCTGATTCTATTTCATGGGATGAACCAGATTTAAGGCCTGCACGTTACCTGCGCCCTGAGTGGTTGGGTAGAGATGGAGAAACTTTTTACATCAGCAAAACAGTCCAAAAATCTCAAGTGATTAAGAGAGATTCTTTGCTAAAACTAAGACCAATCAGATATGCAGATGGTTGGAATACAGGGCCAGCGTGGGAAGCAGCTGACGTGCACGATTCTTTATACTACGATGGAGCACAAAACGAATTAACCAAAAAAACGCTTTCGAGATTGGCTAAAATGAATCAACCATTTTATATGGGATTAGGCTTTTTTCGTCCACATCTCCCGTTTGTCGCTCCCAAAAAATATTGGGATATGTATGACCCCAAACAAATTCCATTAGCCAACAATCAAGAACGCTCTGCAGATTCGCCACTATTCAGTATGAACTCGATGTATGAATTAAGGCATTATGATGGGTTTGGTCATATCGGTCATCCGACTTCTTCTTTCCGAATGAATGAGGATACGGCACGCATTTTAAAACATGGTTATTATGCAAGTGTAAGTTATGTAGATGCATTGTTAGGAGATCTAGTTTCGCACATGAAAGAATTAGGAATTTACGAAAACACTATTATCATTGTCTGGGGTGATCATGGTTGGAAATTAGGAGAACACAACAGTTGGGGAAAAATGACTAACTATAATATTGACTTACAAGTACCCATGATTATTCGATATCCGAATCAAGAAAAAAGAGGCGTTCAAACTTTCGGCATCACAGAATTGGTGGATATGTTTCCCACTTTATGTGAATTAGCGGATGTCGAAATTCCAAATTATTTGCAAGGTTCTAGTTTAATCCCTCTTCTCAAAAATCCTGATTTACCTTGGAAGAAAGCTGCTTTTAGTCAATTCCATCGTCGCCCAAAAGTTTCGGCAGATGGGAAAAGATACATGGGATATTCTCTCAATACTTCCACCCATCATTATATTGAATGGTATCATTGGAATCATAAAACGGGAACTAAAGGAGCGTATGTAACGGCTGAATTATACGATAGGGAAAATGATCCGCATGAGAAAATGAATATTTCGCAAAAGGAGGAAAATATTGAGTTGGTAAAAACATTATCAAAACAATTGGCTGAAGGTTGGGAAACAGCTAGACCAGATTATTATGTGGAAAATTGAAATTGATCAATTATAGAATCATGAATCCTTTTTTCTAAATCTTTGAAATAAAAGCAAAGAGATCAAAAATAGAATCCCTCCAATCTTAAAATATTTTGATTGGAAAAAATTAGACTCACACAATGGTCTAGCATCACCAAATTGAACAAACGCCGCCCAATAATAAGGATGTTGAAATGATTTTTTTGAGGAACCTAAATAATCTAGTTTGGCTTGTCGAAGTGCAAGGTCTTTCGTTTTTCCATTTCTTAAATTTTGATAAAAATTTTCCATGATCTTGGATGTACTTCCATCATCCACGGACCAAAGACTCATCACCACACTTGGACAACCTGCATGAATAAATCCTCTTGACAAACTCATCACTCCTTCTCCTTTTACTAATTGCCCTGTTCCGGTATTACACGCACTCAAAGCTGCTAATCGAGATTGCGAAAAGAAATTATATAAATCTTTATTGGAGAGATAATCATCGGTAAAAAATATCTTATTGAACTGATGATCATTTTGATCAATACATCTCTGGGTGGCTTAATAAAAAAGCCATCTAAGAAATATAATCTTCTCTTTGGAAAATTATATCCTTAAATGACTCTTTAAAATGAATAATTATTTTACAACGCTTTGCTAATACTCTTATAAAATTCCTTGATCAATCATTGCATCAGCAATTTTTACAAATCCGCCGATATTTGCACCCTTCACATAGTCCACATAATTTTTATTAACTCGCCCATATTTCACACATTGTTCATGAATATCTTTCATAATTTTTTTAAGCTCTTCATCTACTCTTTCTCTTGACCATTGCATTCTCAAACTATTTTGAGACATCTCCAATCCTGAAGTTGCGACACCTCCTGCATTGGAAGCTTTTCCAGGAGAATACAAGACTTTCGCTTTTTGAAAAACCTTAATTGCTTCAATTGTGCAAGGCATATTTGCTCCCTCCCCAACTAATTGAACTCCGTTTTTCACTAAAGTCTCGGCATCTTTTTTATCTAATTCATTTTGAGTTGCTGAAGGAAACGCACAATCTGCTTTGTATTTCCAAGGAGTTGCCCCTTCCGTATATTTAGCTTTCTTGTATTTTTTAATATACTCTTTAATCCTTCCTCGCTTTACATTTTTCAATTCTTGAATAAATGCAAGTTTCTTGGAATCAATTCCTTCTGCATCATAAATACATCCAGAACTATCAGAAACAGTAAAAACTTTTCCACCTAATTCTAATATTTTTTCAATCGTGTATTGGGCTACATTTCCAGAACCTGAAACTAAACAAGTTTTTCCTTCTAAACTTTCAGCTCTCATTTTTAACATTTCTTGAGCGAAATAAACATTCCCATACCCAGTCGCTTCAGGCCGAATTCGACTACCGCCATAGGTAAATCCTTTCCCTGTGAAAACACCAGTATGCTCTTTGGTAATTCTTTTATATTGTCCAAAAAGGAAACCGATTTCTCTTCCACCTACTCCAATATCTCCTGCAGGTACATCTGAATCAGGGCCAATATGTCGATATAATTCATTCATAAATGATTGGCAAAAACGCATCACTTCACCATCAGACTTTCCTCTAGGATTAAAATCACTTCCA
Organism: Saprospiraceae bacterium; assembly: GCA_045104975.1. Taxonomy (GTDB): domain Bacteria; phylum Bacteroidota; class Bacteroidia; order Chitinophagales; family Saprospiraceae; genus CAJQQY01. Next base: position 26,932 of record JBGCCY010000067.1, read on the forward strand.
CCTTTTCCACCTCCCATTGGCAGGGTAGTTAAGCTATTTTTGAACGTTTGTTCAAATCCTAAAAATTTAAGAATACTCAAATTGACGGAAGGATGAAATCGTAAGCCACCTTTGTATGGACCAATCGCCATGTTGAATTGAACTCGGTAGCCTCGATTGACTTGAATTTTTCCTGCATCATCAACCCAAGTTACCCTGAATGAAATCACTCGATCAGGCTCACACATTCTTTCGAGTAAACTATGGCCTTGGTACTTTTTATTTTTTTCAATAAAAGGAATTACTTCCTCTGCAAATTCTTGTACCGCTTGATTGAACTCCGGTTCATAGGGGTTACGTTCCTTCACATATTGAAGGAATGTTTTTACTTTTTTTAAGGACATTTTTAGTTAAATTTTAAATGGTAGTTTAAAAAATATTTTCGTCCCAAAATTAGTTTTTACTTTTCAGAAAAAGAATATGTAGTCCGTTATTATTTTTCAAAAAAAAAAAATACTAACTGCTTTTCTTCTTTTAAATCTACTTTTTTAAAATAATAGTAGGAGCCTTAGCTTTGCAACAAGAACAATCTGGATCATCACAATCTATCAAACCATCTCCATCTTCGTCTTTTCCATTGTCACAATTTTCAAGACATTTTCCATCAACAATCAAGGTAATTGAATTGGTACCATAGCATCCAGAACTTAGTGACTCCACTCTTACAAAAATTATTTTTGCATTACTCATATATGGACTTACCAAAGAATTACTTCCACTCTGGGCATCAACTAATGAAGCGTGATAAGAAATGATGACTCCTGAAGCTACCGATACAATGGGATTAGCTTCATGTAAGAAAAAATTACCTATGCCTGTTTCATTATATGCATCACAAGTTGTAAGGGTGGCTGGCGAAGTAGTGATTATACAATCAGAGTCGTCACAATCAATATCTCCATCTCCATCATCATCCAAGCCATTACCACAAATTTCAACTGGAACAATCGTAACAAAAACAAAAGCAGTATCACATAATGGGATAGCCTGTTGGTCACATATACGATAGGTGAAAGTATCCACACCTAAATATCCTGTCAAGGGTGTATAAATAATTTGATCATCAGTTGCATCCAAAGGGGTGCCATTATCGTCAATACTTAATATCCCACCTTGATTGGTTGTATTATTAGACGCTTCTGTTCCTGCACTTATCAGTTCGATAGTACCCCCATCTGGTTCAATATCATTTTCCAAAACATTAATAGTAACTGGGGTATTGATCTCGGTAGAATCATAATCATCAATAGCAATTGGTGGCCGATTAAATACATTAACATTAACCACTATTCCATTACTACATGCACTTGGACATCCATCATCACATAGATCATACGTAAAGGAATCATTTCCCAGGAAATCAGCATTTGGTGTATATAAAATCAATCCATTAGGTTGAACTGATACTGTTCCATTGGTAGGATGGGTATTAATTGTCACGAATAAATTATTATTTTCTACATCGCTATCATTGTCGAGTACATTGATGTAAATAGGTTGATTAATACTTATAGTATCCATATTTATAATTCCAGATGGAATTGTATTCGTGTTAGAAACTGTAAAATATACTTTCGCAATATCACATAATGAAGGAAGAGGAGTTCCAGTATCACATATCTGATAAGTGATGGAATCAATTCCTACAAAAGTTGGATCAGAGGTATAAGTGATGGTACTATCTCCATTATAAGTGGCAATACCATTACTAGCATTAGTGATAATTATTCCTGAACTTACATCTATGGAAGCATCTGTATCATAATCATTATTGAGGATATTATAATTAGTCGGAAAATTAGTACAAGCATTGGTATAATCATCAACGATAATCGGAGGAATATTAACAGGTGCACCAATCGTAATCGTAACGGTAGCCGTATCGCATAATCCAAGGGGATCACATATTATATAATCAAAGTTATCTACTCCCATAAATCCTGTCGGTGGATCATAACAAATTGTTCCGTTGGCTGCAATTATAGCTATCCCACCTTGAATAGTATTTCCGTTAGAAGCATCTGTACCAAAACTCACCGGTGGGTTGATATTATCGCCTTCGGGATCTGAATCATTATTCAAAACATCGATACAAATTTCAGTATTCATAGGAGTCGTTTCTACATCATCGACTGCGATGGGAGGATCGTTGAAATAAGCATTGATCGTAATAATTACGATTGCCGTATCACAAAGTGAAGGTATACCTGTATCACAAATAGAATAGGAAAAAGTATCTTGTCCTGCAAAATTAGGACCAGGTGTATAAGTAAAAAAATCATCTATTGCATCTCCAATTGTTGAATTTTCATCTAAGACAACTGTTCCTCCTTGGGTAGGAAGACTCACTAGGGTAGCAACCAGATTGATATTATCTCCATCTGGGTCACTATCATTATCTAAAACCAAAATATCTACAGGTACATTTTGCTCCGTAGTTTCAGCATCATCGACTGCGACAGGTGGATTATTGGCTAAGTCAAATCCAAAATTATTGGAGCAGTCCACCTCCCCTAAACCTGTAAAAGAAGCTGTTTCAACATTGTCAGTCGTGAAGGTGGCATTACCTGGGGGTAGGGTGGCAGGGTCTATTTCGATGACATAGTTTCCGCCGCTGCTTAGTATCAAATCACTCTTATACCACGCAATTTTATCATCATTGGAAGAGGCACTTATCACATCTACGACCCCGTCGCCGTCAATATCTGCGGCATAGACCGAACGAGCTCCATTCGCAGCTGTAGAAATGACATGTTCTGTAAAGTTGGCACTACCATCGTTCTCGTACCATGCTATTTTATCATCATTGAAAGAAACACTCAAAGCACTCAAGACATCGGTATTTCCATCTCCATTGAGATCTATGGCGTAAACAGAACGGGCAGCAACTGCGGTAGTAGAAATGACTCTCTCCGTAAAGTTTTCGCTACCATCATTTTCGTACCATGCTATTTTACTATCATTCAAGGAGGCACTCAATACATCGATATCACCATCCCCATCGACATCAGTAGCATATACAGAACGGGCACCATTTGCGGTCGAAGAAATGACTCTCTCCGTAAAATTCTCACTACCGTCATTTTCATACCAAGCTATTTTATCATCATTAAAGGAAGAACTAAGGATATCTATATCACCATCTGCGTCAACATCCAAGGCATATACAGAAGTTGCTGTATTTGCGGTAGTAGAAATAACTTGTTCGGTAAAATTTTCACTCCCATCGTTTTCATACCATGCTATTTCACTACTATTTTGATGTGCCCCCAAAACATCAATATCGCCATCCCCATCCACATCTATGGCATAGACAAAAGCTGCTCCGTTGGCTGAAGAAGAAATGATTCGCTCCGTAAAATTTTCACTACCATCATTTTCGTACCATGCTATAGTATCATCATTTAGAGAAGCGCTCAAAACATCGGTATCCCCATCAACATCTATCGCATATACAGAAGCTGCTCCACCAGCAGTATTAGAAATGATTTGCTCCGTGAAATTTCCATTTCCATCGTTTTCGTACCATGCTATTTCATCACCATTTAGGGCAGCACTAAGGATATCCGTATCACCATCTCCATCGATATCTGTCGCATAAGTATGGTAAGCTCCGTCAGCTGTAGTAGAGACAGCAGTTTGCTCGGTGAAGGAAGGAGTATTACTACAAACACCTCCCCTAAAATGTATATCGTCAATATATGCAGTCATTCCTGAAAAATTATAGAAGTAAATTCTAACATGGTAATTGTTACCTGCTAATAAAGCATAATCGCTATTTGTAAAATTGTAAAGAATGATATCATTTGCGACTCCTGTAACAAGTTGGTCTTGTAATAGTATATCTGAGCTAATGAAATTATCAGCTGAAATAATGACGGCTATTTGATATCCAAGATTAGAATTTGTAGCCCCAGTTGGTATCCGTATTCGTAGTTTATCGAAATTGAAGGGATCCGTAGAGGGATTCATAGAGAAATTAAACTCCATGTAATCATTGTTAGATATAGCACCTACTAGATTAGGTTGGTTTATACTACTTACGTTGAAAGATGGTGAAGGAGTACTTATCCCTATTCCACTTCCTGAAGATAAATCTGCTGCTGTTGAAATAAGAGGATCATAAATCGTGCTTTCAAGACGGTTGGAAGGATTGGCAGCTCTCCAAGCTACTGGTACTTCGTTTTGATCCACTCCAATACAACTCATTGCTGGAGAATTAGGAATGTTAGTTAGACTAAATGCATATGCACCATTGGCATCCGTCGTTTGTGCCTCTACAAAAGTATCACTCGCATCTACCAACCCGTCCATATTGACATCTACATAAAGGTTAACCGTGACATTATCTTGTCCCATTTCTGTTCCGTCAATTATGCCATCTCCATCTTGGTCAAAGAAGACTGTTCCTAAGATATTAGCTTCATTGGCAACAGGACTACAACCGACATCCACGGTGACCGTTGCAGGATCGCAAAGTGGTACGCAAGCATCGTCACACACTTCGTAGGTAAAAGTTGTAATACCTGAAAAACCAAGATTGGGTTGAAACAAGATTTTATCATCCTCGATAGAAACTGTTCCATTAGTAGGTTGAGTGAGAATATTGATCGTCAAGGTTCCTCCATCAGGATCACTATCGTTGACTAATACGTCAATGATTTTCGGTGCATCTATCAATGCCGTTTCTGAATCATCATTGGCGACTGGAGCGATATTAGCATTGACGGTTACAGTAACCGTAGCATTATCACAAAGGTTCGTAGGGTCGCAGATAGTATAGTTAACCACATCGATACCGGTAAATCCAGTATTCGGAGTAAAGGTCACAAACCCTGTCCCATTATTGACCCAAGTCCCATTACTACTCGTACCAAGGGAAGTCACCGTCAATAATCCTGCTTCAGGATCAGTATCATTATCAACTACGTTAATCGTAACCGAACTACATGATGAAGTACTGCCTGTGTCATTATTCGCAACGGGAGGTTGGGGATTAATATTAATTACTACTGATTCCGAAACAAAGGAAGTACGACCACAGCCATCTGTAATTTTGACCGTAATGACACAAGGACCACTCACCGTGGGCGTGAAATTGGTGGAAGCCGCAAGTGGATTGGCAAAAGTACCAGCGCAGGTCGCACTCCATTCATAAGTAAAGTCTCCTGCTCCTCCTGAAGCAAATGCTGTAACTGGAGTAGCAACATTTAATGAAAAAGAAATAGAAATATTAGCGGAAGCATTAATCGCTTTAAACGTAGCAGACCAAAAGCTAAAATTAAAGAAAGCTCTTTGCGCTGCAATATTTTCAGGATCATTATCATCACCATGATCATGACCAGCCATGTACATGACTTTCCCTCGATTGGTATCTCCAAAGGCATGTCCATAAGCTAAGATGGCAGCTTCATCTTTCTTTTTTACCTCAACATTATCTGCATCCCAAACGCCAATACTGGTTGTATTTTCCCATTTGGAATGCGGCAGAAATATTTGTTCTGAACCATTCTCGACGGCATCATCCATTTTCCCCATAAATTGCATGATTGCATGATTGCATGATTGGATGATTGGATGATTGGGCTAAGCGTAACTATAAGGAGCTTCTCCATCGTCATGATCTGTCCAGAGTATTAGTGAATTATCAGCATATCCACTTCCTGTAGCTGTCCCTTTCTTTTTCGATAAAAAATTCATTTGTTCGGAGGGGGAAGCAGGATTAAAAACATTTTCTAAAGCACTCACCGCATGACAAGCTGCCCAGATAGAACCATCACAACCACCTTTGTCAGCATCTTCATTCCAGTTCAATAAGTTACTATGGGTAGACCACTCTGGGTCTGCGTGAGGCATAACAAATACATCGTTACAACAATCCAATTCTTGTGGATCAATCCAGTTGTAAGCAGAAGAAGGAATTTCTGCATTTTTCAAGTATTCTTCTGCAATATCTCCATTCTGATGGTCAAGCGTCCAAATCACATAATAATCTAAAATAGAGTGAACGGGTACTACAATCTCTGAAACTGTGGTAGCTCCGATCACTCCTTTAATTAACCATTGAGTAATTGTAGCATTGACTGCCGTTGTTCGATAACCTGCTTGAATAATAAATGCTCCTCCTCTATAATCAATTCCATTATGAGAAAAATCAATTCCATCCTTTCCTTTATTATTGTTAATAATCCACCTGACAGGAACATCATGATTTTTCATTAAGCTGTAGACCAGTCCATAAGGTTTTAATGCATTATTTTTTGTCTGAGGAATTACGCCCATATTGATAATGAATGAGCCAGTAGGGATCGTTTCATTGATTTGTGAAAAACAATGAGTGGATATTAAAATCAGGGAAATGAATATAGTTTGTTTCAAAAAAAGGCTTGTTAGTTGGGTTTACTTTATTGGGTTTTGGAACCAATCAAGGAATGCACACAGCAATCCTTAAAGGGATTTCACCAGGTTAATTTTTGATACACGATAATCCTTCGAGATAATTTTACTGATATGATAGAGATAGAATAATTATGTATTCTCTTTATTTCTACTCAAAAATAATACTATAAAGGGGTCAAAAATTAAGATTTGCGATAACAAAAAAGACAACAGCGGTAAGAAAAGCGTCAAATGGAAAGAGTATTGGAATGAGACTGCACTATGCTTAATCTTAACCTGACTAATTGATGAGTTTAAGGAACTGAATCCGTTAACTAATGTAGATCCAGAAAAGGAAAATTTAGCAAAGGAATGGTAAAAAAGATATAAGGTTTATTCTTTTAGAAATGGGTACATAATACTGGCATTAAAATTAAAAGCCAAGATTCAAGATTTTATTCAAACACAAATGCCTCAAGAGGTTTACTCAAGATAGGAGGAAGGCAAACGTCCAAATCTTAATTTAAACTGTCTGGAAAAATAGCTAGGAGTTTTCAATCCAACAGAATAGCAAACAGCAGAGACAGAGTCATAAGATTTCATTTCTAATAATTTTCTTGCTTTTTGTAGGCGAAGTTCTTGGATATATTTACCAGGAGTAAGCCCTGTATTCATTTTTACTTTTCTGGTTAATTGTCTTTTACTAATAGCTAACTCTTTCGCTAATAATTCAACATCAAGGTCATAGTTTTCTAAATTATTATAAATCACTTGATTAAAGGAAATTAACCATTCCTCTTCATAAAATGATTTAGTCGATAGATTGATCTCACCCTCTTTTTCTTCATTTTCTATCCAAGTATTTCGTTGTTGTTGATTATTCAGAAGGACGCTTATTCGAGTTATTAATTCTTCTGGTTCAAAAGGTTTGATCAGGTAATCCTCAATACCAAATTTTAATGCTTTAATTCTGGAATCCGAACTGGTATAACCGGTCAAGAAAATAAATGGTAATTGTTTCCATTTTTCATGTTTTTTAATTTTTTCTAAAAACTGAAGACCATCCATCTCTGGCATCATAATATCAGAAACAATAAGTGAGATTTTATCTTCTGTTTTTTCTTTTTCATGACTCGCTAAAACTTCGAGAGCTTCTTTTCCTGAATAAGCAAAACTTAACTTATAATAAGGTTCTAGCAATGATCGAATAAACTGCGAAATTTCTTTATGGTCTTCAACTATAAGAATATGCGACATTCTTTCAACTGAAACACCTATAGGGTTTTCGGTACTGATATACATTTCATTTTCCTCCTGATTAATCTCATCAACAGAATTAATCATCTCATCAGAATTTAATATCTCTAAAGGCATTTCAAAAACAAATGTTGTTCCTGCTTTGCTCGTATTTGCAACATGTACTTCTCCTTGTAATATCCTTGCTAAACTTTGGGCAAAAGGTAATCCTATCCCTAGTCCTCCTTTGGCATCCAATGGATCATGATCCATTTTTATTTTTTGAGAACGATAATAAGGCTTAAAGATAAATGGTAAATCCTCTGCGTCTATTCCATAACCCGTATCAGATACTTCGATTTGCAATTTTTGTTCAGGTAAGGAATTAACCGAAATGGTAATCTTTGCCCCTTGTGGAGAATATTTAAAAGCATTGGAAATCAGGTTGTTTACAATTTTTTCAAATTTCGGAACATCTAAAAAAAGATAAAGCTCTTTATCCAAATTATAATTAAAGTAAAGTTCCTTTTTTTGGAAAGAAGTTACTCCTTCATAAGGAACCAATATCTTTTGCATGAGTAGAAAAAGTGATACTGATGATTGGTGCAACTCTTCTGGGTGAGTTTCTAATTTTGCTAGACTAGCAATTTCATCAGATAGATTTAATAATTTTTGTCCATTTTTTTGGATAGATTTGATATATTTTAAATCCTCTTTGGACTGCTTTTCATCTTGAATATTACGCTCTATTATTTTTGCTGGACCTAAAATTAAGGTCAATGGATTTCTTAATTCATGAGCGATATTATTAAAAAATTGTAGTTTGGTATCACTCAAATACTTTAATTCCTTTGTTTGATTTTCAATTTTCTTTGTTCTTTCATCGACCATTTTCCTTAGCTGCAACTGCATTTTTTTATACCGCTGAATTCGCCACCTATATGCCAAATATAATATAGAAGCTAGAATAATCAACCCTATCATCAGAAACCAATATTGCAAATAAAAAGGATACGGAACGATTATTTTCAAGGTCAACATTCCTAATCGTTTTCCTGCTATATTTTCTCTTTGTATATATAACTGATGAGTACCAAAAGCGAGATTCTCAATTTTTAATTGTTGACTCGAAGTAGTAACCCAATCCTTTTGGCTGTCAATCGCATAGGAAAATCTTTCGTCTTTTCCTGACTGCTTTTTGCTGTACCAAAAGTAATTAGGAAATTGTTATTTGCTTCTTCAAATTGGATAAGACCTTTTTCATGATATTTAGCCAAGTAATTTTTGTAAGTATTTTGTTCATACTTTTTAATAGAAGTTAAAAAGATAGATGTAATAGTCGTATCAATTTTAAAATCCTTAGGATTGAAATATGTAATTGCTCCATTGACACTTCCAAAATAAATAGTTCCATCTCCATCTTGATAATGAGAAATTCTATTTAGTTCATTTTTAGCCACACCATCCTTTTCAGTATATGAATTGAAGTAATAACTTTTTTTATGAAATTGGATAATCCCATTTTCACTTCCTATCCACAAACATTCCTTATCGTCCTCATAAATACCATGAAGAATATTGGAAGGCATTCCATTTTTGATCGAAAATTGTTCAAACGGTATTTTATCCCCACCTGTTTGATTAGGGCTCCACTTAATTAAGCCAGCACCACCCGCTGCTAACCAAAAAACTCCTGCATCGTCAATATGCAAATCATGAAAATCATCTGATGGAAGATAATTTTTTCCAGTACCACCAGACCAGTAGCGATCTATTATTCCCTCAGAAGGTCTCATCGTATACAGCCCATTCCTAGTACAAATCCAAAATGATTGTTTGTTTTCTTCAACAATTTTATAAACGGGATTTCCTGTGTATAGCTCAAGCTTATTGGGGAATTCTATTTCTTTAAATACGTCCTCTTCACCCAAGTGAAAAAATCTACCTGAGTTATTGATTACCCATATATTTCCATTAGAATCTTCTGTAAGATTCCAAGAATATTTAAGTATTTCATCATCACTAGGGTAACCTTCTAATTGATATTTCTTAATCAGTTCTAAGTCGCTATTATATTTATTTAATTGATTATTTTCCAAAAACCAAATGTTCCCAGCTCTATCTTTTAATACAGCATAACTGAGCGAGTAAAAACTTTTTTTAAAAGAAAAAAAAGAATCTAAAACGATTAAATTTCCGTCAGTTGCAATCCAGAAATTTCCAACATCATCTCTAATTATTTTTCGAACACCAACCGTCAGTTTAACTTCACTTTCAGAAGTTGCAGGGGAGAAAACTTTAAATAATTTTTTATCAATAGTTACTTTAAAGATTCCATTTAACTCCGTTCCTACCCAAATAGAATTATCAACGACCAATATATCCGAAGCTCGAAATTGAGCTTGATAATCTGGTATTTCAAATTGATACACAACCCCCTTTACAGGATGAAATCCGAATAACTTATTTTGTTCTACATACCAAAATATATTTTGTTGTTCATGATAAATGACGGAAGAAGATTGAGACCAATCTAGTCTTAAAAAAGGAAATAGAGCCTCATTCTCAAAGATGAATTTTGAAGTAGTGGCAGCAGTTTGTAATGCTTTAGTTTTGTGCCAATATTTTCCAGGGAAATATAATCGTTTATGAATATCATTATTCTGGGCAAAAGAAGGTGTTGATTCAGGAGTAATTAATTGACCATTTTTATCATAAATATAACTTTGAAGAGTTACTCGATTATAAAAATAATAGTTATTTTTTTCATCTTCTTCCACCCAATAATCAGAATTAAATTTATATGCTTTATCCAAGGTTACTATATCATAATCCTTTTTATTATGATATTTGATCAATTGATTATCCTTTGTAACGATATAAATTTTGTCTCCCTGTCCCGGATATATACATTGAATATTTTTTTTTTAGAAAGGAAAATCTTTGGTGTCATCAATTGTTAATACCTCATCAGTCAAAGGATCAAAAATATCAAATAACATGCCCCCCTTTCTGAACCATCCATTCAAAAACCATAGATGACCATCACCGTCTTCGATGATTTGGTCATACTTATTTTCACTAAATCCATCTTCTTTATCATACCACGTAAAAGATTCTCCATCATAACGATTTACGCCATACCCTGTAAGAATCCACACAAGTCCTCTGCTATCCTGAAATAACCTTCTGATGGAATTATGGGACAATCCTTGTTCCACTCCTAAGTGAGTTACTTGATATTTTACCTGCTCTATTTCTTGGCTTTTGACCTGTAATGGTGAAAAACAAAACAGCGTAAGCCAGATCAATAAAAGGAAAGTAAAAGATATTTTATACTGCTTACTTGATTGAAATTTTGGGTTAGAAATCCTACTTGACATATAAGTATTATCAATTAAAAAATATAAAATTAAACCTACGATTAACTAGCATATTTAATTAGTAAACATTTGCTGGTTTTTGCTTGGTGTCTCTTTTGTTTTAGCGCTTGTCGTTTTTCTTACCATCCCTGTCTTTTTGGAACTAGTAGAAGTCATTATTGTGTTTTTGAAATACTATATCTTTAATTTTTCACTTTGAAATTATCAAAATATATAATGCGTAAATATAAGAACTCTATTTAGACTTCATTCTCCACAGGTAGCTTATTTTCCCAGGTAAATTTCTATTCTAGATTAAGTCAATTTTGACTTTTTATGCGCAATATTTATTTTATAAAAATAGGTGCTCAATTATCACATTTTTTTTAAATCATCCGAAATCTTACTTACCTTACTATTTCAAATGACCATTCAACAATTCACCTCTAATTAGAATTGGAAAGAAGTAGAGCGACAGATCATTTTAAATTTTAACCACTCAATAAGTTGGCAAATCGCCAATGGCAAAACAAAGGTTTATAAGTAAACCAAAAGAGTTTTGATGCAACAGAATTATAAAATAAATTGAATCCGTGAGTGATTCGATGACTCTTCGTCAAGAGATTTTATATTATCCTTATCAGGCTGTTCTGCGTTAAATCCACTTTTGGTTGATTATTACGATGGATTCCCCTGTGTGTCTGTATCAAACCTTTTGGAAAAATTTTATTCGCCTTTGTTTTACAAAAATGTAATTCAAAATGGATAAAAATATATTATACGAAAAAGTTATCGAAGACCTAATCAATAATAATTATGCTCAAGTAGATGGTTTTTTTACAGAGTCAACTTGTATCGGTTTGAAAAATTTATTGATGGCGAAAGAACAAGATGGCGTTTTTAAGAAAGCGAATATTGGAAATAGAATCAACGCAAAAGAAGTACTCGCCATTCGCTCTGATAAAATTTCATGGATAGAAAATGATTCGGAAAATCTTTCAATTCCCAGATTGATGAATTTTGTACTTACCTCAATCGCACTTGCTATACAGGAATTAAAAATTGGGAATTTCATTATCCGCTTTTCGAAAAAGGAGCATTTTACAAAAGACATATCGATCGATTTAAAAATGACAACAGCAGAAAATATTCTGTTGTCACTTATCTCAATCAAAATCGACAAGTAGATGATGGTGGTGCATTGGTGATTTATACTGATGAAGGAGCGGTAACGATTTTGCCAGAGTGGGGGAGGACGGTTATTTTTAAAAGTGATTTATTGGAGCACGAAGTAATGGTAAGTAAAAAGGATCGGTTGAGTATTACGGGTTGGTTGAAGTAGTACCTTTTGCAAAAAAAATATTTTATACATCAACTCAAACCAACCGAAGCAAGCTTGAAAAATGGGTGATCAGACTTGGCCATGAACATCAATTCTAATGACTAGTTCTCTTTGAAATAAGTTTTAAATTCTTCCTCAAGAATAACTACTTTATATTTTGCTATCTTAGCAGAAAGAGAAAAGTCATAAATGGCATATTAAATTATTTTGTTTTATGTTTGATTATTACCTTTTTAACTTCCTTAAGAAATGCGAATTGACTAGATTTAGATTTTTTGTTACTTCTTTTCTCTTTCTTATTTACATTCCAATCATTTACCCAGACAAACAAACCTTAAAAAAAGCTATCAATAAATCTAAATTTATTTAGTTCTCATTCCTTACGTAAATGTAATAGTCGGATTTAATTTAATTCAATGTTATGATTAAATTACCTCATCCTCACCGATTCAGTTTATTATTGTTTTTTACAATAATTACTTTTTACCTCCATGCACAAAATCTTGTTCCCAATCCAAGCTTTGAGGATAATAGCGGTTGTCCTAATTTAACTACAAATTATTCTATTGTTGATGATTGGTATAATCCGACCATATTAACTCCTGATTATTTTAATTCTTGCTATACTGGTCCAGCTCCAGGGACAAGTGTTCCAAATAATTATTTTGGTTACCAACCCGCATTGACCGGACAAGCCTACTCTGGAATGTATGTGAGTGCTGCTGGAGGAAGTAACTCAAGAGAATATATTCAAATTATGTTGGCCAGTCCACTTGTTGCTGGAGCGTGTTACCAGGTAGAAATGTATTCGAATCCAGCAAATTTTGGTATTCCTATTGCTTTTGGTATCAGTCATGTAGGTATGTATTTTTCAGCCACTCCCCCTAGTGTTACTGCTCCATCAGCAATTTATGTAACACCACAAGTATATTATACAGAAGCTGTAACCGATACTATAAATTGGACTCTTTTAAGTGGAACTTTTATTGCGGCTGGTGGAGAACAATATCTCACCATTGGTAATTTTGCCCAATTTGGCACCTATGAGGTTGTTGCTCTTGATGCTTCAAATACAAATCCAAATGGCCCTAGTTATTATTATATTGAGGATGTGAAGGTTGAACTTGCTCCTGGAGGTTTACCAATTTCCGAGTCTATTTGCCCTGGGGAATGTTTTGAATATGCAGGACAACAATTTTGTTCACCCGGTACTTATCAGGTTACAGGAACTGGAGGTTGCTCTAGCACAACTCCTGTTAATATTACTTGGAGCAATCCTGCGATAGCCGATATTGCTCCAGCCGATACATTGTATTGTGATGGATTACCTATTATACTTGATGCTTCCACTTCGTCTTCAGGTGTAGGAGTTCAATATTCTTGGTCAGGTCCCAATGGCTTTATTTCTTACATACAAAATCCGGAAATCTTCGAAGCAGGGATTTATACTTTAACTGTTTCAGGAGATGATTTATGTGATGCTCAGGCTATGATTGAGGTAAGCGAAAGTGATAATCTTGAAGTGATGACATCTGTGAGTGGTATTATTGATTGTAATAATTCCGTTGTTATACTTACTGGTGTTTCAAATATTTCTAATGCTACATTTCAATGGACTGGGCCAGGTGTCAATGCTAATTCAGCAGTCGTTTCAGTCAATGGTGCAGGAGTATATAATTTGGAAGTGAATACTCCCCAAGGTTGTATTAGAAATGAAACGGTTACCGTAATTGAGGATTTTGTCATACCTGATATTTCTATAACTGGAAATACTATATTGGATTGTAATAATTCAAGCCTTACTTTGACCGGGTCATCTAATACAACTAATGTTATTTTTAATTGGAGTGGTCCAGGAGTATCTTCTAATTCGCCAACTATTACTGTTAATCAAGAGGGAACTTATACATTTATAGTTACTGGAGAAAATGGATGCGTAAATGTTGAAACGATTTCTGTTCTTGATTTTTTTGACTTGCCTGACATCTCTGCTGAAGTACAAGGTGTTTTGGATTGTAATAATTCTTTTGTCAATTTGGTGGGGAATTCTAATACTTCTGATGTCACTTTCCTTTGGACTGGACCGGGTGTCAATGCCAACACTTCAACCACAACAACTAATCAAGCTGGAGAATACACGTTAACTGTTACTGCTGCAAATGGTTGTACAAGTAGTCAGGCCGTCACCGTCAATCAAAATACAGATGTGCCGGATATTTCTGCTGAAGTACAAGGTGTTTTAGACTGTAATAATTCTTCTGTCAATCTGGTGGGGAATTCTATTACTACTGCCGTTACCTATCTTTGGACTGGACCGGGTCTCAATGCCAACACCTCAAATACAACTACTAACCTAGCTGGAGAATATACATTAACTATTACTGCTGCAAATGGTTGTACGAATAGTCAAACAGTTACCGTTAATCAAAATGCAGATATTCCGAACATCTCTGCTGAAGTACAAGGTGTCTTGGATTGTAAT
>JBGCCY010000068.1:0-9884 GCA_045104975.1 Saprospiraceae bacterium
GAGAAATAAAAAATAAAATAAACGTGAATTACATCATATACGATATTGAAGCGACATGTTGGGATGGAAATACTATGGATCGAGAACAAGAGACTATTGAGATTGGCGCAATTCTGCTGAATCGATTTGGAGAAGAATTAGGTAGTTATAATCGATTTATCAAACCTGTTTTACATCCATTTTTATCACCTTATTGTAAACAACTTACTTCTATCACACAACAAGATGTTAATCGAGCAAAGACTTTTCCGCATGTGATTGAAGAATTTAAAGATTGGGGAAACATGTACGATGAAGAATACTTTTTATGCTCTTGGGGGAATTTTGATAAAATTATTTTTGAACGAGATTGTGCTTTACATCAGTTAGATGATGATTGGTGTGAATTTCATGTTGACATGAGAAAACAATACCAAGATATTAAGAAAATGAAAAAGCAGATTGGATTAATGAAGGCTTTAGATCGAGAAGGATTTGATTTTGATGGTTTGCAACACAGAGGTATTTCTGATGCAGAGAATTTGACTAAAATATTTTTGAAGCATATTGATGCATGGTATTTTGGAGGTGCTTGATTTTGTTAAGTCTCACTCCTGAGCTAAACAAGTTAAATAAATCTACTTAAGAATCCTTCTTCCGAATTAAAACAGAAAGACTAGGTCCTCAAATCAATTTCATATTTAATTTCTCGAATAGAAATCTCCTTTTCTGTAACATTTAAGGATTTCCAACCGTCTATTAATCATACTCCCAATGTTCTAAATTTAAACATTATTTTTTGCAACTGAAATAGGGGTGATCTTTCTAAAATTCGTCTTTTACTAATAGACCAAAATCCAATTTATAAATTTGACCATCTACTATGAAGCTGCTTCTTGATTTTATTTTAATAATGGGTATCGTAATTATTCTCATCATCCTTTTTCTCTTAAATAAACAACGGCGGAAAGAACTCCCGCATCGAATTCTTACTTTATTTTTTGTCTTATTGTTTTTTGTAACTACTCAATTTTATGGAGAATTACATGACATTGCCATAATTTATGTATTAAGTTTTGTACCATCAGAACCAGCCTCATATCTGATTGGACCATTAATTTATATTTATATAAAATCAATTTATTTACCGAATAAGAATTTGGTAAAGGATCATTGGTTTCACTTTATCCCTTATTTATTTTTTACCGTCATCATTTTTATCCCTGTTTTTATTTCATTAATTATTGATGATTATCTTTTTGATTATTTGAAAATTCTATCTGATGTAGGTGCTCCACTTTACGAGACCTTACTAGAAGGTATTTATCTTTTTACTTATTCATTTTTATCACTAAGACTTTTACGCAAATATCAAAGTACTTTAAAAGATAATTATTCTAACCTTTTATATAAGGATTTAAAATGGATTGCCCACTTATTGATTGGTACGATGATGGTCATGGGAATTGATATTTCTACTTCTGCGTATGAAGTAATTTTTGGTGAGGTTGGATGGCAAACAGGTTATCTCACAATTGTTCCTGCTATCGGACTGATTACTTATTTGGGATATTATGGCACTTCACAATCTAGGATTCTCTTGCCTGATTTTTTGATTGAAAAATCAAATTTTGTTGAAGTCGAACCAGAAGAAGTTGTTAAGGTGATTTCCAAAACTGAAAACCAAATTCGAGAAATGGATTTATTAAAAACTTCTTTTCTCAAAATCATTGAATCTGAAAAACCTTATCTCGACGAAGATTTGACTTTAAACAATTTGGCGCAACTCATCAGCACTACAGATAAGAAGTTATCGACTTTGCTGAATCAACATATGAATATTTCATTTTATGATTTTATCAATAATTGTCGAGTTGCAGAAGTGAAATCAAAAATAGTTAACTCCGATTTTGAGAATTATACTTTACTTGGCATCGCCTTCGATTCTGGTTTTAAATCAAAAACTAGCTTTAATCGGATTTTTAAAAAAACGACCGGTCTTTCCCCGTCACAGTATAAAAAGCAGTTTTTATTAAAAAATACTCCCCAAATGAGTACCAATCCTTCCATTGACCCCTTTTAGTTAGTGTTTTGCTGTTAATTCGTAACTGGATTTTGATTTTATTTTTTCGTTAAAACCAGTTACTAAATGAATTTTTTTAGAAAAAAAATTGCTACAGCTTGTCTTTTTCTTCTACCAATATTATTGTTTTCCCAAGAGAGAACTCAATCGGTAAATATTTCTCTGCTAAAGGAAAATACGCCAACTTCTTTTAATAATTTGATTAATCCTTTTATTCAGCCACTTCATTATGGAGGTTTCATAACCTATGAGTGGAAGCGAAAAAGTGACAGTTATTATGCTTTTTCTCATGGTGTCCAGTTTGGATATTATCGTCATTCGCAATTACATCAAAATCTCTTTTTGATGTGGAAACCTAAATTTGAATGGACATTTAGAAATAAATTAAACTTCAAGCTACTCACAGGAATTGGTTACGCTCACACCTTCCCGACTCAGGAAACATATCAATTAGAGAATGGGGAATATAAACGTAAGACTAATTTTGGAAAGCCTCACGCTGCAGTTTCTGTGGGTTATGGTTTAGGATATAATCTCACTTCTGAGGTGGAATTTTTTATTCATTCGGAATTAATGTTCCTCCTACCTTATGCTCCAAAAGGCATCATTCCTTTTTATCTCAGTTCTAATTTTTCCGCAGGTTTTAAAATCTATTTAAATAAATAAGTTATGAAAATTAAGTTTGTAATTACATTGTTATTAAGTGCCTGTTTTTTTCTTACCTGCACTAAACCTGAAGATTTTGCTGTTGAGAAATATGCTTGTGGAAGTACATTAATCAACTCTCACCCTGACAGTATTCGGTTTCATAATTTTCTAAAAGAGAAAATTGCAGAAGGACTTCCTGGGATCACGATGCTCATCGAAACACCCGAAGGTATTTGGTCAGGTGCAGCTGGAGTTGCTGATATTCCAAATAATATTAAGATGCAACGATGTAATGTTCATCGAGTTGGAAGTATCACCAAGACATTTACAGCTTCCGTAATTTTAATGTTACAAGAGCAAGGTCTCCTAGAATTGAATGATAAGATTTCGAATTATTTAAACTCGGAAATCATTAATAAAGTGGCTAATGCTGACGAAGCAACGATTAAAAATTTGCTTCAGCATTCTAGCGGCATTGCTAATTATTTAGATATTCAATATACGTTGGTGTATCTAAATGACTTGACGAAGCATTGGACTGCTATGGAAGAATTAGCACTTATCTATGATGAACCTGCAATATTCCCAGTAGGCGAAATGGTTGATTATTCCAATACCAACTTTCTGCTGCTGGGATTGATTGCGGAAAAAATTACTGGTAAAACAGGAACACAACTTTATCGAGAAATGATTTTTGATCCGCTAGGATTGGAGCATACTTTTTTTAATCAAGAGAGTGAAATTCCACAGGAGTTGGTGCGAGGTTACCACGATGAATTTGGAGATGGACAATATCGAGACATTACCGAAATCACTTATGCTAATAATTCTATGGCTGGTGGTATTTCCTCCAATGTCGAAGATTTACATATCTACTTAAAAGCGTGTATGGAGAGCGGCGGGCTCTTTGAAGATTCCACTATTTCGAATATGTTGGCGGTGAGTAATCTTCCTTTTCAGAATCCAGCTACGTTTGAGTATGGAGAAGAATATAAAGTAAAAAAGGTAAGTGGAATTGGTTTGTCTTGGTTTGAGTTGGATACTCAAAATGGCAAAGCGTATGGTCATGATGGAGGATTCGATGGGCGACGAGCGAGGATGTGGTATTTCCCTAATACTCAAAAGTCAATTATTTATTTAATCAATGCAAGTGGTGAAAAGCTAAAACCCACCTTGAGAGAACTCCGCAGAAATGACATGGTTAAATTATTATTTGAATAAAATCAGAACATAAAAGAAGTGACTTAACTCAAAATAAATTTTAAAAAAAGTAAAAAATATGATTCGAATTTTCATGCTATTGAACCTCTTAAATTTCAATTTTTGCCTAGCGCAAACCCACGATAAACTAAAATTGGAAACGAAGGAAAAGATTGACAAGAAATATATTTCTCTTCTAAAAAAAGCTAAAGTTGCAGGTGCAAGTATTGCCATCGTTGATAATGGAGAAATTGTTTACTCTATGGGTTATGGCTTTTCGGATAAGGCAAATGGAATTAAAGCAAATGACCAAACCATCTATGGAATCGCATCTTGTACCAAAACTTTTACCGCGCTTTCCATCATGCAACTGCACGAACAAGGAAAATTAGATATTAATAATTCTGTAAAAGAATATCTTCCTGAATTTACGATGACCAATCGCTTTGATCCACAAGACCGAATTTTTATCAATGATATGCTCACTCATACTTCGGGAATTCCTAGCGATGTCATGAATGGTATTATGGGCGATCAACCTACTTCTCCAGATTGGTTAATCAGGGAGTTGAATAAACAATCGACCATCTCATCCAGGCGGTATCATCAAGCATATTCTAATGCTGCTTATGCCGTATTGGGCGAAACTGTGGCTAAAGTGGGAGAAACTAAATCCTATCCTGAATATCTTAGACAAAATATTTTTGGCCCTTTAAAAATGACTTCGAGTCATATTGATTATGATCCTGTATTAGCAAAAAAGTATTCCAAAGGTTATTTGAAAAAAAAGGAATATCAACAACCCGTCATCAGAGATAAACCTGCGGGAGGAATACGTAGTAATGTACTTGACATGGCTAATTTTATCCAGATGCTGATAGATCGAGGTAAATTTGGAGACATTCAGATTATTTCTCCAACTTCCATTATCGAAATGGAAACCAATCGCTCTTCTGATAATTTACTTCCCGTAGAAGGAATTGCAGGTTATGGTTATGGACTAGGAATTCATAACATTTTTGTGGTTGAAGGTCAAGATTCAACCATGGCTAGGTCTATTGGTCACAACGGAAATGAACTAGTTTTTCATGCTAACTACAAATACATTCCTGAGTTAAAAGTAGGAGTGGTTATTTTGACGAATACTGATAAAGGGCCACGAATTTATAATGGAACTAGTTTATTAGATTTATATCTCCAAGAAGAAAAAGGAATTACGCTAGAATTTGATAAAAGAATAAACGATCAAGAATTAAAGAAAGCAGCTTTGGAAGAAGCCGTTTCTTTCGCTGATTACCAAGGGTTTTATGTCGTTCCTGGCGCAATCATTAAAGTGGATCAGGAGAAAAAAGTAAAGTTTAAGGTTGAGAAAACTAAAATCGTTTTGAAGAAAAAAAAGGATGCCAATCAGTATTCGTTTACCGCAAAACTTTTAGGATTTATTCCAATTAAGATAAAAGATGTCAAAGGAAATTTCGTAAAATTTAAAGACCAGATTTATTTTAAGGTTAGTGAGAATGGACAAGGCCAATATATGGGTATCAAAATTAACCCAACTCCAATTTCTAAAAAATGGAAAAATGGGTTTGGGAAATATGAAAGAACAGGAGAGAAGTTTTCTTGCTCCACTTGTAAAGCGCTGACCAACTTCGATAATTTGAAGATAAAGATTAGTGAAGAAAATGGATTTGTATTATTGGAAACTTTGGGGAAAAGTATCGCGGCAAATCAACGCTATTATTTGAATCTACTTTCAGAAAATAATGCAGTTACTCATGGCATTGGTAGAAACTCGGGGATAACCGTGAAAATATTAGAGAATGGAAATATCTATTTTGATGGATTTGAGTTTATGAAATAATTAAACGACTCAAGGTAAGCCGATTACTTTTCTAAAAATTATGGTACTTCGTAACCACGGAGGAAACAGAGGATGGACACAGAGTCTGCAGAGTTCTCAATTTCCTCTGTGGTTAAAACCCTCATCGCAAGTTTCATGAACTAAAAACTAAAATTATTACCATGAAAAATATACTGCTCATATTTTTGCTAATATTCCTTTTTTCCTCTTTTGCCAAAGCTCAAAATATAATCAAAGGAACAGTACTTCAAGTGAAATCTTCCCAGCCGATTGGTTACGTTAATATTGGTGTGCTAGGAAAAATCAATGGAACAGTCTCTGACGAAAATGGAAATTTCACTTTGCAGATCAAGAGTACCGATGCTATGATAAAATTTTCTAGTATTGGTTTTGAAGCTAAAGTTTTAACTACTGAATATCTAAAATCAAATAAGAATATTTATTTAGAACCGACTTCTTATAGTTTGAAGGATATTCAAATTGATGCTAGAAAATTTGGAGAACCAGTTCGAATAGGAAAGAGAATCAAAAAATTAAATACTGTTTGGGGATGGCCAGAATCTGATCATCTAGGAATGGAAATAGGTATTCGCATCAAGATTAAGAAAGAAACACTTCTTAAATCTGTTCATTTTGGAATCCATAAAAAATCTGCAGATTCGATATTATTCCGAATCAATATTTATGACTTTAAAGATGGCAAAGTTGGTGAAAATTTATTGACTAAAAATATATTCGTCTATGCTCATGAGATTAAAAGTTATGCTACGGTAAATTTATCTAAGCTGAATCTTATCATCCATCATGATGTAATGTTGACTTTAGAAAGAATTGAGGAAACAGTTTCTGAAGAAGACGGGTGGATGTTTTTTAATATTAAGGAAAATTTAAAGAAGACCAATATTTATTATCGAAATGCAAGCCAAGCAGAATTTCACAGAGGAAATGAGAAAGAGATGGGGATTGTACAATGGCATCTTGGGTTTTATTTTATGGCGAAAGAAGCAGGGATGTAAATAGGTTTATACAAGACTGAATTATCAGTCGCTACTTTACTTGTTTCACTTTTAGAAATGCGCCAATTCTAGATCTATCATTTATCTCTTCTTTTCTAAAAGTAGCTTGACTAGCATCTCTCGTAAAAATATTTCCTTTAAAAAACACTCCTGTTCCAAAGATCAAATAGAAATTTTCAGCCTCTTTTTGCTCAACCGTTTCAAGCGATAATAAAACATCACCAGTCACGACTAAATTCAAATGAGATAAATCTATTTTTCCATATTTGATTATATCTTGTACCTTGACCAAGAGGTTTTCAGTCATCAAGTTTTTTCCAATCTTGCCATTTTTAAATTCATAAATATTCACTCTGAGTCTAGTGTTAGAAGTGCTAGATTTAAGTATTCCAAAATGTGCCGACTTAAGAAGCGACTCTTTTTTAATTTTGATCGGTACGCCAATTTCTAAACCTGAAAACTTAGAACCGCCCCAAGCACTAGTATTTATTCTACTCCGGATCCTTTTCCCTATTTTCTTTTGTTTCTCAAATCGCTTAGAATTAATATTTACCATTCCTATATCATAAGTGATTGGTTGTAAGTAAACTTTCTCAACTTTAGCCAAGTCTTCTTTCAAAAAAGTTTGGCTTTCAAAACCAATACTGGAAAACCTAATGGTCTGATCTGTTTCATTCAAATTCAATTTGTATTCACCATTTTCAGAAGAAACGGTTCCGTTAGGATTTTCCAAAACGCCAATATTTACAAATTCAATTGGGATTTGAGAATCTTTATTTAATACCATTCCTGAGATAGTTTGGCCATGTAAATATGTTGTTATAATGACTAAAAAACTGGTTACGATTATTTGTCGGATCATTTTTCTAACTGGTTTGATGTAAAAAATAGGGGAGTGACTCTTCTACCAAAAGACGAATGCGGTCTACAGAATGTTACTTTTCCTTAAAAAAACTTCCCTAAAACTCCACCGATACTTCTACCTCCGAAACATAAACACCAGCAAAAATCCCCAACCCATTTTCTACATTCCCATAAAGTGTAGTTGCCTCACCGAAAATATCAACCGTAAAAAGATTTAAGTAGGTAGCATTACTTTTATAATACTTGTAAGCATCTTCGGTCAGCGTTTCCAATTGAATAAATAAGCTGCTGCTGTCTGTGATGATTTCTTCATGTGCTTCATTTGGAATCCTCGAATATTTAGCGACTCCCGCAATTGTATTCTCATTTCCACCAAAAGTATCATCTTTAAAAATATATCCATTGTCCAAATATCTTTGCCCGTCAGGAACAGCAGTCACCGGTATTTCTATTCGTTCGTTAATCAAATAATTCCTAGTTTGAGTCAAGGTATCTATCACATAACCTCGGAAATACATTTTCAAATAGTAATAATCAGTTACTTCAGAATCCCTTAAATCAAAACTAAAATTAAAAGCATTTCCTCCTACAAATTTTGCGGCGGCATTTGCAATATCAACTCCTTGCGGCACATAAGTAGTCGCTTGCACTTCATCAAAATCAGGATGTGAAACTTCGATTCGATATTTTTTTGTAGGCTCGGTAATAAAACTGGTTGAAAATTTTCCAATCACATCTTCTGCTGATTTGGAGTAGGTCAAATCCTCGAGATATACATCTTCCTTAAAAATAGAAACTTGCGCATCTACTAATTCATTTAATTCCACATCTCCCGAAACGGGAAAACTTTGCGTCACCGTTACCTCCATATTATTCTTATTCGTCACTAATGAATTCACGACGATTTGACTTTTGGTAGTCTCGGTATCTAGTGTAAATTCTCTAGTACAAGAATTCAGTAAGAGTAAAAAAAACATTAGGACAAGTAGTTTTTGTAAAATTTTCATAGCTTTTTATTTTTAAAATGAAAGACTGTAACTCACCGTAGGTAAAGTTGGAAACAATGAATATTGAGTTATTTTAGAAGTTATCTTTTGATTATTCGCGTCTCCCGTTACTTTAAAACTTTGGGAAAAAAGAGAAGGATTAAATTTGTTGTAAGCATTGGTTAACCCAAAAATCCATTCCGATTCATTTCCTCTTTTGGTGATATTTTTCCGAGAAGCTGCGATGTCTAATCGATGAAAATTATCTAATTTGAAATTATTTCGAGCAGAAGGGTTAGTATTTATTCCAGGGTTAATATTCGAAATATTAAAACTTACCACATTAGGTTCAGGAAATTCATACCAAGCATATTCATCATTTCCTTGAAAGTTTGCCGTGATATGATTGGCAGTTGAAAGACTTACAAAATTGCCAGAATTAAAAACCCATGATCCATTTAACGACCACTTTTTATTCAGTACATAATTGGCAACTATGGAAATGTCATGTCGGCGATCATACTTGTAAGGGTAAGTTTTCCCGAAATTAATATTAGCAAATGTTCGATTGGTCTTGGATAAAGTATAACCGAACCAACCCGTTAATCGTCCTTTCTTTTTTTGTAAAAAAAACTCTAAGCCATAAGATTCTCCGCTTCCTATTTCTACTTTGTCTTCCCAATCTCCAGTCGTCAATAAGAAACTAGCACCATCTTTATAGTCGATCAAGTTTTTCATATCCTTGTAATAAGCTTCGATTTCTACACCATAATCTTCTAAAACTGAAAACGCAGCTCCCAACGAATATTGAGTAGAAGTAGGCGGAATTATATTTTTGGTTACTGGCACCCAGAGGTCAGAAGACTTAGTCAAATTGCTACTTGTCAACAAATGTAAGAATTGAGTCATCTTAGAATAACCTACTTTAAGGGCAAAATTTTTATTCAACAAATAGCGTGCACTCAGTCGAGGTTGTAGCGAAAAATATGCTGTGTCCTGAACGCTTAGGGCAGAAGCATGAACGCCTAGATTAATTTTCAATTTATGATTGATCCGAATATCATCTTCTAAGTACAAAGAAAACTCGCCAGCATTAATGGTATTGTCAGGAGTGGAGGCTAGGGTCGTTTCGCCATTTTCTTTTTTGGAGAAGGAATTCACACCAGGTTTAAACTCATGAAATATTACTCCTCCACCAAATCTGATGTGGTGGTTATTATTCAAATAATATTGATAGTCTTGCTTAA
>JBGCCY010000069.1:0-17894 GCA_045104975.1 Saprospiraceae bacterium
CTTGATAATCAATTTTAATCAAGTAAATGCATGCTTGTCATTCCCTTCACCGTTCAATTAATTTGACAACGAAGGATAAATTTTTAACTTTATGTTACTAATAACAGACGACATTTTGACTAAGCGAAATCACGATCAAATATTCGAAGAAGAATTTTTGCCGCATGCCGATGCGTTAAAAACTTTTGCCTATCACCTCACTTACAATGAGACTGATGCAGATGATTTAGTGCAGGAAACGTACTTGAAAAGTTATCGATTTATCGATAAATATCTTGTAGGTACCAATGCGAAAGCGTGGTTGTTTAAAATTTTGAAAAACGAGTTTATTAACCGTTATAGAAAAAAAGTAAAACGACCTAAGGCTGTCGATTTCGAAGAAATTATTCACTATCACAATGAGGAAGGAGATAATCCTTACTCTAGTTATGTGGATTTACGAGTAGAACTTTATCAAGCCATGATGGGGGATGAAGTAACTACGGCAATTAATAGTTTGGCAGTAGACTTCCGAACTGTAATCTTGCTTTGCGACATTGAAGGTTTTACCTACGAGGAAATCTCTAAAATTATTGATATTCCGATAGGAACGGTTCGATCTAGATTGTTCCGAGCTCGAAATATGTTGAAAGAAAGATTGACGAAATATGCCGCAGATCACGGCTACAAGGATAAAAGAAAGAAGTAATTATTTAGGTGACATTTAATCCTGTACGTAATTTTTTTTATAAAAATTGTGAGGGATTAAGTGTCACTTTTTTTATGAAATATATTTTTCGAGAAATTAAAAAATAGAGAGTAGATTTTACTCTCCAATTTATTCATCAACTATTTTCAAATCAGAAAGACAGCAATTTTCCATTCATCAATAAAATAAATATTCAGAAAATGAATAGCAGATTAACCACATTTCGATCACCCATTTTTGAGCCGACAAGTTGTCTAAGTTCAACTAATGGTTCGATTGGGTTAGTCTGGAATTCTTCGGTGAATAATTTTGATTGTTAAATTTCATGTATTTTTGAGAGTAGTTTAAAATTTTAAGTCATGGATAACACAACTAATTATCAGCAACTAGTACAAAAAGTCACAATGTATTTAGATAATGAGTTAACGAAAGAAGCGGAAATAGAACTACTCAAAGAAATAAGAAAAAATCCTTCTTTCAAAGAATTACTTAATCAAGAACAATCTTTTAGAGATTTCTTAAAAAGTAAATTTCATAGACGAAAAGTTTCTCCAGCTTTAATTCAGTCCATCAAAGACAAAATTCGCGTTCCTATTCCACCTAATCAATAGTTTAAATTCTCTTTTATCACAAAGAGAATAAAAAAATAAAACCACGTTTATATTTATCATCAGGCTTTTGATTTTTTTAATGGAAAAAATCAAAAGCCATTTCTATGAATATTTTGCAAGTCCTATTTGGGTACTCTGCGGATAAAGTTTATTTTTGCACCACATTTTTGAGGTGATAAGTTTACCTCAATTCAAAAAAAGACAAAAATGTATAATTCACAAAGTCTCTTCTTTTATTAGCTACGCTAAATTCCTTTTGCAAGAATATCAACCTTGCACCTACCTTTTGTTTTCATTAAAAAAAATGTATTGAAAAGTGTTTTGAATTTCTCAAAACGAAATCAAGTAAAATTAAACTATAAGAAATGTTAGATAAATTAACAGCTATTTACGAGAAGTATGTTTATATCGAAGAGCAATTAGGTGATCCTTCTGTCGTATCCGACATGAAACGATTTACCAAATTAAATAAAGAGTACAAAAACCTCGAAGACATTGTAAAAGCATACAAAGAGTATAAGTCAGTATTAGAAAATATTGATTCTGCCAAGGAGATGTTAGCAGACGAAGAAATGAAAGAGATGGCTCAAGAGGAGTTAGATGAATTAATACCTAGTCAAGAAGAGTTAGAAGAAAGAATAAAAGTTCTATTGATTCCAAAAGATCCTGAAGATGAAAAAGATGTAATTTTTGAAATTCGTTCAGGAACAGGAGGGGATGAAGCAAGTTTATTTGCAGGAGATTTATATAAAATGTACTCTCGGTATTTTTCCCTTCAAGGATGGACAGTAGAACCGATTACCATCAATGAGGGATCTGTTGGAGGTTACAATAAAATTGTCTTGGAAATAAATGGAACAGATGTTTTTGGGAAATTAAAATTTGAATCTGGGGCACATCGTGTACAACGAGTTCCAAAAACAGAATCGCAAGGACGTGTTCACACCTCAGCAGCAACGGTTGTTGTGATGCCTAAATTCGAAATGGAGGATATTGATATAAATAAAGCAGACTTGCGAAGGGATACTTTTCGGGCGAGTGGGGCAGGAGGTCAGCATGTAAATAAAACGGAATCAGGAGTTCGGTTTACACACCTTCCGACAGGTATCGTGGCAGAGAGTACTGATGGCCGATCGCAACACAAAAATCAAGATATTGCCTTGCAGAGACTTTATGCAAAAATTCATGAAACCCAAAAGAATCAACATGATTCTAAAGTTGCTGCAGAGAGAAGATCATTAGTTGGCTCAGGTGATCGATCAGATAAAGTCAGAACTTACAACTTTCCTCAAAATCGAGTTACAGATCATCGAATCGGTTTATCTTTAAATAAATTGGATAAAGTAATCGGAGGTGATATCGAAGGAATTATCGAAGCATTGCAAATGGCAGAAAATGCAGAGAAGATGAAAGCTGAAACAGATAAGTAATCACATAAAAAAAGGTATCAACAAACTTGTCGATACCTTTTTTTATGTAATTAACTTTGGAAAATTATCTTCGTTTCAATAATTGAGTTGCCTTTTTAGAACCCAGTTTTTCAGCTTCTTTCCAGTCTTTTAAGAATCCATTCTTTCCGGCTTTTTCTCTAGCAATACCTCGATAAATATATTTATCAGCATCAGAGATTCTATCTTTTCCTTCTTCAATTTGAAGTACTTGATCAAAAGCATGAAAAGCAGTTTCGTAATCTCCAGTTTCTAACAATGCTTTTCCGTAGTCAAACCAAACTGCTCTTTTGAAAGGAATATTTGGATTTCCTGGTTTGAAATTTCTTGCACAGAAAAATTTCAAATCAGGGATAGCACCTGCATAATCTTTTATTGCAAAATGACATTGTGCTTTGAAACGTCGAGATTGCCAATAGATCGGTTGAAGGGGAATTGAAGTTTTGATCGCTAAATCAAAATCTTTAATCGCATTCTCCCAATTCTTATTCAGCTTCTCCACATTACCCCGACCAAAATATGGTTCTGGATTACTTGGGGAAAAATCAATACTTTTAGTGAAATCATAAATAGCATCGTCATAATTTTTCAACCTAAAGTTGATGAATCCTCTACGTTCATATGCTTGTGCATGACGATCGTATTTTTCGATGGCTTTATTCAATGATTTAATTGCCTCGTCTTCTTTCCCTTTTTTCTCCAATAATTCTCGTCCTTTCAAATAAGCTTGAACTGCAGATCTATCACTTTTAGGTTCAATGATACCATGGTGCAGAATTTTTCCATTCTCAGTCATCCATGCAGTCATGTTACCAGCTACTGCAAATTGAGCAACATACTCTAGCATGCTGATCGTGTTTTTCCAACTTTTTTTAGTACCCTGAGTAATAAATCGAGGTACAGTGAGTGAGGCGGACTCCTCATCAAAGATTTCTTCTTCTTCAAGTAGAATATCAAATTTGTAATAACTTTCTACTCGGTGTTGGTACATTTTTAATACCTTTTCGTAACTTCTTGCGCTTCCAAATTCTAAGCGTCCGATCCAAATTGTCTTGTAAGTCATCTTGCTGTCTGTTTGAGGAATTAACTAAAAAATATTTTTTTTAAAATAAAGTAGAAGAATGCTACTGGGATAGTAACAAAATTCAAACTGGTGTAGTTCCTCAAGATTTGTTAGTTCAATTTTTTTAAGAATCCGTATGTATTATCATTTCTCAGAACTAACTTTTGTGCGAAGGCATAAAACCTGTGCTACACGCAGTTTACTCATGTATGTATCAGTAAATTAAAATTTCTCGAAAATTGTATGAATGTTTTGCCCCAATGAATGGGCGAGTGTTGATGGGAAAATAACTAGTTTTCTATTCCTAAAAGCGAGCTACAAAGTTATGTTAAAATCTTGGAATTTTCAATTAATATTTGCATGTTTGCAGGCTTTTTCAGAAAAACGTCTATGTAAATTTAAATTAAATAAATTTAATTTCATAATCCATTGATAGTCAATGAAGGATAAGTGTAAAAAAAGTTACATTTTTAATAAAAAAATGTAACTTTTTTTGTTAAATCAGGCCCAAACTTTACACCCTTCTGTGCAATTAGTGCAAATATCTATTTGGTCTCGTCCTTTCAGTAATGTTCTCCTAAAGTTATAATATTCATCACTTTGCCATATTTCTTGAAAGGTTGCGTCTTTTAAATCTCCTAATCGATGGGTAGCATCTTTGTCAAAGCAGCAAGGTACGACCAATCCATCCCAAGTTATCACGCAACTATGCCATAATTTCCAGCAATGATTAAGTAATTCATTTTTGATGATATACCTCCCATCGTCTTGTTTTTTATATCGAGCATATTTCTCGATGGTAGGAATAAGTGGATTCCCATTTTCGTAATCGTAAACTTGTGCTGTCTTTAATTTGACCTCATCTACACCAATTTCTTTAGCCAGTCGGTAAATATCTGGAATTTGATGTTCATTAGGTTTGACAACTAAGAACTGAAAAATAACATGAGGTGTTTTTGATTTCATTTTCTTTTTCCACCTCACTATATTTTTTGCCCCTTCTAAAACATTTTCTAGTTTCCCTTCTTTTCGATAATTTTCATAAACTTCTTGTGTCGTTCCATCAACAGAAATAATCATCCGATCCAATCCTGACTCAATTGTTTTTTTTGCATTAGCATCATTTAGAAAATGTCCATTAGTAGAGGTAATCGTATAAATTCCCCGATCACTAGCATATTTCACCATATCCAAAAACTTTGGATTGATGTATGGTTCCCCCTGGAAATAAAAAATGAGATACATTAATTCGCGGTGGAGTTCATCAATGGTTTTCCTAAAAAAATCTTCTTTCAAGTTTCCAGTTGGACGTGAGAAAGCTCGAAGACCACTTGGGCATTCAGGACATCGTAAATTACAAGCTGTTGTCGGTTCCATCGAAATAGTAAAAGGTAGCCCCCATTGAATCGCTTTGCCTGTCCAACGTGTCAAATAAAAAGAAGACATCACTTTGATAATATTCCAAATGCGATGAGGACGAAGCTTCGAAATGAAATTGAGGGAATCATGCCAATATAAACTCATGTGTTTTTTCTTTGATTCTTAGGCAAACATTGTATTTTAAGTCAAATCAAAAAAGAAATCAATATTTCCATCGGTTGTTTTTGATTAGACTATAGAATTTGCTTAAAAACGGTTTTATTTTTTTAGAAATCAAAGGTAATGGAAAAATTGACTTTCGATAAATTCTAGCTTACCATTCGAATTAAGAATAGTTCCAACTTTTTTTCCAAAAAATTAAATAAAATCTGTAACAAATAATGATTTTTATATTAGATCCATTTTTGAATGGAAATAATATCTTCTATTTTAAATGTTAATAACCAATTAGCTACACCATTTGTTTTTTTTTAATATGAAAAAAAATGATTTATTTAGTA
The DNA here is from genome assembly GCA_045104975.1 of Saprospiraceae bacterium. Lineage (GTDB taxonomy): Bacteria > Bacteroidota > Bacteroidia > Chitinophagales > Saprospiraceae > CAJQQY01. Next base: position 5,691 of record JBGCCY010000069.1, read on the forward strand.
AAAGAGACGTGTCACACTAACTCTCGACATATGATTGTTTTTTCAGAATTGTAGATTGTGCGGTGTACTTATTTCCTATATATTTGACCCAACAAACACAACAGGATATGAGAATACTTACACTTTGTATTTTTTTTTCCTCCCTAATTTCTCCTCCTTCCCAAAATCTAAAAACAGTATCCCAAATTTTTTCTGTTCATAATCTGACCACGTCATTGATTACTCAATTAGACGGTGAGGTTGAATTTGTAGAATGGGAAAAAGATGAATTATTGGTGGAAACATCCATAATTGATGAATCTGGGAATACATCTGATTACACATTAAATTATGTCATCAACAAGAAGAATTTTGAATTAGATTGTTCCTTGATTGGTGATGCAAGAACTTTGCTTTTGGCCTCAAAAAAAATCAATAATACGATTTTTTCAAAAGGACAAAAACACAAAACTAAAAAGACTTTTAAAATATACCTTCCAAAAAGATTGCACTATGCAATTCAGTAAATTTTAAAATTTACATTTGGAAAAAGATAAACTTCTGACCTAGAGAGGAGCTGTTCGCAATGTGTGAATCAGTTCCTTTCTTACATTTAGGAGAGATTCTTAATAAATTAGCACTCAAACGCTAACACCGATTCATGAATAAAAAAAGCACCTTGTAAATGTATTGTTACAAAGTGCTTTTCCAATTGATGTTTATACAAGTTAACTCTTACTCCAGGTTGTCCCGTCTTTTCCATCTTTGACTTGGATTTCTAATTCTTTGAGTGAATCTCTAATTTTATCAGAAGTTCCCCAATCTTTATTTTCACGAGCATTTTGTCGTAGTTCAATGATGAGTTGCATCAATCCATCTGCGACTCCACTTCCTTCGCCACCGCCAATTTTTTCATCTAGTAAACCAAAAATATCATAAATAAAAGAACGGAAAGTTGTTTTTAATCTTTCCAAAGTTTCAGCTGTAAGATCATTAAGAGAAAGATGTCCTGCGTTTAGACCATTTATTTTAGTGACTAATTCGAAAAGACGAGCCATTGACATTGGAGTGTTAAAATCATCACTCATTTGTTGGAATGCTTTGTCCATCAAATCATTAATTTCAGTATCAAGCTCTGAGGCAGATCCATTTGTAGATTCCATTTTTTGCAATAGAGCATTTGCTTCCATCAATCGACGATATCCTTTTTCAGCATCTTGTAAGCCTTTGTCAGTAATATCTAAAGTACTTCCATAATGCGCTTGAAGCATAAAAAACTTAACTACCATCGGGCTGTAAGCTTGGGTGATATGTGGACTGTCGCCTGAAAAAAGTTGCTGAGGAGTAATAGTGTTTCCATCAGTCTTTGACATTTTTTTACCATTCATTTCGAGCATATTGGTATGGATCCAATAGTTGGCTGGTTGGCAACCACATGCGCCATGATTTTGTGCTATCTCATTTTCATGATGTGGAAATTTTAAATCATTTCCACCTCCGTGAATGTCAAATGTTTTTCCTAAATATTTTGTACTCATTGCAGAACACTCCAAATGCCATCCTGGAAATCCAACTGACCAAGGAGACTCCCATCTTAGAATATGTTCATCAGATGCTTTCATCCAAATTGCAAAATCAGAAGGATGTTTTTTCTCACTTTGATTTTTCAAACCGTCTCGAGTTTCTACGAGTAAGTCTTCAATTTTTCGGCCTGACAATTTCCCATAAACCTTTTGCTCTTCTGCAAATTTGATCGTATCAAAATAAACAGAACCATTTGCTTCGTAAGCCAAGCCATTGTCAATAATTTGTTGAACCATATCGATTTGTTCGATGATGTGAGCTGTTGCTCGTGGTTCGATGCTTGGAGGCAGAGTGTTGAAACATTTCATCATTTCATGAAACCCAACCGTATATTTTTGCGCCACTTCCATTGGTTCCAATTTGGCTAATTTTGCGCCTTTCGACATTTTATCTTCACCTTCATCCGTCAAGTGTCCTACATCAGTAATGTTTCGAACATAGCGAACTTGATAGCCCAAATAGTTCAAATATCGATAGATCACATCAAAGCTGGTAAAGGTTCGGCAATTACCAATATGTACATCGCTATAAACCGTTGGGCCACAAACATACATACCAATAAATCCTTCAGTAATCGGTTGGAAAAGTTCTTTTTGTCTGGTTAGACTGTTTTGAATGTAAAGCTCATTTTTCATGCGGCAAAATTACATATTTCGTTTTTAAAAAATATATCAGATGAAATTATTTCTTAATGTTTTTTTAAGAAGAAGTATTGAGATTTAGAGTATTGGGTAATGAGAAACGAGCGCCAATACTTTAAATTCTAGTACTCAATTCGCCTCAAAAAGCGATTTTACATATAACTGGAAAATGATCAGAATAGTTCTCTTTTAAAATTTCGTGACTTTGCACCTTTATTTTTTCATGAGTCAAAATATAGTCGATGCGAAGTGCAGGAATACTTCCCGCATAAGTAGTGCCAAAACCAGCCCCTTTTGTTTTGAAAGAATCGGTTAAATTTTTACTCAAAAGATGATAAGTGTAGGATTGTGGCGTATCATTAAAGTCACCACAAACGATAACTGGATGAGGACAAGTTGCAATGTGATTAGCTACTTTTTGAGCTTGCTCAGCTCGAAGTTTTGCGAAGTGTTTAAACTTTCCCATCATCCCCTTGATATCTTTAAGCGTTTCTTTTTTTGTAAAATCTCCTTCTTGTCTGACTTTATCGGCAATCCCTGAAACTTGATTGGACTGTAAATGAATACTGTACACACGTACCTTTTTTTCATTGATAATTAAATCTGCCCAAGAACATGAATTAGTAATTGTTCCAAAATTTATTCCTCCAGAATTGACGATTGGATATTTAGAAAAGATAAAAGTCCCATTTGGATTATAAGAATGGACGAAAGGAAAGTTGAACCTTTCTTTGATAAACTTAGAATTGAATTTGGTCGTCTCTTGGGTGCAAAGAACTTGAATTTCTTCACCTCTTTTTAAAAATTGAATAAAATCATTTTCTTGTCTTATTCTTCTTACTGACCCTTTTTTTCCAATTCTAACTTGGGCTAAATTTTTTACATTATAACTTCCAATGGTAATTGATCTTTCGGTTTCTATTTTCCCCAAAAAATTAAAACCAACAAAACTAGTCAGATGTCCCCATCCTAAGATAATGCAACCCAAAGAAAAAAATAAGTATTTCTTCTTGCTAAAAAGCCAAAAAATAACAAGGAGGATATTGCTTAACAATAACCAAGGGTAAATCAAACCAAAAAATGAAAATTGCCAAAATCGACTAGGATTGATATAAGGGGAAAGGTATGCGAAGAAGGTTGCAAAAATGACTAACACATTAACCCACCGCATAATTTTTTCGAATCTGCCCACCATGTTAATTTTTTGAGAAAAATAAAAAAGCGGTTGTCAACCGTCTCCCGTCAGCCGATTTTTATTTCTTACTCGCGTTGAATAAAAATTCTTTCTCTTCCTCGGTTAAACTTTCGTAACCTGATTTTTTAATTTTTTCCAAAATAGCATCTACTCGTTCTTGGTGTGGCAAGTTATTATTATCTGACTTTGCATTTCCTCGATTTCTTCCAAAACCACCCATCGAAGATCGTGATTTTGAAGCAGTCTTGCTTTTTGGATTTTTATATTCTACGCGAAGTTTATTTTTTTTGCCAGTAAAAAATCCGAGAATGTTCTGGAAAAAAGTTTGGAAAGCATTGATGATACTATTGACTGGGCCAGACATATCGAAGCCACCTGATCTCAATTGGTAAATATAAAACCAACCAAATAATGCGCCTCCAAGATGTGCGAAATGACCACCTGTGTTTATATTATCTGCAATAGCAATGATATCTAAAAATAACAAAACTGCTACAATATATTTGAGTTTGACATCACCAATAAATAACAACCGCATGATGTAATCAGGAGCAATAATCGCAGAGGCAAGAATAATTCCGTTCACCGCTCCAGAAGCTCCCAAAGCGAAATTGATATCGCCATAAATTAAAACATCACTCAAATAAAAGGCAAGTCCTCCAGCAAGGCCACTCAATAAGTAAAGTGGTAAAACGTGGTGGTCTCCAATGAAGCCTCCAACGATTTTTCCAAACCAATATAGGAATAACATATTCCATACAATATGCCAAAATCCTTCATGTAAAAACATACTTGTGATGGGAGTCCAAGGATGAGTTAAAACAAACCAGCCATCAGATGACATACAAAATAGGTGAAGAAAATCTCTGAACCCATTGGTGAGGGAAGGTTCTCCTGCATAAGTGATAGAAAAACCTACTTTAATTAAATTGATTACCACAAATACCGCCACATTAATTATAATCAACCGAGTGATCATATTTCCTGAGCTAAACTCTCTTTTTAAATCGTCCCAAATGGAGGTAACCATAATTAAAATTTTAATATTTTATGTTCTTCAATTTTCATAGTGATTTACAAAAGTAGGATTTGTTGAAGAATATATTTAAACGTCCGCAAATTTAAACACTTGATGAAAATATAACAAATGTATTCTCAATTTGCTGTATTCCAAGAGACATCTTTTATTTAAACAAGTATTTCGTGAATGAGTTGCATTTTGGCAACAAACAAATGGTTCTTAGGCAAATTACAATCTTGAACCAAACTTATTCCAATACTGGATTAAAAGGAAACCAAATAATGCTCCTCCAAGGTGAGCAAAATGGGCAACACCTGTACCACTAGAAAATAATCCCATTCCTAAATCAAGAGCAATTAAACCAAAGACTAACTGCTTGGCAGTCAAAGTAATAGGAGGGAAAAGCAATCGCATTTGTTGATTAGGAAAATTATAACCGAATCCAACAAGAACTCCCATCACCGCACCTGAGGCACCTAATACTAACCCTGGGGCACCGCCATTTTGAATTTCAATATAATTGACAATCACATGTAGGGCAAGTGCTCCTATTCCAGAGAAAAGGTAGAAAAATAAAAACTTTTTCGGCCCCCATGTCATTTCCAATGGAGGGCCAAGAAAAGCGAGCATCACCATGTTGAAGAGAATGTGCATTATGGATCCATGCATAAACATGTGAGTGACGATTTGTAAAGGTTGAAAACCAATACCATCTGCATTCGCTCCAGGATAATGAAATATTAACCAACCACTTATCTGAGGCATTATCATCATAGTGACAATAAAAATTATCACATTTATAATGATTAAATTTTTGACGACATCTGTTAATCGCATCATATCTTTTACAAAGCTTTTTTTTTCAAAAATGATGTGAAAGGTAATCATTTTTGGGAAAAACGAGGAAGGTATTTCGACGAGGAAAAGAATCTAGCGGTCGAGGAATCAAGTTTATTACACTTTATTCCTTGACCTGAGATTTGACTCTATTTACATTTTTTATAAAACTCATCCATCCGCAAATGAAAATCAATCAATGTTTGTTCCGAAACAAATGGTGAGGACTTAATGTTTTTATAAAAATCAAAAATCTTTTTAAGAACAGGAGAAGGTACTTCAGATTTGGCGATCAATTTTGTCATGAATTCATCATCCACTTTTGTCGTGTTGAGATTATATCGATCTCGAATATAAGAGTAAAACAATTTCATTTTTTGTTGACATAATTTTTTATGATCATTTTGCAAAAAGTATAATCGACCAATAGTTGAGATAAATTCAAAGGATGTGTTTTCATTTCGTTCCAAAACAGGAATGATTCGTTGTTTTCTTTTTGCTCTAAAAAACAGATACAAGAATCCCATCCCAATCATCAAGTACCAAGCCCAAGCTAAACTTGGCTGTGCTAAAATATATTTTAAAGATTCCTCCGAAGCAATTGTTCGGTTCGCTCCACCACCTCGTTTTTGATTATAAGCTCGTCCAAATCCCTCGCCAACTCGACTGTATTCATCCCAATAAATATCACCTTCATTTAAGTGCGAAAAAACTTTATTAGCATAAACTAAATCTGGTTTTTCAAGCATCGCCATATTTGTAAAATTCATTGGAGTCGTGTGCAAATAAAAGACACCACCATTAAATCCATATTCTTTTTTGGCAAAATTGACTTGTTCATTGATTGTTCCCAACTGAATCATACTATGCGGTTCTTCACAGAAATAAGCACTATCAATATAGTTCCAACCATATGAAATTAATTCTCCTCCAGAAGTGAATAAATAAGGGTTACCTTCATCCTTTAATTGAGGGTGAAGGAAATTAAAAATGGCTAAGGTGTCAGCCATTGTGGCATAATCATTCCATGGTTCATTATTACATTCTTGGTTGTACAATTCAACCATCAAATCAATAGGGATGGTCTTACTTGAAATAAAAGCAGTATTTCCTTCTCGAACATAATTTAATAAAGCGTTCACATCGGCAGAATCCAAAAACATACTTTCTCCAATGAAAATATAATTACTATTCTTGTCTGCTAAACTTGGTAATTCTTCATTCAACCCTTCTTTGATTTCTGTGAAATCATTATTGGGAAAATAGTCATCCAAAATTTCATGAATAACAAGAGTTCCGAATGGATCTTTACTTTCAGCCTCATAGTGTTCTGCCCAATCAAACCGCTCTGAATCGTCTCCCAAAAAAATGAAAAACATTAACAAGACGGCTGCTGCAACTCCTAATATATAAAATGGTTTTTTATCTGCCATGACTGACTAATTGAAATTTTCTAGTTTTAAATTTTCTTTTTTGCTTGCTGAGTTTGTTTCAGCATACTTTGAAACTGAGGTTGAACACTTGCTTTGAAATCCATTCCTCCTAATTCTTTTTTCCCATACCAAACCTTTTCAAAAGTAGTGGTAACGTTTCTAAAGTTTCCATACCAATCTGTTGTACTCAATTCTCGAATATAATCTCGATTCGTTTTATCTTTTTTCCATTTGATCCATTTTTTCAAAGACAACTCTTTTATGATCGCTAAATAATACAATCGAACCGCCATTGGATAATTCTCTTTTTCCAATGCTTCTCTAATATATCGATCCAAATCAGACTCATGAATTCTCTCTTCGATATTAGCCAAAGTGATTGGTATTGATGCTTGCGGTTTTATTTTTTTGTTACTTGGTGCCAATGCCCAACCTTCTGCTCCAACCATATTCGCAATGATAAATGCTAAAATAATTACTGCCATCGCAATAAATAGAAATTTAAAAAAGCCACTCCAAAAAGTTCCTTCTGCAGGAAGTGCAGACTCTTCCTCTTCTACGGCATCTGAATAATCACCATCGTCCACTGCTTCATTATCATCAGCTTTTTGCCCACCTCCGTTATCTTTGCTATAATCCAAAGTCGAAGACACATTCCACCATGAAGTTTCATCAAGTTTTTTTTCAACAAATTCATTTTGCATATAAGCTTCTCGTGGAGAAGAATCTTGAAATGAAAAAGCCAAATTGGAACAAAAAAAGATCAGTAACATAATCCAAATGGATTTTGTCAACACACTATTTTTTGTTTTTAAAAAATTAAACATCTAAATATTTTTTAGCTTTATTTTAAAATAGACTACTCTCTAATCATTCCCTGAATCACTCTAGCGTTGCCAATGTTTTGAATTCGATTTTTCAAAGTAGGAGCTTCCTTGATTTCTAAAAGTGTATGATACAACAATCCAACCCCACTAATCAATAATGGATAAATCAAATACAAAACTGCTGTCGAAATAAATGTCAATGAAACAACTGCAAATTGATCCATCAAGTCTTGTGTCAAGACTAAATTCATACTCACCAATTTGATGTAAATCCAAATCAACGAAGTATCGGTGATCATAAAAAACGAAATTCCAATCGTCAAAGTCAACATATAAGTTGCCAGTAATTTTCCAAAAGAACTACTCAATAAATGAAAGGTTCGACCAAGTCCGGAAATGAGTCCAATATTTTCTTTACACATTATATACATCCACAAAATCAAAACTGGGAATGCCAATGGAATAATTAAAACTACGGTGTACCAATCACTCGTCATTAAAAATAAGTTCATGATAAGAATGACTACTGCTATTTTTGCAAAATTCAAAACATGATGCATGGTCGTTTTTGCAGACTTTTCTTCTTCGAGTTGTTGTTCCCCTTTTTCAGATGTTTTGATCAGGTAAGTAAAACTAACAAAAGTCAAACAAGAGAAAATAAATGTATTTAAAATGATCAAGAATGGAACTGCTTCATTAACAAAGAAACTATGAACCACTCCAATATAGGCTACAAATTTTACGATAAGGAATTCAAAGATGGAAACAAACTCAGTTCCCTGTGTGATATCTGTTTGAGGAAATGAAAATAAATCCGTGGGGGAGTCAGGGGTAAAACTGAAAACCATTCCTGAATAAAATAATGCACTTGCTAATGCTAATCCACCAATGCCTAGAATATTCCTTTTATAAAAAACAAAAACATCTGAGAATATTTCTCCTGAAGATTTGATGCGAGTAAAGTCAATTAACTGATTATTGTCAGCAGGTAATCGACCTTCTTTTGGCGGAATCAATAATCCTTCTTTACCTCTTTTGTTCGGCAACCACCAAAAGTATAAAATGACAAATGACAAGCAGGCCAAAATAAAAAGCCCTCGAATGATATCTGGTGTTTCAGTTTGTCGAGTAAGAAAACCTTCCAGAAATCCAGCGATGATAAAAATAGGAACGATGCCCATCATAATTTTCACACCACGTCGTGCAGAGATTTGGAAAGCTTGCATTCGAGTTAGTGTTCCTGGGAAAACTAAACCTTTACCCATTGTCAGTCCTGCTGCAGCTGCAATTACGATCGCAGAAATTTCCAAAGTACCATGAATCCAAATAGTCAAAAATGACTCAAGGAAAACACCTTGCTCGTAGAAGAAGTATTGGAAGGCGCCCACCATAATGGCATTTTTTACTAAATAAAACAAAGTTCCTAATGCAAAAAATACCCCCAATGCAAACGTCTGAAATGCGACCCATAAATTATTAATCGTAATTCCGACCGACATTCCCAATTCGCCTCGTTGTTTATAAATTGCCATCGGATCACCCGATTCAATATTTTCAATCGTCATATCCACATAATAATCTCCCAAAACCATTCTTGGAAATTCTGCATCCATTGCACAAGACAACATTCCAATTCCAAACGCCAACATGAAAACCCAAAATGCTAATCTAAATTCTCGTCGAGATTCCCAAACGACATAAGGCAACTCATGTGTCCAAAAATAGGAAAACCGCCCAAGCTGAGTTTTTCTATTTTTATAAATAGAATAAAAAATCTGTTGAGCTATATTATTGAGGTATACTCTAACCGAACGGTTAGGATAAAATGTACGAGAGTAAGAAAGGTCATCGGTGATTTGAATAAAGAGGTCGCTCATCTTGTCAGGATCGACATTCTCTTTGTCTAGATCTTGCTCAAATTCTTTCCACTTCTCTTTATTTTGTTTAATGAAACTTGTTTCACGCATAGCTTTTTATGATATAAGATTTTAAAACAATAACACTAAGGCAATTATCTATTAAACGTAAATTATTGTTTAATGTCATTTAAACCTAAAAATATTAACAAAAATCCACATTTTTGTATTTCATAAAAATAAAATAAGTTAAAGCCTCTAATGTTTTCGACAAAACTAAAAACTATGAAAAAGATTATATTCTCCTTTCTTATTTCTCTTACACCTATATTTTTCTTTGCCCAAACTATTTACGTAATGGATGGAACTCCAGTTACAGCTTGTAACGGATTGTTTACAGATAGTGGAGGAGATGTGAATGGTTATATGGCTAATGAAAATTTGACAACTACAATTTGTCCAACTACTATTGGAACAAGAATTAAATTATCTTTTGATGTTCCATCTGTGGGGACAGGGGATACCTTATGTTTTTTTGATGGGAATACAGCAAGTGCTCCGCCTTTGAGTTGTCAATATAATTTGATTGGTTCTTTTGAGATAGAAGGATCGGCAGCAAATTCATCAGGATGTATTACAGTTACATTTAAGTCTGATAATGTCGATAATGCGGAAGGATGGTTAGCTAATATTTCATGTGTTGCACCTTGCCAAGCTTTTAATGCGCAGATTCTAAGTTCGACTCCACCGGTCATTCCTGTAGATACAGGATACATTGATTTGTGTTTGGGGGATGCTGTTTTTCTTTCAGGGACAGCAGATTTTTATCAAAACAATCTTTTGTATACTCAGGATAATGCTACCTCCGTTTTTCGTTGGGAAATGGGAGATGGGAATATTTTAGAAGGTGAAAATATTAGTTATGCTTATTCAAATGAGGGAGGTTATTATGTGAAATTAATTATTACAGATCTGATGGGTTGTACAAGTGATGTTTTTGTGCAACGAATACGAGTGACAGGAGCTAGTGATATTATAATTGAAAACAGTCAGCTAGCTGGAACTTGTGAAGGAGATACGGTTACTTTAATTGCAAGTACTGATGCAACAGATACGATTTATTTTGGAGGACAATTATCCAATTTTATAGATACTCCAATTCCAGATGGAACAGGAGTAAGTGTTACTTCTAAATTATATGTGGATCAATTTCCAGCAGGAAGTGTTTTGACAAATGTTTCGGATTTGCTTGGAATATGTATCAATATAGAACACTCCTGGATGCGAGATTTGGAAATAAAATTGACTTGCCCATCAGGAAATTCTATTATCCTTCATAACCATGCAGGGAATACAGGAGGAGAAGTTTTTTTAGGGGAACCGAATGAGGCCGATGAGGCTTTACCTAATCCAGTTCCAGGGATAGGATACCAATATTGTTTTTCAAATGATGCCTTCAATGGTACTTTTTTAGAGTATGCAAATAATACAGGAGTGGGTACTTTGCCTGCAGGAGAATATTCTTCATTCGATGATTTTTCAAATTTATTAGGATGCTCGCTCAATGGAGAATGGGAAATTTCGATTCAAGATTTATGGGGAATTGATAATGGATTTATGTTTTCTTGGGAATTAAACTTTGATGGAGTTTTATTGCCCGCGACAGAATCATTTTCTGCAAATATTACCAATCAAGGTTGGTCGTCTAACCCTTCAGTTATTTCAATTTCGGGAGATACGCTGGTTGCTCAGATTGATGCTTCGCAAAATTTTACTTACCAAGTAGATTTTGCTAATGGTTGTTCTGTAGATACAACAATAGAAATCACTCCTATTCCTAATAATACACTTGCATGTTCTGATTGCGATGATTTAGTAATTGATGCAGGAGCAGATGTGGCATTTGATTGTATTAGTCCTCAAATTGTTTTGGATGCAAATAATTCTTCTAATGGAGATTACTTTGAATATGCATGGACAACTACTGATGGGCAATTTTCAAGTACAACAGATCAATTAGTTACTACCGTAACAACACCAGGAACGTATATTTTTACCTTAACAAGTTTATTAACTGATTGTATTCTTTCCGATACTGTTTTGGTTTTACCAACTCAAAATACACCGATTGCAGATGCTGGAGAAGACTTTCCATTTCCTTGCAATGTTTCCGAAGTAATGTTGGATGGAAGTAATTCTACAACTGGTTCTGATTTTACTTTTCAATGGTCTGCATCAAGTGGACAAATTTTATCAGGAGGGAATACGCTTTCTCCAATCGTTTCGGGAGCTGGAATATACTTGTTAGAAGTAACTAATATTATGAATGGATGTATTGATTTAGATACGATAAATGTGGAGGAGCAAGTCATCAATGATATTTTAATCACCGATGCAACTTGCGATGGTACAGATGGAATGATTACAGTTTTGATTCCATCAGGAACAATCAATCCAATCTTTTCATGGAGCAATGGTCAATCTGGTTCGACCGTTCAAAACTTAGCGCAAGGTTGGTATTCTGTTTCCATAACCTATGATAATAATTGTATGGTGGAAGAAAATATTTTTGTGGATGAAGAGCTCTCTTGCAAAGTGCAAATAATAGGTCGAGTATTTAATGATAACGTTTCTCCTGATTGCCTCGACGATGCGACAAGCGTGAGAGAAGAAGCAATTATGCTTCATTTAATGCCCGATGATATCTATACTTATACTAATTATAATGGGTTTTATAAATTCGTTACTGACAATGGAGACCATACCGTTGAAATTATGTTACCTCCTTATTTAGAGAACCTTTGTCCTCCAGATGGATTGATAAATGTAAG
>JBGCCY010000070.1:0-57391 GCA_045104975.1 Saprospiraceae bacterium
TAGACAAAAATAATAACGCTAAAAATATTATAAATAAAATAACGGTTAGCATTCCAGCCAAAGCTCCTTTTAATGCATGTTTTCTTTTTTTGCCAGTTAAAACGATCGCAAGAATAATTAAGGAAAAAATTCCTAGAAAAATTCCTAAGAAAAATCCTATATACCAATATTGCTTGTAATCTATTTTTTTTGGGTTAACTGCTTCAAGTTCTTCTCTTTCTTTTTTCTTAATAGCTTCCTTTTCGGCAACCAATTCCGTTTTCCCATCGGCATATTTAATCATAAAAATATCTTCCTTTCGGATAGATCGAGTCGGGCCATTTTGAAAATCACAATTTTTATATCTGATTCTGTCTTCCCCAATTTTGATGATAAGTACTTCTATTTCTTCTCCATTTTTTTTAACGATTCGGGCACAATCGGAAGATGCTAGATTTAGTTTTTTAAGCATTTTTCTGACTCGTCTTTTCATGATCTTTTCAGTCATGCGAGTGAAAAATTTCTTTTTCTTCTTTTTGGGTTGAACCCTTACACCAATTGGAGTATCCTTTTTCTTGATATCAACTGGTGTCGCAGTTAAATTTTGCGAGAAAGCAAAAATGCACAAAAAGGAGAGTAGCAGTATTTTTTTCATTGGTAGAATTTTTATTCTAAACCTTTCAACAATTCTTGCGCTTTTTTAAATAAAACTTTTTCCGAATTTGGGATTTGTCTTAACCATGCTTTTGATTTTTCAAAATCTTTTTGTTTCAAATAGGAAAGTGCCAAATACCAAGTTCCATAATTTTTAAAAGCAGAATTTCCAGTATTTAATTTTTCAAATATAGAAATGGCTTCTGCTGTTTTTCCATTCTCCAAGGCACTAATTCCTAGCGCTAATTGCGCTTTTTGATCAGCAGGGTTTTCTTGTAAATATATTGTTAGATTCTCGTAGGCAAGTGCAAAGTTTTTTTGATTAAACGCAGTTTCCGCTTTTGTAGACACATCACTTCCTGTACTTTTTTCAGTTAATGAAATAGGTTGATGAGTAGCATATTGCTGGTACAAATCCTGCTGTTGAAAAGGATTAAACATTATAAAAAGTGCCGCAGCCGCAGCAGTTGCGATCATACCAATCAGCCAGCGGTTTCGATTTTTATTTCGAGAAATAGGAATGACTTTATCTTCTTTTTCATTCTTATCTTCTTTAAAAAAATCATTTCCAATAGATGCCAATGTTGATTCAAGAGCAGGTTGGTTGCGATCTTTTTCCAAAAAGATTTGCATACTTTTTTGCAAAGTATATTCCTCCGAAAATGAAGCATCTTCTTTTAGTCGAGTTTGGAATTTTTTAACTTCCTCCTCGTTCAACTCCCCATTTAAATATTTTTCAATAAGAGTGTAATTATCTTTTTCCATAGGATTTTAGTTTTAAGAATGATACAAATTTTTCCAACGTTCCACGCAGGCATTTTTTCTACGGTAAACCGTATTGACATCATTCATCGCTAATTGTACTGCAATTTCTTTGGAAGCGATTCCTTCAGAAACAGCTCGTAGCAATTTTTGACAAAGCTCACTCAGTTTTTCGAAAGCGGCATTTAAATTACTTTGCCTGATTTCTTCTTCTTCGATTTGCTCGATCGCCGATGCGTTAGGTTGTTCAGAATCATATCGTTCTTTCTCCAAAATTCTTACCTCTGACTCTTTAGTTTTTTTTCGTATTTGATCAATCCATTTATTTTTACAAATCTGAAAAATTAATCCACCAATCGGGTAGGAGAGGACAAAGTCCGGATCGCATGCCTTATTATAAAGTGCAATCAATGCTTCTTGAAAAATATCCTTCGCATCAGACGTGCTTCCATTATTGTTTTTTACCCAACTAATTACTTGTGGCGAAAATTTACTGTACAGTTCATGGAGGAGCAAATTATCTCCTTTTCGAAGTGCAAGCAAATATCGATGATCTTCATGTTCATTCATTTCGGAAAGATATAAAACTCTTAAGAAATTTTTAACATATGATGGGGTAAGGTTTTAAAAATGGTTTCGATAAGTGGGTGTAAAAGATGATGAAGTGTCATCGAATATTTAAATTTTTTAAAACAATTAAAACAAATCATTATGAAAAAGTTCATTTTAAGATCAATCACATTTTTAAGTATTATTAATTTAACCTTATTTTTTAATAGTTGTAAGGAAGATATTACAGATATAAAAATTCCTACCATACAAAAAGAAGTTGAATTTGATAAGCACCTAATTACAGTAACAGGAAATGCTCAAGTCTCAATTATTGATAATGAAGTTGTAATAGAAAACTTGGGAGAACCACAAGAGGAATTTAGTTTTTATGTAAAGCCTTTGACGGATGAATATTGGATTAATATTTTATTCAATAATTTAATTATTGATCAGAATGTAAAATTAATTGAGTCGAACTATACGAGGCAAAAAGACTCAGGAGAAAAATCTTTAGTTGCCAAAACTTCTTATGACATGGAAAAAATGCAAATGGAAAATAGAATGATTGGAGGTTCTGCTAATTTATTAGTTGCTAATAGTTCTGGTGGATGGGAAAACCCAATTGAAGATATTACAATTGACTCTGTTCAAAGTATTTACCCAATAGTTGCGGGAATTATAGGTGGCCTAGGTTCAGCTGCAGGTTTTATTTTAAATAAGATTTCATACAAAGAAGTAGTGGTTAATGATGCAGCAGGAAATCCTCATGTATTAGGGTTAAAAGATTGGGGCTGTGGTTGTGGAATAAAAGATCCAAATACAGGAGAAAAGTATGGAGATCTTGATAAGCAAAATGCATTTGAATTATCCCAGACTACCTTAAACACAAGTAATGTTGTGCCAGTCGTTATCGACGGAACTCAAGTAACTTGTACAGGTTTACCTTTTATCAAAATTGGTAAAATCTTAAACGGAAGAGCTCCTTTATAGATTGAAATTTAGATGAAATATTATTTTAAAGCATTTGTTGGATATAAAATCTGACAAATGCTTTTTTTGTAAACATAAGATAACCAATAGTTTAAGTATTACATAAAATTGAATTAATAAAAAATAAAACAAAAAAGGTAAGATTTTAAAATCCTCACGATAGGGTAGTGTAATCAAACATGAACCTATTCTTAACAAATTTTAAAATAAAATTATCATGAAAAATCTACTTAATGTTTTAATAATTGCCTTCCTATTTTTCTCCTCAAGTTGTAAAAAAGAGGAAGTCAAACTTGATGTCAATTTTGAACCTAACCCTACGACTGATTATAAAAATGATGGACCACTCAGCAAAGTATCTAAAATTTGCGATGTCTTAAGTTTTGATGATGAAGCACATTTTAGAGAGGTTTACCATCATTTAGAAAGTCGATACGATGCGAATGAAGCGACCGACTCCACAGCAAGTTTAGATGCATTTGAAAATGAATTGAACTTTGAAAGTCGCCGAACTTTTGTCAACGATTGGGAAACTAACATGGAAGATAGCGGAATTCCAATTGATGAAACCAATGACATCGACACTATCTTTTTCGAAGATGATATTTTAAAAACAATGCTCAACCCAAATGCGATTATGAAAATTGGAGGCGATGCAGTTTTAATGATTGATGACTGCTTATGGATTCGAGTACCCTTTCAAGATTGTCAAGGCGTAAAATTATTAGAGCAATTTTCTATCATGCTTGCTAAGCCAGGAAGAGAAGCGCAAGAAGCTACGATGGAATTTGCGATTCAAAATAATATTGTTTTTGAAGACTTATGTCCTTCGCCTCCTGGCTCAAGATCAAGTGGTTGTGGTTTTCAAATAGATTTCACGTATACTGATCCAGTTATCAATCCTTCAACAGGTCGATACGAATTTACCTTGACAGATTTGACGCATGATTATTTAGCGAACTCACAATTGAGACGTTGGAAAATTGTAGGAGACAATAGCGTAGATACCATGGTGTCAAAATTTGAAACTTTATTTGGAGGACAATCTTCAGGAGCAGAATCTCCAACGGTAAGTGTACCAAGTGATGCAGATTACATTATTATCAGATTGAAAAAACGAACGCTTCGACCTTATTGTGCAGAATATGTTGAGAAGAAAATCTATTTAGCTTGTCCCTCGCCAGATTGGCATTATGTGGACATGTATACTGTACAATTTACTACTAGAAATTACTCACCAGGGATGTCAACTGATTGGAATTTTGGAGATGGAAATACTTCGACTGCCATCAATCCTACACATACTTATAGTGTGAGTTGTTTGGAAAATTTCAATGCTAATTTTAATGTTTATTCCGCTGCTGGAGGAGTTTGCCAAATAGAATTTCCAGTAATTCCAATCACCGTAGGCCCAAAGGATAAATACATCAAACATAAAAAAGCGAAAGGTTGGAAAACAGTTGGGAATGAAAAATTTAAGTGGATGATTAAAGCCAATGGAACACCAAGTATTATAGGAATTGATTTAGGTTTTGGAAAAGTAAAAGGCAAAATCAAATACAAAAAGAAAAACGGAAGTGGCAAGTGGAAAAAGAAAAAAACCAACTTAACTATCCGATTTGAAAATCATACTTATGAAGTAAATAACTGTTCGATATTAAATGATTTGGCTACCGTCTCGAGTCCAAAAATAGTGTCGAATAAAAAGAAAACCAAGAACAAATATAAAACGTCAACGCCATTTAGAATCTTTCTCGACGATCCAATTCAAGCCTATTTCTCAGCAGGAGGAATCAACGGGACCTTCGATGTATTTGACTAACACGTGGTGGTCTGCTTTAGCTGACCTAAAAAATATATAAACTATTTAAAAATGAAAAATGAGTATAAGTGGTTGATTATCAGCTTTTTAAGGAGCAATGATAATCAATTACTTATACTCAAAAAAACTTTTTTCAAAAAAGAACAAAAAGAAAGGTAAGAAAACTTAATCCTCACGATAGTAAGATGTATTCAACATCGAATACAAAATTTAGAAAAACATATTTAAACATTTTAAAAAAATAATTACCATGAAAAATCTATTAAACCTTTTAGCAATTACACTTTTATTCTTTGCAACTTCATGTCAAAAAGAAGAAACTACCCCAACAACATTTCCAGAAAATCCATACAATCATGTAGGAGAAGAGCACAACCAAATGGTGAGTAATTTCACCCAAACTCATGATGCTCAATTGTCCAATATGCAAGAACCGATGGAAAAAGAAATCTACATTTTTGATAATATCCTTACTGAAAATGGACAAGATTTTAAAAAATACCGAGACGGAAAAGCATTGTTACAATTGCAATCAACTCAAACTTTAGCAGGGTATGATTTTACCAATTTTGAAAGTATTTTCGGAACAACAGAAATGACTGACTCGGGAAAAACTAGAATAAACAATGCATTGAAAAAACTAATCGAAATGGACGGACGAACGCCAGAAGGATTAGAAAAAGTAAAAGAAGAAATCAGAAAAATTGAGATCACTTTTATCGAAGACTTTGAAGGGACAACTGATTTCGAACCAGCAATGATTTACTTAGCAGTCTTAAAACATTCTGCTCAACATTGGACTGATAATCCAAATGGTGGAGGAACTCCAACCAAAGCAAAATGGTGGCAAATACTTTTGGCAGATTCAGCTGGTGCAGTTATCGGTGGAGTGCTTGGTGGGGGAACAGCGGTTCCATTGGCAGCAGGTTTTTCTTTAGCAGTAAGTACAGGTTAAAAAAATCCCAAGACCAATTGACAATCGACAAATGTAATCCTGAATTCCTAGTAAGATGTTAGCTCGAAAGAGTTAGCATCTTTTTTTTTCAAAAAAAATAAAAGGAAGGTAAGATTTCAAATACTCTTTCGATATATCATTGAACACAATAATGTGTTATTATTTTTTCACCCCTAAATACTTTATTTATTATGTTAGTAAAAACAGAAAATTCAATTACAGAAGCAATCTCTCTTTTGCAAGGATTAAAAGAAAATGGAAACGGAACAACAGATCCTAATCCTAACGAAGATGTTAAAAACACCGAAGAGATCCAAAATGTAGGAGCTACGATAATTTCTCTTGGAAAATTAATTTCTACTTTTGAAGAGGATTTTGGTAATCCAAAAGTTCAAGGAATAGGGAAGGGAAGATTAAGAAATCTTCTTGGACGACTTTTAAATTCCTGCGGCGAATGGTTAAGTGATATTGGAAATAAATTACAAAAGAACAATCCAATCTAATTGATATTTAATCATAGAGTTCACTTTCATTTAAGTGAACTCTATTTTTTACCTCATTTCCCTAAGTGCAGGACAAAATTTATCATTGATTTTAAACTACGGAGAAAAAAGCACAGATAAAATAAGGTACTCTATGATCTCTGTGTCCATCCTCTGTTTTCTTTGGTTTTAAATATATTTTTGTCCTGCATTCAGATTATTTTTAATACATTCATAAAAAAAACTACAGATGAAACTAGGAATAAAGCTCGCCTTTTGGTTTTTAATATTAAGCCAACTCACTCAGGGTCAAAGCATTATAAAGTCTTTTACATTTGATAGTCAAGACCTTGATGACTGGACTTCAGAAAACTTATCACCTAATAATGATGGACTTTGGGAATGGAAAGAAAATGGAAAAGCTAATGGCGGAACTTATTGGAATGATCGAGATTCTATTCGTTCGACTTCTTTAGGCGGTGCAGCAGTTTATGATAGTGATGGTTTATTTTCATCAGGTATTGGAAATTCCTCTTTGCCGGTAGAAGTTGCATTGAATTCTCCTGTTCTAAGTTTTTCAGGTGAGTTAAATGTCTATTTAAAATTCAATCAATATTATCGAAATTATGATACAGATACTCGAGTAGAGATTTCAATTGATAATGGAACGACTTGGACAATTTTTAATGTGAATGATAATGTCAATCAAAATGTCGAGACGTCTTCGGGTGATGAAAAGATTATAGATGTCTCTTCTGTATTAGGTGGGTTTTCAGGGCCAGCAAGAGCTCGATTTATTTTTTCAGGAGATTACTATTTTTGGATTTTGGATGATGTGGAATTTTGGGATGGTTATCCTTATCCCGAGACTTTTCCAGAATATGTTGGAGATAGTTTGGTAGCATTTAATGTTCCCTTTGAAGTGGATACTGCTGCTTGGCCATATGTTCCTAATGAGATCGTGGTTCAATTTAAAGAAGGCATTCCTGAAATTGAGAAACAGAATCTCCGAGATACGCTTGGAGCAATCTTAGTAAAATCTTGCGTTTGTAATCGATTGGAACTTTGGAGACTAGGTGATAATGTTTTTGCTGGAGGAGATACGCTTTCTAATTTTGGAGGAACGATTGGGGTCTTGGAACGAGTAAAAAAATCAAAAGGAACATCAAAAGTAGATGGAGTAGATTTCAATAAGTATAATTATAATCAAATGGAAAATAATATTGATCTCCCAAATCCTATGTTACAATCTGTTCCAAATGGAATAACACCTACACCTTCTGATGCGATACTTATTGCAATTTTAGATACTGGAGTAGATTTCGATCATGATAGCTTAAAGAATTTTATATACTTAAATGATGATCCAATTGTAGATTTAATTGATAATGATGGTAATTGTTATGTTGATGATGCTATTGGATGGAACTTTGTTGATGAAAATAATAATCCAGATGACGATCATGGTCATGGAACTCATGTAGCTGGGATAGTCAAAAAGAATTTAGAAAATTATATGGGGAATGAATGTAGTTTCCGAATAATCCCATATAAAACTCATGACAATTTTGGAATATCAAGTCTATTTAATGTGTCTTGCGCAACTTACCAAGCAATAGAAGATGGAGCATCTGTAATCAATGATAGTTGGGGTTTTTATGGAGATAGTAGCATTATATTAAATAATGCGATTGATACAGTTGGCGTATATGACATTATAGTAGTAGCAGCCTCAGGAAATGATTCTATAAATTTAAATAGCTTAAACCAATATCCAGCATGTTATTCTTTACCTAATGTAATTACCGTTGGATCATGGGATACATCTTTTGTTGATATAGGAGTTTATGATACTTTAAATGCTGCATTCTCAAATTATGATCCAATCTGTGTTGACATACTAGGACCTGGAGTAGACATAGAAAGTACCTTAAATAATAACTTAACAGGAACAAAGACAGGAACATCTATGGCAACACCAGCGGTGTCAGCCGCTGCAGCTTTAGCATATTGTTCAGGGGAATCTAGTTTTTTAAATGTAAAAAGTACGGTATTAGATTGTGCTCAAAAACTTCCAGTCGATGTAGGAAGTGAGGTATTAAATGGAAATATATTAAATTTTGATTTGAATTGTTTGCTTTCGGTTTCGAATGACAATCTACAAAGTTTTAAAAATAATATTTCTATCTATCCAAATCCAACTAACGATTTCATTAGGATTCAACCGACTGAAAGAATGGAAGATGTCTTACTAGAAATATATGATTTGGCTGGCAGACCATATATTGTCAAAAAATATCAAGATTGGGAAAGTTTAGAAACTAGGCAAATTGATATAAGTAATTTTCCGTCAGGAATATATTTTTTAAAAATTCAACATAGTAAGTATCTTTGGAGTCAAAGAGTAATAAAATTCTAACACTCCAAACAATCTTAAATGATTAATTATAAAAAAATTAAAGGGATATTGATTTTACTATCAATATCTCTTTTTGTTTTTGGACAATGTCCAAACGAAATAGATGTGAAAACCATTCTAGGAAATAATGAAATTGATGAAATTAGCCAATTGATCAATAAACTAAAAGAATGTCCAAATCATAAAAAGATGTTAGGGGACAGTTATCATAAATTAGGTGCACTTTATTATAATTATTATGCTGATTATGAATTAGCAATTACTTCAACTAAAAAAGCTCTTCAAATCAGGAAAGAATTATTTAGTAATAATCCAAATATTGATTTGGGAAAATCATTCAGAAACCTAGGGATATTTAATAGATATATTGGCAAGTATAAATTATCACAAGAGTCTTTGGAAGAGGCGATTTCTATTCTAAGTTCATTAGATTTTGAAGATATACTTTATGTTTATTTAGAGTTAGCAAGAACACACTTAGATCAAGGAGAGTTTAAACTGGCTGAAGATTTTTTGGATTTAATAACTGTAAAAGCAAAAGAGTTGGATGATGAGTTTATTTTGGCTCAAGTTCATTTAACAAGAGGAAACATTTTTAATGAAATAAAACAAACTGACAAGGCAATTATATCTTATAAGTCTGCTATAAAAATTTTAGAAGAATTTGAAATACAAGAGGATGAAGCTTCTTGTTATGCAAACCTAGGAAATACTTATTTTCAACAAAGAGATTATTCCCAAGCAATTATACATTATCAAAAGGCATTAGAAATATTCAACTTATTTGAAAATGATTCTGAGGTAGCTAAGATGCATAATCAAATTGGACTGAATAGACAAAAATTAAATCAATCAAAGCAATCTTTTCAAGCTCTCCAAAAAGGATTATCTATTGCAACTTCTGTTAACTCCAAAGAAATTATAGCCCAAAGTCACGACAATCTAGGCGAACATTATCTCGCAAAAAAAGATTACAAAAAAGCCCTTTCCCATTTTCAAAAAGCCATTCAAACCCTACTCCCAGGATTTCATCGAAAACAAGATTGGCATAATCCAACTAAGATGGATGTGGAATTAGCCTTCAATAAAATTGACCTTTTAATTTATTTAAGAGACAAAGCCAAAACGCTTCGCCTTCTTTCTGATTCTGAGAATGATCCAAAATATTTAACCTCAGCACTTCAAGTTTTTGAACTTGGAGATGTGGTTATTGACCAACTCCGAAAAGAACATCAAGATCAAGACACTAAACTTTTTTGGAGAAAAGAAGCAATTCCTTTTTATGAAAATGCGATTGAAATCTGCTACGAGATGCAAAATGTAGAAAAGGCATTTTTCTTTTTTGAAAAAAGTAAGGCGATACTTTTACTTGAGGCTTTGCAAACTTCGGATGCATTGGAATTGATTCCTGATAGTTTGAAAAATCAAATTCAAACGCTTCAACAAAATTTATTAAAAACCAAAGAAGAATTAGAAAACACCAATTCTACCGTTTTAAAACGGGAAAATATTATCAGAGATTTGGTCGGTCAACAGGCGGAATTTGAGTTTGAGGTAAAACAATTAGAAAAGGATTACCCGAAATTTTTTGAGGTAAAATTTGGAACAAAAGTCATTTTACTAAATGATGCTCAAAATGAATTTGCAGAGGAACAAGGAAAAACGGCTATTCATTTTTTCTATGGAGAAAAAAATATTTACGCCATAACAATACATTTACAAGAATCAAAATTACACCAACTTGGTTCAACTTCTTCTATCGAAAAAGAGCTTAGAAGTTTACTTTCCTTTTTCGAGAAATCATCCAATATCGAAAATGCACCTATCGATTTTTTGCAACAATCAAAAAAGGTTTATGATGCTTTAATCGCTCCATTATCAATTAAAAAGGGAGAAGAAGTGGTAATCTTTCCAGATGGTGCTTTGGCGTATTTACCTTTTGAAGCCTTGGTTAGTCGAGGTTCTAATGACATTGCCTTGGCTAATTATTTGATAAAAGATCATCCGATTAACTATGGTTATTCCGCTACGATTTTTTCTAAATTAAATCAAAGCACTAATCAATCTACTGAAAATTCTATTGCAGCATTTGCGCCTTTTGCTGATGGTTCTGTCAATTCGAAATATGCCACACTTGCTTTTAGTCAAGATGAATTGGGAGAAATTAGCGAACAAATTGATGGTGTTTTTCTAAAAAATCAAAAAGCAACTAAGCAATATTTTTTAAAGGAAAATAAAAAGTTTTCTGTACTGCATTTATCGACACATGCATTTTCATCGGCAACCGAGAGCAAACCACATATTGTTTTTGCTGATACATCTTTGTTCCTTTCGGAGTTGTATGGGATAGAGATTCTAGCTGACTTAGTAGTGTTGAGTGCTTGCCAATCTAACATTGGAAAATTGTCTCCGGGCGAAGGTGTGATGAGTTTGGGAAGAGGATTTACCTTTGCAGGTTCGAAAAGTTTAGTGTCAAGTTTATGGAATGTGAATGCAGTTTCGACGAGTACGATCTTATCTGATTTTTATAAAAAAATGCAAAATGGAAATTCAAAATATGCATCTTTGCACGAGGCAAAATTAGCTTATCTAGAAAATGAAAACATTCCAAGTTATGAACGGTCACCCTATTATTGGGCAGGATTGATTTATTATGGAGATGATGGGGGACTGATTTTAAAAGAGAAAAAAAGTAATAATTATATCCTTCTTGTTTTATTAGGTCTAGTTTGTTTGGCGTTTGGATTTTATTTTTCAAAAAGAAATAAAAAAATATGAAGACTGCTAAAAACCTAACACTTCTGAGTTTTATAATTTTATTTTTTAACCTAACCTTGATGAGCCAATCCAATGGTTGGAAAAATGTTTTTGCTGATGTTGAAGTAAATCACTTTGAGCTAGACGGAAAAGTAAATAAGATAAAAATAAAAAAAACATTTTTTAATACTTCTAAAAATAAATATAACCAAACTGTTGAAGAGGATTCAAAGAAAGCAACACCAGGATATCTCCATCTTTTAATTGGATTTAGTAATGCGGATGTTAATCCTACGATTCTTAGTACTAGGGTTCTAGAAGCAGGTGAAGAATTTGGAGGGCTCTCATCTCATTTTGCTGCAGGCGCCCAATTTAATAATTACTTAGGAGTTGGTTTAGGAGTATTTGCAATTTCAACACTTGATTCTTGGAACAGTCATCTCGGCTTTGTGGGGACAGGAATAAATATTAATGGTTATCCAGGTATACTTTTTTACAATGCTACATTTGGGATAGTGACTAAGTATAAATTAATTGATGATAAAGAGTATCGATCCAAAACATTTGATAAAGAAAAAAGCGCACCTCTCTTTTTTGAAGTTAAAGGTGGATTAAGAATATCTAAAAAATTTGTTTTGGGAATCGGCTATTTTGCCTCCTCAAAAATTAAAGGAATTTATAAAGAATACGAAGTTCCATGGTCGGGTAATATTTCAATTTTTGATGAGGTTCGGAAATCAAAACTTAGTGGCATCCAGTTTTTTATTGGGTTTACTTTTATATAGAAAAATATGCTGATTTTTTTCCCATGTTTATAAATGGAAATTAGGTTGTTATCTGAAGTTGTTTTATAATTTTTCCAATATTTTTTTCTTCAAAAAAAGAAACGACTCGTAGGGCAAAATTTAATATTTTGGAAGGAGGTCGTTGAATCAAGATATTAAGTGCAGCAACTGTATTGTCAGTTTTTTCAATCAAAACATTTTTTGCATTTTCATTAAATTCTAACGTTGCAATTCCATTGGCAACTTCCCAAGCGAATTGTCTTGATTTGACAATACCAAAATTAATCGCCTTTTCATCCTTTTCTTTTCCGACCCAATCCAACAAAAACATTAATCTCGAAACCTTAGAAATTCGATCTTGCATTTCACTAATGATCTCTTGCAAAGTTTGATTGACCAACATAAAATCATTTTCCAAAGCATCAATTTTTTCTCCAGGAGCAATCTCCGCAGCAGCTATTCCTAAATCAAAACTAATGTGTGCATTCATGCCCATCATCAAATGTTGAATGATCGTAAATGGTTGATCCTTTACTTTAAATGCCGACATCCAAGATTTAGAAATTGGTTTTTGTGATTTAAAATTTTCGTAAGCTTCAATGTATCGGTTAGCAAAAATGACATCGAATTTTTCCATTCGCTCATTGTCTTCAAATCTTTTTTCAATAATTGATTTTTGAATTTGAGCTGTTGTTCTTCGATAAACATATGCAAAGATTCCCAAGAAATTATTGGCTTCGACGGTTTCTTGGATGATGAGATCCAATCTTTTTATCACATCATCAATTGAAGAGGGGAGAGGAGTAGGCATTTGATTTTTTCTTGTAAAAATAGAAATAAAATGGAAGACTTGATTCCTTTTCTTATAACAATAAACACACGTTTTAATTATTCCACTTTCGGATGGCTAACTTTCCACAAAACGTAGCGTTTTGCTTCAGCATAATTTAGCACAACATTAAACATAATCCGCAAATTGATTTTTAATAAAACCATTACAATTTTTTATTGTCACAGTAATTAAACGATGAAAATTTACTTGTCAAAAAAACTATTATATTTACTTTCTAAATATTCTATCAAATGTTCGTAGTTAATTTAATATGAAATCACTCTATCAATTTATTTGCTGTTGGATTATTTTTTTGGGAATATCACCAACTGTATTTGGACAGGACACTACGATTACTTTTCAAGTTGTCATTCCTATTTCGAGCGGAATGGATGATGTGGAAGAGGAGGAGGATGGAACAGTTTATACTAATTCTACTGACCTTGAATTGATTGATGATGGAGGGGAACAAATTGTAGGACTGCATTTTGGAAATATTCAAATTCCTCCAGGTGCAGTAATTGAGCAAGCGTATATTCAATTTGTTACGGATGAAATTTCTACTGGAGCTTGTGATCTCGAAATTAATGGAGAAGCTATTTCAAATGCCACAGGTTTTTCTATCACACCTTTTGATGTTTCTAATCGAGTTCTAACCATCGAAACGGTTGCTTGGTCACCTAATGTTTGGTCGGTGATTGGTGCAAGTGGTTTTGCTCAGCGAACACCAAACCTTGATACCATTATTCAAGGAATTGTTAATCAGTCAGATTGGCAAACTGGAAACTCAATAAACATTTTTATTTCTGGATCAGGTAAACGAGTGGCGGAATCTTTTGAAGGTAATTCAAATCTTGCTGCGAAATTAGTCATAGAAACGAGTGTTACTTTCTCACTTGGGAATCTAGAAAATATTTATATCAATGAATTGATGTCGTTAAATAATGCTGTCGCTGATGAGTTTGGGGAAATGGATGATTGGTTGGAAATTTATAATGATAATGAAACGGGAGTGTTGCTTGAAGGGATTTATATTTCGGATGATGTGACTGATACGACCAAGTGGCAATTCCCTGATCCTATTTTTATTTTTCCAAAAAGCTTTGCGCTAATTTGGGCAGATGATGCACCTCAACAAGGATCCAATCATGTTCCATTTAAATTGAGTAGTAATGGCGAAACAGTTTTTATTGCTCAACAACAAGGAGATGAATTAGTGGTATTGGACGAGATTACATTTGGCACTCTTTCAGAAAATGTAAGTTATGGTCGAGTATCAGATGGCGAAGATAGTTGGGTTTATTTTGGAAATTATACGCCAAATAATTCGAATAACGGAAGTGAATTATTTTTAAATGCCTCCGTTGATTATTCAATTGAAGGTGGATTTTATCCTAGTGGAACTGAGTTGTCGTTGAGTACAAATGATCCAACTGCTGAAATTAAATATACCTTGGATGGCAGTCTTCCAAATCAGGACTCACCAATTTATAACAATGCTTTTACATTGAACTCGACAACGCTAGTTCGAGCACGAGCATTTAAACCTGGGTTTATTTCAAGTGTGCAAAAAGAAGAGTTTTATTTGATAAATAATACCCACGAATTGCCTGTTATCCAAATTACGATTGACCCAAAGTATCTTTGGGATGAGCAGGTAGGGATTTATATTACAGGTGAAAATGGAATCACAGGAAATTGTTCGGATGTGATTGCACGGAACTGGAATCAAGATTGGGAACGTCCAATGTCCATTCGATATTTTGAGCCTGATGGGAGTGAAGCTTTTCGATCTGAAGCAGGAATAAAAATAGCAGGTGGTTGTTCCAGATCATTTGCGATGAAGCCATTCAGTATTTTTTTTAGAGATAATAAAATTGAATATCCGCTTTTTGACCAAATGGAAATCCAAGAATTTAAACGGTTAAAATTACGAATGAGTGGCAACGATCATCCGTTGACCATGGTTCGAGATGCTGCGATACAAGCAATGTTGTATGATCAAGTTGATATTGATATGATGGCATACGAACCCGTCGTTGTTTATTTGAATGATGAATATTGGGGATTTTATGGACTACGAGAAAAGTACAATAGACACTATTTGGAGTCACATCATGGAGTGGATAAAGACAGTATTGATTTACTTAAAAATCCATATTCTGATCTTGAAATTAAAGAAGGTGATGCTGTTGCTTGGGATGAATTGACGAGTTTTATAGAAGATAATTCTATGCAGAGTTTTACGAATTATGATTATGTGAATTCGAAAATAGACCTTAATGAATTTATGAATTATAATATTGGACAAATGTATGCTGCTAATTATGATTGGCCGGCCAACAATGTTTCCGTGTGGCGGGATCGAAATAATGGAAAATTTCGATGGATGCTCTATGACTTAGATATTAGTTCAGGATTTGCAGAATGGACACCCTCCGATGCTCAGTTTAATGCTATCGTTCATGCAACGACAACTAATGGTACACCATGGCCAAACAACCCTCAGAGTACACTTTTTTTAAGAAAAATAATTGAAAATCAATTTTTCCAAAATGAATTTGTACAGCGGACATGCACTTTTGGGCAAACCATTTTTGCCCCAGATCGAACGGAGCATTTTATAGATAGTTTGACTGCAAGAGTAGCATCTGAAATTCCAGACTTGATTAACAAATTTGACAATTCTCCTTCAGATTGGTTTATTTGGAATTCTAGTCCAGTTGGTGGAAACAATGCTACCTGGACTAATAATTTGAATAAATTTAAAAAGTTTTGGGAAGACCGATTGGATAATGTATTGTCGAATTATGAAAATTATTTTGACTACAACGGGCATTATAATTTGAATATTAATTTTGATGAGACGACCAACGGAACAGTTGTATTTCATACCAATGAAATGAAAATTCCCTATCAATATAATGCGAAATATTTTGATGATGTGCCAATTGTAATCAAAGCAATTCCGAAGGATGGATATTATTTTTGGAAATGGTTGGAGACTGGCGATACTACTAAGGTGATTAATTTTGTTGCTTCAACTGATGCTGTTTTGACCCCAATTTTTTTGTTAAATGGAACAGTCTCGACGCATGATTTGGAAAGCGAGTTAGTTTTTGATATTTCTCCAAATCCTGCGAATTCCGTTTTTTATTTAAAAATAAAAACTTCAGAAGCTCAAGGTTTATCAATACGTGTGTATAATGTTATGGGAAAAGAAGTTTTTATAAAAGATATAACTTCTGGAAAAAATATTGAACAAA
Source organism: Saprospiraceae bacterium (assembly GCA_045104975.1). Taxonomy (GTDB): domain Bacteria; phylum Bacteroidota; class Bacteroidia; order Chitinophagales; family Saprospiraceae; genus CAJQQY01. Next base: position 16,256 of record JBGCCY010000070.1, read on the forward strand.
TTTCAATAGATGTTAGCGAGTGGGAGAGTGGTGTTTATTTTTTAAAAGGAGAAATTGGAGGGAAAGAAGTTTTGAGAAAATTGATTGTGGACTAAAATGAGTAACCAAAATCCAAGGCTTCACATATTAAATTTCAACTAACTTATTCCTTTTCGATAATCTTAAAAAAGGACAATCCCAACAATGATTGGATAGTGAGAATCTGTTCCTCACTTGCAGAAACGGGGATATGAAAACCAACAGGTTCAATAGTCATTTCATAATAATGTTTTCGAATCAGATCCAAACCGAATTCATTTTTATAGAAGCTAACAAGTCGATTAAAATTTTCAGAAGTATAAAATTTTTCAGCCCACTCATCACTACTAAAAAAAGTAGGTAATAATTCATTCATACATTTCATTCGCTTAATTTCTAAAGTTCTTTTAGATTCGATAACTTCCTCTTTTTGATCCGATGTAAAAATGGCAGTACCTAATGGCAAACCAGAATAGTCAGGGATAGATTGATTAATTATATCTCCATAATCTAATTTTTCTCCAAAGTGAAGTAATACGTCGCCTGCATAAATCTCTCTTTCGATGACTTGGTAAATCATATTTCTCCTTTAGGTTTAGCATTCATTGTTTTAATTTTTTCCAACATACGATACCAATAATGAGTATTAATATTTCCTAAGATGGAGGATTTAAGTTCAATTTTTTGATACATAAAATAGGGACTTTCATATTCAATTCCATCTACCGTAAAAGTCTTGTTACAAATCCCACAGATATCGAAAACGGCAACTTGGGTATTGTTAACTCTATTCAAAGTGATATAAGAACTATGACCACCTAGTGCAAAAAGGATGGTAATATTTTTATCTCTTTTGGAATTTAAGGATTCATAAATGGATTGAACTTGAGGATGATTAAAGCTATTTTTTTCAAAATCATAACTCCAATATAATTTCTCCTCAATAAATTTTGGTGGCACTCCTGCCGAAACACATTTATTTAAAAACTCCTCTTCCAAGCACATGACCAGCCCTTGTAATTCATTATTATTTCCTACAAAATGATGATTGATATATCTTCCACTTCCTATTTCTGATAAGATTCGAATGATAAAATGAGGTAACTTTATATTGTTTCGTTTTTGATAGTCAGCTAAATATTCTATGCTTAGTTTTTTTAAGTCCTTTTCACTATTTATGCCATTTAAAAAATAATAGATTTCACTTTCTTTTAGATCATTTTCAGGTTGATATAAAGATTTCATTTGTTGAAATAATTCACGACGTTCCTGAACTTGTAGTTTGATTTGTTGAATAATCCTGTCATCCAACTCTGCCTCTGTAGGCTTGTCACCTTTATTGATGATTGTCTTATTTTTTTTAAAAAAGGAAAATAGAGATTTAGAAATCATTTCGACTTCTTCACATATTGCGTCAAAATCACAATATGCTGTCCATCGACTTTTCCTTCGATATGATTTGCATTATTTTGATCTAGAGAAATTCGTCGGACTGCCACCCCACGTTTGGCAACCATACTTGTTCCTTTTACCGCAAGATCTTTGATTAAAACGACGGTATCGCCTGCTTCTAATTTTACCCCATTGCTATCTAAATGGACAATTGCATCTTCATCAGGTTCTAAGGATTTTGCCCATTCGGCAGTCTCTTCGTCCATGTACATCATATCCAGCATATCTTGTGGCCAACCTTCTCCTTTTAGTTGATTTAACATTCTCCAAGCGAGGGCTTGTACCGCTGGAACTTCACTCCACATACTATCATTGAGACATCTCCAATGATTGACATCGACTTTTTCTGTATCTTCGATTTGTTCCAAACAATTATTGCAAATCATTGCAGCATATTCAGGTTCTTCTTTGATCGGAGGCACTTGATATACTTTTAAATCATCTACAGAACTGCATAATTCACATTTGGAATCGCTTCTTTTTTTTAGATCTCTTTCTAAACTCATATTTCTTTTTTCTTAAAATTTTATTTTGAAGGTGCAAGATAAGGAATGAGGTTTAAATAAATTCTATGGGATTTGCCAAAATTATTAGATTTTAAAATTTTATCTGCATTATTACACTTCTTATATTATTTTTTTCTATCATCAAATAGTTTCTTACTTTTACTTAATATCCAAAATAACTATCTAGAATAATAATCACCTTTCTATTCATAGAACAGTTTATCAAAACTAAAGGTACCTACTCATTAACAAAACTATTAACAAAACAATCTAAGTATGAAAAAGACCTTCAACTTATTTCTCTTCTTTCTAATTTTTTCAAATTTATCGGCACAGGTAGAATATAAAATTTTGCTTTCTTCAGGAGAAATTACCCCTACAGAAAATGTCCAAGATTTTGTAGAAAAATCAACTATCGCAGCGATAGAAAATTATGATGGTTATTACTATCAAATTATTCAATTTTTTGAGGTACCCACCAATGCACAGCATCAACAGATTGCTCAAAGTGGAATTCAATTATTAGAATATTTACCACATCGAGCTTACATCGCTGCTATTCCTGTAGCGATGAATCCTGAAAAATTGGTTACTTTAAATGTGCGATCAGTATTGGATATTTCTCTAGATTTTAAAATTGCTAATAATTTAAAGCAAGCTTCTTTTCCAGAGTGGGCCATTCAAAAGCAAAGGGTAGAGGTGATGATAAAATATTATAAAAATATTAGACAAAGTGATTTGTTGCCACATCTAATGGAAGATGGAATCTTGGTGGAGAGATTTAATGGCTATAATAATTTTTTGAAAGCTAGCGTCGAAAAAGATAAAATAGCAGAAATTGCTGCCCTTCCTTATGTTTCCTATTTGGAATTAGGACCGGAGCCAGCAGTTGCTGATGATGATTTGGGACGAGCACTTCACCGATCTAATATGGTCGATTCCAAATACTCAGGAGGTCGATCTTATACAGGTGAAGGCGTTGGTGTTTTGGTGCGAGATGATGGAGGACTTGGGCCACATATTGATTATCATGGTCGATTGACTCAAGAATTCATTACTGGTGGACCAGGGGGTACACATGGTGATGGAGTAGCTGGAATCCTAGCAGGTGCTGGAAATTTCAATCCGATGAATCGAGGAATGGCAGCAGGCGCTGATATTCATGCTTTGGATTATGTAGCGGATCATTTAGATTCTACGATGCATTTATTTTTTAACGAAGGAGTGTTGGTGACTAACTCTTCTTACTCGAATGGATGTAATGGCGGATATACTACGATTACAGAAACTGTTGATCAACAAATTTTTAATAACCCAACTTTACTGCATGTTTTTTCTGCTGGAAATTCTAATAATAATGATTGCGGATATGGAGCAGGTGATCAATGGGGAAATATTACAGGTGGTCATAAGATTGGGAAAAACGTGATCGCTACTGCTAACTTAAATGCAGATGCAACTTTGGTGGCATCAAGTAGTCGTGGCCCTGCAAGTGATGGACGAATCAAACCAGACATTGCTGCGAATGGTCGAAATCAAGTATCGACTGATCCTAATAATGAATACAGTCCATTTGGTGGAACTTCTGCAGCTGCACCAGGTATTGCAGGAATTACTGCGCAATTGCATAATGCTCATCAAGAATTGAATGGTGGAGCAACAGCAGAGTCTGCTTTGTTGAAAGCTGTCATGATGAATTCTGCAAATGATCTTGGAAATATTGGCCCAGATTTTAAATATGGATGGGGACATGTGAATGCACTTCGAGCAGTTCAAACATTAGAAGATGGACGATATTTTTCGGCAACAGTAGATCCTGGAAGCACTAACACACATGACTTAGTGATTCCTTCTAATGTATTGCAAGCCAAAGTAATGATCTATTGGAAAGACCATGAAGGTTCAACTTCAGCAGCTATTGCGTTGGTTAATAATTTAGATGCTAGAGTTTTAGACCCTACGGGAAATATTAATCAACCTTGGATTTTAGATCCTACTCCCAATCCTACAAATTTAGATATGCCTGCTACAACAGGTATTGATAATCTAAATAACGTCGAACAAATTGCGATGAATAATCCTGTGGCTGGAACTTATACTATTGAAGTAACCGGTACGGAATTGCCATTTGGAACGCATGAGTATTACGTGATATATGAATTTTTGACTGAAGACATTAAATTAACTTACCCAGTTGGGGGAGAAGGTTTTGTACCGGGAGAGATGGAAAGAATTCATTGGGATGCTTATGGTGAGTCAGGTGGATTTGATTTAGAATATTCTACTGATGGTGGAGGAACATGGGCTTCTATTGGGGCTGCCAATGCTGATGCTCGTATGTTTGATTGGACTGTTCCAAATGACTTTACTGGTGAGGCAAAAGTAAGAATAGTTAGAGGTGCTTTAGAAAGTGTGAGTGAGGCTAATTTTTCTATTTCCACTTTACCTACTGGGCTAGAAGTAATAACTGTATGTCCTGATTATATTGAATTAGGCTGGAACGAAATGACGAATGCGACAAGTTATCAGATTTTTGCCTTAGGTGAAAAGTATATGGATTCCGTTGGTGTGACAAGTGATTTAACTATTCAAATTCCAGTTGCTAATCCAGCTGATATTGAGAATGAATGGTATTTTGCAATTGCTGCACTTGGTCCAAATGAGTTGGAATCTCGCAGAACGATTGCACTTTACTATCCAGGTGGTTTCTTTAATTGTCAATTGCAAAATGATATAAATCTTGCTTCGATTACGAATGTTGGAACAGGGAATATTTTCACTTGCGATCCTACTTTTAGTGAGCCATTGACTATTTCTATCATGAATACTGGATTGACCGATGCAACTGATTTTGAAGCAGCCTACCAAGTTGATGGTCAGACAGCAATTGTTGAAACAGTTATGGGTACTTTGGTGGCAGGAGAAAGTATGGAATATACTTTTACTCAAACGCTTGATTTAGCTTTAAGTGGAACTTACGATTTGACTTCTTGGGTTTCAGTAGCTGGTGATAATTATTTGCCAAATGATACTACAGTTATCAGTTTCAATTTAAATCTCTTGCAACAATCAGCAGCACAATTAGATGTAGTTGAAACTTTTGAAAGTGGGATTTTCCCTCCTGCCGATTGGACTTCTATTAATGATGACAATGATGAAGGCTGGGAAGAAGTAAATGTAACCCAGGCAGATGGAACCTTTGGAAGAGCTGCTCGGGTCAATAATTATGCTTACTCTGCTGCTGCGGATGTTCCAATAGAGGATGAGCTATTTACTATTCCGGTAGATTTGACTTCGGCGATCAATCCTTTCTTTTCATTTGATATTGCCTATACTTATTATCAAGCAGGCGGTACTCAGTTTTTAGATGGATTGAGGGTCGAATTATCTGACAACTGTGGAACGAGTTTTACCCAAGTTATTTATGATAAATTTGGTGATGATTTAATTACTTTGCCAGCACAATCTGGTGCTTTTACTCCAGACGATGCTAGCCAATGGAGAAATGAAGGAATTGATCTTACTCCATATATTGGAGATATTGTAATGATTAAATTTATCAACATCAGCGGGTATGGAAATAACTTGCATATTGATAATGTTAATTATGCTAATTTGGTCGCACCAGTTGCTGAATTTACTTCCAATTCAACTACGGTTTGTGAAGGGGAAACGGTAACATTAATAGATAATTCTACTGGAGCACTTTTGGAATATGATTGGGATTTTGGAAATAATTCTAGCCCTTCCAACTCTACTTCTGCAGGTGATCAGCAAGTGGTTTTCAATACTTCTGGTATGGTAACCGTTTCTTTGACGACAACTAATCCGGTTGGATCAAGTTCCTCTTCTTTGACTTTTGATGTACAACCTTTGCCACAAGCAGACTATACATTTTCATTGGCAGATAATACTTCTACTTTTTCAAATAGCTCCACCGATGGTGATTCATACAATTGGAATTTTGGTGATGGGATGACGAGTACGGAAGAAAATCCAATTCATGTTTACAATGCTATTGGCTCTTACACCGTAACTTTGACGATCACTAATGATTGTGGAACAAGTGTAAGTACTCAAACGGTAGATGTACTCAGTACTTCGATTTTTGATCCAAATGTTGATTTTGATTTATTCGTATTACCGAACCCAAATAATGGAATCTTTGAAATGGTAATCGAAAGTAGTGAAGCGGATGATGTGAACTGGAATATATATAACCTTCAAGGTCAATCTGTACGAGAAGGCATCTTATCGGTTGCTATAGGTACGACTCGTCAAGTAGTAGATGGGAAAAATATGGCCGCAGGAATTTATTATTTGAGATTGCAAAACGAAGTCGGATATAAAACTTTGAAAATTGTAGTTCAATAATAATATTTCAATAACGAAAAAACGATTTGATTTAAAAATCAATTTTCCCCAAAAAAAAGATCACTTCTAATTCACTTGGAAGTGGTCTTTTTTTATAATTCCCGAATTTTTTCAAAAATATATTAAACCATTTAGAACCGAAATAAAGGAAAACTGCAGAAAAAATTATTCATAATTTTTTCTAATTTTACGAAAAATTATTGCTAATATAAAAAATATAAAAAATGACATCTAAAATTTATCTCTATGCTTTTTGTACTATAATTTTTTCTACATTATTTATTACTTGCAAAAATGATGATGACAATAATAATATGGGAGGCGATCAAATACCTGATTTCTATGTAGAAGGGGAATTGTTTTCCTGCCCAAGTAATTTAGTTGATCTATCAAGCGTGGATTTTCAGATCAATCACGCTTATGAATATGAAGGATTTATTATCGGAGGTGGCTTTAGTGATTTAGTTATTGCCAATGCTGAAGGAGGGGATATAGTGGAAATTGATACGGTGGGGGTAAGTCAATTTTTAGAATATGATGGCAAATTAATGATGTGCTCTTTTCAAGGATTATATAGTTTAGATCCACAGAAAAATATTACGCTAGAAGCTGATGAACGTTGTCATTCTATTTTGATTTCTGCTGATGGTACATTTCTAATGGGAGCTTCTGATAATAGAATTTTGAGTTGGAATTCGACTCAAGGGGTAACTCCTTATACTGATGCTCACCAATCCAATCACCTTGATTTGTACAATTTAATAGAATTAAAAAATGGTGAATTATGGGGGACTATTAATGGAAAAGTTGCAAGATTTAAAGACCAACTATTTCTTGAGTTTTTTGACACTAGTAATATACCACTTAATGACTTTTTTTTTGATAGCTCGATTTTTTTGAAAGCCTATGATGAAGGAGCTATTTTGGCAGCTAAGATTGGACAAACATACCAAATCTTAAAATATACGAATGCTCAAGAGTGGGTTGTTTTATTTGATTCAGCAAGTGCTCCAAGTTCTGATGAGACGATCACGATTACTCAGCCTTCCCTTACAGATATTTTAATACACGAAGATAAATTATATGTATCAACTACTATTGCAAGTTGTAAAGGATTTCAAGTTTTTGACATTACCAAAAACGAATTACTTGCTCCAGAAGATTACTTTCCACAATACGATTCTAATTTTGATCATCATTGTATTCATGGATTAAGTTATGGTGCATCTGGTGACATTTTTACCATTGCAAGGAATCAAATTTTGAAGTACGATTGTAATTAGGATAAGCTACACGATCAAAAATAAAATTGAGTTCAAAGAGTAGAGTAGTAGGTTTATGTTGAGAAACGAAATGCACTTAAATCTTCTTAAGGCTAAATAATAATATGAGTTATCCTAAATTTTTGTTAGATCAATGATTTAGGATTTCTTTTTATATATCGTACTGGAAGGCATGATTCAAAAAATCTGATCATCATAGTCTTTATTAATTTGCTGTGCTTTGGCAATCTATTTTTTATTGATCAATCTTTGTTAAAAAAAAAAACAAAAACCTAAAACAGCTTTCTGTTTTTCTATAACAATATATTTACATTAGAATTATTTTATCCCAAATGATAAACCCAAACTAACAATAAATGCATTCAGCCCCGTACTCCTTTTATAATATGCGGAGCGGATTTCTGCGGATTTAAACATAAATAATTTTTTAGTAAAAGGAAGTTTAGCTCGTCCAATTCCATAAACTGGAGAATATTTAAATCCCATACCAAACTTATGACTACTCAAATCTGATAGGTCATAATCCGAAGTATAAAATGCATCAGTAGAACTATGTACTTCAAATGGAGCAAAATAATCTGCACTCGTCTGAGTATTATATCGATAAAAAGGAGAAATCGTGATTGTCTCACCTAATTTTATTGGAGTTTCCAAACTCATCGTATGTGCTTGAATTCCAAAGTCATCCCAATAAAATCGATAATAAGAACGCACCACAAAATTGTCAAAAGGAAAATAATTCAATCGAATTCCAACAGGTAATTTTAAACGGCTACTGGGTAGTCTTTCAATGTCAGGCATGTTTTGATCTGCAAAATATACTCGATGGAATGGAGTAGATAATAACCCTTTCATATAAATAGCATCCAAGGAAACGAGCATTTGCAATCGTTTATTAATAACTTGAGCATAGCCTATCTGTAAGTTGTAAGATTGCCTTCCACTTGTAGGTAAGGAAACTTCTCCACGTAATTCTTTCGGATAAATAATGGACCAGTTGTCAATAAAAACTTGACCGTTGATACTTAATTCCCGATTTCCTTCATCAAATTCTTTTGCATAAGATAAGCCCCCGCTGAAAGAAGTGTAATCATATTCCGCCGAGAATCCTAGCTTGGCACCCAACGTTTGACTCTTTGCTAAGTTCTTTCTTTGATAAGTTAAATTAGTGTAGGCACGCACATCTTTCCTTGAAGCGGAAGAAACATTATTATCAATATTATCCGTCGAGGCAGAAGTATAATAATCAGCACCACCTGAAATGGAAATAGAATTGATACTATCCAAAGGAATTTTAACTACAATAATATTTGAAATATCGGTGAGTTCTTCAGTTCCAACTCCTCCGGTGACGGCTCCATTATTTCCATCTTGTTGATAATATCCAGAAAGGAAATCGATTTCTACTTCTTTAGAATTAGCCTTCATTTTATATTCATCAGATTGCGAAAAAATGAAATGATTAAACCCTAAAATCAGAAAGAAGAGAAAATATTTTTTTTGTATCATGTTTTATAACAATTTAATTACATCCACAACCACCGCCGACCTTTCCGCCGTTAGCACCTGCTCCACCTTCTCGATAGGCTTCAAAATTAGTTTCAAATGTTTGTATTTTTTTCTCTGCCAAATCCATCTCACTATCATTGAGATACATTTTTTGATAGGCCTTGACAGAGACACAACTATTTAAAAAAGGAAGGAGCAAAAGCACCCAACAATATTTTTTTAATTTTTTCATGTAGTAAATTTTATAAATTTTCGAGTTTTATTCTTTGTGAAGTAAGCACTTCGTCATCATCTGTTACAATTATACATTCCACCGATTTCAAATGATCGATTAATTTTAAACCAGCACCTATTCCCATAACAAAAACAGAAGTGGCCAAGGCATCAGCGACTTCTGCATCAGGGCAAATGACAGTTACGCTTTTGATTCCAGTAGTTGGATATCCAGTTCGTGGGTCAATAATATGCGCATATCGTTGGCCTTCGAAGGTGACAAATTTTTCATAATCACCTGAAGTAACGACTGCCAAATCATTGGTTTCTAAAATACCGAGTATTTTATTTTTATCTTTTGGATCCGCAATTTTGATCGTCCAGCCATTTGGGTTTTCACTTTTCCCCCAAGAAATTAAATCACCACTTGCATTAACCACACCTCCTGCGATGTCAAACTTTTTCATGATTTGCATGGCTCGATTTGCTGCATATCCTTTTCCGATTGCTCCAAATCCAATCTTCATATTTTTTCTTTTTAGGAAAATAGTTTGGTGCTTATCGCTTACAATAATGTCTTCCCAATTGATTTTATCAGCAGCATTTTTCACCACACTTTTATCGGGCATGGATTTCATGCTTCCATCAAATTTCCAAATTCTATCCATCGAAGCAAATGAAATGTCAAAAGCCCCACCAGTCAGAAACGATATTTTTTTTGCTCGCACAATTAGATCAAATAATTCTTTATCCACCTTGACTGGTTGAATTCCTGCTTGCCGATTGATTTCACTTGTTTGAGAATTTTTGTCCCAAGAGGAAATAAGTTTTTCGATTCTTTCCATTTCATCAATTCCACCTTGAATAGCTTCCCAGGCTAGAGTATCATTGGAAGCAACTGCAGTCACCTCAAATCGACAACCCATTAATTTCAATACTTTTTTCTGAGTTTGAAGGGATTGGCCAAATGTGGTGGCTGATAAAAACAATATAATTACAAAAATAAATCCTCTCATTATTTATCAGTTTTAGTGGATGACAATTCAGTAGTAAATGCTTCAACAGATTGTCCTTCGAAGACAATGGTTTTTAATTTTTCTCCTTGAGCATCCAGTAAAATAATTTTAGGAAATGTGCCAGAGCGATTATATTTATCGGCTAAGGTTTCGTTGTGTTTAGTTTGCTCTTTTGATAGTTTATTCTTTTTTCTAGCAGGAAAATCTAAATATAGGATTACTAATTCTTCTCCATTTTGAGTAGCAAAATTGGAGTTTTGCAAAATGTCTTTTTTAAATTGAATACAAGGTTTACACCAATCTGACCCTGCGAAAACCATTAAAATATTTTGTTCATTTTTGGTCGATATTGATTTGGCTTCTTCGATATTCGTAAACCATTGAAGGGAGTTTTCGTTCTGAGCAGATACGAATGTGGCCGCAAAAATAGCAACCATAAAAATGATATATTTCATGAATTATTTTTTTAAGAAAAAGTAAATATAAACTATACGAGAAGTAATGATGGGAGAGTTGCCTCTCAGAAAAATACTTTGAAGTAATTCGTTCTTTAAACGGAATGAATCTTGGCTTTCTTATTTTTTCTGGAATAAATTATAATTTATATTTTAACCCAATGTTCAAACCAGCGTTTCTCCAAAGAAAATATTCTCCAGTACTTAATTCAAAATCATGTAAATAGTAAAGACTTGCACTTCCAGTAATTTTAGAAGTTAGGTTCATTTCAAATCCAAAATCACCTTCAAAATTTTTAATGGAAAAATCGCCTTCCTTAAAATTTTGTAAAATCTCATATTCCTCCAAAGAAGTGCTTATTAATTTATGTTTAAATTTTTGGCGAAAAGGACGATTAGCGACAATTCCAAATGAAAAGAAAGGGTGCCATTTTTTATCATTTGAAAAAAGGTATTTTATCATTATTGGTACTTGAATTTGATTCAAGGAGACATATAATTCTCTCAACTTATCAGTTGGATCATTCGGCATTATGGCAGGATAAAGCGCTGTAAGATTTGGATCCTTTTCTTCAAAGTCTATATTCATACTTCGGATTCCTAACAATAGTTTTACATTCTTATTGAATTCTATTTCACTTTCAATTCCAAATGAAAACGTTGGTTTAAAAGAGTCAGAATAAACTTTTGTCAAACTATACGGACTACCTACAATTCCAATGCTAACTCCTTTTGGTGTAAAATGACGCATCGGATTTCTTCGGTTTTTCTTAAATTCAGATGCCGGATAAATGTTTTTTAACAATGCATTTACATTGTTGTCATTTTCTATGAATGAGAATAATGGAAAAATAAAAGGAGCATCTTGAGAAGAAAATAAAGAAGGATCAAGACCACTTTCTGGATTACTTTCTGTATCCTTTAATTGGTTTTTTTCTTTGACAGAATTATACGTTTGTAAAGTTGTAAATGTATTACTACCATGGTGAATAAAGGGTTTTTGTGTTGAATTGTTATTTCCAAAATTAAAATAATCACTAGGAGACTGATGAATAAAAGCTCTAGGATTATTGCTTAGATAATTTAAGATTGGTTGGGCTTGATTTTGAAATCCTCTAATTGATTCCCTTTCGACGACTCGATCTATATAAGTGGTGTTATATATTGTGTCAAAATGATAAGTAATATGTTTTTCTTGAATGGTGTCTTTTTGAATGATTAATAATTTTGAATTTAATGCTTGAACTTGGTGATCTAATTTTTGATTTTGATAAAAAAGAAACCCTGCAGCAAAAATAAAAGGCAGCAATAAAAATGGTAACCACCAAAATCCAAATCCACCTTTTCGATTAGAATTGTCAGCTGCATCTAATCGATTTTGCATATCGTTAAGGTCTGATTTTGAAGGAGTAAAATCAGGATGGTTTTCTAATGTTTTTTTAAATAAATCATCTTCGGGTCTATGTTTTTCCATTGCCTTCTTTTTTAAAATGAGTGCCGTGCGAAGACTGCAAAATAGATTTTAGTTTTATGCGTGCTTTTGCTAGGTTGGACTTGGAAGTTCCAATCCCTATATTTAATTTTTCTGCAATTTCTTGATGCTTAAATCCTTCCACAACATATAGTGTAAATACCAACCTATATGCTGGACTTAATTTTTGTAAGACGATAATTAAATCCTCAAACTCTAAGTTGTCCAAAGCAAAATTATAAGAAGCTGTGGCAAGTTCCGTAGAGGGAATAATTTCTAAATTATCATTTAATCGACTATATTTTCGATGATAATCAATGGAGGAATTAATTAAAATTCTTCTTAGCCAAGGTCTAAATGGAAGGTCAGAATCATATTGATCTATTTTTAAAAATGCTTTCAAAAAACTATCATTTAAAATCTCTAAGGCCTCTTCTCGATTTTTCGAATAACGTAATGTAATAGATAACCCATAACTGTAGAAATGCTCATACAGTTTCAATTGACTCGCTCGGTTGCCTCGTCGGCAGCCTTCGATTAGTAATTGAACATTGGGGCTGGTAGCCATTTAGTTTGTTTTGTTATTTGACTATACGATAGGAAAGAAGATGTTGGTTGCTTTGATGGTTATTTTCATAAAAATTAGTGAAGCAACATTAAATCGTTTCCTTGATATTCCAAAATAATTCTTTTATGGTGTTATTTTAAATATCCCATTATTGAATAAATATTACAGATACATTCTGTCTTTGTAATTTGGCTATTTAGGCTTTTAATATTACTATTGATAGAATTTTTTTATGTTTTAAAAATTAGATCATCCAATGAAAAATACATTTCGAAAACTCAGACAAAATTTCCTCAACAAATGGGAAATAAGTAAATATTTGAGGTATGCAATTGGAGAAATAGTACTTGTGGTTATTGGTATTCTTATAGCTTTAAGCATTAATAATTGGAATGTTAATAATAATGAAAAAGATAATAGGAAAATATATCTCCAAGAATTGAATACAGAGATCAATAGCAATTTAGGGTTATTTAAATTTGTTTTTGAAAAAGCCAAAAAGAATAACAAGCTGACCAATTATTATTTAGAAACACTAAATAATGAAAATTCTTCGGCAGTACCAGATTCAATTATAACGTCCATGGTTTATAATTTTGAACACTCCCTTGTTTACGACCCAACAGAATCTGCGATCGATGATTTTATTAATTCGGGTGTTCTTAAATCGTTGGAAGACGAGGATCTCAAGCGGCGTATTTTTCAAATTAAATTCGTGTATAAGAGTTTTGCTCAATTGAATGAAGATTATCGAAAAGTAAAAGACAAATATTTAATTCCTTATTTTATTAAAAATGGAAATATGATTGAAAGGAATAATCCAATATTCAAAGCTCAATCTTCAAAATTAAATTTTTCTCCAAATCGACAAGCCTTCTTGAATAACAAAGAGTTTAGTAATATATTATTTACCATTGAAATTATAAATTCAAGGAATGAAGATCAATTTAGTTCGTGGGTTCCTTTTTTAGAAACGCTGTCAGAAGATATTGAAAAGTATTTGGCTGAGTAATAATAGTAAGTTGTCTAAAACTCTCTTTTGAAATTAAGCTTTTATTCTCCTTAAATTATTTTTGAGCGAGAAGGTTAGTTTTCATTAGGATGGTTATAATTAAGAAAGTGGTTATTCTTTTTATTATGATTGTTGTTAAATAGAGCATGATTCCTTGCAGAAAGTAAGCTTAGCAAGATAACCATTGTATTGCGTAATATATTAATACAGAAGAAATAATATTTTCTATTTTGCTTCCTCGGGCACTTCCCGATCTTTAATTCCTAAATGCTTTTCCATCTCCTGTTCCAAATATCGAGCTTTTGATAAACTCATAATCTGAGTAAAAAGACGAGTATGTTTTTGACCATCTGGGCCATTGGTTATCATAAAAATAGAGTTGCGACCGTTAACAGTTTTGATATAAATTTGATCAATATTTTTGAGTTCAAATTTCCGGTCTCTATTCCATTTTTTAGGCCGCCATTTGATATGTAAATACTTCTCGTCGATATTAAAAAATATTTTGTGATGCTTTCTTTGAAATAAATTATAAACTGGAAACATGGTTAATATCCAACTTGTCAACGGGATAAAAATAGGAATACCTTTTTTGAAAAAAACCATAGTTAAAATGAAAGTAATAAATGAAATGATTATCAATGGGATTACATCAAAGAGTGCTAAAGGTTGTTGAATCGACATTTCTAATTCATCTCGATATTCAAATATTTCAATTCCTTCAGGTCTAATTATTTCTTGTTTTGGTTTCTTGGAATCTAGAAGCTCTGAGATCTTCTCATGAAATGGAAAAACGATATGGCAACTGTTACATTTTGCAATTTTATCGTTGATATTGAGGTGTTCACCATGTACGATTGCATCACAACTTGGGCATTTGATTCTTTTAAATTCAATTTTTGGCTCAAGACTTAGATTCTTAAGTTTTAGTTTATATTCTTCGATTGGTTCGTGATCCATATTTAAATTTTTTCTTTACTGTCCACATTCTTTAAGATGTAAAAAAATCTTAGTTTTTCAATTGTCTATTTCCATTCTCCAGGCACTTCTCGATCTTCTATTTCAAGATACCGTTCCATTTCTTGTTCCAAGAATCTTGCTTTTGATAAGTCAATTAAACCTGTAATTATTCTAGTATGTTTTTGTCCATCAGGACCATTCGAAATCATGTAAATTGCTTTATGACTACTTTCATTTTTGATATAGATTTGTTCAATTTCATCCTTCCGAATCTTCTTATCTTTTATCCACTTGTTGGGTCGCCATTTGATATAAAGAAATTGATCATCAAAATGAAGGAAGACTCTATGATTCTTTAGTTGGAACAAATTATAAATAGGAAACATAAGTAAAATCCAAGATGTGGCTGGCCATATCCAACCAATTCCTTTTGTGAAAAAAGCAATACTAAAAAAGAAAGTAGCGAGGAAAATAATCATTAATGGTAAAACATCGAAGATGGTGGTAGGTGGCTGAAGAGAGAGTTCCAACTCATCTCTATTCTCATATATGTTAATCCCTTCAGGTTTGGCAATTTTTTGTTTCGGTTTGGAAAAGTTGATAAGGCTAGAAATGCTTTTTTCAAATGGAAAAACTACATTACAACTACCACATTTTCCAATCTTATCATTGATGTTTAAGTTATCGGCAGGAACGACTGAATGACAAGATGGACATTTAATTCTCTTATATTCAGGTTTAGGCTCTAGTTTTAAATTCTTGAGTTTTAATTTATATTCTTCAATTGGTTCGTGATCCATAAATATGTATATTTCAATTTAAGAACAAGAGAAAATAAGAATTAACATTACAAATGTTAGCTAAGTTAGATTTACCATTTAAGGGTTATATTTTTGGATTAAATAAGCTGTAACTTAGATTTATTATTAAACATACTTAAAAATTTAAATTATTATGAAAAAGCAAATTAAATTAACCATCGCTGAAATGAAAAACATTAAGGGTGGTGGAAGAGAAAATGCTCAAAATGAATTTCCAATTGAATTACCTGAAGTAGCTACAGCTAATATTTCAGAATTGCCAGAAGCTCAGGCTGGAAATGGAAAAAGACCATTTTAATTACGCAAGTAAATAAACACATTACAACAAAAATTTAAAATTTAAGCAGGTGCTCTACAAGTTAGTAGTACCTGCTTTTATTATTAAATTATTGCTCCTACTTTTTCTAATAATTTTTTTGTGGCAATAATTCCTTCGTCCTCACTCAGTTCATCTCCTTCATATTCAATTCCAACATAACCTTTATAACCATGGCTTTTTACAATTTTCATGATCCTTAAAAAATCCATATTTTTTTCATCTCCTGCTTCATTGAATACATTTGATTTTGCACTAATCGCTTTTGCAAAAGGCATTAATTCTTCCATGCCTTTGTACCGATCATATTCCTTAACACACTTCCAACCTTCGCCACGTTCAAGGCAGAAGTTTCCAAAATCAGGAAGTGTTCCACAGTTGTCCATATTGATTTGTTTCATCACGCCTGATAACCAAGAACCATCAGATGAGTAACCTCCATGGTTCTCTACAATGACATTTAATCCAGCAGATTTTCCATATTCAGCTAATTTTCCAAGACCCAAAACGGCAGCAGCAGCGACATTTTCAGCAGAACCTTCTCCCGCAGCATTTACCCTGATCGAATGGCAACCCAAGTGTTTGGCAGCATCTACCCATTTGTAATGATTCTCTATTGCCTCCATTCTTTTCTTCTCATCAAGATCGCCCAGACTTCCTTCGCCATCTACCATAATCAATAAATTCTTACAGCCATTGTCATCTGCTCGTTTAATCATTTCATTAAGGTAAGCAGTATCTGTTGCTTTATCCTTAAAAAATTGATTAACATATTCTAGACCTTCTATTCCAAAACTTTTGGCTTTGGCAGCAAAGTCTAAATTATCTATGGTGGCCTTTATTTCTTCATTTCTTCCAAGGGATTTATGCAATGACCATTGTGCTAAGGATATTTTAAAAAACATTTCTTTTACATTTTCTTTTGTTGGTTCTTTTTCTATTTTTTTAGCGGAGTTCTCTTCACATGCGGCAAGTCCTAAAAGACCGAAACCAAGGGCAGCTTGTCCAGATTTTTTTATAAATTTTCGTCTTGTTTTATTCATGATAAATTAAATAGGTATTAACTTTTTGTTTTCGTAAATGTATTGTTACAGAAATTTCGAATGGCTTTTTGTTTTTTAAAATTGAATTTATAAAATATTTTGCGAGAAGTAATAGTAAATTAATAAATTCGCTGATAAAATTGAATAAAAATTCTATTGGTTCGGTACTTAAATTATAATTTGACCATTCCTAAATGAATTCATCTAGGCTTACTTTCTTAAATCAGCGGAAAGATCCCGCTCTAAATTTTTCAAAAAAATGAAAAAACTTCTTTTCTTAATTTGTCTTAGTGCATTATTTTCTTGCGAAGAAAAAATTCCAGTTACTCCCAAAGACCTTGCGAAAGAATTTTTAATTCCAAAACCAGATTCCCTGTTAGCGACTGGAAGCTCTTTTCAATTGACCAATGAAACTCAAATCGTCATTGAAAACGGAAATGAAGATCTTAAAAAAGTAGGGCAATATTTAGCAGAAAAACTAAGTCCAGCAACGGGTTTCAATTTTCCAATTATTTTTTCTGATAAAAAAAATACCGCAAACGGGATCAATTTTTTTCTTTCTAAAAATAAAAAACAACTAGGGGAGGAGGGCTATGAATTGACAGTTGATGAAAAATTTATTCAGCTAGAAGGAAATACTCCAGCTGGAATTTTCAGAAGCGTGCAGACCTTGTTACAATTGCTTCCTGCAAACATTGTAAAGAAAACTTTGCAATCGGAACCTTGGGAAATAGCAACAGGGAATATTTTTGATTTTCCTAATTATGAATATCGAGGCGCAATGATTGATGTGAGCCGCCATTTTTTTGGTGTTGATAAAGTGAAGGAATATATTGATCATTTGGCAAGGTATAAAATGAATTATTTGCACATTCATTTGACTGATGATCAAGGTTGGAGAATTGAAATTAAGAAATGGCCTAACTTAACGAATCGTGGTGGAAGTACTCAAGTGGGTGGTGGCAAAGCTGGTTTTTTCACACAAGAAGATTATAAAGAAATTGTAAAATATGCAGTAGATAGGTTTATCACTATTGTTCCTGAGATTGATATGCCAGGGCATACCAATGCTGCTTTAGCTTCTTATCCAGAACTTAATTGTAATGGAAAAGCAACAAAATTATACACAGGGATGGAAGTTGGTTTTAGCACACTTTGCACTCGAAATGAAAATACCTATCAATTTGTTGATGACGTAATTAAAGAATTAGTAGCGATGACACCTGGTCCATATATTCACATTGGAGGGGATGAATCACACTCTACTAAAAAAGGCGATTACATCTATTTTGTAGATCGAGTGCAGGACATCGTAGCTAAGCATGGGAAAATAATGATGGGTTGGGACGAGATTGTTGAGATTGATTTAAAGCCAAATTCAATTGCTCAATATTGGGCTGAGAAGGAAAATGCAAAAGCTGCAGTTGAACAAAATGTTAAAGTTTTGATGTCGCCAGCAAGCAAAGCATATCTTGATATGAAATATGATTCGACTACTACTTTAGGATTAAATTGGGCAGGATTTATTGAGGTTGATACAGGTTATATATGGGATCCTGCGACTTTAGTTGATGGCGTAAAAAAAGAAAATATTTTGGGAGTCGAATGTCCACTTTGGACAGAGACGGTGACTGATTTGGATGAGTTAGAATATCTTGTTTTTCCAAGATTATTAGGTTACGCAGAGATTGGTTGGACGAAGCCAGAAAACAGGAATTGGGAAGATTATAAAACTAGACTTGGTAATCATCAAGCAAGATTGGAGGCTTTAGAGATTAATTATTACCCATCGAAATTAGTGCCTTGGATAAAGCCTTTGAAAAAAGGAGTTAAGTTAGTAAATTAAAAACAAGAGTCTTTAAAAGATGTAAATAACTGATAGTCAGTTGTTTGCATCTTTTTTATGACTTAATAATTTAACTCAAACATTTTGGCACTTTGTTTCTTTCCTATGGAATCTGGAGTGAATCGCATAATAGAATTTCGGATTATTCTTCCAAAACTATTTTCTAATTGAGCGATTTTTCCGATTTGCCAACTTTGCTTGATGACTCCATTTGCTTTTTTAATTCTTAATTTTTGAAAATTAGAAAATGCTTTTTCGATGTCTTTTTCCTTTTCCAAACATATACTTAAAGCTAGTGCATCCTCGATGGATTGACAGGCACCTTGCCCCATATTTGGAGTGGTCGCATGAGCGGCGTCTCCGATTAAACAGACATTATTGGTGTACCATTTTTTGATCGGTTTTAGGTCGTTAA
This sequence comes from Saprospiraceae bacterium, assembly GCA_045104975.1. Classification (GTDB taxonomy): domain Bacteria; phylum Bacteroidota; class Bacteroidia; order Chitinophagales; family Saprospiraceae; genus CAJQQY01. Next base: position 35,534 of record JBGCCY010000070.1, read on the forward strand.
TTTCGTTGACAATAATTTGATCGGTCGGAGTAGAGTGAATGATTTTTGAGATAATTGGATCATAATCAGCAAATATTTTCGCCAAGTTAGGTTCATTAAATTCTGTTCGAAAATCATTTTTATAATTGGCCAAGGCAAACCAATAGATTGCTCCATCTGCCATAGGAACAATTCCAAATCGAGTTCCATTGCCCCAACTTTCATTTATTTCATGCTGAAATTTTTCAGGTAGTTTCATTTTAGTAATTCCTCTCCAACATACTTGTTGCGCATTTCTAATTTTTGTTTTTGGAAAGAAACGCTTCCGTACGACAGAGTGAATTCCATCAGCACCTATCAAAATGTTGGTTTGGTGAGAAGTGCCATCTTCAAAAAATAGTTGGATTTTATCATCAATTTCGATGAGTTGTTTCACTCGTTTTCCTAGATGCAAATTCTTTGCTGGGAAATTTGCCAATAAAAGTTCTTGGAGTGTACCTCGATGAATCGCAGCATAGTGAGTCCCTAAATTTTTCTCAAAAGATTTAAGATTTATTTCGGTTAAGGTTGCTAACTTTTCGTCCACTAATTTCAAGGAGGAAATGCGATTCGAGTTTTTATAAATGATTTCCGACAAACCTAATCGTTGAAAAACTTGCATTGCATTATTGGCGAGAATGATTCCTGCGCCCATTCTTTTCATCTTAGGGAATGATTCAAATATTTCAACTTCGAATCCTTTTTGTCTTAAAGCAATGGCTGTAGTCAATCCACCAATTCCAGCACCCACGATTGTAACTTTCATATGAATTATTTAATTGAAATTTAATTAGTGCAATTGTACTAATTTTAAACAAACCTACAAATAATTTTTTTATAGTACAACTGTACTATAAGTTTTTTATATTGCAAGATGAGTACGACTAAGAAAAAAATACTAGATGCTTCTCGAAAATTATTTAATCAGCAAGGTTTATCAGCCGTCAGTCAAAGGACGATTGCTGCTCATCTAAAAATCAGCCCAGGAAATTTGACTTATCATTTTAAAAAAAGAAATGAAATTATCGAAGGGTTATATTTTGAATTAGTGGAGAAAATAGATCATGCATTTTTGAATGTCGAAATGGGAGAGGGGTTGATTGTTGGATTATATCAACTTACTCATCAGTCTATGCAAAATCTTTTTGAATATCGTTTTATGATGTTGGATTTTATTCAAGTGATGCGTGAATTTCCAACGATCAAAAAACACTATTTAAAGTTGATTACTCAACGGGAGGAGCAAATGAAAATGTTTATTCAGATGCTCATTCAAGCTGGATTATTGCGAAAAGAAGAAATTGAAAATGAATACCAAAATCTGATTCGACGAATGATGATTTTAAGTGATTTTTGGTTAGCTTCGGCAGAGATAAGTCATGAGAAAATGAATAAAAAACAGATTGAAAAATATTTAGAAATTACTAGTCAAGTGATTTATCCATATCTCACAGTCAAGGGAAAAAGAGAATATCGAAAATTAGAAAAAAATTAATAATTATCTTTTTTTATAGATTAAACAAATAATAAATATGGAAAAAAATAAAAAATCAACTTCTCGTAGGAAATTTATCAAAGCAGGTGCTTTGGCATCTAGTTCCTTTTTTATTGTTCCACGACATGTTTTAGGAAAAGGTTTTACTGCTCCTAGCGATCGCTTAAATTTAGCCGCAATAGGTGCAGGAGGAAAAGGATTTAGTGATATTAGCAATGCATCTGACAATGGAGTCAATAATGTTGTCGCACTTTGTGATGTAGATTCCAAGGCAGTAACTCGTGCTCAAACAGCTTTCCCCAAAGCGAAATTTTTTAAAGACTTTCGAGTCATGTTAGAAAAAATGGGTAAGGATATTGATGCGGTAACTATTTCCACTCCAGATCATGTTCATGGTATTGCAGCGATGGCAGCGATGTCTTTGGGAAAACATGTTTATGTTCAAAAGCCAATGACTCATAATATTTATGAAGCGAGACAATTGACGGAAGCAGCTCGAAAATATAAATTGGTGACTCAAATGGGTAATCAAGGTGCCTCGCATCCAGGGCAAGTTCAAATGAAAAATTGGTTTGATCAAGGTTTGATTGGGAAAGTACACAAAGTGGAGGTGTGGACTAATCGACCAGTTTGGCCACAAGGAATTCCTGTGCCAATGGATAAAACTAAACTGCCAGAGCATTTGAGTAAGGATGATTGGGATTTGTATATCGGTCCTGCGAAGTATGTTGATTATCATCCACTTTATTATCATTTCAAATGGAGAGGTTGGTGGAATTTTGGAACAGGTGCTTTGGGAGATATGGGTTGTCATATTATTGATACACCATTTCGAGTATTGGAATTAGGTTATCCAACGGAAGTGGAAGGTAGTGTGGGAGCAATTTATAAACGAGATTGGAACCCTGAGCATGTCCCTGAGGGCTGTCCACCTTCGTCGCGAGTTCAAATTAATTTCCCAAAATCAAAGGTGAATGATTCGCTGATGAAAATGATTTGGTCAGATGGTGGACTTCGACCATTTCATCCAGATTTGATTCCAGCAAGCGATGATCTAGGAGGAGAGGGGAGTAATAATGGAATTATCATGATAGGTGACAAAGGAGTAATGACCTCTGATGTATATGGATCAAAACCTAAATTGTATCGAAAAGGGAAAGAAGTTTTGACTATGCCAGAAGGCTTTGATGGCGGAAATAAATATTTAGATTACCCAGAAATGGGTCATCAAAAATCTTGGACAGAGGCGTGTAAGGCTGGGTTTAATAGTAAGGAACATTTGGCCTTAACTTCATCGTTTGATTATTCTGGACCAATGACGGAAACGGTTTTGATGGGGAATTTGGCGATCAGAAGTTATACTTTGGCGAAGGAAAGATTGGACGGTGGGAAAGATTTCCCAGGTAGGAAAAAATTATTGTGGGATGGAGAGAATATGAAAGTGACGAATTTTGATGAGGCGAATCAGTTTGTGAAAAGGGAATATCGAGAAGGGTGGAAGTTGATTTAGTAGAAATTAAATTTTAATAAAGGAAGCTGCTAGCGTAAAAGTTAGCAGCTTTTATATTTCGTAAAAGTATTGTTATTTTATTTTATTTGGATTGAATTGGTAACTTTCGTTGAGGATATTATTTTATAAACTTTTTTTAAATCTATAATTAAATGATTATCTATACGAGTGCTGGATTTATGTGTCTTTTCATTGGTATTATTTCATTTTGGATGATGCCAGATTCTATTTGGAATTCTGAAATGCCGCATTACAGAACAGCCTACTTTTTATTAGTAAATGGGATTAGTTATTTTTTGGCAGGATTGTATTTTGATAAAAAGCAAAAGGAGTATTTAGCTAACCCAGAATTGTACACCAATTCTACCGCTATGTTTAAAATACCTTGGCATGTTCGTTCTACATTTTTCTTTATACCTGTAAAGTGGCTTGGAGTAGTTTTCTTTTTATTATTTATTTACTGTATGATATTTAAGGAAATTCCATTGATAGGAAATTTTTAACTTTAAAAAAAGTCCTTCCAGATAGTTTATATCTGAAAGGACTTTTTCATGAAATTAAAAATGTAAAACCATTGTTGTAAAACCCTCAACAACATCGAATATTTCTAGCTATTATTTACCTACTCTGATTTTTTTCTTTCAAAACTTTTTTCGATATTTATCTAATTACTTTCCACATAAGTTTTCAAGCAATAAAAAAGATAGGTCAAATTCAATCCAATCAATATTACATAACCGATCAACAATTTTTTTCCTTCAAAAAAATACGCACAGATCAAATAGATGAAAGCTGAAAGGAATGCAAGTTTCATCGGATAAGAAATGGCAGGAGTATATCTTTGAAAACCAGATCCTATTCGAATTGCATTTTCAGGAAGGAATGTTCTTGCTAAGAATAGTACCAAAGCAATTAAACATATAGCTAAAATGATATTTTTAATTATTGTCATTGGATTGATTTTTTGAGGAGGGTTTTTTTCGTCAAAACTTCTTCCTCTGAAATTATTAAATGTAGCTATTCAGCAAGGCTGAATAGCTACAATAAAATTAACTATTTCATTTTATAAATTAACTCCTTTTTTCTTAATTCAATGGTAAGTACAAATGACAAAATGTTCATACCAGCAATTATTCCCTAAGCCTCTTGAGGTTGAGGCGTATAAAAGAATTCCTCTTTTACTATCTTTCCATTATTGACCATATATACGCAGACCTCATCCATATCTGTAGCAACTGGAGCACCTTTAAATTGCACATTCATCAACATGGTACAAGAGAAGAAATTTTCTGCTACAATCGGATCGGAGATAAAACTAGAGTTAATTTTTTCTAGCATCGCTTCAAACTTTGCCCCTTTTTCTGCAACTCCGTCCAATCCTTTTACGATCCTATTTGGCATTCCTTCTGGTTCTACTGAAACGATTTCGGGAGAATACAATTCCTTTACGGCTTGTTCATATTTACCTTGTCGGCATAATTCTACTAATCTGTTAGCTACTTCTTGAGTTGTCATCGTGATATTATTTTTAAAAAATGAATAATTGGGAATCCCTCCCGTTGATTAATATCACAAAGATATAGGTGGTCAATGACAACAGTATGTCAGTAAGTTTTTGAAGTGGATTTTTTTGTAGGATTGGATTTGTGCAGTATTCAGAACTTCCAGATTTTAAAAATTTAGAAGTTCTTTTAAAGAAGAAATGCAGATTTGATCTAGCACTAATTCTTTTATTGATAATGCTGATAAAGTTGAGCAGCTAATGTTTTTAACCGATCTTTTAATTCTACTGGAGCAAGCACCGTTGCTTGATCTCCAAACTGAAGTAACCATCGAGCGATGACTTCAAGAGAAGAATTTAGAAATTTCATACGTACAACATCGTTCTCAATTGTCTGCTCGACGAAACCAAAATAGTATTTACGACTTTCGGCAAATTTGATAAGAGATAGATTGAAAGCAATTTCTATCAAGTTGAATTGTTGCTGTTCTTTCCAAGAATCCGTTTGTCGATCAATATATTTTTGTAAGTTGATATGCACGGTATCAAAGGTTTCTTCTAGTACTTGAAGCTTGACAATCCGATTTAATTTGAAGGTTCGATAGTCTTTTTTGAGTTGGCAAAAAGCAATCAAATACCAATGATTAGATTGATGATAACATCCAATCGATTCTAGTTTTCGTTGAGAACTGGTACCATCGGATTTTTTGTATTCAATGGCCACAATATTTTTAGCAGCAATACTTTTAAATAAATCTTGAAGGTGAGTCTTATTATCCCAACTTTTTTGATCTGAAATAACAATTGATTCATCTAGTATTTCCAAAGACTGTTTTTCAGAACTTCTTAAGATTGCTTTGATTTTCATCAGAGCACTAGAATAGTAAGCCTGAGTATCTTGATCCGTTATTTTACCTATAAATTTTTCAGCAGTTAACAATGCAGTTGCTTCCCCTTCATTAAATATAACGGGGGGAATTCGATAACCATCCATGATAGAATATCCAATCCCAGGATCCCCAATGATAGGAATACCTGCATTTTTGAGAGTGCTTATATCTCGGTAAACCGTTCGAAGACTAATGTCAAATCGTTCAGAAATAGCCATTGCTTTGATAACCCTTTTGGTTTGTAGAAGGACTAAAGTGGAAATAACACGATCAAATTTATTCATGCGGGAGTTTTGCGACTTTGTATTTTAAAAAAAATGTAAAACTATTATTATGGCTTCGAAGAAGAATTTCATTGGAAACTTATTTTTTACGCCAGCAAGTTAAGTATCACACACTAATTAAAAAAACTAAAAATCCCTTGTAGTCTAAGACTACAAGGGATTTTTGTTCAGTTAATTGCTTAACTCAGCAAAATAAACTTATGAAAGCATAGGCGATATCCCCTACACTACATTTATTAAGACGTTCCTATTTTTAGGGATGAATTGTTTGTTTTGCTATTTGTAAGGAATTTAACTGCTGACTTAGATAATTTCATAATACCTCCTTTTTTTTAGTGAAGTAATCTCCCGTCGCGCTCTCGGGCATCAGGCTTGTACATTTTGTACTATTCAAAGTTAATGGAATATTTCATAAAATCAAATGCAAAATGGAATATTTTTAATGCTTATATTAACTGCTCAATTAGGAAATGTAAAACCATTGTTAAGAACTACATGACAACATCGAACATCCAACCTTATGCCTCGCCCATTCTGGTCTTTTGACAAACCATTTTTCATTTTCCAATTGTTCAGCATAAGGATTTTTGAGTAATTCAAAAAGCTCATGGACGATGGAAAAATCATTTTTATCAGCTGCGTCGATCGCTAGTTGAGCCATGTAATTTCGAAGAACATATTTTGGATTGACTTCATTCATTTTTACTTTTCTCTCATCATTAGAATTAGATTCTTTTGATAGTTTCTCTTTGTAACTGATAAACCAATCTATCCATGCTTCCAAAATTTTCCCTTCTAATTCTTCTGGTTGATAAAATGCCTCTTTGATCACTTCTAAAAAATTTCCTTCAGAATCAATGGCAGCATCCTTTTTGAAATGAGCTAAATTTCTAAAAAATATCGTCATGTCTGTTTCGGTCAACAGCAAATTTTCTTGTAGCTGATTTACTAAAATTTGATCAATGTTTTCTCTTTTGTCTAAACCCAATTTGGATTGCATCATTTCCAAATATTTTTCATCATATCCATTTTTAAAACGATCCAACGCTTGTTCAAATGGAGGAGCCTCATCGACTAAAGGATAAATAGCATTAGCCAATTGCATCAAATTCCAAAGTGCCACTCGAGGCTGATTTCCAAAACGATAGCGTTTTTGTCCTCGGTCAGTTGTATTTGGTGTCCAGTCCACATCATAACCTTCGAGCCAACCGTAGGGACCATAATCAATCGTCAAACCAAGGATAGATAAATTATCGGTATTCATCACGCCATGGACAAAGCCAACTCGTTGCCAATGAACAATCATATCCAAAGTTCGGTCAACTACCTCGTTGAAAAATTCAATATAACTTTCCTTGCCTGTTGATTTTATTTTTGGAAAAAAATGACGAATCGTATATTCAGTCAGTTCTGTCAAGGTTTTTAAATCTTTGCGTGCGGCGAGTATTTGAAAATTTCCAAAACGAATAAAACTAGGGGAGACCCTACAAACAACTGCCCCTTTTTCATAATCTGCATTTCCGTCGTAAAGCATGTCTCGCATCACTTGGTCGCCTGTCAACATCAAAGATAAAGAGCGTGTGGTTGGCACACCTAAATGAAACATTGCTTCACTACAAAGATGTTCTCGAATAGATGAACGCAAAACTGCTAATCCATCAGCAGTTCGAGAATAAGGTGTTTCCCCAGCACCTTTTAATTGCAAAGCCCACCGTTGATTGTCATGGACCACTTCTGTTAAATTTATTGCTCGACCATCACCCAATTGCCCTGCCCAATTTCCAAATTGATGACCGCCATAACACATGGCATATGGATCAGTATTTTCTAAAACCTTAGTTCCTGAAAACACTTTTAAGAATTCTTCTGACTTTATATCTTCTGAATCTAATCCAATCATTTTTGCTACTTCTTCGCTTGCATGCACTAGTTTTGGTCCTCCTGGTTTTCGAGGAGTGGCGTAAGAAAATGCTGCATCAAAAACTTGCCGACGCGTATTTTCTCGAATTGGATCGGCTGGTAATTCTTTATTAAAAGTATCTTTTATATTGAGTTTCATAAATCTAAGTTATCCTTTTTTTAGTTAATCTTTGAAAAGTGAATTTTCAATTACAGAAAGTAAAACAGAAAAAAAATAAAAAAGTTGCCACTTCATTTTAATTCTTTAAATTATTGATTATCAGTATTTTATGACGACTTATTTTGAGAGGGTAGAAGAGGAGAATCATTTTATTGAAGGCAAAAAAAAATCATGGACAGATATTGTCCATGATTTTTTTTAATAACTTCTATTCAAAGATTATTGTAGCACAACTTTTCCTTGATAAATATTTTTTCCATGAATAATTTGTAGTGCATAAATACCTTTAGGCAAATGACTTAAATTAAGTGGATTTATTTTTTGAGTAAGCTGATTTTCTATAACCATTTTACCAGTCATATCTGATAAGTTGTAAGTTACGGTTTCAGTCACCTCGAATTTTAAATCAATAGAAAAATTTCCATCATTGGGATTTGGAAAAATATCTATTAGGTCGGATTTAGAAATATCAACTATTGCAACATCATCATCTACGGTAACTTCTACAGGAGTTCTATCACTAGCACAAAGAATATCTGGAGTTGAGATTTTCCAATCATAAAAGTAATAGTAAAGGTTATCAGAAAAGGCACTATTCTTTATGCTTACCACATCTTGAATGGTATATGGAAAATTTAGATTTTCATCGCTTCTTTGCAAGCGAGGACCAGGAGTTCCTAGGTTATTAAAATTGGTATTAAAGTCTGTACTTATTCTCCAATCATTTCCAACTGGAATATCAAGGCCTACATAAATTGTATTTTCTCCAGCTGGAATCATTACATCTACACCTACAACTTCAGTAAAACTTTGATCATAAACTACAATTCTTCTTAAAGCTTCGATATCAGTATATACTGTAATAGAATCTATGGTAAACTCATCATAGGCATCAAATAGCAACCCATTATTATCACCTAAATTTTGTGAGAAAAGAGAACCACTATGTTCTTCCTGTCCTACATTTTCGTTTAACCCAATTAATCCATTTCTGTCCTCTACATAATAAGTTGTTGAAGTTGATAAGTTTGGAGTTGTAAAATTATCTCCGATAAAAAGAGGTACTCCTCCAGTAGGTACATCATACCAAGCAATATTATTTCCACTAGAAACCAAGTTGGCTTGTTCTCCAACCAAAATCGTGACTCCACCTGAGCTCGGTGGATTTGGGTATTCACTTACGTCTACAATAATTGAATTGGAAGTGAAATTTTGACAAGGACCTTCGACGACAATATTATATGAACCACTTTCGGTTACAGTTAGAGTAGCACCAGGTGTTCCATTTGACCAAGTATAACTTAAAGCATTTGGAGTGGCGATTTCAGAAAGTTCAACACTCTCTCCTTCGCAAAGGATGATATCTCCGTTGGCAATAATTTCGGGTGATAGTACTGGATCTACTTCAATAAAAATTGAAGTGGAAAAACCAACACAACCATTGTTATCTGTTGCAGTTAATTGATAAAATCCTTGAGTCGAAACTTCAATATTTTGTGTTATTTCTCCATTAGACCATTCATAGTTCGCATAACCAGCAGGTGCATTAAGAGTTGTACTTTCTCCTGAACACAAAGTTGTAGCGCCAACGAAATCTATTGAAGGAGTAGTAGCTAAACAGTCTCCTTCAAGTAATTGAATAGATGTGTTGATATTTAATTCATACTCTGTTTGAACAATTCCTGAAGGCCAGCGGACAATCATCGAATCTACCTCCGTAGCTGTTCCTAAGCCAAAATATTGAGACATAGAATTCATGATTCCATAACTTTCTCCTGCTCGAACTTCTCTGACTTGGATTCCCCAATCACCATAAATTTCGATTCGAGCACCGACTGCATTTCTATTGCTAATGGTTCCTTGAAGGTTCACCGATAAATGATTGTTGCTGTTCCCTGCATTCATCCACAAAACATCATCAATAGAAGAAGGGTTAGTATAAATAGTTGCGTAGCCACCATAAACGTCAACAAATCCATCACTATTTAAATCACCAAGAGCAAACGATTCCATATCGTTATTGTCAAATATCCCAGTCACTTCAGTAAAAGTTAGATCACCATTATTTCTAAAAATTTGGCCACTATATCCTGAGACTAAAATATCGACAAATCCATCATTGTCAAAATCTCGCATAACTCCTTGTATAGGCAAACCGGTAACATTAATTCCAGTATTCATTGCTTCGGTATAATGTCCAGTTCCATCATTAATTAAGAGTTGAGATGCATGATCATGATTAGTGATAAAGCAATCCATCCATCCATCATTATTTACATCTTGAAAATCTGCTGTCCAGGATTGCCACTTTACTTTTAGACCATATTCTTCTCCCATCTCAGTATAATTATTATTTCCATCATTGACATAAAGAACATTAATTCTCCGAGGATCATCAGCATTGGTTACTCCTTGTCGACATTTGGCAATGTATAAATCAATATCACCATCATTATCGAAGTCAGTCCAAACACTTCCATAATTACCTGAAGCAGGTTCTCCGCTACTTCCATTCACCGACATATCAATCCATGAATCTTGTTGTACCAAATTTCCATTTCCATCGTTTCCCCAGATACCACTTTCTCCATCATCATTACAAAGAAAAGCATCTAAGTATCCATCATTATTAATATCAGCAAAGTTGGTAGCTTGTACGAAAAAATTTGCACCGGGCATTCCGTCAATCGTATAATTGGTTCCATCAGCATTTGCTGTGGCAAGAACTCCATCAGCCATCACTTCTAAGAAACCGTTATTGTCCAAGTCTCCAGCACAGATACTCCAGTTACTCCAATTGCCTAAATCTCCTACATACATATTTGTAAAAGCATTGTTAGGATTGGTTTGAAATTCTATATTGAGTTGATGACCTTGATCCATTCTGGCAATATCATCTTTGCCATCACCATTCATATCTGCGATGGCAATAGCAACACCGCTATGAAAATCCGAATTAGGGAGAAGAATATTTTGGTTGGTAAAATTGATTTGTGATTGTGCGTTAAATGAAAATGCTAAGGTTAGCATCAGGCAACAGAAGTAATTTTTTTTCATAAGTTTTGTTTTGATTATTTCGATGGTTTGATTTTCCTTTTTTTTTTTCAGGAAAATTTAAAAGCTAAATTAATTAAATTGCGAGAGATAAAATGGCATAAATTAAGCAATTGGATGATTGATTGCAGTTGAAGATTTGATAGGGAAAGAAATTAGCTAATCTTTTGTATTTTTTCGACGATAATATAATGTGGCAACTTATTTCAGGATGACACAAAGTACCTCATAATTATCGTTATGTTAAATAAATTTTTTATTCAATTTATATTTTATAAAAAAACTAGATTCCTAATCTGTACTTTTTAAACCTCAAATTCATCCATTCCCAACTCCTCCAAAATCTGCCAACAACAAAATAAACCTCTAGGCACATGAAAACAGCCTTTCCATTTTCCTCCCTTTAAATCTAAAAGTCGTTCGCCTTTTCTATCCAAATATCCCCACCATTCGCCATGTTTTTTTTCTGGAAATTTTTCCCAGGTGTACGTATGTACTTTCTCAAACCAAGTTTTACAACGCTTATCTAGAGTCAATTGATATCCTTTTAAAAGTGCTATCAAAGTCTCTAAATGTACCCACCATAATTTTTGATTCCATTCCAATTGTTGCGTTGGATAACCTTTGAAATCTAGGAAATAAAAAATGCCTCCATGCTCTTTATCCCAACCATATTCCAAAGTTTGTAACATGATATTTACGGATCTTTGAATTAGTCCTTGATCGTCATATCTTTTTCCTAAATCCATGATAAACCACATCGCCTCAATTGCATGACCTGGATTCAATAATCGTCCTTCAAATGAATCTGAAAATGCTCCATCAAGCGTAACATTTTCTAAAATTAATCCGGAATCTTGATGATAAAAAACCTCCATAACTTCATGAATACACGCTTGAATTGTTTCTTCCACCAAACCTTTTTCCAAAAGCGATTCTATCTCCAAACATAGATTGCACAAGATCATTGGCAAGGCGAAATTTTTCAAATTACGAGTGTTTGGAAATGACTTATTATAAACTCCTTTAGAGTTATTTTTTCTTTTTAAAATGTTTTGAAAAGTGTCTTTTGCAATGATCGCATATTCTTCTTTTTGGGTTGCTAAAAATAGTTGCCCAAATGCCATAGTCGCAAAACAATCTGAAAAAATATTATAAGGTTGCATCAAAGGTTGACCTTCCTGATTTAGGGAAAAATACCAATCCCCATTTTCGTCTCTACCTTTTTTTTCTAAAAAATCAGCGCCATGCAACGCAAAATCTAACCATTCTTTTTTTTGCTCTAATCGATTATACAACATCGAAAATGTCCAAACTTGACGAGCTTGCAGCCAAACAAATTTATCTGTATCAAAGACTTTTCCATCCTCCAAAAGACAAGTGAAAAAACCACCATGAATTTCATCTTTAGAATGTTGAAGCCAAAAAGGAAGTACACTTTTGAGGAGCTCATTTTTATATTGAAGTGAAAGTTCGATTGTAGTCATGTTGTTTAAATCATTGATTATCAATTAATTAAATTCGTTTCCCCTACCCTACGGAATTCAATTTTTCCATATACCGATTATACAAATTATGCGCTTGCACATAACTTGACTGTGGACTCATAAAATGGGAGAACTCAAAAGTAATCGCTTTTTCCAAACCTGCTTTCTGAGCTGCTTCCAATTTCAATAACAACTTTTCCCACTTGATTGGAAGAAATTTTATTGGCATATCTCGATCAAAAGATTCGGCATTGGTCCAACATTTCATGTTGTACTTTTGAGCTAATTTTTTATTGATAGAAAAATAATGAGCTAACTCATGGTACTCCACATGCCCATCCTGAAAAGCTAAAATGTCAACTGCATCTTTGATACTATCCAAAATCTCATTCCAATCTTTTTCATGTTGTTGAATCGAAATACTTTCTGTTTTAGTCAAAGAAGATTGATTGGAAAGGATGGCTTTTTTTCCATCAATATAAGGTGAGATTAGGGTGGGCAAATTATTGGAAATAGCTTTGCAATGTTTTCCTAACCGAGTGTATAAAGACATGATGTCTCCAGTTTTCCGACTGACTTCTTGCGACAAATACCAACCTTTAAAAGCTGGACTCTTGCCATATTTTTCCCAAACTTCATCAATCACTCTTAGATTAATTTCCACTTCTTTTTTGTAATCGCCTTGCTCCCACCAATATTTTCCAGAATCATATAATCCAAAATAAAATTGCATATTATATTTTTCCGAAAGGGATAAAAAAAGGGCAACTAAGTCTATCGAAGGACGATAAACATTTTCTGTGTTTTCTAAAAAAATAGACGGATAAGTCATCCATTTTTTATGACCACATCGAATCAAAATGACGGTATCAATTCCCATTTTTTTCATGTGAGAAAAATCAGCATCCCATTCTTTTTCTCCCCAGTTTTGATGAGGAATATCGTGAGAAATTTCATCCAAAAAAGTAGCCGTTATGGGTAACATTCTCCATCCAATTTATCGTACCATAATTTTTTCAATAGAACACTAGTGATCAAAAATATCACAAAAGAAATCGTGAAATTTTGAGTTGATTTAATAATTATATAAATCGGCATCACCACCAAAGTCATTTGCCAAACAATTCCAATCAAGACATTGAGCATGTCTATCTTGAAATTTTTATTAGGTTTAAAGTCAGGGTCCTCTGCTTTGATTTTTTTAATTATCGGATTCCAAAAACCCCAAGGACGAGTGTCTCTATAGAATTTTTTCAAAACCTCCTCATTGTCAGGAGGAGTTAAAAATGTACCAAGGATACATCCTACAAATGAGATTACTAAAATGATTGGAAAAATATAAATCGCAGATGTTTCAGGAAACATTCCAGGTACGACAGTAGAAGCAACTAGTCCTCCAACCATTCCGAAAAAATATCCATAACCATTGAATCGCCACCAAATCCACTTCAAAACATTTGCTGCCGCATAACCTCCGTATAAAGCTGACGTAATCCAAAGCGTCAACGAATTAATTGACTCTGCAAAGAAACCTCCAATGACTCCAATCACTACTAAAATCAACGAAGACCAATAACTCATCAGAATATATTTTCGGTCAGTCGCAGTAGGATTAATATATTTTTTATACAAATCATTGACGAGGTAGGCAGGCGCTGCATTAATAAATGCTGCGAATGTTCCCATAAATGCTGCCAATAAACCTGCTAATAATAAGCCCTTGAATCCTATAGGTACAAATTGCTCAATTGCCATTGGCAAAACCAATTCAAAATCTACATTTGTACCCATTGCTTCAAATTCAGGCCGCAAATAAACTAGCGATAAAACTGCGAATCCTGCGATCATCAAATAGCGTGGAAAGAATAAAACTAGAATTGTAAGTCCTCCCATTTTAGCAGCTTCGGCAGGACTTCGGGTAGACAGTACTCGTTGCATATCGTAGCTTGGGACTGGGCCAGCAAGGCTTGCAAATATTCCTTTAAAAATCATCATCATAAAAAGGTAGCCAATCAATTCAAAACCGTCTGAGTCAATTTTTTGATTAACACTATCGAGGTAGCCACTCCAATCTAATCCCATTTCCCAACCAAAAGATAAGTCTGTCCAGCCTGGAGGAACGGCATTTATTACTTGCTCGGCACTTACAGTAGTAAAAGCAATATAGCCAATGACGAGGCAGGAGACAGTCATGATCAAAAATTGTAAAACTTCTGTTATGACTACGCTGTACATCCCTCCTTTGATGGCATAAAGTGTGGTGATCCCAATGAGAAGCAAGGCATATCCTTGCTCAGAAGTGATCGCCATGCCAAGCATAGAAATTGATAAATCCCAAGGAAAAAATATAGTAGCGAATTTTCCAATTCCAACAAAAAAGTAGGCGATAAAACCAAATACACTAATGACCGCAAAAACGGTTACAATAATATGAGACAGTCGTCCTCCACGCTCATCGCCAAATCGAGTGGTTATCCATTGAGCTCCTGTCATTACATTCGACCTTCGCAACCATATGGCTAAAAAGACCATAACGAAAACTTGATTCCAGACTGGCCAAAGCCATGGAATCCAGGCGCTTTTTAATCCATAAATAAACATTAGCGTCACAGCCCACATTGTTCCTGAGATGTCGAACATTCCTGAGGCGTTGGACAACCCGAGGTAGTACCATTTGATTTCGTTGTCTCCCAAAAAATAAGAGTTTAACCCACGGGAAGCTCTTTTGGAAATCCAAAAACCAATAAAAACGATAGTGACTACATAGATGAGAACGATAGTAATATCAATTGGATGGAGGTTCATACAGTTTTTCGTTTGCGAAAGATTATCAATAATAATCCACAATTTATAAAAAATAATTTGGCTGTGTTCGCACACAGTAAAAATTTTATGTAAATTTGTGTTTTATTTCACTAAAAAATTGACCAATGACTGATGGTTCACAAAAAAGGTATTTGACACGATTCGAGAATATACCTACAAAAATTTACAATAGTTCATTTGATGCATCCAAAGCAGTTGCAAAAGAATTAGCAATTGCCATTCGAGAAAAAACGGAACGCAATGAACTTTGCGTTTTAGGACTCGCAACTGGATCGACTCCGACTTCAGTTTATAGCGAACTGATTAGAATGCATGAAAAAGAAGGGTTGTCTTTTAAAAACGTGGTAACCTTTAATTTGGATGAATACTACCCTATTCCGCCCAATGCTTTGCAAAGCTATGTTCGGTTTATGAATGAGCATCTTTTTGATCATATTGATATCTTACCTGAAAATATTCACATTCCTGATGGTACTTTGGAAAAAGGAGATGTTCGAGATTTTTGTCTAAATTATGAAGAAAAAATCAAAGAACTTGGTGGACTTGATATTCAAATTTTAGGAATTGGTCGGACTGGTCATATCGGGTTTAATGAACCTGGTTCGGGAAAAGATTCTATCACTCGATTGATTACGCTTGATCATATTACCAAAACAGATGCTGCCTCTGATTTTTTTGGAGAAGAGAATGTTCCCTTAAAAGCGATCACCATGGGAGTTGGAACGATCATGCAAGCAGAACGAATTATTCTGATGGCATGGGGAGAGGGAAAAGCACATATTGTCAAGGCTGCGGTGGAAGATGAAAAAACTGATAAAGTTCCAGCCACTTATTTGCAAGAGCATCCAAATACGGTTGTAATTTTAGATCAAGCTTCAAGTGCGGAATTGAAACGAGTAAAAACACCTTGGCTAGTTGGATCTGTCGATTGGGATAATTCGATAATCAGAAAAGCAGTTATCTGGTTGAGTCAAAAATCAGGGAAACCGATTTTAAAATTGACCAATCGAGATTATAATGATAATGGTATGGGCGATATTGTCACGGAGTTTGATACTGCTTATAATATCAACTTAAAGATTTTTGAAAGTCTTAAAAAAACCATTACTGGATGGCCGGGTGGAAAACCAGATTCAGATCATAAAATATATCCTGAGCGGCCTTTACCTATCAAAAAGCGAGCGATACTTTTTAGTCCACATCCTGATGATGATGTGATTTCTATGGGAGGAACATTTATTAGATTGCACGACCATGGGCATGAAGTACACGTAGCTTATCAAACTTCGGGTAATATTGCCGTTTTTGATGATGATGTGGTTCGCTTTGCAGATTTTGTCAATGACTTCCATAATGATTTTGATTTGAAACAAGAAGTTACTGAAACTTTGTATCAATCTATCCAAGAAAAAATAGCAAAAAAAGCACCAGGCGAAGTAGATTCTCCCGAGATTCAAAAAATTAAAGGATTGATCAGAAGAGGCGAAGCAAAAGCAGGTGCAAGATATGTTGGACTGCCAGATGAGCAAATGCACTTTTTAGATATGCCTTTTTATGAAACAGGTTTAGTTAAAAAGAAACCGATTGGGGAAGAAGACATTCAAATAATTGTCGACCTTTTACAAAAAATAAAACCACATCAAATTTTTGCTGCTGGAGATTTATCTGATCCTCATGGAACGCATCGAGTTTGTTTAGACGCGATTTTTCAAGCAATCAAATTATTGGAAAATGAGGAATGGATGAAGGATTGTTATGTTTGGTTGTACCGTGGTGCTTGGCAAGAGTGGTCGATTGAAGATATTGATATGGCGGTTCCATTGAGTCCAGAAGAATTATTGAAAAAACGAAGAGCTATTTTTAAACACCAATCGCAAAAAGATAGACCGCTTTTCCCTGGTCATGATTCGAGAGAATTTTGGCAACGGGCAGAGGACCGAAATCGAAATACTGCAAAGGTATATGATCAATTAGGGTTGCCTGAGTATGAGGCGATGGAGGCGTTTAAGAGGTATCGTTAGTTTTGAAAATGGGAAATTTGATAATAGTTTATTGTTACGGGAAAGTATTGTTATGGATTCTTGTGGTAAATTTTTCCTACTGATTAATCTATGTTACTCAGTATGATTTAATTCCTTGCTTCCCTACTTTTTTTTTCCTTAATGAAAAATAAAGTAGCAAAAAAAAAATCAAGGCTGTATTCTTTTTTTAACGGAAAATAGAATTCAAAAAGGCTAAACAGTTTAAACTCGTCCAACTAAGAAAATCTAATTCCTCCTGCGTCGGAAAGATTTACTAAGTCGGTCTCAAACAGTAAACTGTTCTTAACGCCTTTTTAAATCCAATTTTCCTAAAAAGAATAAGGCCGAGAAGTAATTGGCAACATTCGTTTTCCAATTGGAAGGAAAAGGTTTTGGTTTTATCATTGATTTACAACATAAATTAAGAGAGTTAAAATTGAAAGGAAAACCATGAGAAGTAAGGAGCGGGCGAGGATCGGCGAAAAATGAGGGTGCGGGCGTTTGCCTAGAGAAAAGCATTTTTTTTGCCTAGAATTTTTTGGTTCTTTTTTTTTCAATGAAAAAAAGAACAACGCTCCATTCATCCACTAATATTCAAAAGGTAAACCAAAATTACCTAAAACATTTTGCGTAACAGGAGTTATATAAATGGAACCCTATTAATTCAAAGAACAATGCTCTTCATTCCCAAATAAAAAAACCCCTACGATCAACCAACTATGAATAAAATACACTTCACTTTAATCCTCCTCCTACTCACTTTTTTCAGTTGCGAAAAAAAAGAAACCACTCCTCCAGCAACCACCTCACTCACTTCACACGTCAATCCATTCATCGGAACAGCTGGAAAAGGAAAAACCTACCCAGGCGCAGCAGTCCCATTTGGAATGATTCAACTCAGCCCCGACAATGGCAGAAATGGATGGGATTGGATCTCAGGATACTTCTATCCCGATTCAATAATTGCAGGATTTAGTCATTTACATTTAAGCGGAACAGGAGCAGGTGATTTATACGATATTTCATTTTTACCCGTTTCAGGAGAACTTAAAAAAGCAAAGTTAGACGATGTCAATAAAAATGTAACAGTATATTCCCGTTTTTCTCATGAACGAGAAAAAGCCAGTCCAGGATATTATCAAGTGTATTTAGATGACTATGATGTGAAGGTAGAATTGACCGTTACCAATCGCACAGGTTTACAAAAATATACTTTTGAAAAAGATGAATCCAAAGTTCGATTACATTTAGGCTACACTCGTAACTGGGATGGAATTACAGAAAGTTATGTCAAGATTGTTAATGATTCAACCATAGTCGGTTGTCGAAATTCTGCTGGTTGGGCAAGAGATCAAAGAGTTTATTTTACCTCAGTTTTCTCCTCCCCTTTTACTTACCAATTAAGCGACGCTGGAAAAATGTCCGAAGGTGATTCTATCAATGGAAAAGACATTTTATTAGAACTTTCTTTTTTGAAAAAAGAAGTCATGGTCAAAACAGGAATCAGTTCTGTCAATACTAAAAATGCAAAATTGAACTTAGCAAGTGAGCAAAAAGGTTTTGATTTTGAAGGAGTTCGAGCAGTAGCAAAGGACCGTTGGGAAACTGCCTTGCAAACAGTTGAAGTGCAAGCTTCGGCTGATAACCTGATTCAATTTTATACCGCAATGTATCATACCATGCTTGCCCCTACACTTTTTTCTGATGTCAATGGAGAGTACAAAGGAACCGATGGAAAAACTTGGAAAACCGAAAAACATCAACGCTATTCGACCTATTCATTATGGGATACTTATCGAGCTTTGCATCCTTGGTTGACGATTGCTGCGCCTAAAAAAGTAGATGGATTAATGTACTCCATGCTGCAATTTTATGATGAAAATAAATTATTGCCTGTTTGGAATATGCAAGGTAGCGAGACCAATATGATGATGGGTTATCATGCCGTACCAGTTTTGACGGATGCTATTTTAAAAGGTTTTTCCATTGATAAAACCAAAGCATACGAAGCCATGAAAGCAAGTGCCATGCAAGATGATTTTGGAATAAAAGAATACAAAGAATTGGGATATGTTCCATTTGAAAATGGTAGTTGGAATGTTTCTAAAACAATGGAATATGCTTTTGATGATTGGTGTATTGCTCAGGTGGCGAATCATTTAGGGAAAAAAGAAGATTATGAATACTTCTTAAAACGCTCTGCAAATTATCAAAATCACTTTGATTCAGAGACAAAATTTTTCCGAGCCAAATCAAAAGATGGTGCTTGGAAAAAAGATTTTAAACCACTAGCTTATCATCCCGAAGATTATTGCGAAGCCAATGCATGGCAATATTATTGGTATGTTCCGCAAAATGTGGAAGACCTAATTCAACTAACTGGAGGAGTAGCTAGTTTTGAAAATAAACTAGATAAAATGTTTGAACTTCAACAAAATGTGGAAGAAGATCCTGCATGGATTTCAGGTTATATCGGTCAATATGTACATGGTAATGAACCAAGTCATCATGTTCCGTATCTTTATCAATATGTAGATGCTGGACATAAAACGCAACAACGAGTTCGACAAGTCATGGACGAGTTGTACACTACTCAACCAAATGGTTTAGCAGGAAATGAAGACTGTGGTCAAATGTCTGCGTGGTATTTATTTAGTGCATTAGGTTTTTATCCAGTCAATCCTGCCGATGGAAAATATATTTTAGGAAGTCCAGAAGTGGAATCTGCGACCATTCATTTACCAAATAAAAAAACATTTCAAATCAAAGTGAATAATCAATCTAAGGAAAATATTTTTGTAAAATCTGTTACTTTAAATGGAAAAAAACTAGATGATTTTTTCATCACTCATCAGCAGA
The DNA here is from genome assembly GCA_045104975.1 of Saprospiraceae bacterium. Taxonomy (GTDB): domain Bacteria; phylum Bacteroidota; class Bacteroidia; order Chitinophagales; family Saprospiraceae; genus CAJQQY01. The sequence goes on from JBGCCY010000070.1 coordinate 55,559, forward strand.
TTATGGAAGGCGGAGAATTGGTTTTTGAAATGAGCAAAGAATAAGGCAATTTTGAAAGGTTGGAGTTATTTATCTTCAACGCAGAGTCGCTGAAGTGCAGAGAATTTTTCAAAATAAAACTCTGCACCTCAGCGACTCTGCGTTGAAAAATTTATTAGCTTAGACCAATGCTAAATAATTACGTTATCCGATTTTTTAAAACTAATTTTCAAAACAAAACTATGAAGAAAATCCTCCTCCTAACAATACTTTTACAATCCATATTTTCCTTTGGTCAAAGTCCCGTTGACTTCGTTGATCCATTCATCGGCACCTCCAATTTTGGCGCCACCAACCCAGGAGCAGTTATGCCCGCAGGAATGGTTTCCGTCGTTCCATTCAATGTTGCTTTTAAAAAAGGAGCAGAAAATAAATTTGAAAAAGATAGCGAATGGCACTCTCGCCCATACGTTTTTGAAAATAAATTTTTGACAGGATTTACCCATGTCAATTTAAGTGGTGTAGGTTGTCCTGACTTGGGAAGTATCATTTTAATGCCTACGACTGGCGAATTAGAATTTGATCCCGAAAAAAATGGAACGACTTATTCCAATGAAAAAGCATCCCCTGGTTACTACACCAACACCTTAGATAAATACAAAATCAAAACAGAAATGTCAGCGACGCTTCGAACTGGAATTAGTCGTTACACATTTCCCGCAGGGCAAAGTAATATTTTTCTAAATCTAGGATTGGGATTGACCAATGAGACTGGCGCAATGTTGCAAATCAAATCAGATACCGAAGTCGAAGGCTACAAACTCATCGGAACATTTTGCTATAATCCAGAAGATGTTCGCCCAGTTTATTTCGTAGCAAAATTTTCCAAACCTGCAAAAAACTATGGCGCATGGAAAAAAATGCAAGCCTATAAAGGTGTCGAAGGAGCTTGGACAAAATACAATGACAAGTACAAACCATATAAAAAGTACCACCACCAAATGGCTGGTGAAAATATCGGAACTTACTTTTCATTTGATACCAAAGAAGGCGAAACGATAGAAGTAAAAGTTGGAGTCTCTTACGTGAGTATTGAAAATGCTAGAAAAAACTTAGAAGCGGAACAACCTGGTTTTGATTTACAAACTACTCATAATCAATCAGTTAAGAAATGGAATGATTTACTTGGACGAATAAAAGTGGAAGGTGGAACCAAGGAAGAAAAAACTATTTTTTACTCTGCGCTGTATCACGTTCTACTACATCCAAATATTATTCAAGATGTCAATGGCGAATATCCAACAATGGAATCTTATGGTGTAGGAAATACTAATGGTAAAAATAGATATACTGTTTTTTCACTTTGGGATACCTATCGAAATGTTCATCCCTTCCTTTCTCTAGTCTATCCTGACTTGCAAACGGATATGGTAAACTCCATGTTGGACATGTACAAAGAAAGTGGCTGGCTGCCCAAATGGGAATTGCTTGGAATGGAAACTTCGGTCATGGTGGGCGACCCTGCGACGCCAGTAATTGCAGATACTTATTTGCGAGGTTTGAAAAATTTTGATACAGATTTGGCGTATGAAGCGATGAGAAAATCTGCTACTCAAATTGAAAATAACAAACTACGTCCGGGTATTCAATTTTATGATAAAATGGGTTATATCCCCGAAAGTACAGGAGATGATATTTGGGGAGGAACAGTTTCGACGACATTGGAATATAATATATCCGATTGGAATTTAGCGCAGTTTGCAAAAAAAAAAAAAAAAAAAGAAGATGCTATATTTTTTGAAGAACGCTCGAAATCTTATCGAAAATATTTTGATAAATCAACTGGAATGTTGC
>JBGCCY010000071.1:0-17970 GCA_045104975.1 Saprospiraceae bacterium
TGTATATCTTTTTTTTAATAAAAGCCGCCACAGGATTTAAAAATTACGAATGGCAAAACGTTTAGTAAAGATAGCAAAGGAATTAAATGTAGGTACCACTACCATTGTTGACTATTTGAACAACAATGGTTTTGATATTGATAACAAGCCTACGTCTAAAGTCTCCGATGAGATGTACAATGAGTTACTCAAGGAGTTTCAGAAGTCTATTGCTATAAAAGAGCAGGCAGATCAATTAGTTATTGGGACTCGTCCTGCGACTAAAGAAAAGGAACCTGTTAAAAAAATATTTGATACACCTCCTTCACCTCCGCCACCACCATCTCCTCCTCCTGTTGAAAAAGTAGAAGAAGTTATTGCGAAACCGGAACCGAAACCAGCTGTTGAAGAACTCAAACAGCCAAAAGAGGATATGATTGAGAGACCTGTACTTGGGTTGAAAGTCAAAGGGAAAATAGATTTGGATAAAAATAAGAAGCCTGTAGCTAAAGCAAAAGAGGTTGTAAAAACTCCTGAGCCTAAGGTGGAAGAATCCAAACCAGAACCTAAGGTGGAAGAGGTAAAACCTGAGCCAGTTAAAAAACCAGAAGCTGTTGAACCTCCTAAGGAAGTTGAAAAGCCTGTAATAGTTGAAGAAAAACCTGCTCCTGTTCAGAAAGAGGTAGTTCAAGAACCTGCTCCTAAAAAAGTAGAACCTGAGCAACCTAAAAAGGAAGAAATAAAACCTGTGCCTACTGAAGATACTTCAGAAAAACCAAAGGCAAAGAAGGACGATGGAATGATGCGTGCCAAAACACCTACATTAAAAGGATTAAAGATTGTAGGAAAAATTGATACGGAGCAATTCAAAAAACCTAAAAAGAAGAAAAAAGATACGGGCAAACAAGCTCCATCTGATAAGCCAGGAGAAAAGAAAACAGAAGGAGAAGATAGTAAGCGTCGTCGTCGTCGCCGTAAAAAAGTGGTTACTACCGTTGGCCAAGGCAATCAAGGAGGAAATAATAATCCTCAAAGAAGTGGAAGTGGAGGTACAAACAGGCCAAGCGGCGGAAACAGATCTGGAGGTGGAAATAGACCTGGGGGCGGAAACAGACCAGCAGGAAATAGCAACCGAGGCGGAAATAATAATCGTGGCGGAAGAGGAAGAAGAGATGATGTCAAAGAAGTTTCTAAAAAAGAGATCGAAGAAAAGATCAAAGAAACGATGGCTCGTCTTGGAGGAGGAAAGGGGCGTAAACGTCAAAAAATACGTAGAGAAAATCGAGAACGTCTAAGAGAGAATCAAGAGCAGAGAGAGCAGGCAAATGAAGTGACAACATTACAGTTGACAGAGTTTGTTTCTGTTTCAGAATTGGCAAGTTTGATGGATGTTTCGGTTACACAGGTAATTACTACTTGTATGAATTTAGGGGTGATAGTTTCTATCAACCAAAGATTAGATGCTGAAATTATTGAGTTGTTAGGAAGTGAATTTGGTCATGAAATAGAATTTATTTCTGCTGAAGAACAAATAGATGAAGAGGAAGAAATTATTGATGATCCAGCTGATTTAGTTTCTAGAGCTCCGATTGTAACTGTAATGGGACACGTTGATCATGGTAAAACTTCATTATTGGATTATGTGCGAAAAGCTTCTGTAGCAGATGGTGAGGCAGGGGGAATCACCCAGCACATTGGAGCCTATGAAGTTTTAGTAGGAGAGGATAAGAGAAAAATTACCTTCCTTGATACTCCTGGTCACGAGGCATTTACTGCTATGCGTGCACGTGGAGCGAAAGTAACAGATATTGCGATTATCATTATTTCTGCTGATGATTCAATCATGCCTCAAACGAAAGAGGCAATCAGTCACGCCCAAGCAGCGAATGTACCAATGGTTTTTGCTATCTATAAAATTGATAAAGACGGATCAGATCCGGAAAGAATCAAAGGAGAATTAGCAGGGATGAATCTTCAAGTGGAAGATTGGGGAGGAAAATATCAGTCTCAAGATATCTCTGCGAAAATGGGAACTGGAATTGATGAGTTATTAGAAAAAATATTATTAGAAGCTGAATTATTAGAACTTAAAGCTAATCCAAAACGAGCAGCTATAGGTACAGTAGTCGAGGCTTCTTTAGATAAAGGAAAAGGATTCGTTACCAAAGTATTGGTTCAAACTGGAACATTAAAGATAGGTGATTCTGTCGTATCTGGAGAGCACTCTGGAAAAGTCAAAGCCATGTTTAATGAGAAAGGGAAGCGAGTTAAAACGGCAGGACCATCTAGTCCTGTTTTAATTCTTGGTTTGAGTGGAGCACCGCAAGCAGGTGAGAAATTCAAAGTAATGGAAAGTGAGCAAGAAGCTAGACAAATTGCATCTAACCGAGCTCAAATTAATCGTGAGCAAGCGAACAGAGCAAGCAAACGAATTAGTTTAGATGAGATTGGAAGACGTTTGGCATTAGGAAGTTTCAAAGAATTGAATCTTATTGTCAAAGGTGATGTGGATGGATCTATCGAGGCATTGTCTGATGCATTGATCAAGCTTTCTATCGAGTCAGTTCAAGTAAATGTAATCCATAAAGCAGTAGGACCAATCATCGAATCAGATGTATTGTTAGCATCTGCTTCTGATGCGATTGTAATTGGTTTCCAGGTGAGACCATCATCAGGTGCTCGAAAACTGGCTGAAAAAGAAGGGGTACAAATCAAAACGTATTCCATTATTTATGAAGTAATCGACGAGATCAAATCTGCTATCGAAGGAATGCTCGAACCAACTAAGGAAGAAAAAATCTTGGCTCAAGTTGAAGTTCGAGATGTATTCAAAATTAGTAAAGTGGGAACCATTGCAGGATGTTATGTTACAGAAGGACTTATTAAACGTAATTCTCACGTACGATTAATTCGAGAAGGAATTGTAGTCTATCCTGTGAAAGAAGGAAAGCATGGAGAAATTTCTTCATTGAAACGATTCAAAGATGATGCGAAAGAAGTGAAGTTTGGAATGGAGTGTGGTATCTCAATCAAAAATTTTAATGATATTAAAGTTGGCGATGTCATCGAAGGATACGAAATCGTAGAAATCAAGCAAAAATTGAAATAGTTTTTATCGAGCAATGCTCATAAATAAACTATTCATTAAATAAATGATTTTATCAAAAAGACAGCATGAGGCAATCCATCAGAGTTTGCTCATGCTGTTTTGCTTTTTACTACCGTTGCATCCTCGATTGTCAGTTTTAGCAATTATCTTTTTAGGGATCAATTGGCTGCTGAGTGGTCGTATCTATTTTAATTTCAAATCTTTTCTTTCCCCAATTCCAATTCTCTTTTTTAGTTTTTATGTATTGCATTTAATTGGTTTGATTTATACATCAAATTGGATAGAAGGAATGCAACGAGTTGAAACTAAATTACCACTTCTGATTTTCCCACTCATCCTTTTTTCTTTTCCCATAAGAAATGAAAAAAGTATCTCGCCCATTTTGAAAAGCTACGTTGCAGGTTGTTTGATTGCAAGCATCTATTGTTTAGCAAATGGATTTTTAAAATATATAGAGACTGATGAAAACTGGATGACCTATAAAAAGTTAGGTAGCTTCCTTGGTTTTCACCCCACCTATTATTCCATGTATTTAAGTTTTGCATTTTTTATTGTTTTGTTTTTTCTGATAGAAAAAATAAAAACACATTCGGTTAATTATAAAATAGGAAGTGGTATTTTAGCTGGATGGTTTTCTATAATAATAATTTTACTTTCCTCTCGAATGACAATTCTCGCAACTGTTTCAATTCTAGGAATTTCGTTTTTGACTTGGATGTATTTTCAACAAAAAATATGGAAAGGTATTGGAATAAGTATTCTTGCAATTGTATTGTTATTTTTTTCGATAAAAAATATACCAAGTGTAGGACAGAGAACTCAAAACACTATCAATAGTGCTGTTAACAAAGATTCAAATAAAATGAATAGGGCTCCTCGAATCAACTTATGGAATGCAGCACTTACCGTAATCAAAGAGAATCCAATGATTGGAACAGGGACAGGAGATATGCAAGATGAGGTAGTGAAGATTTATAAAAAAAGAAATTACGAGCGAGCACTCAAAGATAATTTTAATCCTCACAGCCAATATCTACAAACTACGGCTACGCTTGGAATCATTGGAGGAGTATTGTTATTATTTTATTTACTAGTTCCATTTTGGTTAACTTTCCAACAAAGAGATTATTTGTATTTGCTATTCCTTTCGTTGGTGATGATGTCATTTTTGACAGAGAGTATTTTGCAGACTCAGCGGGGGACGCTTTTCTTTGGATTTTTTCATACTTTTTTGGCGATGAGATTTTTGGAAATCAAAAAACCGAAAATTGGTACTTAAATTTTAGAAAGCTGAGTGAGTAACCAATTTCGTTCCTCTTTGGTTAAAGGGTGCGCTTCCTGAATTTCCACTTTTAATTTTTCCTTTCCAATTTTGTCGCTAGGCTTAGCTTTCAATAGCTTTTTAATAAATCGGATATAGTTTTTAAAATTGGCTTTGTGATAACCCATGATTTTTTTTCGTTGAATATAAGTTCGCATACTTTCAATTAAAGATTCTAATGCATCAAATTCCTCTTCTTCATAGTACATCCAAGAAAGCATTTTTTTTGCAGTCAAGCCAATCAGAATATCTTCGTAATGTACATCTTGTACTAATAATTGCATTGCCTTGGTATATTCTTTTTTTTCATAGTGCAGTCTTGCGAGACTATAATTCAAAAAACCTTCCCGATGTTTGTCACTTAAATATTTTTGATTTTCTTCAATAAAATTTTCTACAATTTTAAATTCTTTCAATTTTAAACCGATAGAAATAACGTTGTGAAAGGTTACCCTAGAGATCGAATTATTTTCTATTAATATCTTATTTTCAAAACCCAATTGATACAATTCGAAAGCTTCTCTAATAAAACTTTCATTTCCAGCATTCATTCTTTTGATAGAATAATTGATAGTCATCAGATAAATATCTCTAATTTCAGCAAAAGGAAAATAGTGTCCATTTTCTTTTATTTGTTCTTTTAATTGAAAATAATGAGCTTCATTTTCTTTTTCAGTCAATGTCTTGTAGATAAAATAATAAGTGGCGATTGCAGGAATTTTTATATAGTCTTCTTGCTGAATTAGAGGAAGTATATTTTTTAATAAGCCAATGGTATATTCTTTTTGATAAACCGATTGATGTGAGAGCATCAAGCAATATTGGCGCAATTTTCCTGCAAGAAAAGCAATGTCTAAAGTATCAGAAACTTCTTGTAGATTTTGAGAAAGCCGATTAACTCGACTTTGATAATTATATTTTTCTAAATGTAGTTGATATTCATTTCGATAATAATCCTCATTTTGGATAGTAGATTTACTTAGAAGTTGTTCTGACTGTTTAATGTTTTTTTCAAACAGCTTATTCAGTTTTCTTTTTCTATAAACTTTTGATAAGATATTTCTTGTGTTTATTTCATTTAGGTGGAGTTCTTGATAAATCAAAAAGTCTTCAATCGCTTTTAATAAAAAAAACATTACCTGCCGCATTTTTGCATCATCATACGTTTCTTTAGGGTAAATCCAGGAGAAAACAAAAGGCTTCTCCAAGTAACCTTCCTTACTTAAATGATTATCATCGAAGAAATAATCGAATAATTGGACAACATCTTGCCTCTGATTATGTGCAGGAGAATTCAGCCATTTGCGTGTTTCTCGTATATCTTTAGCTGAAAACGTATTTAAAATGTTAATTAATTGACTTTTTTTCATGTAAAAAATAAATATATTTTCAACAAAGTTAACAAAAAATAACATTTTTATAATTTTAATTTAAGTCATAAAATGTTGATATTCAGTAGGTTGTGATTTTTTGGTTTGTAAATTTAATTTAAAAAAGATGCTAAAGTTGTTCAACAAATGGCTTTAGTTGTCCTTGAAAAAACATTGGAACATGAGCACTTTTGTAATGTACTTATTAACACAACAACCAAAAAGATATTTTTTCGTGAGATCATTTAATATACATAACCTGGTAAGACTCAAAAAACTAAGTATCGTAGCAGTACTTAGTCTAGCTTTGGGTCTTACCGGTTTTTTTGAAGCTAATGCTCAAAATGTATATGGATGGGACAAAATATACGGTGGATCAAATGGGCCAGAGGTGGCGCAAGGTATTGTTGAAATGAAAGATAGAGGTTTAGTTTTAGTTGGATCTTCAAATTCCTTTGGACTAGGATCTCAAATATATACAGTTAGGACAGATGTAGATGGAACGGTGCTTTGGACAGATACACTTGGAAATGCTGGCCCAGAAATGGGATTAGATGTAACTGTTGCATCAGATCAAAATGGAGTAGTCATTGTAGGGAATGGAGAAAATATTGTAAACGGAGGAGATGATATTATCTTTTTTAGATTGGATGATAATGGGAAAAAACTTTGGACAAAATATTATTCTACGAGTAATGATGATGAAGCATTTGGAATTACCACAACGATAGATGGAGGTTATATTATAACAGGATGGACAGAAAATGGTCAAGGTGATAAAGATTTATTATTAGTTAAAGTCGATGAAAATGGAAATGAGGAATGGGTAAATACTTATGGTGGTGATTTTGATGATTTAGGAAGTGCAGTAAGACAAAGAGCAAATGGAAATTTTGTCGTGACAGGTTATACAGAAGTTTCTTCTAGTGATAAAAATATTTATGCTTTAGAAGTTGATAATGATGGTGCAGTAATTTCAGAAAATAGTTTTGGGGGAGTTACTGGACAAACTGATGAAGGAATTGATTTGGCGATTGCAAATGATGGAACTGTTTTTATAACTGGTAGAACAGGAAATAATTCGAATATTGCAGTTTTAAAGTTATCACCTGACGGAAATTTTAATTTCTTTTCTTTTGGTGTTTCTAACTTTTTTGAAATTGGAAATAGTATAGTCATAGCAGACGATGGAAATTTAGTGATTGCAGGTTATCATGAAGTTTCAGCAAGTGATCTTAATTATTTTCTAGTAAAAGTTGACCCCAATGGTGCATTGATTTGGGAAAAAAGTATTGGACAATCGAATCGAACAGAAGAAGGTTATGATATAGTAAAAACTTATGATGGAGGATTTGCAATTGCAGGTTCAAGATCGTTTAATCCATTTACTCTCAATCTTATCGATATTTATTTAGTTAGAACGAATAAAAATGGAGATTTACTCACCAATCATATTATTGGAAATGCATTTAGTGATACTAATAATGATTGTACTTTTCAATCAAATGAAAGTGGCGTAAGAAATTGGATTGTTGAAGCAAGAGGAGTTGGTCGAACCTTTTATGGTTCAGTTGATGAAGATGGAAACTTTGATGTTTTAACTGATACAGGAAGTTATGAGGTAAATATAATTGCTCCTAATGTTTACTGGGATTTGACGACTTGTCAAACAATAAATTTCCCAGCAGATGTTGAAAATTTTGATACTATATTTTTGGACTATCCCATCCAAACCGAAATTGATTGTCCTGTTATGGAAGTAGATGTTGCGACATCTCGAATCATTCCATGTGAGGACAATGTGTACCGAGTTGATTTTTGTAATCAAGGAACTCAGCTTGCAGTAGCTGCAACGGTAGAGTTGGTTTTAGAAAAGAACTTAATTTACAATAGTAGTTCTCTTCCTCCAATTCAAATTATTGATGACAGTCTTTACATTTTTGCCATTGGAAATATAGACGTAGGTGAGTGTGGATTCTTTGAAGTAAATGTTACGGCGGATTGTGCGACAACAATTGCAGAAGAGGCACATTGTGTAGAAGCTAAAATCTTTCCAGATGATACATGTTTGGCTCCCAATCCAAGTTGGGATGAATCATCAATTAGAGTAACAAGTTACTGTGAAGGAGATTCTGTTGTTTTCTTTTTAGAAAATATTGGAGATCAAGATATGCTTCAGGGAACAAAATTTATTGTTGTTGAAGATGTAGTATTAATGTTTAACGGAGCGCCACAAACCTCTGATATTTTAGGAGTAGGACAGACTCAAAGAATTGCCTACGAAGCAAATGGAAAACACTATCGATTAATTGCTGACCAAGCAACTGATCACCCAGGAAGAAATTATTTCGCAACTGCTTCTGTCGAAGCATGCGATCCAGATAATCAAGGAGTATCTCTAAGATATGTCACTCAACTCGAAGAGGCAGATAGAGATCCTTATCAAAGTAAAGATTGCATAGAGAACCAATTGTCATTTGACCCAATAGATTTTATCGGTTATCCCAAAGGCTACAGAGATACCTGTAACACCGACGCCGATTTAATCACATCCCAAACCGATTTGAAGTATCACATTCGTTTTCAAAATGTGAGTGCTGATTCTTCTCATAGAGTGGTTATTCGTGATACCATACCTTCCCATTTGGATATCACCAGCATCCGACCTGGAGCAAGTAGCCATCCTTACACTTTCGAAGCCTATGGAGATGGATTTGTGAAATTCACATTTTCTGATCTAGGGCAAGTAAATAGTACGAACAACGAAATGTTGTCCCACGGGTTTGTTAAATACCGGATTTCTCAAAAACCAAACAATCCCGTGGGCACTATTATCGAGAATAGTGCTATCGTTTTCCAAGACTATGATGTTCCGACGGATACAGAATTTTCGAGACATCAAGTTGGAGGAGAAAATTTGACAGACTTTTTATGCTTTTTGACTTCTACGGAAAACCCAGATTTTCCACATGTGAACTTAAATGTGTACCCAAATCCATTTACGGATTTTGCTAGAGTAGAAGTGACTGGCGAACAATTTCAAGATATGGAATTTCATGTTTTTGATGCGTCAGGTAAAAAGGTAAGAATAGAGAATTTTGAAAATAACGAACTAGAATTTTATCGCAACCAATTGCCACAAGGGCTATACATATTTACCATTATTGTTAAAGGACAAGTCGTTCAGAGCGGCAAATTAATTATTCAATAGAAAACCGTCGGCTAGATTTTTTTAAAATTTAGTGAGGCAAAACAACAAGATACTTGGCCGTTGAAGTTGTTCGTAAAACATCCCAAATCCGTATTTTTTTGATTAATTTATTCATTAAAATATTCTGTGTTCTAAGTCAAACAAAAATAGGAAGTAACACTTCCTTTGGTCGTTTTCATTTTTCATTTTTGCTTGACCACAGAATTTATCAATGAATTTATTTCGAAAAAAAATAAATTCTAAAAACCGTTTTCCCAAACCGAATTTCCCAATAACCGTTTTAGTTATCCTAAAATAACCGTACACGTATTCCAAATCCGTATTTTGAAGCTTTCAAAAACAGTATTTTTTTTTGAAAACCGGTCTTCTTTTATTAAGGAGCCATCTTAAAAACCTTTTGTTTTTTATTTTTATTGCTACACTTTTTATCATCCCAAATTCGTATCGAGCAATATTCAACGGCCATTATTTTTTGTAAAAAAAGAAAGTCACATCCCAAAGACTTTGTTTACGAAGTGGAACAGTAAATAAAAGCAATGCGCCCTTCCGATTTATTCGAAAGGGCGCATCTTATTTAAAAACTATTCTTTTCCGTATAATTTAATTATCCAATTTACCACCTCTCAATTTAATGATCTTTTGAGTCTTTGCAGCGAGTTCTAAATCATGCGTAACTAAAACTAAAGTAGTTCCCATATCGCGATTCAGATCAAATAGAAGTGCTTCAACTTTTTCGCTAGTTTCTTCATCTAAGTTTCCAGTTGGCTCATCCGCAAAAAGTATTTTTGGATTATTAGAAAAAGCACGCGCCAGCGAAACACGTTGTTGTTCTCCACCTGAAAGTTGAGTAGGGTAGTGATTCTTTCGATCAGCTAAACCAACTCGCTCCAACAAATCTTCCGCTCTTTTTTTTGCTCCTTTATCTCCTCTAAGTTCTAAAGGGATCATCACATTTTCCAAAGCAGTCAAAGTTGGAATCAATTGAAAGTTTTGAAAAATAAATCCTACATGTTCATTTCGAACAGCAGCACGTTCATCTTCACTCAAACTATCCAAAGCAATTCCATTCAAAATAACAGAACCTTCAGATGCTCGATCTAAGCCTGCGCAAAGTCCAAGTAAAGTAGTTTTACCGCTTCCGGATGGACCAACGATAGAAAAGGTTTCGCCTGGTTCGATCTTAAAACTAACGTGATCTAAAACAGTCAAAGAGCGACTTCCACTATTATATGTTTTGGTTAAATCTTTTATTTCTAACATGAATGATTTGAAGTTTAGTTTAGTGGTGTCAACGTTCGAACGTTAACACCGCTTTTTATAATTTAAAACGAAAACGGGCTTTTGCAAATGAACAGCAAAAACCCGAAAGTGTTTTATTTTTTCGATGAAACTTTCCGTGGCAGGGTTAAAACCTGTCAACAGATATTCTAATGAAAAATCTTTATTTTAAAATTCTGCATTTCCTGGAGTTCTTGGAAAAGGAATCACATCTCGAATATTACTCATGCCTGTGATAAACAAAATCATTCGTTCAAATCCTAATCCAAATCCTGAGTGAGGTGTTCCTCCGAATTTTCTTAAGTCTAAATACCATGATAATTCTTCTTCAGGAACATTCATTTCGCCCATCCGTTTTTTGAGAAAATCTAAACGTTCTTCTCTTTGCGAACCACCAATCACTTCACCAATTCCGGGGAACAATACGTCCATCGCTGCAACTGTTTTTTCATCATCATTCATACGCATATAAAATGATTTGACATCTTTTGGATAGTCCCGAACGATAACTGGTTTTTTAAATTTCTTCTCTACTAACCAACGTTCATGCTCAGATGATAAATCAACTCCCCACTCAACTGGGAATTTAAATTTCCCTTTTTTGAACGGTTTAGAATTTCTCAAAAGGTTAATCGCATCAGTATAAGTGATACGTTCGAAGTCATTTTCTACCACAAATTTCAATGTCTCGATGAGGCTCATTGGACGACGAAGTTCAGCCTTCATATTTTTTTCTAAGTCTTGAATTCGTTTATCTAAAAACGCTAAATCATCTGGATAGTTATTCAAAATATAGTTGATCAAATATTTGCAAAAATCTTCTGCGAGATCCATGTCATCATAAATATCTGCAAAAGCAATTTCTGGTTCGATCATCCAAAATTCTGCAAGGTGTCGAGATGTATTGGAATTTTCAGCTCGGAAAGTTGGGCCAAAAGTATAAACTTTTCCCAATGCCAAAGCTCCAATCTCTGCTTGTAATTGACCTGATACAGTCAAGTTGGTAGCCTTTCCAAAGAAATCTTCTTTGAAATCAACATTACCATTTTCATCCGTAGGAGCATTGTTAGGTTCAAGTGTTGTTACTCGAAACATTTCCCCTGCACCTTCCGCATCACTTCCCGTTACGATTGGCGTATGCATATAATAAAATCCTTTGTCATTGAAATATTTATTCACCGCAAAAGCAACTGCATGTCGGATTCTAAAAACTGCACTAAATGTATTCGTCCGCATTCTGAAATGAGCCTTCTCTCGAAGGAATTCCATCGTTTGTTTTTTAGGTTGTAATGGATACTCTTCTAAATTATTTGCACCTAGAATTTCAACTTGACCTGCTTGGATTTCTACAGTTTGCCCTGCGCCAGTTGATTCAACTAACTTTCCAGTAACCGCAATACAAGCATGAAAACTGACAGATTTCAAAATGTCTTGATCCATATTTTCTGAATCTAAAACAACTTGAAGATTATTAAAAGTAGAACCATCATTCAATGCTACGAATTGATTATTTCGAAAAGCTCTTACCCAACCTTTGACTAAAACCTCTTCTCCAATGGAAGGATTTTTTAGAATGTCCGCAATCTCGGTGCGTCTAATTTTGGAAGTATCTGTCATTTCCATTTTTAATTAAAATATTTAAAAATATGTGATTTAAAAAGAAGTGCGAAAATACTGATATTAAAAGTAAAGTTCAAGTATTTATAGTACGGCTTTTAACGTAAGATTGAACAAAACAGTTCTAGAAAGGAAGGTGAATTTTGATAGGAAATAACTATAAATCAGTAAAATGATTTACAAAAATCGAGACTTTAATTCAGGAGTAGGAATCATGCAACTCTCTTTTTCCCCAAACCATTTGTATCTATTTTTTGCAATGAAGTTATAAACGGCATCTCGAATGGGAGGTGGAATTATCATGAATATATACATAAAACTCCAAAATCCTCCCATGTTTTTATACATCCGAAGAGCGGCACTTGAGCGTAGATAAACTTTTTCATTCTCAACTAAAATAACTGAAAAAATATCTTCCTTGGGCAAATCGAAATGTTCTAAGATTTGCTGCCCAGCTTCAGATTGTAAAGCTGCAAAACGGAGCGTATTTTTTGAACCATATTTTATGACAAATTGAACAGCTCCGTTGCAGAGATTGCAAACGCCATCGAAGAGAAGGATCGGATTAGTTTTGGAAAGTTCTAAAATATCTTTCATAGAATATTTAAACAGAGAAAATAAAAATTAGTTCTACTCAAAAAGAACTCGATATAATTCTTCAATTTTTCCAATGGTAATAATTTCAATTCCGTAGCGCTCCATATCTAAACCTTTGGTATTATATTTTGAAATAAAAATTTGTTTAAATCCTAAACGATCTGCCTCCTGAATTCTTTGATCAATTCGATTAACAGAACGAATCTCTCCTGACAAACCAACTTCTCCTGCAAAACAAACATCATTTGGAATCGCCACATCTTCTAAAGACGAAATCAATGCGCTGACAATCGCTAAATCAATAGCGGGATCATCCACTTTTATTCCTCCAGCAATATTTAAAAATACATCCTGTTGCCCATATTGAAAACCACATCTTTTTTCTAAAACGGCTAGTAACATGCTCAATCTTCTCAAGTCAAAACCAGTTGCAGACCGTTGAGGATTTCCATAAACGGCAGTACTGACCAAGGCTTGTGTTTCAATCAGCATTGGTCGCATCCCTTCCATGGTTGCACAAACTGCACTTCCACTCAACTCTTCATCTTTTTGCGACAGTAAAATTTCCGAAGGGTTAGAAACTTCCCGCAAACCATTGGCTTGCATTTCATAAATACCCATTTCGTCAGTCGAGCCGAATCGATTTTTAATAGTTCGTAAAATTCGATAAGTATAATTTCGATCTCCTTCAAATTGTAAAACTGCATCAACAATGTGTTCCAATAATTTAGGCCCAGCAATTGAACCTTCCTTCGTAATATGTCCAATGATAAAAACAGGAATATATTCTTCCTTAGCAAATCGTTGCAACTCACCAGCACATTCTCGAACTTGAGAAACACTTCCTGGAGTAGAATCAATATAAGGCGAAGCTAATGTTTGAATAGAATCAATAATCATCAAATCAGGTTGCATCTCTTTTCCATGATTCAAAATTTTTGTGATGTTAGTTTCTGTAAGGATAAAACAATTGGAAGTTTGTCCCCCAATTCGTTCTGCTCTCATTTTGATTTGACCATCACTTTCTTCCCCTGAAACATATAAGATCTTTCCTGGAATATTTAAGGCAACTTGCAGAAGCAATGTTGATTTTCCAATACCAGGTTGTCCTCCAATTAAAACTAGCGAACCACTAACAATTCCACCTCCTAGCACTCGATTGAGTTCTCCGTCTGGTGTGACTAATCTAGGTCGATTATTGGCGACGATGTCAGGAAGGGCAATAGGTTTTGGACTTTTGTTATTTCCACCTCCACCTTTCCAAGCTAATTTTTTTTCTTCTTGAGTTGTTGGTTTAGAGATAATCTCTTCTACAAATGTATTCCACTCTTCACAGGAAGGGCATTTGCCTTCCCATTTTGAAGAAGTTGCACCACAATTTGTACAAGCATATATCTTTTTGATTTTAGCCACGGGTCACAATTTTATTCTGAATAAGGTGATAAATATGAATTTAACAAAATTTTAATAGGTTTTCTAGAATGAAAATTAAAAAAATCAATTTTACTTAAGAATTAAAAACTTTATTTTGATATTATTGCAATATAAAAAATCATGAAAACTTACTTTTGTGAAATAAAACAACTGAAAAATTGATTCCATTCATTTTTTATAACTAACTAAATATTTTTTTTCTTAAAAATGTGACTACCTAAAAAACTTGCGTCTTAAAAGTGTAAGTTTTGAGGGACACATGTTATAACGATAACAAAGGAAAGAAAAGAGATTTAAAAAATGATAAAAAATCAATAATTAGTAATCATTTTTAAATATAAAAGAGAACTTTAATTAGAAAGATTTATATGTAGATTGTTTTCATTTGGTTTTTTGGGGTTATACAGGGTACTGCGTTTCGACGTAAGTGCCCTGTTCTTTTTTAGAGAAGGGAGATATAATTATAGAGATAAAAAAAGCGATATTGATTTGAAAAATCAGTATCGCTTTTTTATTTTTTATGAAAATAACAACTTTAATGTAATCGAATTTCATCATCATTTTCATCAAAGAAAGTATATTGAGTCATCTGAAAATCAGTATTTTCTCTTATTTTAATCCATTTAAAATGATATTTCATAAACCAAGACATTTGCTTGCTCGGAAGTCCTTTTTTCAAAAATGCGCTTACGTATGGGTGAGCATGCAACACTAATTTTGCTTGAGGTCGAGATTGAAGAATAAATTCTAAATCTCTTTCAATGTCATCAGTCAAGAGGATAGAAGGATTAATTTTTCCAGTTCCTTTGCAAGAAGGACAAATTTCTGCCGTATTAATTTTTACCTCAGGTCGTACTCGTTGTCGAGTAATTTGCATCAAACCAAATTTACTTAATTGTAAAATGGTATGTTGAGCTCGATCTTTTTTCATATGATCTCTCATCTTCTGAACCAACTCCTTCTTGTGTTCGGGAACTCGCATATCAATAAAATCGATAATGATGATTCCCCCTATATCTCTAAGACGTAATTGTCTAGCTATCTCTTCCGCTGACTCCAAATTTACGGCAAGAACGGCATCTGCTTGATTGGTTGATTTAGCAGCCTTATGACCACTATTTACATCAATCACGTGCATCGCCTCAGTACTTTCAATAACCAAATATGCACCACTAGGCATAGTTGCAGTTTTTCCAAAAGAAGATTTGATTTGTCGGGAAATACCATGAACATCAAAAATTGGTTTAGCTGATTTATGATGTTTAACAATTTTGACTTGATCAGGAGCTATCGTTCCTAAAAAAGATTTGATGTTAATGTGCATTTCTGCATCATTAACTACAATCTTATTAAATGAGTCACTTAAAATATCACGAAGAATACTGGTAGTTTTATCTAATTCACTTAATAATTTTGTAGGTGGATTTGCATTGTGTAATTGGCTATGCACTTGCTTCCATTTGGACATCATGATATCCAATTCTTCATGTAGGTCAGCTACTTTTTTTCCTTCAGCAGCAGTTCTAACAATAACACCAAAATTCTTTGGACGAATACTTTCTACCAATCTTTGAAGCCTTTTTCTTTCATCTGAGTTAGCAATTTTTTTAGAAACAGCTACAATGTTAGAAAAAGGAGACAGAACCAAATATCTTCCAGGAATTGTAATCTCGCAACTTAATCGTGGTCCTTTGGTAGAAATAGGTTCTTTCAAGATTTGGACTAAAACAGGTTGTTTTTTATTTAAAACTTGGTCAATCTTTCCCGTTTTAATGATCTCGTCTTCGAATTCAAATTGATCTAATTTAAAAGATTGTTGTTGTCCAGAAATGGAATGATCGGTGTATTTTAGAAGGGTACGCAGTTTGGGCCCTAAGTCGGTGTAATGAAGGAAGGCATCTTTTTTATGTCCAATATCTACAAAAGCTGCATTCAATCCTGGCATCAATTTTCTGATTTTACCAAGAAATATATCCCCAACAGTAAAATTAGTATTGGTCTTTTGCTTGTGCAACTCAACTAACTTCCCATCTTCCAAAAGCGCAATTTCAACTTCGGTAGGAGTTGAATTAATAATTAGTTCTTTTTCCACTATTATGATTTGTGGGCATTAAAGAATGCCGAAAACAAACTTCAAATGAAGCGTTATTTTGGAACATTCAATAGAGCAGAATTGCTCTACAAGGCAAGGCAGCAAAACTTAAGTGGTGTCAACAAAACATAGGATTCATTATGTTGATGCACTTATTTTGCCTGAATTGAACACATCTTTAAATTTGTGAGAACTAAATAGTGTATATACGTCTTTTAATTATTTAGAAAAAATCAAAAAAGATTTTCTCTTGTAAATACAGAATTCCTTCTCTTCTCCAAGTCTTACCTTGGGAGCATTATTTCTCTTACCCGCCTTATCTTTCAAGCACGGAAATAATACTTCCAGCTCTACAAATTTTTATTTGACTGTGTCAAAAATAAGAAATGGGCCATGGGATAATGCAAGTTAAAAAACTCCATCCCATGACCCTGAATCATCATATTTTCGGTTCAGGCAGATTATTTGAAACTACCCTGACCTATGCCAGATTAATTAATTGAAAAAAGCCATAAGGCTATTTTATTTCAAATTATCTGTTCTTTTTCTTATGACGATTTTTACGTAATCTTTTTTTACGTTTGTGTGTCGCAATCTTATGACGTTTACGTTTTTTTCCGCAAGGCATACTAGTATTTTTTTATAATTATAAAATTAAATTTCTCACGTTCCGAACACTCGGAACAAGTATTTTCTATCGTTGTGCTTCCGCCAACGATTGACAAATATTTTGATAGGTAGTTGCTTTTTCAGTTAATCCAAGTCCTTCATAGGCTTGAGCTAAGAGACAATTTACCTTGATATTTTCTGGTTCAATTTGAAGTGCTTTCTCCAAACGAGCTGCTGCTTTCTCAAATTGTCCTGTTTGAATTCCTAATCTTCCTAAGGTAGAAAGGGTAGGAACATTTTCAGGATGCTTTTTGTTTAAATCAATCAACATTAAAATCCCTTTCATCGGATTATCTTGAGGTGGACGTTCCGCATAGCAAACTGCTAAGTTTACTCTATGAGTGACATCACTTGGATCTAAAGAAATCGCATTTTCAAAAGCCTGAACTGCTCGACTTGCACAAAATTCAATTACTTTTTCCTCTTTTTCAAAATTCATCCCTCGATTATACGTTGCACCCGCAATAGACCATGCTTCGGCTGTAGCTTCTTGATCAGCTACTAATTGAGCATAATACCCTGCGATGGCAAACCGATTAATTTTGTACCATGCACTTGAAAGAACTTTGTAGGCTTCCGTTTTGTCTAAATCGTTTTTGGCTTCTGATAGTTTTGCTTCGGCTAATAATACTTCACTAGCGTCTTCAGGTTTAAGATTGTTTTTTGCAGACAACAATAGTGAATTAATACTAGTTGATTCTGCATTCTCAATCCGATCTTTATTTATTTCTTTTTGCGCTTTTGGTTTTGTATCAAATCCAAAATAAAGTAATAAGAATAAAGCTGCCGCAAAAGATAAAACTGCTAGTTGAGTTTTTGACATCATTTAGAAAATTTTAAACATTTCTACTTTCATCGCTTGGAAGTTGAGACACATTGCCTTTCACTTCTTCTACAAATGTTTTTGCAGGTTTGAATGAAGGAACAAAATGTTCAGGAATTTCAATTGCGATATTTTTCTTAATGTGTCTTCCTATCTTCCTCTTTCTCTTTTTGATCACAAAACTTCCGAAGCCTCGAATGTAGACATTTTCACCTTCAGCCAATGAGCTTTTTACTTCCTTAAAAAGAGTTTCCAAAGTAACTAATACGTCAACTTTAGGGACACCCGTTTTTTCCGATATTGCTGTTACTAAATCAGCTTTTCTCATCGTTTATCTTATTGATTTATAATTAATTATGATTTTTTTTCATTTAGATTAAAGCGTCGCAAATTTCGTCTTTTTATTTTTCAATTGAAAATAAAAAGATGTTTTATTTTCATCTTTTCTTTCATAAGTGGCTTTTTTTCAA
>JBGCCY010000072.1:0-19121 GCA_045104975.1 Saprospiraceae bacterium
TTCTAGCAATTGCATCTTACCAATCAGTGCCTTCTTTATTTGCTTTTACTACTTGGTAAATATCACCTAATTCAGGATTTACATTATAGAGCGCTTCTTCAGCTGCAAGATTTACACCTCCTGTTACTCCATTTGCTGATCCTACCAAAAGGTACTCAGGAAGTTGTGGAGTATATCCTTCTCCCTCACCACTTCCATACTGATCAAAATTATATTTGATTGTATCAACAAGTTGTCCATCTTGGATAGCAGCATTTCGAATTGCAGCACGACTCCAATCAGCTTGCTCTTGCGGATTCAAAACACCAGCACCAGTTCCTGGAGTTGTTACACCTATAACACCATTATAAGTAACTTTAAGTGGTCTCTTTCCTTTTTTAGTTCCTTTTTTAGTTGTGTAAACGATTACACCACCAGCAGCACGTGCTCCGTAGATAGATGCAGCAGTTGCATCTTTCAATACCGTTGTTGTCTCGATATCTCCAGGAGAAAGAAATTCTGTGTTATTAGTTGGTACTCCATCAACTACATAAAGTGGCTCATTACCACCTAGTGCGCCATACCCTCTAACCCGAACTTGACTAGTTGTCCCAGGCTGTCCATTAGTAATTACAGTTACACCAGCAACTCTACCTTGTAGTTGTTGCTCAACATTTCCAGAGGGAACTACTTGCAAATCAGCAGCCTTAATCGTTGAAACAGAACCCGGAGTGCTTCTTCGTGTATCAATTGAGTAACCAGTTACAACTACTTGTGATAAAGTTAATCCTTCGGACATTCTAATGTTAATAACATTTCCAGCTCCAACTGGTAATTCCTGACTAGCAAATCCTGTATAAGAAATAACTAATATGTCTCCAGTACTTGCAGTAATTGTAAAATTCCCATCAATATCCGTAGTAGTTCCGGTATCTGTTCCTTTAATTAAAACAGATGCTCCAATTAACGTCTCTTCCGAAGAATCGTCGATAACTGTTCCTGTAATTTCCCTTTGAGCCATTACACCTACTGAAAACAGCATGGCGATAAGCATCAAAAGGGTTTTGCTTTCGTAAAGTTTAAATTTCATACGTAGTTCGATTGTTTTGAACATTAAAAAATTAAGTAATTGAATAAAATTACCCGATTAAAAATATATACCGATACCAACATGCCAACGGTAGCATGTCAATTAGATATTCTATTTACGGGTTAAAAACTCAAAGAAGTTGGTAAAAAATTCCATCAGTCTAGATATGATCAATAGGTTCTCACTTCCTATTTTTTGAGCACTTAAAAGATGGACTTTGGATATATGTTTATGGAATAAAAATCATCCTTATTCAATAATTAAGAATAGATTGGGTATCTATTTTAAGTTTAGTTTATTCTTAATTTTCTAGTTAAGGAATGAGTTAGAATAAATACTGGGTTATGGTAATTTGTTTCCTTTGTTTCATAATCAAATGTAGTAGGATTGATTTTTTTTCAGGAAGGACAAATCGTTCAAATACCAATGCCAAATGTTTCTTTTTTCTGAAAACATAATGATATATTAGCTAATGGCAATATTATTTTGATAATCTCTCTTTTTCGAAATTTGATATTGTAGTTATCAACCTTAATTTTTGGGTCAATTTTTTATTTCTATTGGTAGTATTTTTATATTTGGCCTCTTGATAGAATTTTGATTAATTAAAAGGAACTGGGATTTTGAGTATTGGGTATTGAGAAATGGTCGAAGTCTCAATACCCAATACTCAAAATCCCAAATCTAATTATATGAAAATAGAGTTAACTGTTAGAAAATAGCATACAATTTAAACTTGTTTATCAAGTCTTTTGAGAAATAGAAATAGTGTAGCTGAACAAACATGAGTAAACATCATTTAATAATAATATTCTTATATTTTCTTGCCTATTCCTCTCAAGGTCAAGACCTTAATTTTTATCGCCCTATTGGTGATATTTCACAAAATTCCGTTACTTCTATTGTTCAGGATCAAAAAGGTTTTTTATGGTTTGGAACTAAACATGGACTTAATAGATATAATGGCGTTTCATTCCAATATTTCTTGCATAATAATAATGATTCTCTGGGGCTTTCGAATAGTTCAGTTGAATCCCTTTTGGTTGATCGAGATGGAGATATTTGGATAGGAACATTGGGAGGAGGATTAAATTTATATAGTGTAGAAAAGCAAAGTTTTGTGAAGTTAAATCCACTTCTCAAAAATGAATTAAAAAATGATATCGTTCTTGACATTTTTGAAGATCTAGATGGGGATATCTGGATTGGGACTGAAAGTAGTGGAGTCAAAGTCTGGAATAAAGAATCAGCAACTTTTCAAAATTTTTATTTTGAGGCAAATCAAAAAAATAAGCTTCCTTCTAATCACATTCCTAAAATTGAGCAAGATAATCTGGGAATGATTTGGATTGCAACCTGGGGAAAAGGGTTATGCAGGTTTGATAAGGAAAGAAAAGAATTAACTATATGGAATGAAGCAAGTGGATCAAATATTAATAATGATATTGTAAAATATATTCATAAAGGAAAAAACAAATTATGGGTAGGAACGCATCAAGGGATTCAATATCTGGAGCATGACCAGAACAAAGTAAAACTAATAAATCTCGAATTTAAAGATGAAAAATTTGGACAACAAATAAATTCATTTGATATTATCTCAATTCTGGAAGACTCAAATGATAGGCTGTGGATTGGAACAGAAAATAACGGGTTATTGATTTATTATTTAAAAACCAAAGCAGTAGAACAGTATAAGTATAACCCAAAAGGAACTAATAATATCCAAAATAATTCAATCTGGAAATTATTTGAAGATAAACATGGTACTATTTGGATTGGGTTATTTAAAAATGGAATCAACAAAATAGATCCTTTCGAACAAAAATTCAATCATATATCAGATGGACCTGAATCTAAACTCAATTTAAGTTATGGTTTAGTAAGTTCTTTTGCAGAAGATCAACAAGGCAATCTTTGGGTAGCTACTGATGGCGGAGGATTAAACTTCATTGATCGAAGTCAAACAGAATTAGCTATTCAAAATATTATTCCAAAGGATCAAAATGGACTAACCAGTAAAGAAATTGTTTGTATAGTTTCTGATGAATGGGATCGGCTATGGATCGGGACTTGGGGCGAAGGAGTATTTCTAAAGGATCAAAATAATAAGTTTAAATCATATTTACATGACCCTGGCAATTACAATTCTCTATCAGGAAATAATATTATGTCTTTATTCCAAGACAGCAAAAACAATATTTGGATAGCCACTCATCGAATCGGACTTGATCTGTTTGTGCCATCGGAGAATCGTTTTTACCATTTCCTCCCTTCTGATACAGTTACCAATTATTCAATTTCAGGAAATAAGATTTCAACAATTGTTGAAGATCAAAATGGAAAATTATGGGTAGGAATGGAAGGAAAAGGAATTGATCGATTTGAGTTAAATGAAAATCGGGAAATCATTAATTTAAAAAACTATCAAAATAATCCTGAAAATAATTCAAGTCTATCAAGTAACATTATCAATAATATTTTTGTCGATTCTAAAAATAGAATATGGGTAGCAACAGATGGCGGCGGTATTAATATATTAAATAATGAAAATGAAAATGAAAATTTTAGAATAATAAATAAAGAAGATGGGCTACCTAGTGATGTAATTTATGGTATCCTCGAAGAAAATCCAGATCTTTTTTGGGTAAGCACAAATGCTGGGTTAGCATCTATTAATTTGGAGATTAATGAAATTAAAACTTTCGACCTGGAAGATGGCTTGCAAGCTAAAGAATTTAACAAAAATGCTGCATTTAAAACCAAAGACCAAACATTTTTATTTGGAGGTATCAATGGATTTAATTATTTCAAACCTAAAGATATTCAAACTAATAATTTCCTTCCTGCTGTTTTTATCACAAATATTGAAGTACATAATGAGGAAAAAAATATTGACTTTCATCAAAAATTAAAAACCCAATTATTAGAAGAAAACATAATACTTGAGTCAGATGAAAATAATTTAAAAATATTCTTCTCTGCGCTTAATTATTCTCAAGCTACTAAAAATCAGTACACTTATAAACTTGAAAATTATGACACCTACTGGAAAGGAGGGCAAAATATAACATTTGCATCTTACAGTAATATCCCACCTGGTAAATATATTTTTAAAGTAAAAGCTTCCAATAATGATCAAGCATGGAATGAAACTCCAACCACCATTAATATTCAAATAAAAGCCCCTTGGCATAAGACTTCATGGGCATACGCCGCTTATACTCTATTTATATTAGGTCTTTTATTATTTATAAATAGAACTTTAATTCAACGAGAACGATTAAAAAATGAATTAAAAGTGGAACATCTTGAAAGAGAAAGAATGCAAGCATTAGGAGAAACTCGTTCCCAATTTTTTGCCAACATCTCTCATGAATTCAAAACTCCATTGACTCTTATTATTAGTCCGCTAAAGGCGATGCAAAAAAAATTAGTAAAAAAGGAAAATAAAAATCAAGTAAATGTAATGCTTAGTAATGCTGAACGGCTTTTACGTTTGATTAATCAAATTTTAGATTTGTCAAAATTAGAATCTGGAGTTACTAAATTAAAAACTACAAAATTTGACATTGTTGATTTCGTTGAAAATATCGCTAATAATTTCCACCCCTATTCAAAAGAGCAATTTATTTCTTTTCAATTAGATTTACCCGAGCAACCTATTCCTCTTTATTTTGAAAAAGATAAAATGGAAAAAATATTAATTAATCTTTTATCCAACGCATTTAAATATACACCAGAATATGGTAAAATTAAATTGGGCGTGACCCAGGAAGAAGATCAGGTAATCATTTCAATTGTAGATAGTGGTATTGGTATTTCTAAAGATCAAATTAATCAAATCTTCGATCGTTTTTACCAAGCTAAGAATCATACAGAAACTAAGAATTCTGGAACAGGAATTGGTTTGTCATTGACCAAACAATTGGTAACCTTGCATGGAGGAAAAATTGAAGTTGCTAGTAAAGAAGGAGAAGGAACACAATTTAAAGTCAAATTTCCTATTGGCAAATCTCATCTTAGTCCTCATCAGATCGAATCAGAATATAGCCCCCATATAATAAGTGAGGACACTCGAATTGAATTAAAAGATTTTAATATTTCAACTTCTGAACCATCTGAAAAAATAGTACAAGAAGATTCAGATCTACCTTTAATTCTTATCATCGAGGATAACCCTGACCTTCGCTCATTTACTAAAACTTATCTACAAACCAACTACAGAATTATCGAAGCTGAAAATGGTCAGCAAGGTCTTGAATTGGCAAAGCAACATATTCCAGATCTTATTATTACGGATTTGAGGATGCCTATTATGAATGGATTTGAACTTTGTGAGCAAATCAGAAGTCATGAGATGACATGCCATATTTTAATTATAATGCTAACCGTCAAATCATCTGAAGAAAGTAAAAAAAGGGGCTATGAATATGGCGCAAATTATTATCTAACTAAACCGTTTAATCCTAATTTATTAAACATTAGAATTAAAAACATTTTAGATTCAAGAGATAAATATAAAACTCAACTAATATCTCAAGTTAAAAATATTCCGTCGCCTCAGGTGGTTGAACCATCTTCAGAAGATGAAAAAATTGTTTCAAAAGATGAAATCTTTATTGAAAAAATAGAAGGAATTATTTTACAAAATATAGAAGACTCTACATTCAGCATTGAGGATCTTTGTCGTGAAATAGGAATTAGTAAAAGTCAGTTATATCGAAAAATGAAAGGCTTGTTTGGGCAATCTGCAAATGAATTTATTAGAACCATTAGACTAAAAAAAGCTGCAGAATTAATGCAATCAAATCAAGAATTGTCTATCTCTGAAATTACTTATAAGGTTGGTTTTAATGATCTACAATATTTTAGACGTTGTTTTAAAAAGCAGTATGGAAAAACACCTTCAGACTTTATCAAAAACTAAAACGACTTTAAACAGATGGTTGGATTATGGATTAATTTAAATTGGTTCTTTGGCTAAACTCAATTTTTTAATGACCTCATTATTATTTAAAATTTAATGAAATACATCAAACCCCTTTTCATTTTTATTCTTGGATGGATCATCCTCATGCTCTCTTCAACTTTTGGTACTTTATCACTAATCAATGGATTGGCACAATTAGTTTTATTTGGCCTAGTTGTCTGTTGGCCAATTTGGAAAACAGGTAGATTAAGTTATGTTGACATTGGTTGGCCGTGGGGACTTTTTGTAATTGGTGTACTCACACTTATTTTGGGGGAAGGATATTATAGGAGAGTTTGGGTCGTTGCTGGAGTCTATATTTTTATTGGAATGAGAATGGGACTAGGTGCATTGATGCTTTGGAAAAAAGGATATATGAAAAAAGAATTTCCAAGATATCAATATCAACGTGGTAGATGGGAACGAGCAGGTAAAACCAATTCAGCTTTAGCGATGCAAGTTGATGCCTTATCTCAAGGACTCGCCAATGCTTCTTTTTTGGCACTACCAGCATTGATTATAGCTTCAAACCCAGATCCTAATATTTCTATTTTTGAAATTATAGGATTGATTTTATGGGGTTTAGCTTTCTTAATGGAAGCAACCGCTGATGCACAAAAATTAAGTTTCCTCCGTAAGATGTCAGCGCAAGGCAAAAAAAATCAAGTATGTAATATTGGACTTTGGCAATACTCCAGACACCCGAATTATTTTGCAGAATGGATGGTTTGGAATGCTTTAGTTATTGCGACAATTCCTTCTTGGTTAGCACTTCAATCCTCTGAACATATTGCCATTTGGGTTTTATTAGGAGTAGGATTATTGTTTGTTTCCAGAGTAATGTATTTGTCTTTAGTCTATCTGACGGGAGCTGTACCTTCTGAATATTACTCTTTGAAAAAAAGACCGGATTATAAAAATTACCAAGTGCGAGTCAATATGTTTTTCCCTTGGTTTCCAAAGAGAGGATAGTTTTTTTTATTTTCATTTTAAATGCTGAGACGCAGAAGTACATAGAATTTTATAAAACTCTGCATCTCTGCGTTTTAAGTTTTAATATCTATTTTTTATGTTTTAAAAATTATACTACAACAAGTCAATGCGCCCTCTGCTTTTATAACTTCTGAATTATCTACTAGTATAATTCTTATTTCATTATTCTTTAAAATCTGAGCAGTCAAAGGATAAGCTTTAGGAAATAGTACCACATCATTTATCAGCAAAGCATTAGCAGCATTTGGTTCATCTTGATGCGTTTTGATAATTTTATACTCATTAAAAACATCAACATTGATCCATTTTGGATTTAACAAAACAGTATCTTCTGTCACTTGAGTCACCGCAGATTTAAGATGTAAACAATCAGTTACTTCTACCCCTTTGACAGCATACCCAAAGGGAGCAGTAATTTTTTGCAACTGTTCGACGGCTATAGAATTACTTCTATTACTAAGTCCTACCCAAATATTTTTTCCAATAACTAGCACATCTCCCCCATCAATAATCCCTGGTGAATCGATGTGAAATAATTTACGATGAGGTGTTAAAACTTCTGCTATTCCTTGCACTTCCGCCCTCCGGCTTTCAGCTCCAGGATGTGTCATTATCGCTAATTCATCCAAAACAATCGCACAATCTTCCACAAAAACACTATCAGGTAAATCTGGTGCAGCAGAAGCAGCTATCATATTACAGCCTAATTTTTCCAAAACTATTTCATAGTCACTATGCTGCTGAATGGCTTTTTGGGTATTGATTGATTCTCGTTCCAAATGAGTAAGTTCACAGTCGCCCATATTTGGACTAATAGATCGAGTGATGGCATTTAGCATTATTATTCTTTTTTTGAAAATGGAAATCGAAAGTTGAAAATATTAATCCACAAATAATCAAAAAATTTCTCTTTTAAAAAAATTTATAAGACCTCTATTTTCAATTAAAATTATAGTTTTGCTTAAGATTTTCTTCAACTCCTACTCAATTTAAACTTATGACCTTAGCCAATTTATTTTTTAAAATTCAATGCTCCTTATTTTTCCTTTGTGTAACGTTTCATTTAAGTTGCACCAATACTCCTACATCAACTGTCATTGAAAAAAAAGATGGAATGGTTTTGATTCCTAGCGGAAAATTAAATATGGGAGGAGATAATGACCAAGCTGATCCAAATGAATTTCCAAAACATCAGGTCGAGGTTAATTCATTTTGGATGGATGAATCAGAAGTGACGAATCAACAATTTAAAAAATTTATTGAAGCGACTAAATATATCACCATTGCCGAACGACCTGTCAATTGGGAAGAAATAAAATCAAGCCTTCCACCCAACACACCTAAACCAGCTGATAGTTTATTACAACCTGGCGCATTGGTTTTTCATCAATTAACCAAACAAGTTCCGTTGAATAATCCAGCCTTGTGGTGGCGTTGGACGATTGGTGCTGATTGGCAACATCCTGATGGACCAGAAAGTAATTTGGAAAATAAAATGAATCATCCTGTGGTTCATATTGCTTGGGAAGATGCAATGGTTTATGCAAAATGGGCTGGCAAAAGATTACCTACCGAAGCTGAATGGGAATGGGCGGCAAGAGGTGGAAAAGCAAATACCATATATCCATGGGGAAACGAAAATGTAAATGAAGGAAAACCAAAAGCTAATTTTTGGCAAGGAGCATTTCCTTACAAAAATATTATGAGTGATGGATATTTAACCACGGCACCAGTTAAGTCTTTTGTAGCAAATGATTATGGCCTTTTTGATATGTCTGGCAATGTTTGGGAATGGTGTTCTGATTGGCTGGATGTGGAATTTTATAAAAAATCAACTGCTGCAAAAACGAATACCAAAGGTCCCTCTGTAGGTTTTAATCCATACAATCCTTACCAACAAGAAAAGGTAATTAGAGGAGGTTCTTTTCTTTGCAACGATGGTTATTGCTCTGGTTATCGAAATGCTCGTCGCATGGGTTCTAGCCCGGATACTGGATTGAATCACACAGGATTTCGATGTGTGAAAGAGTTATGAATATCGAACAAATATTTGAGAAGTTTGACGGTGTAGTTTTGTACTTCTGTGAGTAGTTTTGCCAAAACTTCTCAAATCCTTGTTCGATATTCATAATTCGATATTCAAATATCACTCCTCCTTCTCTTTGCAATAATTTTTCCATTTTTGCTTAAAAGCCTTTTTCTCTCCCTCATCCATATTCATCCATTTTTGCTTCATTTGTTTTCTTTCCGCTGGATCCATTCCTTTCCATTTATTTCTCATTTCTCTCCATCGAGATCGTCTTTGTTGGTGTCTTCTTGAACCTCTACCAAATCCTCCAAAAAGAATTTTAAAAAGTATCAAAAGTCCTATCGCTTGCCAATAAGTCAACGGTTTCCAGCCCGTCACTTCTGGAATAATCGCATTCCACAAAAACATCACTACCCCTCCAGCGATCCCTACAAATAAGACCACCATTGCTCCTATACCTAAGATTTTGACTGGGTGAAATTTCTTATTTTTAAAATTATTATTGTACATGATTAGTAAATTTTGCTTTTGTCAATTTGATTGATTTTTCTAAAAAAAATAAAGTATCCATCGTCTAACATTATCAATCATCTTCAAAAAATTCTTTGTACAAACTTTCCATTCTAGTTCGTAAGTGTTTTACTGCATATCCTTTTCTCGAAATCAATGTTTTAATATTATCACCAGTTCGATCTGAAATTTCTTGAAAAGTTTGATCTTCCAATTCATTCCAAATAAAAACGTTTTTTTGTTTTTCAGGAAGTTCTTCTAATGCTTTAAATAATTCTTCCCAAAACAATTCTTTTAAATTCTCCTCTTCTGGTGTTGGAAAATCTGACATCAAAATATCTTTTAAAAACATATCCCCTTCCTCATTTTCATAAGAAAAATCTTCCAGCAACTCTGGTTTTTTCTTTCGATAATTATCTGTTACTTGATTTCGCGCCACTCGAAACAACCATCCACTCAATTGCTCAATAGAATCCAATTCCACCACTTTACTTAATTGAAACCAAACTTCTTGCAAAATATCTTCTGCTTCCACATTCGTAGAAACCTTGCCCCGTATAAATCGAAACAACCTATTGCTATAAGTTTGAACAACTCCTGTGATATTTCTTTCTTGTTTTTCCGCCATTGATGTAGACATAAATGTCTTTGTTTTTTTCAAAGAATGATTGAAATAATATTCATTCTCTATGGAAGACGACTCAGTTGTAATTTTACTTTAAATTTCTCACTTTTTTTTCAAAAAAAATCCCAAATATTTAAATCAATAAATATTTGGGGTTTTTCAATCAAAAATTCAATCAAAATAAAAAATACTAAATGATATAATTACCATTTGGGATTTGGATTTGGGTTGTCATTTTGATTTTGATTTCTAATGTCTTCTCCTAGCTCCAGAAAATTCCATCGCTTCTCCTTTTCCAAAACCATAACTAAAACCTAGTGTAATAAATCTTCCTCGCTGTCTAAAACTATAAGCATAAAAATCATCTTGGTCAATAACACTTTCTCGAATTCTTGAAGCAAATAAATCTCTTACACTAAAATTAAGTACTCCTCGGCCATTCATTATTTTTTTTCTTAAACCTATATCTGCGAATAAATTTCCAGTCACTTCACTTTGTACTGTTTTAAATCTAGAGCGATATTGCCCTGTGATTTCAAAATCAATCCCTGCAGGGAATTTGACCTTAGAAGTTATCTTAGAAGACCATTGATCTGCATTAAAATCAAATGAAGTGGCATCCAATTCTCCTTGTCGATTGAAGTAATTATAATTGAAATCTCCATTGAAAGATAATTTTTTGCTAACCGTATATTTTGCATTTAACTCTAGTCCAGTTGATCGGTTCGTTCCAATATTCATAGGCATGGTAGTGTTCACATTATTTTCAAAAGTTGAAACTCGTTCCACTACATCTTGTGTATAACGATAGTAAATACTAAAATTCATGGAAGCTTTTCCTGCAATGTAAATACTCGAAACTTCATAAGAATCAGTAAACTCAGGCAACAAATCAGGATTCCCTGTTCTAATCGAAAAGTTATTTCTGATATTGAAAAATGGATTTAAATCCCATAACCTTGGTCTAAAAATTCTACGGGAATAACCTCCTTGAAGTGAAAATGCCTCCGATAATTTATAAGAAGTATGCACCGTTGGAAAGAAATTTGTGAAATTGATATCGTTATCTTGATTCGTATTCACCAACAAAGTTTGAAGATCCGTATTCTCCATTCTTAAACCTAACTTAAGTCCCCACTTATCATCTTCGTATGCACCCGTTCCATATACTCCAAGAACCTTTTGATCATATTCGAATAAGTTAGTTAAGCTAGGATCAGCGATGAATTCACCATTGATCGAATTTCTAACCTCGAAATCATTGCTCACATTATTGATAACATATTGTGCTCCTGTTTCCAAAGTTACTTTATCAGAAAAAGGTTTAGTATAATCAATACTAAAAGTGTATTTCCCTTCTTGAAAATGAGTTTCAGTTTGTTGATCTGCAAACGACTCGCTACCTAAAGTTTCATTATTAAAAAACTCTGAAGATTGGTCTTTACCGAAAAAGTTACCTAACGCACTAATCAAAAGCGCATGATCTTTATGACCTTTTAAATTACTTTTATATTGTAATTCATAACGGTATTTTGGATTATTTGCTTCAGTCGTTTCCGTTCTATTCCATTCATTGATAATATCTCCTGCAGCATCTTCTAACTTAAAATTGGTTAACGAAGGCTGCTCTTCCACCTCATAGGCAAAACTACCAGATAATGTAAGTATATTGTTTTTATTGATATGGTAATCCGTTCCTAAAATCAAATTGTAAAATTTTTCATTTCGAAACTCTTCTCCCTCTGAATAAATAGTTGTTCCATTCACCAAGTCTCGATTAATATTTTCAGAGTCATTTGGCAGTTCTCGGTACCCTGCTCCTATTTGACTAAAAAGATTAAATTTTTCTGTTCGACGATTAAGACTTAAACCAACACTATGATTATGCGGCATTCCAGTATTAACCGACACCGAACCATTAATTCCTTTTCGCTCTTCTTTTTTGATAATGATATTTATGATCCCTGAAGTTCCTTCCGCATCGTATTTAGCCGAAGGATTAGTGATAACTTCTATTTTATCAATCATATCAGCGGTAATCGTTCCAAGTGCATTTCCTTGTTCACTTGCCAAAACAGATGGTTTACCATTAATTAAAATTTGCACCCCAGAACTACCTCTCAGGCTAACTGCTCCTTCGATATCGACATTGACAGATGGAACATTATTCAACACTTCCAAAGCACTAGCGCCTGTGCTACTTAAATCTTGTCCAACATTAAAAACCCGTTTGTCTAATCGAAATTCGGTGGTTGATTTTTCTGCTCGGACGACAACTTCCTCAAGTTGATTATCATTTTCACTCATTAAAATATTGCCAAGATTTACCGTACCATTTTCAATAGAAAAATCCGTAATTGTCTTGTTAGCAAATCCTATAAAACTTACTTCAATAAAAAAATCGGTCGCACTCGTTTCCACTATAAAAGTCCCATCTAATTCCGTTGTAACTCCGGTAATCGCTGCTTTACTATTTTTATCGCCAATCATCACAGTAGCAAATTCTACTGGATTTTGACTATTGCCATCTAGAACAGTTCCGATGATTTCTATTTTCTGATTTTGTGCAAGGAGAAGATTTGAAGAAACAAGAATAAGTAATAGGATTTTAAAATATTTCATTTTCTGTTATTATTAAAGTTGATTTGATTTTTAAATATTGGTAACACAATATTATGGGGGTTGTTTCGAAGATGGAAATCAATTCTTTGAACGGCAGAAGTTGGGGGGTGAACGACGGGGGAGAAAGAAGAATTGAGGAAAATGAAAGGTTTTCTTGTCAAACCAATATTTTACTACCTAAAATTGCACAAGACTTTATTTCCCTATATTCTAAAATAATCGACAAAAGAAAGAGTGCAGCTTCAGTTATTATTCATTTTATCCCGATTCAAATATCTAGAATACCGTTAGGTTAAAACCTCTCTGCTGTTTACCCTACTATTTTCGCCGTTTAAAGATAACATTTCCAAAAATCCCCTCGAAAAACTATCTTTGAAATCATGACCGAAAAAATCAAAATCACAGGGTGGTCTTCCAAAGAAATCATTTTCCAACTCGTGCTCCACGCTTTGGTCTTTCTTTTTTATTCTATGGAAAGAAACCAAACTAGTATACCTGCTTATAAAATTGCTTTTTTTCTTAACTATGCGCTGGCTGCTTTTTTCATCAATTATGTACTGCTGCCACGATTCTATTATCAAAAAAAGACTATTCTATTTTTTGTATTAGTATTGTTAGTTTTTGTGGGAGTGATCATGGTGGAAGAATTTGTTTTAGAAAAAATCTTTTTTACGGGAGGTCGTGCGAACACATTTGGAGGAATTCTATTAACCATGTCTCAAATCTTACCACCCATTGCAATGTTGTCAGGATTTAAATTTGGATGGGATGCTTTGGGAAAACAACAAGAAGTAGACGAATTAAAAATTGCAGTAAAAGAAAGTGAATTACAATTTTTAAAATCTCAAATCAATCCTCATTTTCTATTTAACAACTTAAATAATTTATATTCATACGCTATCGAACAATCACCCAAGACACCTAAAATAATTTTAGAGTTGTCAGGACTATTGCGATATATGTTATATGAATGTAAGGAAGATTTTGTACCGCTCAACAAGGAAGTTGAACAGTTAGAAAATTTTATCAATCTTAGCGAAATGCAAATTGAGGAAAGGGGAACGGTGAATTTTTCTACTAAAAATATCCAATCTAATTACCAAATCGCTCCTTTGATTTTAATCGTTTTTATTGAAAATGCGTTTAAACATAGCACAGCAAGTCAAGCGGATGATATTTCAATTGATGTGCATTTAAACCTTTCAGATTCAGGGATTTTACAATTTATTTGTAAAAACTCTTTCTTTCAAAAATCCAATACTGATAGCCTTTCTAATGGCATTGGTTTGAAAAATGTCAAAAAACGGTTGAACTTAATTTACCCAAATGCTCA
This sequence comes from Saprospiraceae bacterium, assembly GCA_045104975.1. GTDB lineage: Bacteria > Bacteroidota > Bacteroidia > Chitinophagales > Saprospiraceae > CAJQQY01. The sequence goes on from JBGCCY010000072.1 coordinate 14,154, forward strand.
TCAATTAGATATTCAAAATAGTGAAAACATTTTCGAAGTTCGATTGACCATAAACTTGGAAACCAACATATAAAAATGAATTGTATCATCATCGAAGACCAACCTCCTGCTCAACGGATTTTAAAAAAATACATTGAAGATATCGGGACTTTGCAATTGAAAGCTACTTTTTCAAATGCAATTCCAGCAATGGATTTTTTAAAAACCGAGGAAGTAGATTTAATCTTCTTAGATATTCATTTACCTAAAATTTCAGGAATCGACTTTTTAAAAGCGCTACCCAATCCTCCTGCTGTAATTTTGACAACTGCATTTTCAGAGTATGCATTGGAGAGTTATGAATTTAATGTAATGGATTATTTATTGAAACCATTTTCCTTTCAAAGATTCGTCAAAGCTATTTCAAAAATACCTTCTAAAAATATCAACCAGTCTTCTGATCACCAGGAAAATAGCAGAAAGGAAATTTTTATAAAATCAGGGTATGAACATATCAAAATTACTATTGACGATATTCTCTACATCAAATCAGATGCTGATTATACTGAAATATTTTTGTCTGACAAGAAACATTTATCTTCTGAATCACTTCGATATTGGTTGGAGAACTTGGACAACAATCAGTTTATGAGAATCCACAAATCTTATATTATTAATATTTCCAAAATTGAAAAAGTGGTGAGTAACCAAGTTTTTCTAAATGAAAAAAATATCATCCCGATCGGTCGTGCTTACAAAGAAAATTTTACCGCGCGTTTTTTAAAGTAATCCACTTGATTCTTTTGATGTTATTAACTGATTGATGGTTGCTTCCATATTTTATATTTTCAAACCCAATAACAAATAACTCAATCTAGTCATTAAACAGGATTAGATTTCTTAGAATAATAAAATTAGCTATTCCAGACTTCCATAAATTTTTCACCAAAATCCTAATCATGAAAAAAATAAAAAAAGAAGACATCAATCAAGAAGTATTTGACCTTTACTATGAATACGCTCACAACCGAATTGACCGAAGAAAATTTATGGAAAAATTATCCATTTATGCCGTTGGTGGATTGACCATGAGTAATCTGTTAAGTTGTGTGATGCCTAATTATAATGAGATTCAAATCTCCAAAGACGATTCCAGATTGGAAACAGAATTCATCACCTACAATTCTGAAAAAGGAGGAGGAGAAATTAAAGGATTGCTTTCCCGTCCAGCAAAAGTAAAGAAAAAATTACCCGGAATAATTGTCGTCCATGAAAACCGAGGACTGAATCCCCATATCGAAGATGTGGGAAGAAGAGCAGCTTTGCCAGGATTTATTTCCTTGGCTCCCGATGCTTTGACACCACTTGGAGGTTACCCTGGAAATGATGACGATGGTCGGACGATGCAACGCAAACGAGACAAAAATGAAATGTTAGAAGACTTTATTGCTGCTTTTGAATATTTAAAAAATCATCCAAAATGTGATGGAAATAAATATTGGTGTAGTCGGTTTTTGTTTTGGTGGATGGATTTCAAATATGATGGCGGTAAGATTACCCGATTTGAAAGCAGCAGTTCCATTTTATGGCAGACAACCTGAAGATGAATTAGTTCAAAAAATTCAAGCACCCTTGCTTGTTCAACTAGGAGAATTAGATAAAAGAGTTAATGAAGGTTGGCCAGCTTTTGAAGAAGCCTTAAAAAAGAATGGGAAAAATTATGAAGCTCATATTTATCCACAGGCGAATCATGGATTTCATAATGATTCGACTGGAAGATATGATAAAGAGCAAGCGCAATTGGCTTGGAAAAGAACAATTGATTTTTTTAAGCAAAACTTGAAGTAAGTTTTTGGGAATGAAAAAATAAGATTATTTGATTTCAACATCCAATACCAACATACAGATAATTACCTTTGAGAAGGCATACATAACAATCCATTTACAAAATAAAATGAAACAAAATTATCACTTCAATAAAATAACAAATACTGATAAACTCACTATTTTAAAAAACGAATGGCTAACCAGTCTTACAAGTCCGCAAGACGGGATGTGGGAGTTTTTTAGAAATAGTGCCATGCACTGGGAAATTGTATGTGAAGATGAACTGATTGGATACACTTCAGTTAATGATGAAAACCAGCTTCTCCAATTTTATATTTCAGCAAAATATTTCTCGAACGGTGAAGTCATCTTTAAAGAGTTCATTGAAATCATGCAAATTAAAACTGGAATTGTAGGTACCAATAATCTTGGTTACTTATCTATCGCATTAAATTTTGTTGAAAAATTAAAAGTACATACTTATTTATTCAGGAATTCTTTTGAAGTAAATATTGACGAAAAAGAAGGAATATTAAAAGAGTGCCAAACGGAAAACCTTGAAAGAATAGTAGACTTTTGTCATTATAGTATGGGAGCACCCAAAGAATGGTTGACAGGATATGTTGGAGGACTAATTGAGAAAAAGGAAATATTTTTTCTTGAGCATGACGATAAAATTATTGGAACATGTGAAGTAAGAAAAAGTACAACAACGCCAGAATTTGCAGATATAGGAATGGTCGTCTCACCTGATTTTAGAAGAAAAGGGTATGGCACTTACTTATTAAATAAAGCCAAAACCATAGCGATTGATTCGGGTAAAATTCCAATTTGCTCTTGTGAAAAAGATAATGTTGGCTCTATTAAATCAATTAATAATTGTGGATTTGTAAGTATGTATCAACTACTTTCTATAACTTTCAAATAGACTAATGAAAAGAAAAACTGAAATTAATATTAATGCCTTGTCCTATTCTTTAATTCTTTTTTAAAACAATCTTGTCTCACATCTAGCTACATTTCCTCAAAGCTTATTATTATTGATTTCATTTTTTAACTTTGTTGAAAATAAAAATATAAGTATTTGAAATCTATAGATTCCATCAGCAAGACTAGCGTCAAACTTCTACTCACCGAACCATTCTATGGTCATTTCATGATGGGATTACCCAAAGAAATTTCTACGCAAACCAGCACCGCCGCAGTTGCCTTAATGAATCGACAGAGCATCAAATTGATTGTCAATGAAAACTTCTGGAACTCACTCAATGACGAAAATCGATACGGACTGATCAAGCATGAAATGTTACATATTGTTTTGAAGCATTTGTTTTTGATGAAATCATTTCCCAACAAACAACTATTTAACATCGCTGCCGATATTGTTGTCAACCAATATATCGAACGCAAGCAATTGCCAAACGGAGGTATCTTGTTAGAAAATTTTGCCTATCTCCTACCGATGTATAACATTGATTTGGAAAAAGATAAAGATGTCGGATATTACTATCATCAATTAGACAAAATATTTAAATCTTCTTCTTCGATGAGTTTTGAGGATGCGGTGAATAACACTAACCCTGAAAAAAGCAACGGAGAACCTCAAATGAGTATTTCTGATTTGATGACTGAAGAAAATGAAGAATTAGAAAGACATAAGTTTTGGATAGAAATAGAAAAAATGTCAGAAGGCGAACGTAAAATTGCGGAGTACCAAGCCAATCGAATGATTAAACAAACCGCCAACCGAGTCAAACATAAATATAAAAATTACGGCAATCTCCCTGGAAGTCTAGCAGAGCAATTGGAGCAAATTTTGGCCAACATGAAACCGAAATTTAATTGGCGTAGACTCCTCCGATTATTTGCCACTTCCAGCAATAGTACTTTTATCAAAAATACGATTCGCCGACCTTCCAAACGATATGGAACTGTGCCGGGCGTAAAAGTAAAAAGACGAAATAGATTGTTACTTGCCATTGATACTTCGGGAAGTGTTCCAAATGAAGACTTGGTAGAATTTTTTGCAGAAATATATTTCATTTGGAAACAAGGAGCAGAAATCCAAATTGTTGAGTGTGATACACACATTCATAAAACTTATAATTACAAAGGAATCACCCCCGTAAAAGTTCATGGCAGAGGTGGGACTTCCTTCGATGCACCGCTCCAATATGGCAATGAAAAATTTCATCCTGATGCATTAATTTATTTTACAGATGGTTATGCTGCTCCGCCGAGTATGCCAACCCGTTACCCTGTTTTGTGGATTATCACTTCGAATGGAATTGAAGAAAATGAAAGTGCTTGGGAAACGTTACCAGGCAAAAAATTAAAAATGACTAATTAAAAAACTGCTTTGAAGTTTATGACAAAACAGTTTCAAATAAATAAAAATAAATGAGTGATCAAAAACACAATTATGTTTTTTACGGAATGGAATCCAACTCAAATGAAGTGAGAAATTTTGTAGAACACATTATCAAAACCAATGTCGCCGCTGAAGAATCTGGAAATAAAAAATCTCCTATCTGCATTTGGGGGACACATGGAATTGGGAAAACGGAAATGGTGAATCAGATCGCTAATTCACTTGATTATAAATGGGCGTACATCGCTCCTGCTCAATTTGAAGAAATGGGTGACCTCGTTGGAATGCCTTCTGTCGAAAATGGAAGAACCATCTTCAGTAGTCCTGATTGGGTTCCAACAGAAGAAGGGCCAGGGATTTTATTGATTGATGATGTCAATCGAGCGGATGATCGAATCCTGCGAGGCATCATGCAACTGCTACAAAACTATGAATTGGTAAGTTGGAAATTACCTAAGTTTTGGCAAATCGTTTTGACAGCCAATCCTGATGGCGGAGATTATTCTGTCACTCCTATGGACAACGCCATGCTTACCCGAATGATGCATATCACCATGAATTTTGATCCAAAGGCTTGGGCAATTTGGGCGGAAAAAGCTGGGGTAGATTCGAGGTGTATTAATTTTGTTTTGACCTATCCTGAGATTGCACATGGTCAACAAACGACGCCTCGTTCGCTCGTCCAATTCTTTCAAAGCATCGAAAATATCAAAAACTTCTCGGAAGAACTTCCGCTGATTCAGATGTTAGGTTCTTCTTGTTTGGATGAAGAAACGGTGGTTTCATTTATT
>JBGCCY010000073.1:0-9943 GCA_045104975.1 Saprospiraceae bacterium
AATAATTCAATTTCTTGCTCAATAAATAGCGCTTTATTTTTTTGCTTAAATCCTCCAATGATTTTTAAATCTTCTCCTCCTACTATTTGAGCATGAACGGCATAAGCATAAACATTAACTCCATTGGTTTGATGGGAAACATATTTTTTAGAATATAATTGCTCAATATTTCGCACATCAAAATATTGATTTTTGGCTACAAACGGAATCGTAAATGGTCGATGCTCAATTGACAATTCATAATCATCGACAGTTATATATGTTGAATTCATCAGTCGAGTAATTATGTAAACTATAAAACTAATCCCCACCATCAAGTGCAAACTGATCCCTAAAAGCATAACTAAGCTTCCTGAGATGATTGCTCCAATCACAAATGGAATCATCAATACATTCCAAAATACCCCGAAGAAAATAAGAAATGGACTGATCCCTTTTGCCTTTCGCCATTTATAAAAAAGAGTCAATTCATCTTGGTAAGCATCAATCTCAATTTCTTCTGGAAGGAAAACTTCTTTGCGTCGTCGTAGCGGAGAACTCAACTCTTCTTCAAATGTAAATACATTGTTACAGTTTTTGCACTTAGCTATGGCTTTGTCAATGTTGATGTCGTCAGCGATGATTTCATGACTACATTTTGGGCAATTAAGTTGGATACCTAATTTTGGGAAAAGAGGTTTGTTTTGATGTTGAGGTTGGTCGTATTTTGGTTCTTCAAAATTCATCTTGGAGCAGATTGTTTATATTTCCTTATAATAAATTATCTAAAAAGTAACAAGATAAAAAAATCGAAAATGTAAATCAATTACATTTTCGATTTTAGAAACATATCTTTATTAAAGAAGTAGGAACAGGATTGTTTCATATTTCTTTAAGCAAATTAATTATTGCTACCTCCTGAGAGAACATATCTAACGGCAAGACTACCATAGCCTGCACCAAATCCAGAGCCGTAGCCATTGATGAAAAAGGTAGGGACCCAATCGACACTAATATTGATAGGAGTGTCCGAGAAAGTGTATGAGAGTCCTCCATATCCTTGTAATCCAAAACTTGTAGATGATTCATTATTATCAAATTCGAAAGACCAAAAATAAATAGAAGCACCTGCTCCAAAATAATAATCTAATCCTGCTACGCTTTCGATAGGTTTATGAATTTGATAAGCACCACTTACAGTAAACCATCGGTAACCAGTATTGGCTGCTCCTTTAAATCCACGTGTTCCTGCATAAACTTCAAAAGCACTAGATTCATTTACAAATTGCTTGTAAGTTACGGACAATGGATAACCAAGTCGAAGTCCAACAGCTGATTTATAATTTTGAGCTTTACTTGGAGTGGCGAAAAGGAAAAGTCCTAAAACGATTAATAAGGAAACTTGTTTTTTCATAATAAAATTTGTTTTATAAATGAAAGGATAAAAAATCATGAGTAAATCTAGTAAATGACTTACTTGTATTAAGTAGTGTTTACTCAAGACTTATGAATTTTTAATAAATTATTATGGGTAAATTAGGAGGAGAATATGATCTAGAGGTAATCAATTTCATTGGATGTTGTTTTCATTTGGTAAAAAATAATGATATACAAAGATGATGATAAAAGTATGATTTCCATAATTTTTTTAGAAAAATCACTTATTTGTAATTATAATTTGATATATAATTTTTAAGAAATCAAAATCAGGACATTCATTTTAAATAAAAAATATCCTATCTCTTTTTTCGTGATATTTGCAAAAGAATCGTGGTAGCAAATACAAAGTGTACCGCAAATAGAAATCGTTTAATTAATAAAACATGGCTCAAGAAATTAGTGAAAATATAATCCTTGATGATGAGAAACCGTTTTGGGAGAATCCTGAAATATTTAATTTAGGTCAAATTAAACCTCATGCAAATTTTATCTCTTTCTCCAATGCAAATGAATTTTTCAAGGGAAATAGTCTTCAAAAATCTAATTCCAATTGGGTGAAATCGCTCAATGGAAAATGGAAGTTTCATTGGGTAAAGAAACCCGCTGATCGACCAAAGAATTTTTATGAAAATGATTTTGATGTTTCCACTTGGGATGAAATTGAAGTGCCTGCTAATTGGGAAATGAAAGGTTATGGCATTCCAATTTATGTGAATGATCGATATCCTTTTCCAAAAAATCCGCCTCTCATTCCGCATGATTATAATCCAGTTGGTTCCTATAAAAAATCATTTACGATTCCAAAAGATTGGGATGGGAAGGAAATTTTCATTCAATTTGGAGCAGTAAAATCTGCTGCCTATTTCTGGCTAAACGGAGAATTTATTGGTTATAATCAAGATTCAAAAACGCCAATTGAATTTAACATAACAAAACATTTACAAGAAGTAGAGAATACGATTTCGGTAGAAGTTTATCGATGGTCGGATGGTGCCTATTTGGAATGTCAGGATTTTTGGAGACTGAGTGGGATGGAACGAGAGGTGTATTTATGGGCTGCGCCAAAAACTCATTTTTGTGATTTCTTTGTAAAAACGGATTTGGATGAAAACTATGAAGATGCATTGTTACAAGTAGAGATAGAGTTAGAAAATCTTGATTTAAAAAAGAATGAGAAGCCATTTGTAGTTGAATGTCAATTGTATGATGAAGATGAAATTTTAGTAGAAGTAAGTTCGCAAAGTATTGATTTCCAGTTAGATACAAATATTGTTACTTCTTTTGAGAATAAAATAAAAACCCCAAAAAAGTGGACTGCAGAAACTCCAAACCTGTATAAGTTAGCTTTGGTATTGAGAAATGGGGGAAATAAAGTCATTCAAATAATAAGTTGCAAAGTCGGTTTTAGAAAACTTGAAATTAAGAATGGTCAACTACTTGTCAATGGAAAATCTATCACGATCAAAGGTGTCAATCGACATGAACATGATGAAGTGAATGGCCATGTGATTACAGAAAAAGATATGTTGGAAGATATTAAATTATTGAAGCAAAATAATTTTAATGCGGTGCGTGCTAGTCATTATCCGAATGATACACGGTGGTATGAGTTGTGTGATGAATATGGTTTGTATGTGGTTGATGAAGCGAATATTGAAGCACATGGAATGGGATCTTGTTTTTCAAAACCTTATGATGAGGAAGCACATACTTCTGCTTTGCCCAATTGGGAAGCAGCACATTTGGATCGAGTGAAACGGATGTTGGAAAGAACCAAAAACCATGCTTGCATCATCGCTTGGTCTTTGGGAAATGAAGCGGGAAATGGCCAAAATATGCAGGCCGCTTACGAGTGGGTAAAACAAAGAGATGACTCCCGTCCGGTGCAATATGAACAAGCAGGTGAAGCCAAAAATACCGACATCGTCTGCCCCATGTATCCCAAGATAGAAACGATAATTGAATATGCAGAGCGAACAAATGATCGACCACTTATCATGTGTGAATATGCTCATGCGATGGGGAATAGTGTGGGGAATTTGCAAAAATATTGGGATGAGATAGAGCGATTTCCCAATTTGCAAGGTGGTTTTATTTGGGATTGGCAAGACCAAGGGATTTTGGCTAAGACAAAAGATGGAATGAAGTATTGGAAATATGGTGGAGACTTTGGTGGAGACAAAGTGCCGAGTGATAATAATTTTTGTATTAATGGTTTAGTCTTTCCTAATCGAGTTATTCATCCTGCACTTTTAGAAGTGAAAAAGGTGTATCAAAATATCAAAGTGGAAGCAATTGATATAGCAAAAGGACTGTTTCGAATACACAATTTATTTGATTTCTCTAACCTTGTAAATGTATTGTTACGAGTAGAGTATGTTGTAGACGGGGAGGTGTGTTTTAATTATGTAATGGAAGATTTTGAAACTCCTCCTCAATCGTTCGAAGAAATCGAAGTTCCTACAGGAATGGAAAAATTTAGCGAGCAAGAATGTTTTTTGAATTTTTATTTTTTGACTAAAGAGGCTCAACCAATGATTCCTGAAAATTATGAAATTGCCAAAGAACAATTTCAATTGTACGATAAAAAGGAAGTTGATTTCCCTTCTGAAAAGGAGCTGAAATTATTGATTTTAAAGGAAAAACAAAATATTTACAAAATTGAGGGAGATGGTTTTTTGATGGAGTTTTCAAAAGTGACAGGACTTTTAGAGCAATATGTTTGCCACGGAAATGTATTGTTAAAGAAAGGAGCAAAACCTAATTTTTGGCGAGCACCGATTGATAATGATTTAGGGAATTTGATGATGCTTCGATTAAAAGATTGGAAAGAGGCGAGTAAAAATAGAGAAGTAGAGGAAGTAACTACAACCGTTATTTCGGATCAAGAGATTTTGGTGAGCACCAATTTTAAATTGGCTTCCGTGGGATTAAAATATGAACTTAATTATCGGATATTTGGAAATGGAGAAATTAAAGTAACGGGTCAACTTCTTCCTTTTGAAAACAATCAAAAAGAATTACCTGAATTGCCTCGGTTTGGATTGACCATGGAATTACCATTAGAATTCGAAAACGTAAAATGGTACGGAAGAGGTCCACATGAAAATTATTCAGATAGAAAGGCGAGCGCTTTTGTTGGGAAATATAACAATACAATTACGGAACAATATCATCCCTATATTCGTCCTCAAGAAAATGGAAACAAAACAGAAAGTCGTTGGTTGACTTTAATTAATTCAGAAGGCATCGGCTTGAAGATAATAGGCCAACCATTATTTGATTTCTCTGCACAAAAATATACGACGGATGATTTTGATTTGGGTGGTTTCGATAAACCATTTAAGCATACTTACGATTTGATTCCAAAAGATTTTATTACTTTGCACGTCGATTTTGGACAAATGGGAGTTGGAGGTGATGATAGCTGGGGGGCACACACGCATGATGAATTTAAATTATTTGCAAAGCCATATTCTATCCAGTTTTTGATCCAACCTGTAATCAATCAAAATCAAGTGTAAAAATAAAAACAATACATTTACATATATAAGCATAATACAAAATTACATGTCTGATTTTTATTCAAACGTTATTCAAGGTGCGCAAAATTTACATTGGGCTGAAATTTTAGCGACGATCTTTGGATTGATTTATATTATTTTAGCGATCAAAGAGAATGTGTGGTGTTGGTTTTGGGGAATACTCAGTTGTGGACTTTGGGCATGGGCGACTTATAATTTGTATGATTATTATATTGATGCGATTCTAAATGTTTTTTATGTGATTATGGGGTTTGTGGGAATCTATCAATGGAAATTTGGAAGTAAGGAGAAAAAACAATTACATGTGACGCAATTAGCTGCTAATCAACATGTTATGATTATTGTTGCAGGAGTAGCATTGACTTTTTTATTAGGATACTTATTTGATAAATATACACCTGCGCAGAAAACTTATTTGGATGCATTTACTACCGCTTTTGCAATTTTTGCCACCTTTATGACCATCCAAAAAAAGATAGGAAATTGGATTTATTGGATTGTCGTCGATATAATTTATGTCTATATGTACTGGGCTGTGGGAGCTTATCTCTTTATGCTTTTGTTTATTGTCAATACTGTTTTGGCAGTCAAAGGATATTTAAATTGGAGAAAACTAGTAGTCAGAGAGTACCATTTAAGTTAAGTTTTTTCTAAAAAAAAATCCTGACAGATTATTCCAAAAATTCAGAATAAAACTGCCAGGACAAACAACCTATCACACGATCTTTAAGATCTTTTTATAAAAAAAAGTACAACTTATTATTCTAGTCTTTTTACTTCTTACACTCATCTTTAGCTTAATTACAACATACATCCATCAAAGGACGAAAAATTTGAAAGGCAAGGGAGCAACATAGTGGTTAGTTTTGGAAACTCTAGCGGTCCTTGGGAAAAGATTTTTAGAGTTTTGAGAATAACCCCGTAACGGTTTTGGGATAAACCAGCAACGTTTTTGGGAATATCGCCCTCCTTGCTTTTTCATGGTGTTGTCTATTGATTTAATATATAGACGGGTGTTGTTTCAAAGTGTGAGGCGATTTCAAATTTCACCTTTGTGAAAGCTTGAAAAACCTCTTTTTCGGTTTTGGGATAATGCGTTTGTTAGTTAATTTCGGGATAGCCCTCTAAGTATCGGTTTTGTAAAAAACGGTTTATACATTATCTCCATATAATTCAGTAAGACATAATTTTCAAATGCGGCAAAGCAAATGGCTTTATTAGCTTCTTTGTCTTAAGACCGAAAACCCACCTGCCTCGTTTACTTTTTTTGGTTTTGTTTGAATTCGAAGAAATAAGCATATTTCACTTTGCCGTGGGTAACCTAGGAAACCCTATATTAATGATTCCGAACTTTTTCGGAAGTTGTGTCAAATACGGCGGGGAAACATTTTTTGTGATTATTGATAGTCATAAAATAGCCTCCCACGACCGAGAAAAAACCTAACTAAAACCCTATATTCTTGATTCCGAACATTATCGGAAATTGTGTCAAATACGGAAGTGGGATAAATTTTTTGATAATGATAGATTGCCAAAAGTTCGATTCCACAACCGAGAAAAAACCTAACTAAAACCCTATATTCTTGATTCCGAATATTATCGGAAATTGTGTCAAATAAGCATGGAGAAAAGTTTTTAATGAGTGTTTGTTATAAAAATGAATACATTCTTTAATGAATTCTTTTTCATGTGGCTTTCAACTGGTTATGTTTTTTTTGCCATAAAAACTATAATCCTCCATGCTTTGTAAAAACCTAACTAAAACTCTATTTTTTTAATCTTAAATCTTTATTTAAGATTTGAACTTGTCTATTAGATAAGTAAATACTTTTTATGAATTATTTTCTTTCTCTTCATCGCTTATTCGTTGTCCGTCATTCATAATGTAAATTTCAAGGTTATAACTGGATTTCCCAAGAATCTAATATGGACAAGGCTATGACAGGGGTGGGACAAAACTTGGACAGCTTTGTTAAATTATGTTAAAATGCTAGTAAAATAGAGGTTTTTGAAGATTGGACTAAAAAAAAGGGTTGGACAAGTGGTTTTTTTGACAATTTATTTGACATATACTTGATCGAGTATTTCTAGGCCATATTTCCATAAAACATGGTAAGGAATATACTCTATCTCAGCAGATTGATTAGCGAAAACGATTTCAGCTTCATTTAATAAGTCGAAATATTCAGCTGTATGTTTTTTAGTATCATCAGGTTGGAAGCCATATTTGGCAGAATTCTTTGGGTTTGGAAAAAGTAGCTTGTGTGAAAGGAAATACCGAGACTTATTTTAGATAAAGCCATATCCTTGATACTTTTTTTATTCTAAAAAGATATATAAAATAAACCAGCGTCTTTTTGGAAAATATCGTAGGGCAAAAATTTTGGAGAATAATGTGTGAAAAGTTGAATAGACTTGTTCTATTTTAAAAAGTATTCACTTGAGAATACCTTTTCCTTAGTAAATAATTCAATAGAACAACTATTCGATGGTTTCTTAAGAGAAACTGCTAAAAAATCTGAACCTGCCTACCAGTAAGTAGATTTTAACTAAGTATTTTTCAATAGGAGAATAAGATCAGTGAAAAGATAAAAAAAGGCAAGAAAAAAGAATCCTCTAGGTACTTAAGTATACTATAATTATTTTCTTTTTCCTCAAAAAAAATCCCGACAGTTCAAAATGAACTGTCAGGACAAACAACCTATCACACGATCTTTCAATGAATAATTAAATTGTACGGTTGCGAAAATTATTCATTTATATTTTTTCTCATAAAAAAAGTAGGAGTTTCGTATTTCAATACCCCAAATCTCATTTTGTGATTGTTTTCTGTCTTCCTTGGTTATTTGGGAGTTCGGAAGCATTGAAAACAGAAACTCCAGTTTTTAAGTGATTTTCTGTTTATGTGTTTAAAAAAAAAGTAGATATGAGGGGAACACCTACCTTTTATTCACTTTGCTAAATCTTTTAGTTTTTAGAAAAATTAGTTTTGGAATGACCTCTTCATCACATCCTTTTGTCGATTTTTAAAATCAAGGATAAATTGAATAGACTTTTGGGAAAATGTAAAAACGGTTTTAAAATAGTCTCGCATGATAAATATGTATTGGTTTTGGAAAAAGATTAAGGAGAGGTAGCACCTCTCTTTTATATTAAAAAAGCAAGACAGGTTGAATGCCCTTACTTTGAATTTGCCAAATACGGCGTGAAACATGTTTTTTTGAAAATGCTAGATTGTCAAGAAGCAAATTTCACGACCGAGAAAAAACCTAACTAAAACCCTATATTCTTAAAAGTTAAATTTGATTTCTAACTTTGATTTTATCTAAAAAAATGAACTAATCGTCTTTCCGATTATCATATTACAAATTTCACAGTAATAACTCGATTTCCCAAAAAACCAATATGGACAAGGCTAAGACAGGGGTAGGACAAAGCTTGGACTATCCTATTAAATTGTACAAAAAATAAGTGTTTATTGAGTTTTTTATGATTAGATGAGGTAGGACAATGAATTTTTGAAGATAAATTTGTATCGTTTTTCTGGGGTGTAAAATTTATATCGAATCTCCATTTTTTGCAAAAAAGAAGTTTTTCGAATCTATTAAACCTTAATTCTGAACAGTTTAGAACTTCCAGATTTTAAAATCAGGAAGTTCTTTCATCCTATTTTATTAAGAATTATGTCTAATGGATGTTTGAACTATCTTTTATTGACTTTTTTACTTGAGCTATAGGTAGTTTAATAGATAAGTAGGAAAATATGCCGAAGTAGATGCACTATAAAAAAGGTATTTTTCAAATATTTATAAACACAATAAGTTCAAAAAACGGTAGAAAATGGACGAAAACAATCTTTTTGTTAATACATATATCTCTTTTTATTAATAAAGAAAAGCCCTTTTGATCAAAAAAAATTAGAAGGGTTTACTGGAAAGGTTTTTCCCCATATCTTTGTTTTATAAAAAGAAGCAAGCACAAAAGAAATATGAAACATACACAATCAATTCTATTCTAAGCAGCTTCACCATTTAATTATTTCACTTTTTTATTTACATACCGAATAACAATTAATCTGATTTTTTATTTACACACTTCTCAATCGAAGTTATGTTTTTGTATCAAATAAATAAATAAATAATCTAATTATCAATTCTTGAGACTATAATCAATTCCTCCCTTTTCGATGACATCCAAAGTCATGGAAAATATAGTACTCAATTTATCATATAATGAATTTCTATTCATAACAACTAGTAACAATGGTTACCAAGTTGAATAGGACTCTCATCCCTTTCTTATCAATTCAACTTTAACTTAAATTTTAATAATCATATTTAATTCACTTAATTTTTTTTTCACTTTAAAAACATGATATCTCATGAAAAAAACAATTTTAACAGCAATGTTATTTTTTGCTTTCCTCGTGGTTGGTACTCAAAGCGCATCAGCTCAATACGTAAATGCTGATACTGCTTCTGATTTATTGACAACAGAAATAGCTACAAATGTTGCGAATGAAGTAAAGGATGTAAATAATCCTACTTACCAATCAGAGAAAATTGAATTCTACACTTTCGTACTAAGCGAAATTAGCAATGGTGTAACCGTAGCAGATGCTATTACATCAGGTGCTAACCGATTTAACTACACAGTTAACTCTTTTTCTAAGGGTGCTACAGTTAGTAAAAACCCTTATGTAGCTCCGTTACATCAGGAAATAATGGATTTATTAGCTGATTAAAACAGCTTAAATTAAAATGACTTTCAATTTTTTAAACAAAAAGAATTAATTATTCTCATGAAAAAAATTAACATAAATTTTTTAAACTTCTTGTCAACATTTGCATTAGTAGCTTTTGCTTCTTTTCAAATGTCAGGACAATGTACACTAGCTGCTCCAGCTACCGTGACAGTAAATGCTGATCCTGGTACTTGTGAAGCAGTTATACCTACAGGAACATTGACAGCAAATGCTA